>NZ_SOFL01000009.1 GCF_004402695.1 Cryobacterium adonitolivorans | reverse complement strand
CCGATGGTACTGCAGGGGGGACCCTGTGGGAGAGTAGGACACCGCCGGACTTAACTTAGAAACACACACAATGGCCACCCTCCGGGGTGGCCATTGTGCGTTAACCCCCACCCCGGGTCCCGCGAACCGTGAGCAAAGCACCACAACGCGCGAGACTTCGGGGCCTAACTCACAGCTCACGAACATGGCACGATAAGGACTGACCCTAGACACGCGGGAGACACCTATGACCGTCGCCAACTGGCCCGTCGCGGAACTGCACGTGCACATCGAGGGCACCCTCGAGACCGAGCTGCTCGTCGTCCTGGCCCGACGCAACGACGTTGCGCTGCCCAGCTACGACCCCGACGCCCTGCGCGAGCTGTACAGGTTCACCGACCTGCAGTCGTTCCTCGACATCTACTACGCCAACCTGGCGGTGCTTCGCACCGAGGCCGACTTCTACGATCTCGGGATGGCCTACCTCACCCGGGCATCCGCCGCGGGTGTGCGCCGGGCGGAGATCTTCTTCGACCCACAGACGCACCTGGCCAACGGCATCCCCCTCGACGTTGTTTTCGGCGGCCTCACGCGCGCCCTCGCCGACGCCCGCGCCACGCTCGGCATCTCCGCCGACCTCATCCTCTGCTTCCTCCGCCATCTCGGCGGTGCGGCCGCCCTGCAAACCCTGGACGCCGCCGTCCCGTTCCTCGACCAGTTCATCGGCGTGGGGCTCGACTCCGCCGAGGTCGGTTTTCCGCCCTCGCTGTTCACCGAGGTCTTCGCCAGGGCCAAGGCGCTCGGACTGCACAGGGTGGCCCACGCCGGCGAAGAGGGCGGCCCGGACTACGTGCACGAGGCACTCGACCTTCTCGGCGTTGAACGCGTCGACCACGGCATCCGCGCCATCGAAGACCCTGGCCTGGTCGAGATCCTCCGCGAACGGCAGGTCCCGCTAACGGTGTGCCCGCTCTCGAACGTGTGCCTGCGGGCGACGCCGACACTTGCCGAGCATGCGCTGCCGGCGATGCTCGCCGCCGGCTTGCTGGTCACCATCAACAGCGATGACCCGGCCTACTTCGGCGGTTACATCGACGACAACCTCAGCGCCCTCCAACGCGAGTTCGGCCTTGACAACCAGCAGTTGGCGACGTTGGCGCGCAACTCTTTCCGGGCGTCGTTCCTGCCGGAAGCTGAGAAACGCCGACACATCGCCGACGTGGACGAGCACCTTGAGGGGTTGCTGCGACTAACCTCAGGAGCATGACCAATAGCCTCCCGAACGTGCAGCAGGACCTCGGTGCGGAGGTCGTGAACCTCGTCACCAAATGGCTGGCCGACAGCGCGGCGATTCCCGCCGACGTCTCGGCCGAGCGCCTCGCCGGGGTGCTGAAAGACCCGAACGGACTCGACTTCACCGTGGGCTTCGTTGATGGCGTGATGCGACCGGAAGACGTGATGGTCGCCGGTTACAACCTGCAGCGGGTGGCCAAGCTCGCCCCGGCTTTTCTACCGCCGGTGCTGCGCGGCGCCATCGGCGTCGGAGGCGTTATGGGCCCGGTGCTGCCCTGGGTCGTGATCCCGGCGGCGCGCAAGGTGCTGCGCCAGATGGTCGGTCACCTGGTGGTGGATGCGACGGCAGACAAGCTCGGTCCCACCATCGAAGCACTCAAGGAATCGGGCAACCGGCTCAACATCAATCTCCTCGGCGAAGCCGTGCTCGGCGAGAAGGAGGCGCTGCGCCGCCTCGCCGGCACCCGCGAACTCCTGGCCAGGGACGACGTCGACTACGTGTCGATCAAGGTCTCCTCCATCGCCAGCCAGCTGTCGATGTGGGCGTTCGAGGAAGCCGTCGACCGTGTCGTCGAACGCCTGACCCCGCTGTACGAGCTCGCTGCAGCGTCACCGACACCGAAGTTCATCAACCTTGACATGGAGGAGTACCGGGACCTCGACCTCACCATCGCGGTCTTCGAACGCATCCTCGACCAGCCCCGGCTGCAGGGTCTTGAGGCCGGCATCGTGCTGCAGGCCTACCTGCCCGACGCGCTCGGCGCGCTGCAGGGCCTCACCCAGTGGGCGCACGCCCGTCGCGCCGGCGGTGGCGCACCCATCAAGGTGCGGCTGGTCAAGGGTGCCAACCTCGCGATGGAGCACGTGGATGCGACGGTGCACGACTGGCCGCTCGCCACCTACTCCAGCAAGCAGGACACCGACACCAACTACAAGCGAGTGCTCAACTGGGCGCTCACCCCGCAGAACACCGACGCTGTGCGTATCGGTGTGGCCGGGCACAACCTCTTCGACGTGGCCTACGCCCATCTGCTCGCGCAACAGCGCGGTGTGGACGACCGCATCGAGTTCGAGATGCTGCTGGGCATGGCCACGAGCCAGGCCGAGGCCGTGAAGAAGGACGTCGGCCGGCTGCTGCTCTACACGCCGGTCGTGAACCCGGCCGAATTCGACGTGGCGATCAGCTACCTCATCCGCCGCCTCGAGGAGAACGCGAGCGAGGAGAACTTCATGTCGGCCGTGTTCGAATTGGCCGACACCCCCGCCCTCTTCGAACGGGAAAAGCAGCGCTTCCTCGATTCCCTGGCCGCCCTCGAGGCCGCGCCGGGCGCCCAGGGCGGCACCGTGTTCGTCCCGCCGCCGAACCGCGATCAGGACCGCTCGGTCGTCGTGCCCCTTGAGACCCTGCCCGACATCGACTCGCCCCCGCTGACGACACCGCCGGCCGACGCCGACGATCCCAATCTCACCGCGATGGTGCTCGGGCTCACCCGGGGCTCGGTCTCCCGGAGCCGGTCGAGCCTGGGCGGTTTCCACAACGAACCCGACACCGACCCGTCTCTCCCGGCGAACCGCGCCTGGGGCCGCAGCATCCTGGCCAGGGTCGAGACCTCCATGCTGGGCAGGGAGAGCATCAGGCAGGCCCGCATCGATGACCCGGACAGACTTGACGAGGTAATCGCCACCGTCACCGCGGCCGGTGCCGCCTGGGCGCAGAAGCCCGGCATCGAACGGGCCCAGGTATTGCACCGCGCCGGTCTTGCCCTGGCTGCGAACCGCGATCGCCTGATCGAAGTGATGGCCTCCGAAACCGGCAAGACCATCGCCGAGGGCGACCCAGAGGTCAGCGAAGCCATCGACTTCGCGCACTATTACGCCGACCGCGCCCGCGAGCTCGACTCCGTGCAGGGCGCCGTCTTCGTACCGTCTCGACTCACCGTGATCACGCCGCCGTGGAACTTCCCGGTGGCCATCCCGGCCGGCGGCGTGCTCGCCGCCCTCGCCGCGGGGTCTGGCGTGATCATCAAGCCCGCCGCCCTCGCCCAGCGCACAGGTGCCGTGATGGTCGAAGCGCTCTGGGAGGCCGGCGTGCCCCGGGAACTCCTCGCGCTCGTCGACCTGCCCGACCGGGCCCTCGGCAGCCGGCTGCTCTCCCATCCCAACGTTGACAGGGTCATCCTGACCGGCGCCTACGAGACCGCCACACTGTTCCGCGGGCTGCGGGAGGACCTCCCGCTCCTGGCGGAGACCAGCGGCAAGAACGCGATCATCGTCACCCCGTCCGCCGACCTCGACCTGGCCGCCGCCGACGTGATCAAGAGCGCCTTCGGCCACGCCGGCCAGAAATGCTCCGCCGCCAGCCTGGTGATCCTGGTCGGGTCCGTCGCCCGGTCCACTCGGTTCCTGGGCCAGCTGGTGGATGCCGCCACGTCGCTCCGCGTGGGACGCCCCGCCGACCCGGACAGCCAGATGGGCCCGATCATCGAGCCCGCCGACGGCAAGCTGCTGCACGCGCTCACCGAGCTCGGCGCCGGCGAAAGCTGGCTGGTCGAGCCCAAGCTGCTCGACGACGACCTCGAAACCGGGGTCGGGCAACTGTGGTCGCCCGGCATCCGCAGCGGCGTCGCCCCCGGCTCGTACTTCCACCTCACCGAGTTCTTCGGCCCGGTGCTCGGAGTCATGCACGCCCGCAGCCTCGAGGAAGCCATCCGCTACCAGAACGCCGTCGACTACGGGCTCACGGCCGGGCTGCACTCGCTCGACGCCGACGAGATCGCGCAATGGGTCGACACGGTCCAGGCCGGCAACCTCTACGTGAACCGCGGCATCACCGGGGCGATCGTGCGACGACAGCCGTTCGGCGGCTGGAAGCGCTCGGCGGTCGGACCCGGCTCCAAGGCCGGCGGCCCCAACTACCTCTTCGGGCTGGGCGGCTGGGTCACCGATCCGGGGACCAACAGCTCCACCCTGCACCTGCGTGGCCTCGAACAGCGCATCACCGACCTCATCGAGGCCTCCCAGCCGTCGCTGCCCTACGAGGAGTTCGATGTGCTGCGCCGCTCGGCACTCAGCGACGCCCTCGCCTGGCGCGATGAATTCAACGTGGTCGCGGACGTGTCCGCGCTCGGCCTCGAACGAAACCTGTTCCGCTACCGTCCGCTACCCGTCACCGTGCGACTGGGCGAAGACGGCAGCCTGGCCCTGCTGCTGCGTGTGATCGCGGCCGGCCTGCTGTCCAAGTCCAGGTTCGTCGTGTCCAGCGCCCTGCCGGTGCCCCCGAAGGTGCGAACGGTCCTCGCTCCCCGCGACATCCCCGTGATCATCGAGAGCGACGAGGAATGGCTGGCCAGGGCGGCAGCCGGCGGCATAGCCTCGAGCCGGGTTCGGCTTATCGGCGGCGACCCGCAAACAGGGGCCGCTGCAGCCGCCACGGCCTTCGCCCACGCCCTCGGCGGCAGCCCGGACATCGCCGTCTACGCGCATCCGGTCACCCAGGCCGGCCGGGTCGAGTTGCTGCCGTTCCTGCGGGAACAGGCGATCTCGATCACCGCGCACAGGTTCGGCAACCCGAGCACCCTCACGGACGAGGTCATCTAGCGCCATAATGGCTGCGGCCGAAGGCGAGGTGATCCAGTGACCGCACCGAAGTTCCTTCGGCTGCGCCGCGAGGCCTGGGGATTCATAGTCGGGTCGACCCTCTTCATCCTGGGTGCCGTTTCCGGTTTCCTGGGCGCCGTCGGTGCGGTGACCGACAACCTCACCTTCTTCATCGGCTCGCTGTTCTTCACCCTTGCCGCCTTCATCCAACTCAATCTCAGCGGCCGGCGGCCGCCGCGCAGCACCACGAACCGGCCAGACAGGTTCGACTGGTGGGCCGCGGCCATCCAGTTCGCCGGCACCCTGTTCTTCAACCTGAGCACCGCGACGGCCCTCACGGCCAGTCTCGTCGACACCGAGCGCACCGCCTGGCGTCCGGATGCCTACGGGTCGGTGTGTTTTCTGCTCTCCAGCCTCCTCGCCGTCGTCGCGACCACCGGGCGGGACGCCCTGTGGGACCCGAAGGCCCGGACCTGGCCGGGCGCCTGCCTGAACCTCCTGGGGTCTGTGGCCTTCGGAGTCGCTGCGGTCAGCGCGTACCCGATAGCGGAGTTCGGCCAACAGTTTTTAGCCAGCTGGGCTACTGTCGGCACCATCACGGGTGCTGTCTGTTTCCTGGTGGCCGCCGTCCTGACCAGACCCGGTACGCCACGCCTATCCTGACCCTCCCCGAACCCGGGCGATCGGCCGGTTGCGGCACCACCGTCAGAAAGGCTGATAATGGAAGGTAACCGTCGCCGCATCCACCGAATTCGGAGCCGCGGCGGGCATCAGCAGACGCACGGTTGACGCCCAGACTTCTGGGAGAAAATCGATAGGACATCATTTGTCGCCACACATAACTCGACAGGGGACCCCGTTGGACGGAAACGCAACAACGATGCACCGCAATGTCGCGTTGTTGTCGGTCGCCACGACCATCGCCCCGCGCATCACCACATCTGAAGAGATCGACCGTCGCCTGCAGCCGGCGCTCAAGCGACTGCGCCTGCCCAAGGGGCTGCTTCAGCGCGTCGCCGGAGTGCACGAACGACGCAACTGGGACGTGGGGCAGGCCTTCGACGACGCCGCCGTGTCCGCGGGCAAACGTGCCCTCGCCGAGGCCGGGGTCGATCCCAGCGAGGTGGGGCTGATGATCAACACCTCGGTCACCCGCAAGCACCTGGAGCCCTCGGTCGCGGTGCGCATCCACCATGGACTGGGCCTGCCGTCGTCGGCGACGAACTTCGACATCGCCAACGCCTGCCTGGGCTTCGTAAACGGCATGACACTGGCCGCCCAGCTCATCGACTCCGGCCAGATCAAGTACGCGGTGATCATCGACGGCGAGGACGCCGACGAGATCCAGACCAACACCATCGAACGCCTCGGCCGGCCGGACATCGGTCGTAAGGATTTCATGAGCGAATTCGCCAGCCTCACGTTGGGCTCCGGCGCCGCGGCGGCCGTGCTCGGCCGGGCCGACGCTCATCCGGAGGGACATCGCATCCTCGGCGGTGTGACCCGGGCGGCCACCCAATTCAACGACCTGTGCGTCGGCAGCGTCGACGGCATGTTCACCGACGCCAAAGCCCTGCTCAAGGGCGGCATGGAACTCGTCGTGTCGGCCTGGACCGAAGCCAAGCGGGACTGGAGCTGGTCGAACATGGACCGCTACATCCTGCACCAGGTGTCGGACGTGCACACCAATGCCATCGTGAAGGCCACGGGCCTGGACCGCAGCCGGGTGCCGCTGACCTACCCCACCTACGGCAACGTGGGGCCCGCCTCCATTCCGATCACGCTCTCCGAAGAGGCCGGCCGGCTCCAGCCCGGCAACCGGGTACTGCTGATGGGCGTCGGCTCCGGCCTCAACACGGCCATGATGGAGATCCAGTGGTGAGGTACCGGCTGCCGCGCACCGGGACGGCCCTCGCTCCGGCGAGCGTTCCGCCGAGCGGGCTTCCCGGGCTGGATCCGGACTGGTCCCGGATCGTCGATGTGGTCGAGAGCGGCCTGGATGACGGCACGCCGGCCGGGGCCACCCACGCCTGGCACCTGCTCGACAACGGCGAACAGCTCGCCGCGCTCGGGGCCGAGCCGGTGGGCACGATCCTGTGCGTGCACGGCAACCCCACCTGGTCCTACCTCTGGCGTGACCTCGTGGCCCAGTCCACCGCGGCCGCAGCTGACGGCCGGCCGGCCTGGCGCGTAATCGCGGTCGACCAGCTCGACATGGGCTTCTCGGAGCGCACCGGTGTCGCCCGTCCGCTCGCGCGCCGGGTGCGCGACCTCGACGACCTGACCCGTGCGCTCGGCCTCACCGGCCCGGTGGTCACCTTCGGCCATGACTGGGGCGGCGTGGTCTCCCTGGGCTGGGCTGTCGACCACCCCGAGCACCTTGCCGGGGTCATGTTGCTGAACACCGCCATCCACCAGAGCGACATCGAACCGATCCCGGCCCCACTCCGCCTCGCCCTCGCCCGCGGTGTGCTCGGCGTCGGCACGGTGACCACGACGGCGTTCCTGGACACCACCCTGGCACTGGGGCACCCAGCCCTGCCGGCCACGGTCAGGAACGCATACCGGGCGCCGTACCGCACCGCCGCCCGCCGTGGCGGCATCGGCGGGTTCGTCGCCGATATCCCGGTGGATGCCCGCCACGACAGCCACGCGGAGCTCGACCGCATCGCAGAGTCGCTGCGTTCGCTCACCGTCCCCGCCCTGCTGCTCTGGGGCCCGCGCGACCCGATCTTCAGCGACCGGTACCTCGACGACCTCAGCGACCGGCTGCCGCACGCCGCCGTGCACCGCTTCGAGGGCGCCGGACACCTCATCGCCGAAGACGTGGACTATGCCGGCGCCGCGCTCGGCTGGCTCGTCCAGGCCACTCCGCCGGTCGAGCCGACCCCGCTGGTCGAGCCGACTCCGCTGGTCGAGCCGACTCCGCTGGTCGAGCCTGTCGAGACCGGTGCTGAGCCCGTCGAAGCCGCCCGGCCCCTCTGGCACTACCTCGACGAGCTGCTGGACAGTGACGAGACCGCCCTGATCGACATGGCTCCCGGCACGGGTGCGGGCCCCCGCGTCGTCAGCTGGCGACTGCTCTCCCGCCGGGTCCGCGAGATCGCGGCCGGTCTGCACCAGATCGGCGTGCGCCGCGGCGACCGCGTCTCCCTGCTCGTGCCCCCCTGCGCCGACCTCACCGCGGTGCTCTACGCCTGCATCCGCCTCGGCGCGATCGTGGTGGTGGCCGACGCCGGTCTCGGCCTCGCCGGCCTCACCCGCGCGGTTCGCGGCGCCCGCCCCGACCACGTCATCGGCGCGCTGCCCGGCCTGATGGCCGCCCGGGCGCTCGGCTGGCCCGGCCAAAAGATCTCCGTCAACCGGCTTCCCACCGCCAGCCGCCGCGCCCTCGGCGTCTCCTACGCGCTCGCCGACCTGATCTCGCTGGGCCGGGACGAAGAGCTGCCCGAGCCGCCCCAACCGGGCGACGTCGCCGCGGTGCTGTTCACCTCGGGCTCGACCGGACCCGCCAAGGGCGTGGTCTACACCCACGGCCAGCTGTCCGCGGTCAGCCGTGCACTGCACGCCCAATACGGCGTCGGCCGCGGCACCGGCCTGGTCGCCGGCTTCGCACCGTTCGCGCTGCTCGGCCCCGCCCTGGGTGCCCGCTCGGTGACCCCGGACATGGACGTCACCGCCCCCAAGACGCTCACCGCCACCGCGGTCGCCGCCGCCGTGGCCGCGATCGACGCCACCGTCGTGTTCCTGTCCCCGGCAGCGCTCGCCAACGTCGTGGCCACCCAGGGTGAGCTGACCCCGGCCGATCGTGCCGCCCTGGCCCGGGTCACGAGTTTCCTCTCGGCCGGCGCCCCGGTTTCCGAGCCGCTGCTCGCCTCTGCCGCCGCCCTGATGCCGGGCGCCAGCGCCCACACGCCGTACGGCATGACCGAGGGCCTGCTGATGACCGACATCACCCTCGACGGCATCCGCGAGGCCGCCCGCGACGACGTGGCGAGCGGCCCCGGCGGCGTATGCGTCGGCCGCCCGACAGCGACCACACGCGTGCGCATCAGCGCCCTCGACGAGACCGGCGCCGCCGTCGGCGCGCTCTCCGAGGCTCCGCAGGTCACCGGCGAGATCGTGGTCTCGGCTCCGCACGTGAAGGACCACTACGACAGGCTCTGGCTCACCGACCAGGCCGCCACCCGTGCGGTCACCCCGGGTGAGCGTTGGCACCGCACCGGCGACGTCGGTCACCTCGATGCCGCCGGACGGCTCTGGGTAGAGGGTCGCCTGCCACACGTGATCACCACGGCGCACGGCGTCGTCACGCCCGTCGGCCCGGAGCTGGCTGTCTCGGCCCTGACCGGGGTCGACCGCGCCGCCGCCGTTGGCGTCGGGCCCGCCGGCAGCCAACAGGTCGTCATTGTCGTCGAGACGGTTCCGCCCGCCGCCCGCGTCGGCCTGGCCGAGCCTGCGCTCGCCGAAGACGTGCGCTTGGTCGCCGGCCAGCCGGTCGCGGCCGTGCTCGTCGTTCCGCACCTGCCCACCGATATCCGCCACAACTCGAAGATCGACCGCACCCGCCTGGCCGGCTGGGCGCACGGCATCCTCACCGGCGCCAGGCTCACCCAGCCATGAGGGTGCTCGTCACCGGCGCCAGCGGGTTCCTCGGCCGCGCCGTCGCGGAGGCGATCGTCGCCGCCGGCCACGAGGTCCGCTGCTTCCAGCGCCGGCCCAGCGGTGTCGCCGGCGCCACGGATGCCCTGGGCTCGATCACCGAGCCGGCCGACGTGGCCGCGGCCGTCGCCGGGGTCGACGCCATCGTGCACCTGGCCGCCAAGGTCTCCCTCGCCGGGCCGCCCGCCGACTTCGAAACCGTGAACGTCGGCGGAACCCGCACCCTGATCGATGCTGCCCGCGCGGCGAATGTACAGCGCCTGGTCTTCGTGTCGTCGCCGTCGGTCGCACACTCCGGGGCGTCCATCACCGGCAGCGACGCGCTGCCGGCCGACCCGGCCAACGCCCGCGGCGACTACGCCCGCACCAAGGCCGCCGCCGAGCTGCTGGCGCTCGCCGCGGACTCAGTCGAAATGCGAGTCGTCGCCGTGCGGCCGCACCTGGTCTGGGGCCCCGGCGACACCCAGCTGATCGCGCGCATCGTGGAACGCGCCAGGGCCGGCCGGCTGCCGTTGCTCGGGCACGGCGCCGCCCTCATCGACAGCACGTATATCGCCAACGCCGCCGACGCCATCGCGGCCGCTCTCGAACGGGTGGATGCCGTCCACGGCAATGCCTACGTCATCACCAACGGTGAGCCCCGGCCGGTGGCCGAACTGCTGGCGGGCATCTGCGCCGCAGCGGGCGTTGCGTCGCCGGCCTGGAGCGTGCCGTCGGGTGTGGCCCGCGCGGCCGGCTTCGTCATCGAGGCGGCTTGGCGGGCGTTCCCCGGCGACGACGAACCGCCGATGACCCGGTTCCTCGCCGAACAGCTCTCCACCGCGCACTGGTTCGACCAGCGCCGCACCCGCGCCGACCTGCACTGGACCCCCGCGGTCTCCCTGGACGAGGGCCTGTCCCGCCTCGCGGAGCATTACCGCAACGCCTAACGCCCGCTGGGCCGTCCGCGACTTGCCGAAGAAGGCCTTTTCGGACGCCCGGAATGGGCATTGCGAAGCAACTCGCGAGCGACATTTTCGCGACTTGCCGCAGAAGGGCCTTTCGGACGCTCTGAAGTGGCATTGAGAAGCAACTCAGGGTGGCCTTGTGCGGGTGCCGCTGTCCGGGCGCACCTGTCTGCGTGCGGCGCCCGCTTGCCGCCCACCGGCGCCGACGGCATACTCGCCTCATGGACTTTCGCACCGTCATCGAGCAATCCGGCGCCACCGCCACCGGGATCCCCGTGCCCGACGAGGTGGTCGCCGGCCTGGGCCCGGGCAAGAGGCACGCGATCACCGTCACCCTCAACGGGCACAGCTACCGCAGCTCGGTCGCGCCCTATCGGGGCAAGTACATGATCGCGCTCAGTGCTGAGCACCGGGCCAAGGCCGGCGTGGCGGGCGGCGACGAGGTTGACGTGACAATCGAGCTCGACGACCAACCGCGCACCGTCGACGAGCCGGGGGCCCTCACCGTGGCCCTGAGCGCAGACCCGTCAGCCCGGGCGGTGTTCGACGCCCTCTCGTACAGCAACCAGCTCCGGCACGTGCTCGCCGTCGAGGGTGCGAAGACCGACGCCACCCGGCAGCGCCGCCTCGACGCGGTGCTCGCGGAGCTGCGCGGCGCCTGACCCTGCTCGCGCCGATCCGTCCCGGCGTCTCCGGCTCAGCCCGGCAGGCCGAGCGCCGCGCGCACTATCGCGAGCGCCTCGTCCGGGCTCACCCCGAGCGACTTCGCCCGGTCGGCGTAGGCCACCGCGGCCAGCTGCGCCTGCCGGTGCGTCGCATCCCCGGTCGCGGCGACGAATGAGCCGAGCCGCCCGCGCGTCTCGATCACCTCATCCTGTTCGAGGGCGCGATAGCTGCGCGCCACGGTGTTCGGCGCCAGGCCTAGGTCCTCGGCGAGCCTGCGCACCGTCGGCAGCTTGTAGCCCGGCGTGAGGGCGCCCGTTCGCACGGCCTCGATCACCTGCATCCGGATCTGGTCGTACGGGGGAGTACTCGAGAGCGGGTCGACCTGCACGTCCAAGGGTCGGAGCATCGGGTGCCTTCCGCTACTCCGCGCTGCGGTGGATCAGACGGGTGAGCACGATCGCGCTGCGGGTGTGGTCGACGTTCGGGGCCAGCCGTACCTTCTCCAGTGCCGCCTCGAGGCCGGGGATGTCGCGGGCCCGAATGTGCACGATGGCGTCGGCGCTGCCGGTCACAGTGCCGGCGTCCACAACCTCCGGCACGCCGGAGAGGATGCGCAACAACTCGTCGGGGGCGACGGTGCCCCGGCAGAACAGCTCGACGTAGGCCTCTGTGCTCATGCCGTCGATCGACGGGTCGACCTGGATGGTGAAGCCGCGGATGACCTTGTCGGCGACCAGCCGGTCCACGCGGCGCTTCACCGCGGACGCCGACAGGCCCACGATGGAACCGATATCTCCGTATCCCGCCCGGGCGTTCTGGCGGAGGAGGTCGAGGATGCCGCGATCGAGGTTGTCCATCCGACCAGTGTACGCGGCGAAGTTGCGTGCTCGTCGCTTGAAACGCGTATTACATGCGCAGATTCGCACAAAACGTTGATTCATGCTGTGTGAGACTAGAACCGGCGTCCCTGTGTGATCGGCCTCATCGATCGTGCAGGGCTCACGAGAGCGACCTGGTCCGCCATCCACCCGCGTTCCGCCAACGCTTCGGCCGGCGGACCGCCAACAGAGGAGCTCCAGTGTCACTAGATGTCGCATCCGCTACCCCGAACGAGTCGGTCGCGCCTGCCGCGGTGACTCGCACGCCGGTCAAGCGCACGATCCTGATGTGCAAACCCGAATTCTTCACCGTCGTCTACCGGATCAACCCGTGGATGGACCCGGCCCTGCCGACCGACACGAGCCTGGCCGTCGCCCAGTGGCAAACGCTGTACGACACCTACATCGGTCTCGGATTCGACGTGCACCTGATCGACCCCATCGACGGCCTGCCCGACATGGTCTACGCCGCCAACGGCGGTTTCGTCATCGACGGCATCGCCTACGGTGCCAAATTCACCTACCCGCAGCGCGAGCCAGAGGGCCCCGCCTACATGGACTGGTTCGGCGCCAACGACTTTGATGTGCGCGAGCCCGTCGAGATCAACGAGGGTGAGGGTGACTTCCTGCTGGTTGGCGACGTGATCCTGGCCGGCACCGGCTTCCGCAGCGCGTCGAACAGCCACGAGGAGGCCTCGGCCATCTACGGTCGCCCGGTGATCACCCTCACGCTGGTGAACCCCAGCTTCTACCACCTCGACACCGCCATCGCCGTGCTGGATGCGTCCCCGACGTCGGGGAACGGCGAAATCGCCTACCTGCCCAGCGCGTTCGACGAACCGAGCCTGGCCGTCCTGCGCGAACGCTACCCTGATGCCATCATCGTCACCGAGGAGGACGCGGCGATCCTCGGCCTCAATTCCTATTCCGACGGCTTCAACGTCGTGATCGCCGCCAAGGCGAAGGACTTCGAACGCCAGTTGCGTGCACGCGGCTTCAACCCGATCGGCGTGGACCTGTCCGAGCTGTTGCTTGGCGGAGGAGGAGTGAAATGCTGCACTCTGGAGCTGCGCCGATGAGCGCCCTGACCGACCAGTCCGGCCTCACCGCGCAGGTGGGCCTGACCGACCAGAGTGCGGCGATCGCGCTCGAGAACAAGCACGCCGCGCACAACTACCACCCGCTGGCCGTTGTCGTCGCCTCCGGTGACGGTGCCTGGGTCACCGACATCAACGGCAAGCGCTACCTCGACTGCCTGGCCGCGTACTCCGCGGTCAACTTCGGCCACTCCAACCCGGTGTTGCTGGATGCCGCGCGCGCCCAGCTGGGCCGGATCACCCTCACCAGCCGTGCCTTCCACAACGATCAGCTCGGCCCGTTCGTGACCGCGCTGGCCAAGCTGGCCGGCAAGGACATGGTGCTGCCGATGAACACCGGCGCCGAGGCCGTGGAATCCGGCGTCAAGGTCGCCCGCGCCTGGGGCTACCGGGTGAAGGGGGTTGCGGCGGGGATGGCGAACATCATCGTCGCCGGGGGCAACTTCCACGGCCGCACCACCACGATCATCAGCTTCTCCGACGACGAGTCGGCCCGCGCCGACTTCGGTCCGTTCACGCCGGGCTTCCGTACGGTGCCCTACGGGGATGCCGCTGCGTTGGAGGCGGCCATCGACGAGAACACCGTGGCGGTACTGCTCGAACCCATTCAGGGCGAGGCCGGCATCGTCGTGCCACCGGCGGATTACCTGCCCGCCGTGCGGGAGATCACCTCCCGGCACAACGTGCTCTTCATCGCCGATGAGATCCAGTCCGGCCTAGGCCGCACCGGTGCCACCTTTGCGGTGGAACAGGCCGGCGTGGTGCCCGACCTGTACCTGCTCGGCAAGGCCCTCGGCGGCGGCATCGTGCCCGTCTCCGCGGTCGTCGGCAACACCGACATCCTCGGCGTGCTGCGCCCTGGCGAGCACGGTTCCACCTTCGGCGGCAACCCGCTCGCCGCCGCCGTGGGCCTGGCCGTGGTGAACCTGCTGGCCACCGGCGAGTACCAGCAGCGGGCCCGGGACCTCGGCGCCCACCTGCACGAGCGGCTGCTCGGCCTGGTCGGCCACGGTGTGCTCGAGGTGCGCGGTGCGGGCCTCTGGGCCGGCGTCGACATCGACCCGGCGCTGGCCTCCGGCCGTGCGGTCTGCGAGGCCCTGATGGAGCGCGGCGTGCTGGCCAAGGACACGCACGGCTCCACCATCCGGCTCGCCCCGCCGCTGGTGGTGTCGGCCGAGGACCTCGACTGGGCGGTCGACCAGCTCGCCGCGGTGCTCGACGAGTTCGGCGCCGTCTAGCATCCCGCTGCCCTGCCCGCGAGTTGCCCTGCTGTGGACGAGTTGCCCCCGTGCGCCGGGGCAACTCGTCCGGCTGGGGGCACTCCCGCAGGCTTGCGCGGCTAGAGGTGGCCGGGCAGCGCCTCCACGGCCTGTGCGGCGAGCGGGTCGATGCGGCCCAGCCTGGTGAGCTGGGTCACGTGGCCGGGCTCGAGCTCCTCGAGCGAGTTCACGCCAAGCAGCCGCATGGTGCGGGCCACCTGGTCCGAGAGAATCTGGATGGCCCGGTCAACGCCGGCCTCACCGCCGGCCATCAGGCCGTACAGGTAGGCGCGGCCGATCAGGGTGAACCGGGCGCCGAGCGCCACGGAGGCCACGATGTCGGCGCCGCTCATGATGCCGGTGTCCAGGTGCACCTCGAGGTCGTTGCCCACCTCGCGGGCCACGCTCGGCAGCAGGTGGAACGGGATCGGCGCCCGATCGAGCTGCCGGCCGCCGTGGTTGGACAGGATGATGCCGTCCACGCCAAGGTCGGCGAGCTTCTTCGCGTCGGCGAGGTTCTGCACGCCCTTCACCACGAGCTTTCCCGGCCACTGCACCTTGATCCAGGCCAGGTCCTCGAAGGTCACGGTGGGGTCGAACATGGTGTCGAGCAGTTCGCCGACGGTGCCGCTCCAGCGGTCCAGGCTGGCGAAGGCGAGAGGTTCGGTGGTGAGGAAGTTGATCCACCATTCCGGACGCGGCAGCGCATTCAGCACTGTGCCCACGGTGAGCTGGGGTGGGATGGAGAAACCGTTGCGCTTGTCGCGCAGGCGGGCGCCGGCCACGGGCACGTCTACGGTCACAAGCAGGGTGTCGAAACCCGCCGCGGCGGCCCGCTCGACCAGGGCCATCGACCGGTCGCGGTCCTTCCACATGTAGAGCTGGAACCAGTTGCGGCCGTTCGGGTTGGCCTTCTTGACGTCTTCGATGGCCGTGGTGCCCATCGTCGACAGCGAGAACGGGATGCCCGCCTTCGCGGCCGCGTGCGCGCCGGCGATCTCGCCCTCGGTCTGCATCATCCGGGTGAAGCCGGTCGGGGCGATGCCGAACGGCTGGGCGACCGGCCCGCCGAGCACCTCCCAGCCGGTAGAGACCGTGGACACGTCGCGCAGGATCGCCGGCTGGAACTCGATGTCCTCGAAAGCCTGCCGGGCCCGGGTCAGCGAGATCTCGGCCTCCGCGGCGCCCTCGGTGTAGTCGAAGGCGGCCTTGGGGGTGCGCTTCTTGGCGATGGCACGCAGGTCGTGAATGGTGAGGGCGGCATCCAGGCGGCGCTTCCTGGCGTTCAGCTCAGGCGCCTTGAACTGCATCAGCGGGGCGAGGTCTTTGATCTTAGGCAGGCGTCGGTCAACCATGGTAGGTCCTGTTCTCGTCGGGGTCGGGCGGCGGGTCGGAGCTGGTCTGGGGTGAGGGGTGGATCGGTCAGTGCGGGGCGGGGGTGAGTCGGGTCTCGGCGTAGTAGCCGGAGATGTGCGCGTGCACGAGGCCGTGTGCGCCGGCCGGGTCGGCACCCTCGATGGCCGCCAGGATGCCGCGGTGCTCGGCGCGCAGCCGGGCCGAGGTGTCCGGCCAGGAGGCCAGCCGGGCGACCCCGGCGCGCACGTACCCCTCGATGGCAGTGCGCAGGCCCGCCATGGTTGCGATCACCACTTGGTTGCCGCACGCCTCGGCCAACGACAGGTGGAAGGCGGCGTCCAGGGCGAGGAACTCGTCTTCGGTCAGGCCGGGGGCGTCCATAGCGTCGAGCAACTGCGCGCACCGGCCGAGGTCGGGGTCCTGTCGGTCCGGGTGTTGCCGGTCGGGACGCAGCAGCGCGGCGGAGAGCACGGCCTCGGCGAGTTCGGCAGCGACGGCGGTCTCCAGCACGAGCCGGGTCTTGACGATGTCGGCCACCGGGAATCCCTGTGCCGCGACCTGCAGGCGCATCAGGGCGCTCATCCCGCCGCCGGGCAGGGCCACGATGATGGCGCCGGCGTTGGGCCCGGAGCCGACGTTGGTGCGCACCAGCCCGAGCACCTCGAGCACCCGGATGGCCTCGCGCACGCTCGAGCGCCCCACGCCGAGGTCGGTGGCCAGGGTGCGCTCGCCGGGGAGCCGGTCACCGGGCCTCAGTCGGCCCAACAGCAGGTCGTTCTCGATGTGCGCGAGCACGATCTCCCAGGCTCGGCGTTCGTCGACGGTCACGGTGTCCTCCTCCATTGGCGGGCTTGTGGGTCTGGCGTGCTCTAGATTTGCGTGCTGTGGTCTGACCACATAGCGCTAACCAGCGGGCACGCCAAACACCACCCCGGCTTCAGGGTCGACAGCGAATATTCAGCTCAGCGGGATTGGCGGCGCTTGCCGGGCGCGGCCTGGCCCTTGACGGCGGGCGCGCGGCCGCGGCCCTTGGATGCCTTGGCCTTGCCGCCGCCGGATCCGCTGCTGTTGCCCGATCCCTGGGAGGGGCCGCCGGCCGGTGGCATGTGATTGATCAGGCCCTTGGCCTCGGCGAGCAGGGCGATGCCGGCCTCGGTGAGGTAGGGATTGTCGGCGGCGGGCTCGAAGAGGGCAACCCCGAGCTCGGCTTCCAGGGCGGCGACCGATTTCATCAACGTCGTGCGCGACACGTTGAGGTTTTTTGCGGCGCGGGCGATGTCAAGTTCCTCGGCGACGGCGACAAAACGCTGGAGCAGTGTGGTGTCCACGGGCATCCTCTCTGCCGCACGCGCGAGTCGCGTGCCTGCATACAGGCTACGCGGTCGTGACGGCCTCCACCGGTCGGCTCTGCACCCGGGCGTCGTCGAGGAGCTTCATGAACTCGCGCATCCACTCGGGGTGGTCCGGCCAGGCCCGTCCGGAGACCAGGTTGCCGTCCACGACGGCCGCGCCGTTCTCGAAGATGCCGCCGGCCAGCTCCACGTCCAGCTTCAGCGCCGGGTAGGCAGAGGAGATGCGGCCGCCCTTGAGCACACCGGCGGCGGCGAGCAGCATCGGCCCGTGGCAAAGCGCTGCGACGGGCGCGTTGGTCTCGAAGAAGTACCGCACGATGCGCTGGGCGTCTTCGTCGTTGCGGATGTACTCGGGCGCGCGTCCGCCGGGCACCACCAGGGCCAGGTAGTCGGCCGGATTCACGTCCCTGAATGCAACGTCGGCAGCCAGGGTGTGGCCGAGCTTCTCGGTGTAGGTGTCGAAACCGTCCACGAAGTCGTGCACCACGAACTGCAGCGTCTTCTTTTCAGGGGCGGCGATGTGCACTTCGTAGCCGGCCTCCAGGAGCCGCTGATAGGGGTAGAACACCTCAAGGGTCTCGGCGGCGTCTCCGGTGAGGATGATGATCTTGTCCATGGCATACCTCTCTGTATGGGATTCACATCTCTGCCGGTCAGCATCCGTCGGTCCGGAGCCGGCCGCAACCCCTCCCGGTCAGATGAAGAGCAGCACGATCCCCAGGACCGCGGAGCCGAGACCGATGCCGGTCAGGATCAGGCCGGTGAGCCGCAGGGCCTTGCCGTCGTGGTCAGGGGAGTGCGTGCGGCACCGTTCGGGGGACCTGGCCTTGAACCACACGGTCACATCGTCCCCGGGCTGCAGGTGGACGGTCTCGTGGCTGTCGGCGCGGGCCTCATGCACTTCACCGGTGCTGTCGAACCAGCGGATCACCGAGCCGGACTTGGTGCCCGCCACGACGCCATCCGCCTGTACCCACCGGCCGCCGAAGCCGCGCACCGACAGGCCGACGATGTAGAGCGGAACGCCCACCAGGAGGCCGACGATGGTGAAGATCTCGCTGAGCATCGAGACGATGTCGTGAAGGTCCACCCGTGCCGCCGTTTCCCGTCGCTCTGCCTAGGGTGAAATGTTAGCGCGCGCGGCCCGGGAGGATGGTGTCGGTATGTAGTTGCGCGGCGGATGGGCCTGATGCACCAGGGCCCGCAGCCCCTCCAGGCTGCAGTACGCGAATCCCTGCGCGCGGGCCTGCACGAGAACGTTCCCGATGGCGGTCGCCTCCACCGGCCCGGCCTGGACCGTTACACCGGTGTAGTCGGCGGTGAGCTGGCAGAGCAGCTCGTTCTGGCAGCCTCCGCCCACCAGGTGCACCGTGCGCACGGTGCGGCCGGTCAGCTCGGTGATCGCGGCCAAGGTACGGGCATAGGCGGCCGCGAGGTTCTCCACGATGCTGCGCACCAGTTCGGCGCGGCTGCCGGGCGGTCGGATGTCGTGCTCCAGGCAGTAGGCCCTGATGCGCGCCGGCATGTCCCCCGGCGGTAGCGGATCGTCTCGCTGAGCAGCCACAGCCCCATGACGTTGCGCAGGTAGCGCACCCGGCCGTCGACGCCGCCTTCGTTGGTGAAGTTCGCGGCCCGGCTGGCCTCGGAGAGCACCGGCGCGGGCAATTCGACGCCGACGAGGGACCAGGTGCCGCTGGAGATGTAGGCGCAGTCGTCGGTGAGCATCGGCACCCGGACGACGGCGGAGGCGTGCCTCGAGGTGATCGAGACCACCGCGCTGTCGGTCCTGGAGGGTCGTAGGGCGGGCGTGTCGGTGATGGCCAGAGTGACGGCCGGGCGGCCGGACGCGATCTACGACCTGCTCGCGCTGGGCGTACTCCAGGCGTTGAACATGAACGGTGACGTCCAGATTCCCGGTGTCATCGCCCTGATCGGTTACGACGACATCGCGTTCGCGTCGGCGGCAGTCGTGCCGTTTTCGTCCATCCGTCAGCCGAGTGAGCTGATCGGCCACACCGCGGTCGACCTGTTGTTGCGCGAGGCCGCCAATGGGGCGGAGGGCGAGCATGAGCAGATCGTGTTCCAGCCCGAACTCATCGTCCGGGCCTCGACCGGGGGTTGACCGAGCACCCGCCTAGCGCGGTCCGGTCGCCTCGGTGACCGCGATCTCGCGTGTTGCGGTCTCGCGGTCGCGCTCGCGCGCGGCGGATGCCGCCCTGGCGGTGACGACGCGAATGGCCGAGGTGAGCGGATGGCCGTCGCCGCGGTGCCGCACATGCACCCGCGCGGTACGGGGGGACGTGCGCGGACGGATGCGGACCCGCAGTCTCTGGTACCTGATCATCCAGAACAACACCGCGGCGGCCGCGATCAACCCGGACACCGCGGCGACTCCGATGGCCCAGCGCGGGCCGTACTGGTCGGCGACCCAGCCGACCAGCGGGGCGCCGAGCGGGGTGCCACCGGCGAAGATGGCCATGTACAACGCCATCACCCGGCCGCGCATGGCGGGCTCGGTGGTGGTCTGCACATAGGCGTTCGCGGTGGTCATCAGGGTCAGCGAGGTGAGCCCGACGAACGCGAGCGAGATCGCGAAGGTGAGGTAGGTGGGCATCACGGCGGCGATGGTGCAGGTGAGGCCGAAGAAGAAGGCGCCTCCCACCACCAGGCGCATCCGGGGCCGGCTGCGCCGGGCAGAAAGCAGGGCGCCGGCCACGCTGCCCACGGCCATGATCGAGCTGAGCATCCCGAACTCGCTGGCACCCATGCCGAACTCCACGGTGGCCATGGTCGAGGTGAAGATGGCGAAGTTGAAGCCGAAGGTGCCCACCAGGAACACCGTGATCAGAACCGCGACGATGTCGGGCCGATGCCAGACGTAGCGGAAGCCGGCCATGAGTTGGCCACGTTCACGGGGTGCGCGGGGCTGCTTGCGGAGCTGCTGGGTGCGCAGCCGCGTCATGGCGGCGACCGTGAAGGCGAAGGTGACGGCGTTGATCATGAACACCCAGCCGGCGCCGACGGCGACGGTGAGAAGGCCGGCCGCGGCGGGGCCGATCAGCCGGGCGCCGTTGAACGAGGCCGAGTTCAGCGCCACGGCGTTCGAGAGATTGTCGTCGGGCACGAGCTCGGAGACGAAGGTCTGCCGGGCGGGGGCGTCGATGGCGGCGACGATGCCCAGGCCGAGAGCGAAGAGGTAGACGTGCCAGAGCTCGACGACGCCGGTAACGGTGATCAGGCCGAGGCCCAGGGCGAGCAGGCCCATCAGGGTCTGGGTGAGCATCAGCAGCTTGCGCCGGTCGAACCTGTCGGCAATGAGGCCTGACCACGGCATCAGCACCAGTTGCGGCCCGAATTGCAGGGCCATCACGATGCCCACCGCTGTGGCGTTGTAGTCGGTGAGCTGGGTCAGCACAATCCAGTCCTGGGCCGTGCGCTGCATCCAGGTGCCCACATTGGACACCAGGGCGCCGGCGAACCAGATCCGGTAATTGACCACGCTCAAGGAGCGGAACATTGCACTCAACTGTTGGCGAGCTCCTTCATGATTTCGGTGGCGGACGCTAGGACCTGGCGTTGTTCTGAGGTGAGTCGCAGGATGCGTTTGGCGATCCAGTCGTCGCGGCGTCTGCGGGTTTCGCGCACGAGGCTCATCCCGGTGTCGGTGACCGTGAGCACCACCTTGCGGCCGTCCTCCGCGGAGCCGGCCCGGTTGACGAGGCCAGCCTCGACGAGGGCGTTGACGGTGCGGTTCATCGAGGGCGGCGTGACCCGTTCCTCCTCGCTGAGCGCGCTCAGGGTCATCGGCCCGAGCCTGAAGACCGCGCCCAGGGCCGAGAATTGGCCGCCGGTGAGTTCGTTGTCGGCCAGCTCCTGGCGCACCCGGCGGGCAAGCCGACCGTTGGCGAGCCTGAAGTCGTGGCTCAACTCGGCGACGGAGCGACGCTTGGTGTGCGCGCGTGCCGCCGCGGGGGCTGGTGCTGGGGGGCTAGGCGCGAGAGGGCTGGGCGCAAGGGGACTCTCTGACATGATTACTTAGCCTAACAAATTAGCCATGCTAATGATTCCCGCTCGACCAGATCCGCTGAAGATCGCCGCAACTGTTGCCCAGCCGGACATTTGCGTCCGGCGCACCGGGCACAAATGTCCGCAGGGGCAACAGTTACGGCAGAATGAGCGCGTGCCCACCTTCATCGACGAATACGGCGTCCCGATCGTCTACTACGCCTGGCCGGTCGACAACCCGCGTGCCATCGTGCAGCTCGTGCACGGGGTCGGCGAGCACGCCCTGCGCTACCGGGAGGTGGCCCGCGCGCTCAACTCGGCCGGCTACTCGGTTTATGCAGACGACCACCGCGGGCACGGCCAGACCGGGATGCTTCAGCACGGTGGCGACGCCGCCCAGCTCGGCCGGCTCGGCGTTGGCGGACTGCGCGCGGCGGTCGCCGCCGTGCACGCCTTCACCGGCGTGATCCGCCAGGCGGCCCTCGAGCAGACGGCGGTCCAGGGCGTGCAGCCCGGGCGCCCCCCGGTGCCGCTGGTGCTGCTCGGGCACAGCTGGGGGTCGTTCATGGCACAGATGATCCTCAACCGGTATCCGGAGGACTACCAGGGGGTCGTCCTCACCGGCACCGCCTACCGCTGGCCCGGTTATCTCAACAGCGGCGATCTCAACGCCAGGCACCAGAACCTCGGCACTACCGGTGCCGAGTGGCTCAGCCGGGACCCGGCGGTCGCGGCGGCATTCGTGGCCGATCCGCTCACCACGAGCGTGCCGCTGGCCAAGCTGTTCGGCCTGCGCGACGCCGCCCGCATCCTCGGCCGCCCCGCCCGGCGGCTCCCCGCGGCCCTGCCCGTGCTCATCCAGGTGGGCGGCGACGACCCCGTGGGCGGGGAGCGCAGCGCACGCAAACTCGTGGCCGCCTTGAGGCGCCGGTCCGGCCTGCAGGAGGTGCGCCTGATCGTGTACCCCGGCGCCCGGCACGAGGTCTTCAACGAGATCAACCGCGACGAGGTGCTCGCCGACCTGGTGGCTTGGCTCGACGCGCATCTTCCGGCCACCGTCCGGGAGGCTCCGGCCGACGATTAGGCTGGGCACATGCATGGTGAATACAAGGTTCCAGGCGGCAAACTCGTTGTGGTCGATCTGGATGTCGTCGAGAATCTCATCACCGATTTCCGCCTGGCCGGTGATTTCTTTCTCGAGCCGGACGACGCCCTCGAGGACATCAATGCCGCGGTGAACGGCCTCGCCGCCGACAGCGACGCCGCCACCATCGCGGCCGCGGTGCGGGCCGCGTTGCCGCCCCAGGCCACCCTGCTCGGGTTCTCCCCGGAGTCGGTTGCCGTCGCCATCCGTCGTTCACTCGCCCACGCCAGCGGCTGGCGGGACTACGAGTGGCAGATCATCCACACCAAGGCCGTGCCCCCGGTCATGCAGATGGCGCTCGACGAGGTCCTCGCGGTCGAGGTCGGTGAGGGCCGTCGCAGCCCCACCCTGCGCATCTGGGAGTGGAATGAACCGGCCGTCGTGATCGGCAGCTTTCAGTCACTGAAGAACGAGGTTGACCCGGTCAACGCCGAAAAGCACGGCTTCACCGTGGTGCGGCGGGTGTCCGGCGGCGGCGCCATGTTCATGGAGGCCGGCTCGGTGATCACCTACTCGATCTACGCGCCCACCGAGCTCGTGCACGGCATGACCTTCGCCGACTCCTACGCCTTCCTCGACGAGTGGGTCATCACGGCGCTCAAGTCGCTCGGCATTGACGCGCACTACCAGCCGCTCAACGACATCACGAGCCCCACCGGCAAGATCGGCGGGGCCGCCCAGAAGCGCCTCGGCAGCGGCGCCGTGCTGCACCACGTCACCATGAGCTACGACATGGACGGCGAAAAAATGGTGCAGGTGTTGCGCATCGGCCGGGAGAAGCTCAGCGACAAGGGCATCACCAGCGCCGCCAAACGGGTGGATCCGCTCCGCAGCCAGACCGGCCTCAGCCGCGCCGAGATCATCGACCGCATGAAGCAGACCTTCACCAGCCTCTACGGGGCCAAGCCCGGCGACATCACCGACGAGGAATACGCCAAGGCCGCCGACCTGGTCGAGACCAAGTTCAGCACCGACGCGTGGATCGGCCGCGTGCCCTGACCAGCACAACCCCTGGCGAGCACAGCGTCAGGTGCCGCGAATGAGCAGGTCCTGGTACTCGGCGTGTTGGTCGATCCAATCCGCGACGAACGGGCAGGCCGCCACCACGGTGAGATCGGTGCGGGTACGCACGTCATCGAGAGCCTGTTCGATGAGGATGCTCGCCAGCCCGTGGGCGCGCTTGGCCGGGTCGATCTCGGTGTGGGTGAATTTCAGTTCCTGGCCCACCAGCCTGTAGTCGGCCAGGCCCACCGGCTCGCCGTCCTGCCACAGCGTGTAGCGCGAGAGGTCCGGTTCGTGCTTGACGTGGGCGATGGTGTCGGCACCCGTCATCTCTTCACTTGTCATCGGAACAGCGTAAGCCGACTGACAGAATGAGGGAATGCCAAACGTGTGGACTCAGTCCTCTCCCAGCAGGGTCATCGAGGCAGACAACCTGGTTGTGCTGCCCACGCTGCCCGATGGCGCGTTCACCCTGATCTACCTCGACCCGCCGTTCAACACCGGCCGCAGCCAGAAGCGGCAGTCGACCACCTCGGTGCGAAGCACCCTGGCCAGCGGCGCGCACGCCACCGGCACCATCACCGGGTTCAAGGGCCAGCGCTACGAGCGCATCAAGGGCGACCTGCTCGGCTACGACGACCAGTTCGAGGACTACTGGGCATTCCTGGAGCCGCGGCTGATCGAGGCCTGGCGGCTGCTCGCCGACGATGGCACCCTCTACCTGCACCTCGACTACCGCGAGGCGCACTACGCCAAGGTGCTCCTCGACGCGCTCTTCGGCCGGGACTGCTTCCTCAACGAACTGATCTGGGCCTACGACTACGGCGCCAAATCGAAGAACCGCTGGCCCACCAAGCACGACACGATCCTGGTCTACGTGAAGAACCCCAAGGGCTACTACTTCGACTCCAGCACCGTGGACCGCGAGCCCTACATGGCGCCGGGTCTGGTCACGCCGGAAAAGGTGGCAAAGGGCAAGCTGCCTACGGATGTCTGGTGGCACACCATCGTCTCACCGACGGGCAAGGAGAAGACCGGGTACCCCACCCAGAAGCCCGTCGGGATCCTGCGGCGCATTATCCAGGCGTCCAGCCGTGAGGGCGATTGGGTGCTGGATTTCTTCGCCGGCAGCGGCACGACGGGTGCCGTCGCGGCCGCCCTGGGGCGCAGGTTCCTGCTCATCGACCAGAACCCGGAGTCGCTGGCCGTGATGCACGAGAGGCTCGCCGCTCTGCCCGGCGTGGATTTCATCGACGCCGAGCTGGAGACAAGACTGGGAGCATGAGACTCCGCATTTTCACCGAGCCCCAGCAGGGCGCCAGCTACGACGACCTCCTCGCGGTCGCACAGGCCACCGAGACTCTCGGCTTCGACGCCTTCTTCCGCTCGGACCATTACCTGGCCATGGGCGATCATGTTTCCGGGCTGCCCGGGCCGACGGATGCCTGGACCACTCTGGCCGGGCTGGCGCGCGAGACCGAACGCATCCGCCTGGGCACCCTGGTGTCGTCGGTCACCTACCGCCCGCCGGGAGTCCTGGCGATCCAGGTCGCCCAGGTCGACCAGATGTCGGGCGGACGGGTGGAGTTGGGCCTGGGCACCGGCTGGTTCGAACAGGAACACCTGGCCTACGGCATCCCCTTCCCGGCCAAGCGGTTCGGCATGCTCGAAGAACAGCTCGAAGTGATCACCGGCCTGTGGGGAACGCCCGTCGGGGAGACCTACAGCTTCGCCGGCGAGCACTACACGATCATCGACTCTCCCGCCCTGCCCAAGCCCACGCAGTCCCGGATCCCGGTGATCGTGGGCGGCGGTGGTGCCAAGCGCACCCCCGCGATGGCCGCGCGGTTCGCCACCGAGTTCAACCTGCCCTTCCCCGATTTCGCGGACATTCCGGGCAAGTTCGCCGGGGTGCGCGCCGCCTGCGAGGCCGTGGGCCGTGACCCCAGGGAACTCGTCTACTCGGCTGCGCTCATCGCGGTGGCCGGCGCCGACGAGGCCGAATTCGCGCGCCGCGCCGCCGCCGTGGGCCGGGAGCCCGCCGAGCTCCGCGAACACGGGATCGCCGGGACCGCCAGCGAGGTCGTCGACAGGCTGGGTGCCCTCGCGGCCGACGGCGTGGAGTGCGTTTACCTGCAGATCATGGACCTGGCCGACCTCGACCACCTCGATCTTCTCGCCCGCGAGGTCATGCCGCAGCTCGGCTAGGGCCGGGCGCAGCCCGGATCAGGCAGAGGCGCGCTGGATGAGCCGGGTCGGCATGATGTTGCGGTGCGGCACGTCGGGGTCGCCGGCGAGCAGGCGCAGCAGCATGTCGGCCATGGCGAAACCCATCTCGGCGGACGGCTGGCTGATGGTCGTCAGCGGCACTGCGGCTCCGATCGCGGCGGGGCTGTCGTCGAAGGCCACGATCGCGATGTCGTCGGGAACCGTGTAGCCCTGCTCACGCAGCACGCCGAGGGCACCGGTGGCCATCAGGTCGCTGGCCACGAAGAGTCCGTCGAGGTCGGATCTGCGCTCGAGCAGCCGGCGCATCGCCGCGGCGGCGGAAACGGCCGTGAAGTCGGCGTGCTCGACGGCGTCCGCGGGCAGTCCGGCCTGCTCCAGGGTGCGTTGGAAGCCGGTGAACCTGTCGATACCGGCCGGCATGTCGATCGGGCCGGTGATGGAGCCCAGGCGCCGTCGGCCGATGTCCAGCAGGTGCTGGGTGCCGGCTTGCGCGCCGGCGACATTGTCGACGTCGACGAAATAGGCGTTCGGGCCGAAATGGTCCGATGGCCGGCCGCCGAAAACCAGCGGGATCTGTGACCCGATATCGGTCAGGAACTCGTCGCGCGTGTGGTGGGAGACCACCAGGGCGCCGTCCACGTTGCCGCTGCGCAGGTACCGCATGGTCTTGTGGCTGGGATCGCTGGAGGCGACGAGCAGGTTGAGGATGTATTGGCTCTCGTCGAGGCGCCGGGTGATGCCCTGCACGACGGCCGCGAAGTACGGGTCACCGAAGAACCGGGTGATGTCTTCGGGGACGACCAGGGCGACGGCCTGGGTTTGCCGGCTCGCGAGCGACCGGGCGGCGCGGTTCGGCACGTAGTTGAGCCGTTCGATCGCCGCGGTGACCACCGCGACGATCTGCGGACTCACCTTGGTGGAACCGTTCACCACCCGGCTCACCGTGGCGCGGGACACGCCAGCGGCTTCAGCCACCAACTCGAGTGTTGGTTGCGCTGGACGCGTCTGGCGCGTTCCGGTTGTCATGAACGTCATTCTATTTTGCGAGAGCCGCTTCCGCTGCCGCGGGCAGCGAGCGAGCCGCGATGATGGCCGCGTAAGCACGGCCGCTGTCCTTGACCAGACGCTCCTGGGTGTCGTAGTCCACCCGCACGATACCGAAGCGCTTCTGGTACCCCCACGCCCACTCGTAGTTGTCCATCAGTGACCAGTAGAAGTAGCCCTTCACGTCCACACCCTCGTCGATGGCGTCCAGGACGGCGCCCAGGTGCAGCTGAAGGAACAGGGTGCGGTCGGCGTCGTGCACAGCGCCGTCCGTCGCCACGACGTCGTCATAGGCGGCGCCGTTCTCGGTGACGTAGAGGTCGGTGCCGGCCGGCCCGGTGTACTCGGCCCCGACGCGCACCAGGAGCTCCCGCAGCCCGTCGGGTTGCACCTCCCAGTCCATCGCCGTGACCGGCAGGCCCTGAGGATGGTTGAACACGCCGTCCGCGGCGGGGAAGGGCGAGCTGGTCACACGATTGGTGGGGTCGTGCGAGAGCTGTGCGGACCCGGTGGGCAGATCGGAGACCAGCGACCCGTTGTAGTAGTTCACCCCGAAGCTGTCCAGGGGCTGGCTGATCTGAGCGAGGTCGCCATCCCGCACGAGCTCGGTGAAGCCCAGATGGGCCACGTCGTCAAGGAGGTCTGCCGGGTAGCTTCCCCGGAAGAGCGGGTCGAGGAAGAACCGGTTGAGCTGGCCGTCGATCCGCCGGGCCGCATCCACGTCGCCGGGGCGGGCCGGGTCCACCGGCTTGGCCACGGTGAGGTTCAGCGTGATGCCAAGTTCCAGGGCGGGGTCGCGTTCGCGCAGGGCTTGGGCAGCCAGGCCGTGACCGAGCAGCAGATGGTGGCCGGCGGCCAGGCCGTCGGTCTTGCTCTGCCGGCCGGGCGCGTGCACGCCGGCGGTGTACCCGACGAACGCGGAGCACCACGGCTCGTTGAGCGTGGTCCACACGCCGACCCTGTCGCCGAGCGCGTCATGAACGGACAGGGCGTAATCGCGGAACAGCTCGGCGGTGTCGCGGTTGACCCAGCCGCCCTTCTCCTCGAGCGCCTGCGGGAGGTCCCAGTGGTACAGCGTGAGCCAGGGCTTGATTCCCGCACTGAGCAGCTCGTCGACGAGTCGCGAGTAGAAGTCGATGCCCTTCGGGTTGACCGGTCCGTTGTCGGGTCGAACCCGCGACCACGAGGTGGAGAACCTGTAGGTCCCGAGCCCCAGCTCCTTCATCAGCGCCACGTCGTCGGTGTAGCGGTGATAGTGGTCGCAGGCCACCTCGCCGTTTTCGGCGTTGACGACAGTGCCGGGGATGCGGCTGAAGGCATCCCAGATCGAGTCGGTGCGGCCGTCTTCATGGGCGGCGCCCTCGATCTGGTACGCCGCCGTGGCCGCGCCGAACAGGAAGCCGGCCGGGAAGCCCCTGGTCATCCCTTGACCGCGCCCTGCATGATGCCGGCGACCAGCTGCTTGCCGAGGAAGACGAAGAGCACGATCAGCGGGATGATCGACATTACTACGCCGGAGAGGACCAGCGAGTAGTCCACGTAGTAAGCGGCCTGCAGCTGCTGCAGCGCCACCGGCAGGGTGGGGTTGCCGGGGTCGAGCACGATGAACGGCCAGAAGAAGTTCGTCCAGGTGCCGATGAAGGCGAACAGGGCGAGCATCGCGGCGGCCGGCCGGGCCGCGGGCAGGCCCACGTGCCAGAAGCTGCGGATCATCGAGGCGCCGTCCATGCGCACGGCCTCGATGAGCTCGTCGGGCAGGGCGTCCTTGAGGTACTGGGTCATCCAGAACACGCCGAACGCGGTGACCAGGCCGGGGGCGATGACGGCCCAGAGGCTGCCGGTCCACCCGAGCCTGGACATCACGATGAACAGCGGCACGATGCCGAGCTGGGTCGGCACGGCCATGGTTGCGATGACGAAGACGAGCAGGCCTTCGCGGCCGCGGAACTTGAGCTTCGCGAAGGCGTAACCGGCCAGGGTGGAGAAGGCGACCACGCTGATGGCCACGGCCGACGACACGATGATGCTGTTCAACAGGGCGTTCCAGAACGGGATGCTGTCGATGACGGTCGCGGCGTTGGCGAAGAAGTTGCCGCCGGGCACGAAGATCATGCCGTTCTTGTTGATGGCGGCCGCATCCTGGCTGCCGATCAGGAAGGACCACCAGATCGGGAAGAAGGACCCGACAATGACCGCGACCAGAACGCCGTAGACCCAGAAGCCCGGGCGGCGGTCGTGTCCGCCGATTGAACGTGACTTTCTCATGAGATTCCTCGTGCCTTGATGGGTCGAACCTTGATGGCTTTGTCGCTCGTGGCGCTGATCCGCCGGCTGATGTAGAAGTTGAGCGCGGCGATCAGGATGATGATGAGGAACAGGAGCCACGAGACGGCGGAGGCCCTGCCGAAGTTCCGCTGGTTCCAGCCCAACTCGTAGATGTAGAGGGTCAGCGTCTGCCACTGCCGGCTTGCCCCACCCTGGCCGTACTGGTCGAACATGCGCGGCTCGTCGAAGATCTGCAGGCCACCGATGGTGGAGGTGATGATCACGAAGATGATGGTGGGGCGCATCAGCGGAACCGTGAGCGACCAGAACGTGCGCCAGCGGCCGGCGCCGTCGATGATCGCGGCCTCGTAGTAGTCCCGCGGCACAGCCTGCATCGCGGCCAGGAAGATCAGGGCGTTGTAGCCGGTCCAACGGAAGTTCACCATCGTGGCGATGGCGAAGTGGCTGGGAATGATGTCGACGTGCCAGCGGATGGACTCGATGCCGACGGTGTTGAGAAGCTGGTTGATGACGCCGTACTTGTCGCCGAACAGGTCGTTGAAGATCAGGGCGACGGCGACAGGGGCCACGACGTAGGGCAGCAGGACCCCCATGCGCCAGAAGGTCTTACCGCGCAGGTTGAAGTCGAGCACCGCGGCGATGGCGATGGCCGCGATCACCTGGGGGACCGCCGACAGCAGGAAGATGCTGAAGGTGTTGCGCAGCGAGATCCAGAAGTACGGCTGAGCGAGCACGGTCTGGAAGTTCTCGAGACCGACGAAGTCGCCCTGGCCACCGATGAGGTTCCAGTCGTGCAGCGACACCCAGGCCGTGTACCCGAGGGGGAACAGGCCGATCAGTGCGAAGACGATGAAGAACGGTGAGATGTAAAGGTACGGGGAGAGCTTCACGTCCCAGTGGGAAAGGCGGTGGTTGAAGGCGATGCGGCGGATCGCGCGGGCATCGACTTCGGTCGCGGCTGTCATTCGAGTCCTTGAGGGTGGGAGCAGGTTGTGCGAAAGGGAGCCAGGTGGAGGCAGATGCCTCCACCTGGCGGGTACTGCGCAGATCGGCGAACCGGCTTGTTAGCCCAGTGCGTTCACGTCAGTGACGAACTGTTCCCACGACTGCTCGCGGGTCATCGACGCGTCTTCGACCCGGGTGAGGGCCTGCTGCATGGCGTCGTTGATCGGGAAGTACTTCACGCCCTTGAACGGGGTGACCTCAACGGCGGCGGCGCGGGTGGCGAGGATCTGGCCGACCGGTGCGTCGTTGAAGAACTCGTTCGTCGAATCGAGCAGTTCGGGGCTCTCAAGAGCATCGACCTGGCTCGGGAAGGTGCCCTTGGAGGCGAACGCCGAGAGCTGCTGCTCCGGGGCGGTCAACCAGGCGGCCAGCGCCTTGGCTTCTTCGGGGTGCTCGGACTGGGTCGGAACGGTCAGGTACGAACCGCCCCAGTTGCCACCGCCACCGGGGAAGGTGTCGGCGATGTCCCAGCCGGTGACGCCGGCGGCGTTGCCTTCGATGACGCCCAGCATCCAGCCCGGGCACAGCATGGTCGCGAAACCATCGTTCTGGAAGCTCGCGGTCCAGTCGTCGCTCCACTGCTGGAGGTGAGCCGAGAGGGTGCTGCTGGCGTCGAGGACGCTGTTGTATGCGGCCTTCACCTCGGGGTTCTCGGTGGCGATGACGGTTCCGTCATTTTCTTCGTAGGCGTTGTCGAACTGGTTGATGACGCCCTGCCAGGTGGCTCCGGCCGAGTCGAACCACGGCACGTTGGTGCCGGCAGCGCTGAACGTCTCACCAGCTGCGTAGTAGCTGTCCCAACTGTCGCCGAGGAGAGTGGCGACCTCGGCGCGGTCGGTGGGCAGGCCCGCGGCGGCGAACAGGTCGGAGCGGTAGCAGACGCCCTCCGGCCCGATGTCGGTGCCGTAGGCGATCAAGTTGCCGTCGGCGTCCGTCGCGGCCTCTTCCTTCCATTCGAGCCAGCGGCCCTCGACCTCGTCGGAGGTGAGGTCGACGAACTGGTCGGAGTACTGGAGAAGCTCGGGAAGCCAGTCGACCTCGATGGCTTCGACGTCGCTCAGGCCACTGCCGGCGGCGAGCCGGGTGGTGAGGTTGTCGCGGGCCTCGTTCGATGTCGCGGCCTTCTTGGCGACGACGGTGACGTCGGGGTTTTCCTCCATGTACTGCTCGAACAGGCCCTCGTAGCCGAATTCGTTGAAGGTGGCGACGGTCAATTTGATCTTGCCACCCTCTGATTCACTCGAGTCAGCTGCGGGCGCACAGCCCGAGGCAAGTAAGGCGAAGGCTGCGGCGCCGGCAACGGCGGCCACAATCGTGGGGCGCGGGAAACGCTTCACGGTCACTCCTTTGTGTGTGTGGTGCTGGTGGTGTGGAGCGCCGCCGAAGAAAGCTGTGAGAGCGCTCTCACGTGTGATGCCCACCATAGAACCCACCCGGACGCAATGTCAAGAGAGCGCTCTCACGAACCTGCCGTCATGGCGTACTCGTTTTGTTCGCGGCTCGGCAGCGACCCCTTCGAGGGTCAAAAACGAGCTAGCCGACTTCTTAGGCGAAAATCGCGACCGCTTCCGCCACCGGTGCGGGCCCGGAAATGAGATGCAGGACGGTGTGATCGCCCGCTCCGGAGCGGAGGAGTTCGGCCAGGACCGCGGCCACATCGGCGCGGGGGATGCTGCCAGGAGTCTCCGCGCGCACGGCTCCGGCTTCGTCCGGGCCGCTGCGCTCGAGCCGCACCGTGCCGGTGGGCTCATCGTCGGTGAGAGTGCCCGGCCGCACGATGGTCCAGGCGAGGTTGCGGCGCACGAGGTCTTCCTCGGCGCCGAGCTTGGCCCGGAGGTAGGTCACGAAATCGGCCGGCACTCCCCCCGGCGTGACGCCGTCCCGCACGAGGTCGGCGCCGGTGGAGGAGATCTGCACGAACCGGCGCACGCCGGCGGCTTCTGCGGCATCGGCCAGAAGCACCGAGGCGCCCAGGTCGACCGTGCTCTTGCGCGCGTCGCCGCTGCCCGCACCTGCTCCGGCCGCGAAGACCGCAGCGTCGGCACCGGCAAGAACCGCGGCCAACGCGTTGACCGAGCTGTTTTCCAGGTCCAGCAGCACGGATTGGGCGCCGTCGAGCAGGAGGTCAGCGCTCTGCTCTTCATTCCGGATCAGCCCGATCACCGTGTGTCCGTCGCGAGACAGCTCCCGGCTGAGGGATCGAGCAATTTTTCCGTGGGCACCTGCTACAACAATTCGCATACCCACTACAACCGGACGTCGGCCGGGGGAATTCCCCAGACCGCGCTCCGAGCGCGGGGATGTCGTCGGTGCAGGATATGCTCGGCATCGTGTTAGAACAATCGCGCCGGGGGGCGTCACCGCGCGTGCGCCGTCGCCGCACGCTTGTCGCGGCCACGGCAGGCCTCCTGGTGATCGCCGGCGGCGGAGCCGTCATCCTGGGCGGTCTCACCGGGCGCGCCACATCCGGGGACACCGGGCCGACCACTTCCGCCGCCCCCACGGAGACCGAGCCTGCCATCACGCCGGCCGAACCACGCCCCTCTCCGTCCGCCTCGCCCGACCCGGCGGCGGCACCCACCTTCGACCGTGAGGCCCATTCGATCGACGACCCGAACAGCATCTGGGTGGTCGTCGACAAGCTCCGTCCGCTCAACCCGACCGACTACAGCCCCGGCGACCTCGTCGACGTCCCGGTACCCTTCCAAAACAAGCCACAGCTCCGGCAGGAGGCATCCGACGCCGTGGTGGCGCTCTTCGCCGCATTCACGGCCGAGACCGGCCTCGCGCTCCAATCGCAGAGCGCGTTTCGCAGCTTCGACGCCCAGACGCGGGTCTACAACAACGATCTCGTCAACCTCGGCCAGGCCGGTGCCGACCTGAGCACCGCGCGCCCAGGCACGAGCGAACACCAGACCGGTCTCACCATCGACATCAGCGCCCAGCCCGGCGAATGCTCCCTCAACGCGTGCTTCGCCGACACCCCGCACGGACAATGGCTCGCCGCGAACGCGTGGCGATTCGGCTACCTGTTGCGCTACCCCGCCGACAAGATCCCGGTGACCGGCTACGAGTTCGAGCCCTGGCATTTCCGCTACATCGGGATCGACCTGGCCACGGAAATGCACAACACCGGGGTCACCACGCTCGAGGAGTTCTTCGGCCTTCCGGCCGCTCCGTCCTACGGGTAAATCGGATAAATCCATGCTCATGCATGGGTTTTGGAGGTTCTCCACAAGGTCTGGCCATGCGCGGATGTTTCCCTGACAGGTCCCCACCCCGCCGATGAGAAACGATTCTGTGCGCCCCGATCCCGTTCTTGACTCCCGAAAATCCACCAGGCGCCAGCTCAAACGCCAACACCAGAAGGCCCGGCAGAAACGCCACCTCCCAATCGTGGCCGACCTCGCCGCCGCCACGGCAACGGTCACGCCGTCTCCGACGCCCACTGCCACCATCTCGATGCCCGCCGTTATCACCCCGGCGGTTCCGATCATCCGCAGCACGGTGCTCGCCGCCGATGGAACGCCGGCCGGACCGGTGACCGGCGGCACCCGGGTGACCGTCACGGGTACCGACCTCGAGGGTGTGACCAGCGCAAGCTTCGGCGACAAGCCGGCCCAGGTGGTCTCGGCGACAGCGGACACCGTGACGCTGCAGACCCCCGCCACGACGGACCCCGGTGCGGTGCAGGTGAGCCTGTTCGCCGGTACCGGTGATCCGGTGCAGGTGGCCGGCGGAACGGGCGTCTCCGGTGACGGCGCCGCCTCGAGCGGCGCCGCAACGGCGGCCCTCACGCAGGCCATCGAGCCCGCCGCCGGTGGGGCCGTCGCCGCGGTGGCACCGGCCACCGCGGAGCCGACGCCGCCGGTACTCACCTTCACCTACGTGCCGGATCCGAAAATCACCGCGCAGATCGACTACGTCCTGGCGCACTGGCAGGACTACAACACCGAGGTCTTCGGCTCGATTGCCGGCAACGACTGCGTGAACTTCACCAGCCAGTCGCTCATCACGCGCGGCTGGACGATGGACGCCGAGTGGTCCTTCAGCACCGGCCAGTACAGCCCAGCGTGGGCCAGCTCAACAGCCTTCGCCGCCTACCTCACCGCCCATCCCGAGCGAGCGACGGCGCTGACGAACGATCAGCGCGCCGAGGTCACTGTCGGCGCACACGAACAACACCGACTACAGGTCCGTCGACGAATCGCTAGTGCTGGCCGGTGGCAGCGTGGGCTATAGGAGCGTCCAATAGGTGCCGGGCGGACTCCTGCCGGCCCATCGGCGGCTCGGGGTCCAGTCCCAGACTCTTCACCAAATGATGTGGTTTGCTTGGATATTCCCTTCGAATAGAGGTAGCTGTGGCTTTAGCTCGACCAGCACGGATCGGCGTCATCGCCCTGGTCCTCAGCGGACTCGTCGTCGGAACCGTGGCCCTGGCAACATCCGGCGCGGATCGAACCGGTTCGGCCGAAGACGGTGCCACGACGGTCAATGCCGCCACATCGGCGGAGGCCGCGCCGCGCGCGACCCCGGCCACAACGGCCGCGCCCGTCGACGTCGACCCCGCGGTGCAGGCTCAGTTGGGCTACGCGCTGGCGCACTGGAAGGACTACAACACCGACGATTACGGCGTGGTCACCGGAAACGACTGCGTGAACTTCACCAGCCAAGCCCTGGTGGCCAGGGGATGGGCCATGGACGAGGACTGGTGGACCAGCGGAACCGGCTCCGAATTCGACTTCTCATCACCGTGGGTGAGTTCCACCGCGTTCATGAACTACCTGACGGACTCCGGCCGGGCCACAGCCCTGACCGACGACCAGCGCGACCAGGTGAAACTCGGCGATGTCGTGCAGTTCGACTGGGACAACACCGGTGACCGTGACCACACCGCCATCGTCTCCCGCATTGAGGGAACCGGAGACGACATCGTCATCTACTACGCCGGGCACACCGACGACACCGACTACCTCTCGGTGGACTTCGCCATCACCGAGAAGCACCCGGGCGGTACCGCCTACTACTGGAGCATCCCGTAACCTGCCGAGTGCGGGCTAACTGATCGCGGCGTCGACGATGGCCTTCGCCTCGACCTGCACCTGCTTGAGGTGCTCCGGGCCCTTGAACGACTCGGCGTAGATCTTGTAGACGTCTTCGGTGCCGCTGGGCCGGGCCGCGAACCAGGCGTACTCGGTAAAGACCTTGACACCGCCGATGGCCGCGCCGTTGCCCGGGGCGTTGCTGAGCGCGCCGATGATCTTGTCGCCGGCGAGCTCGGTGGCGGTGATGGCCGCGCCGTCGAGCTTGCCGAGGGCGGTCTTCTGCGCGGGCGTGGCGACGGCATCGATGCGCTCGTAGGCCGGGGCGCCGAAGTGCTCGGCCAGCTCGGCGTACCGCACGCTGGGCGACTTGCCGGTGACGGCTACGATCTCCGCGGCGAGCAGGGCCAGCAGGATGCCGTCCTTGTCGGTGGTCCAGACGGTGCCGTCGAAGCGCACGAAGCTTGCGCCGGCGCTCTCCTCGCCGCCGAAGGCGACCGAGCCGTCGATCAGGCCGGGAACGAACCACTTGAAGCCCACTGGGACCTCCCACAGCTCACGGCCGAGGAACCCGGCAACGCGGTCGATCATGGTGGAGGAGACGAGGGTCTTGCCGATCGCGGCATCCGCCCGCCAACCGTCGCGGTGGCTGTAGAGGTACTCAATGGCCACGGCAAGGAAGTGGTTCGGGTTCATCAGGCCGGCGTCCGGCGTGACGATGCCGTGGCGGTCGGCGTCGGCGTCGTTGCCGGTGAGGATATCGAAGTCGTCCTTGTGCGCCAGCACCGAGGCCATCGCGGAGGGGCTGGACGGGTCCATCCTGATCTTGCCGTCCCAGTCCAGTGTCATGAACGCCCAGGTCGGGTCGACCAGCGGGTTGACCACGGTGAGGTCGAGCTCGTACCGGTCGCGGATCGCGCCCCAATAGCCCACGCTCGCGCCGCCCAGCGGGTCGGCGCCGATGCGGATGCCGCTGGCCTTGATGGCCTTCATGTCGATGATGTTCTCGAGGTCGTCGACGTAATGGCCGCGGAAGTCGTAGGTTTCCACGGCGCTCGGCTCGGCCATGCGCACCGCGCGTATCTCGTCGGCGATGATCTCGTTGGCGCGGTTGGCGATCCATGAGGTGGCGTCGCTGTCGGCCGGTCCGCCGTGCGGCGGGTTGTACTTGAAGCCGCCGTCCATGGGCGGGTTGTGGCTGGGGGTGACAACGATGCCGTCGGCCTGGTCGTCGTGGCCGGCCCTGTTGTAGGCCAGGATCGCGTGGGAAAGCGCCGGGGTGGGCACGAAGTCGTCGAACTCGTCGACCAGCACGCGCACGCCGTTGCCGACGAGGACCTCGAGGGCCGTGGTGGTGGCCGGCTTGCTCAGAGCGTGGGTGTCGGCGCCGATGAACAGCGGGCCGGTGATGCCCTGGCCGGCGCGGTACTCCACGATCGCCTGGGTGGTGGCGAGAATGTGGTTCTCGTTGAAGGCCGTGTTGAGCGAACTGCCGCGGTGGCCCGAGGTGCCGAAGACGACCCGTTGAGCCGTCACGGACACATCCGGTTTGAGGTCGTAGTAGGCCCGGATGAGGGCCCCGACGTCGATCAGATCTGAGTTCTGGGCCAGGGTGCCTGCGCGTTCGGTCATGGTCCCCAGTCTTGCACTCCAACTAGGCTGTGAGCCATGCCAGAGACTCCCGATGTGCACTACAGCTTCCTGGGACCGGCCGGGACCTTCACCGAGGCCGCCCTCGCCCAGGTGGCCGCGGCCCAGGGCCTGCCGTGGCGGGCCGTCAACAACGTGGGGGAGGCCTTCGCTGACGTCGTGAGCGGCCGCAGCGTCGCCGCCATGATCGCCATCGAGAACTCGGTGGACGGCGGGGTGAGCGCCACCCAGGATGCCCTGGCCAGCGTGCCGAACCTGCGGATCATCGGCGAATACCTGGTGCCGGTCAACTTCGTGCTCGTCGCCAGGCCCGGAACCAGCCTCGAGGACGTCAAGATCGTCAACGCGCATCCGGTGGCGTACGCGCAGTGCCGCAGCTGGCTCGAAGCGACGCTGCCCAGGCACGGGCACATCCCCTCGTCGAGCAACGTGGCCGCCGCGGCCGCCCTGTTCGAACCGGGCCCGGCGGATGCCGCCGTCGCTCCGCCCGGCATCGAGAAGCACCACGACCTGGTGGTGCTCGCCCGCAACATCGGCGACAACCCCAACGCCGTCACCCGGTTCGTACTCGTCGGACGCACCACCGTGATCCCGGAGCCGACCGGGGCCGACAAGACCAGCGTCATCGTGGAGCTGCCGGAGGACCGGGCCGGCGCCCTGCTCGAGATGCTCGAACAGTTTGCCACCCGCGGTGTCAACCTCAGCCTGATCCAGTCCCGGCCGATCGGCGACTCTCTCGGCCGCTACCGTTTCGTCATCGACGCCGACGGGCACATCCTCGACGAACGGGTCGCGGACGCCCTGCTAGGGCTGCGCCGGTTCAGTCCCAAGGTGATCTTCCTCGGTTCGTATCCGCGGGCCGACAAACAGGCCAATGTGTTCACCGACCGGTACGACGACGGTGTCTTCATCGAAGCCAGGGACTGGCTGCGCGGCCTGGTGTCGGGGGAGCCGACAGCGTGACCGAGCCCGGGGGGACCGGCGCAGATCGGCCGGCGTTCGACCCGCGGCACGATGCCAGGTTTCAGCGCGGCTACCAGCCCGGCGACGCGCCCCGCCCGCCCGAGCGGCGTGAGCTGATCGGCCCGCCGCCGGCGAATCCGGACACCGCGGCCGCCGGACCCGGCGACGACCTCGACACCCTGGCCTTCGACGGCGACACCTTCCACGACGAGCTGGAACGATCGAGCTGGAACCCGTTCATCACGCTGCTCTGGGCGGGTGGTGTCCTCTTTGTCGTCGTCGCCGTGACCCTGCAGTGGCAGGGCGCGACGTACTCATTCACAAACTTTTCCTACGCCGGCAGCGGGCCCGTCCCGTTCGGCATGTTGGTCCAACAGTTGAGCTATACGATCGCCCCGCCAATGCAGATCGCGGGCCTGCTCACCCTCTCTGGCCTGCTCTTCTGGCACGCCTGGGCGTGGCGAGCCCGTCGGCGCCGAAGCGCCCCGAGCCTCTAGCCACCCGCCGAACCGTTCAGGATGCGTCCGTCGGCACCGCGCGTCCGGCCGGCACCCGCACCAGCAGGGCACCGGCATCCGCCCGCAGGAACACGCTTTTCACCAAGCCGAATTCGTCGCCGTCCAACTCGAATTGCTGCGGCTGGTCCGGCACGATCCGGATGTCGGTGCCGACCAGGGTCGTCATCGCGCGTTCGTTGTCGCTTTCGGTGAGCTCGATGATCCTCCGCCCGACGGCGGAGCGCCGCAGCACCCCGTTCTGCCAGGTCACCCGGCGCCAGATCTTGAGCCAGCCGAGCACACCCTTGGGCTGCAGCACGGCGATGTCCAGGACGCCGTCGTCGATGCGGGCCTCGGGCAGGAACTGGATGTTGCCGGGCAGCACCCCGCAGTTGGCGATCAGTATGGTGCTCACGAGCGCCTGGTGCTCGTTGCGGGTGCCCAGGCTGTAACGGATCCGGAACGGTTCGGCCCTGGGGATGGCGCGCATGCCCGCGTCCACGTAGGCCAGCCAGCCCACCTGTTTCTTGAGGTCGGGGCGGGTCTCGACGATCATCTGGGCGTCGAGACCGAGTCCGGCCATCACCAGGAAGACGTGGTCATTGATGCTGTTGTCGGTGTAGGTCACCGAGGCCACGCCGAGGTCGATGGCCTTGTCGACCCCGTCGAAGGCGATGCTGATGGAGTCGTCGAGGCTGTTCAGGGGAAGTTGCAGGTTGCGGGCCAGCAGGTTGCCGGTGCCCACCGGAAGAATGCCGACGCTCACCTCAGAACCGCGCAGCGCCTCGGCCACCGCACGCACGGTGCCGTCGCCGCCGGCAGCGATCACCATGACCACACCCTGGCGCAGGGCCTGCCGGGTGACCCGCTGGCCGGGGTCTGCCACGGAGGTCTCCAACCAGAGCGGTTCGGCCCAGCCCGCCGCGGCGGCCGCGGTGTTCACGCTCAGGCGCAACCTGTCGACATCCGCCTTCACGGGGTTGTAGACCACCGCGGCACGGCGCACGCTCGAGGGGATGTCGCTGGTTCCGGAACTGGAGTCTGGCACCCGCACAGGCTAGCAAGGGGCCACTGCTGGCGCTTGTAGACTGACCGAGTGATTGATCCGGTGCTGCTACGCGAAAATCCCGACCTCGTCAAGCGATCGCAGGAGGCGCGGGGCGACTCTGTCGACGCCGTCGACGCCGCGCTCGCCGCCGACGCCGACCGGCGATCCTCGATCACCACGTTCGAGGCGCTGCGTGCCTCGCAGAACGCCTTCGGCAAGACCGTGGCGCAGGCGCCGCCGGCCGAGAAGAAGGCCCTCGTCGCCCAGGCGCAGAGCCTGGCCGCTGAGGTCAAGGCGGCCGGAGCGACCGCCGCCGAGGCTGAGGCCCGCTTCACGAGTGTGATGCGTACCATTGCCAACCCAATCATCGACGGCGTGCCCGCCGGCGGCGAAGACAACTTCGCCACCCTTCGCACCCACGGAGAGATCCCCACCTTCGACTTCGAAGCCCGCGACCACCTCGAGCTTGGCGAGATGCTCGGCGCCATCGACATGGCCCGCGGCGCCAAGGTGTCCGGCGCCCGGTTCTACTTCCTGCGCGGAATCGGGGCCCGGCTCGAGATCGCCCTGATGAACATGGCGCTGGACCACGCACTCGCGGCCGACTTCATCCCGATGATCACCCCCACCCTGGTGCGCCCGGAGATCATGGACGGCACCGGGTTCCTCGGCGAGCACGCCGACGAGATCTACCACCTGCCCGCCGACGACCTCTACCTCACCGGAACCAGCGAGGTCGCGCTCGCCGGGTACCACAGCGACGAGATCCTCGACCTGTCCGGCGGCCCGACGCGCTACGCCGGTTGGTCCACCTGCTATCGCCGTGAGGCCGGGTCGGGTGGAAAGGACACCCGCGGCATCATCAGGGTGCACCAGTTCAACAAGCTCGAGATGTTCACCTACGTTCTGCCCGAGAACGCCGAAGCCGAGCACGACCGCCTCGTCGCCCTGCAGGAGGGCATGCTGCAGGCCCTCGGCCTGAGCTACCGGGTGATCGACGTCGCCGCCGGCGACCTGGGTTCCAGCGCGGCCCGCAAGTACGACATCGAGGCCTGGGTGCCCACCCAGGGCGCCTACCGAGAGCTCACCAGCACCAGCAACTGCACGACCTACCAGGCCCGGCGCCTCGACATCCGCTACCGCACCGAGTCGGGCAAGACCGCCCCGGTCGCGACCCTGAACGGAACCCTCGCCACGACCCGCTGGATCGTCGCCATCCTTGAAACGCACCAACAGGCCGACGGCTCGGTTCTCGTGCCGAAGGCACTGCGCCCCTACCTTGGCGGGCTCGACGTTCTCACGCCCATCCGATGACGCCCAAGACTGACGCGCCCTGGCTGGTCGCCCTCGACATCGACGGCACCACCCTGCACGAAGACGGCACCATCAGCGAGGCCGTGATCCGTCAGGTGCGCCGGGTGCACGAGGCCGGCCACGAGATCATGCTCGCCACCGGGAGAAGCTCCGCCGCCACCCTTCCGGTGCTGGACCGTCTCGGGATCTCGCCACGGTTCGTCGTGTGCTCCAACGGCGCCATCACGCTGCATCGTGACGCGGATGCCCCGACCGGATACCGCCGTGAATGGGTCGAGACCTTCGACCCTAGCGACGTGCTGCTCTCCATCCGCTCGCACCTCAAGGATGCGCGCTATGCGGTCGAAGACGAGCACGGCTTCTACCGGTACACGGAGGTGTTCCCCGACGCCACGATCGGCATCGACAGTGAGCACGTCGGCTTCGACGAGCTGTTGCGTCACGACGCCACCCGCGTCGTCGTCGTCTCGCCCGACCACGACATGGAGGACTTCCTGGCGGTGGTTGAGCAGATGGGCCTGAACCGGGTGAGCTACGCGATCGGCTGGACCGCCTGGCTCGACATCGCCCCAGACGGAGTCAACAAGGCCACCGCCATGGAGCGGGTGCGTGCCGAGTGCGGCATCCCGCGCAGCCGGGTGATGGCTGTCGGCGACGGGCGCAACGATATCGACATGCTGCTCTGGGCCGGCGTGGAGGGCCGGGGTGTGGCCATGGGCCAGTCCCCGGATGAGGTCCTCGAGGCCGCCAGCGAGCTGACGGTGAGCGTGCAGGACGACGGCCTGGCCGTGGTCCTAAGCAGCATCTGACATCACGGCCGGGCGACGCCATAATCGGGCCGCGCCCGCCGTGCAGGGCCTTACCAGATTCGCGTGTCAGGCTACATATTCCGTGATCGGCTAAGATCGGGCGAAGTTCGATGTTGGATCCAGCCCGTCATGGGATGCTCCAGCGCCGAATCGGGAGGGCTGTCCGAGCGGCCGATGGAGCCAGTCTTGAAAACTGGTGGGCAGAAATGTCTCGTGGGTTCGAATCCCACGCCCTCCGCGCCGTGCGGCGCTGCACCTGCACAATGACGAAAGGATCGTAAGTGAGCGACCAGTTGCGCCCCCGCTCGAAACGATCGAAGCAGATCAGCCCGATGGCCCGACACGGAAGGCTCAAGCGGTCCAACGCGTTCGCCAACGTCGCCAAGGTGCTCGCTGCCGCTCTTGCCGTCGTCATGGTCAGCGGCGTCTCCGTCGCAGCCCTCGCCACTCTCAACGTGGCCACCAGTGTCAAGGATCCCATCCGCCTCGAGAGCGAGACCGAGGGTCCGATCCCGCAGATCGGCGCGATCGACGGCGGGGCGAACCTGCTTCTCGTCGGCAGCGACAGTCGTGCTGGCCAGGGCGGCGGCTACGGCGATCCTGAGAAGGAGACAGCGGTCCTGAACGACGTCACCATGCTGCTGCACATCGCCGAAGACCACAGCAGCGCCACCGTGGTCAGCTTCCCCAGGGACACCTACGTGCCCATCCCGGAATGCACCGGCCCCGACGGTGAAACCTACTCCGCCATGAGCAGCCAGAAGATCAACACCACCCTGGGCTACGGCGGGCTCTCCTGCACCGTCTCGACGGTCGAGGAACTCACCGGTCTGCCGATCCAGTACGCCGCCGTCGTGCAGTTCAACGGTGTCGCGGCCATGTCTGAGGCCGTCGGCGGGGTGCCCGTCTGCATCGCGGAACCCATCGTCGACGAACACACCGACCTGGACCTCGCGGCCGGCGAGCATGAGCTCAAGGGCCTGGAGGCCCTGCAGTTCCTGCGCACCCGCTACGGCGTCGGCGACGGCAGCGACCTCGGCCGCATCAGCAACCAGCAGGTCTTCCTCTCCTCGCTGGTGCGCACCCTCAAGAGCGCCGAGACGCTGAGCGACCCGATCAAGCTGTACTCGATCGCCAAGGCCGCCGTGGACAATATGGAGCTGTCTACCTACTTGCAGAGCATGGACACCATGGTCTCCATCGCGATGGCAATGAAGGACATTCCGCTCGAGAAGGTCGTCTTCGTGCAATATCCGGTCTTCAACGTCGACGGGGGGGTCGAACCCGACGAGTCCGCCGCGGACGACCTGATGGCGTCCATCCTGGCCGACGAGTCTCCGTCGCTGGCGCCCGGCGAGGCCGACTTCCGCTCCGTGGCCGACCCCGCAGCCGGGGCGACCGAAGCTCCCGTAGAGCCGGTGGACCCCGCAGCGACCGACCCTGCCGCGACCGAGCCGGCCCCCACCGAAACGGCGCTGCCCAGCAACGTCTACGGGCAGGACGCGTCCCAGTACACCTGTTCGGCCGGGCGCACTCTGGCCGACCAGTAGTACCGCCGGCACCCACCCGTGGGGATGGTGTTCAAACTGACGCCGCGGTGCGGTTAGTATTGTGGATGTGTGTTTGCGCAAGCAGACATCCGGGAGACGTCGCATAGCCCGGCTTAGTGCACCACCCTGCTAAGGTGGAGTGCCCTTCACAGGGCACCGAGGGTTCAAATCCCTCCGTCTCCGCACTTCGAAAAGCCCGCCGGATCCCAGGATCCGGCGGGCTTTTCTGCGCCGGCCACGGTCAGCGGTGGCACCAGGGAGATGACGATCGCGACGCCGGGCAGCGTGTCGGAGATCACATCGGTCTGCACCAGGAGGCCGACCTCGACGCCGATCACCACGGCCGCGGCCGCGCCGCCCAGCACCAGCACCAGCACCAGCGAGCGGATGAGGTTGGTGCGGTCGCCGAGCACCAGCAGCATCCAGAATCTGGAGTACCGCGCACCGGACGCCGGCCCGTCGAAGAAGACGGAGTCGCGCATGTCCTCGGCGGTGTTGAAGCGGTCGGCCACGCTGTGAATCCAGCCCCCGTGCGCGAGGATCGGTAGGCGGGCCAGAATGGGGCATGGCCACCAGACTGATGCTGATCTCCGACACCCACGTTCCCCAGCGGGCCCGGCAGCTGCCCGAGCAGGTGTGGCGGGCCGTCGATGAGGCCGATCTCGTGCTGCACGCCGGGGACTGGGTCGACCTCAGCCTCTACGACAAGCTGTCCCGCCGCGCGACGGCGCTGCTGGGCGTATACGGCAACAACGACGGCGCCGACCTGCGCGGCGTGCTGCCGGAGATCGCCCGGGACACGATCGAGGGCATCCGCTTTGCCATGATCCACCAAACCGGTGCGGCCACCGGGCGCGAGACGCGCATGGACGCGGCCTTTCCCGACACCGATGTGCTCGTCTTCGGGCACAGCCACATCCCCTGGGACAGCGTGTCGCCGCAAGGCTTGCGGTTACTCAACCCGGGGTCACCTACCGACCGGCGGGGTCAGAGCGCCCACACCTACCTGACCGCTGTCGCCGACAACGGGCAGCTCACCGACGTCACCCTCGTGCGGATCTCGCCGGAAGCTCCCACCGGAACAGGCTGAGCCGCCGGAAGGTCAGGGGCGGGTACTCGAGGGCTGGACGAGGAACCTGGCCACGAATTCGTCGGCGGCAACCGGCCGCGAGTACAGGTAACCCTGCGCGAGCAGGCAGCCGCGCTCCCGCAGCCACTGCGCCTGTGCCTCGGTTTCGACACCCTCGGCGACAACCTGCAGATCGAGGGCCGCCGCCAGTTTGATCGTCAGGTCGGCGACCGGGGAATCCAGTTGGGTATCAATCACGGCCACAAAGGACTGGTCGATCTTGATCACGTCGAGATCGATCTCGGTGAGCCTGGACAGGCTCGAGTGGCCGGTTCCGAAATCGTCCATCGAAATGAGCACCCCGGCTCCTCTCAGAACCCGGATGTTGGCGCGCACGACTGCGGCATCAGTGCCGAAGTCAGTCTCGGTGACTTCGATGCACACCTGTGCGGGCGGAAGGCCTGCTGTGGCGCACTCGGCGAGGACGAATTCGCCGTAGCCGGTGGAGGCCAGTTCCCGCGCCGAAGCGTTGATCGACACGCTCACCTCTTCGTGCTCCCACCGGCGCAGCCGGCGCCAGTTCGCGGCCTCCGCGATCGACTCGCGAACGACCCATTGCCCGAGAACCACGATGGAGCCGCTCGCCTCGCAGAGCGGGATGAATTCGGCGGGCGACACCAGGCCCCTGGTGGGGTGTTGCCAACGCACCAGGGCCTCCGCGCCGATGGCCACGCCGGTGGCCAGATCGATCACGGCCTGGAAGAGCAGGAAGAACTCGCCATTCCGTAGGCCGTCCCGCACGGCTGCCGGGGAGGCGTAGAAACCGCCGTGGGTGATGATCTTGCCGCGGCCGACGCGCTGGGCCTCGAAGAGAGCCTTGCCGGCCCGGCCGAAGAATTCGCTCTCGGACTCGCTGCCCTCCCTGGACGAGATGCCGGCCGAGAACCCGGCCACGTGGCCTTGCACCCGCACCAGCAGGTCGCGGGTGTCGGCGGCGGTGAACGAGGGCAACAGGATCGCAAACGCGTCGCCCTCCATGCGGCCCATCGTGGCCGCAGCCGGCAGCACCGCCGACACGCCGGCGACGAAGGCCACGATCGCCGCGTCGCCGCCCTCCCGGCCCTCTCGCCTGTTGACCAGGGCGAACTCGTTGATGTCCAGGCGCACGAGGGAGAGGGGCTGGGTCGGTGCGTTGTCACGCATGGCGGCACTGAGCACCTGCTCGAAGCCCGCGAAATTGGGGATGCGGGTGAGCTCATCGGTCTCCGCCAGGAGAGCGCTACGGGCGAACCAGGTGAGCCCCAGGCCCGTTGACAGCATGAGGAGCGACGACATGGCGACATCCGCCGGGTTTGAGCCAGAGTGTAAAGCGAGCGTGATGAGCGAAAGGGGGATGAAGACGATCGGGTAGATCAGGGATTGCGCGGCAGGGATCACCGCGAATGCGATCAGGGCCAGCAGACTGGGGGTCCACGCGAAGGTGAAGGTGATCGGGTCAGCGCCTGTCGCGGCCTGGCAGAGCAGGCCCATGACGCTCATCCAGCACAGGATGAGGTGGCGCAGCGGCACCCGCATCCGGCGGCGGAACGCGGCGCTGAGGACCCCGGAGACCAGGAGGGCCGCTCCGACGGCCAGGAGCACGACCAGCGGCTCGTCGCTCTGCACCGACTCGTACCAGGCGTACAGGAAGAGGGGCAGCCCAAAGCCGACCTGAGCGACGCCGAGCAGGATGCCGGCCGACTCGGCGGCGTTGAAGAGCCCGGGGTGGTAGCCCACCCCCGGGCGCTGCGCAGAGCGCGCCATACCCCATACCCCCTGCCCCACTGTTGTCGTCGTCTTCGTCGGACTATGCCAATCTACTCCGCCGCCCCCCGAATGCGTGACAGGTGACTACTCCGCGGGCTTGAGCACCTCGTTCGTGAACCCGTCGAGACGGGCCAACAACCCGGCGCCCCTGGAGGTGATCATCTCGGCGGGGTTGGGCTGCATCTGAGACGGTGGCGGCAGGATGCGGATGAGCGTGGAGCAGGCCAAGTCAGAGCAGATGTAGGTGCCGACGGTGTTGCCGTCCCGGCCGGCCTGGCCGGCCTTGGGAACGCTGAACAGGCTCACCTGGTGCGCCGGCTGCTGCGTGCGGCACAGCGAACAGAACGCCGACATCGACCGCCCGGGCCCCCGGGCCGCGGCCCGTAGCACCATGCCCACCGGAGCATCGCCCCGCCAGAACACGAGGTAGCCGCGCTGCGCGGCCTGCGGGTCGCGCCAACCCAGATATTCACGTTCGTCCCAGATGGTTTCGTGCAGGCCGGGGAGCGGCATCCTGGCGATCTCGTCGGCGCTGGCGTTCACAATGGAACCCCGGATCTCGGCAACAGAAAGCGGTTTCATGATCTCCCTCCGATAATCCGTACAGCGTAGTCGAGGCCTCCGGCGCTCTCAATGGCACCGCCCCGGCGCGGTGGGGGTTACGCGACCGCGCGTAGGCCGTCCAGCAGCGGGGTGGTGGGGTGGCCGATCAGTGTCGCCAGGTCGCTCGACCCGCCGGCCAGCAGACCGTCGCGGGTGTTGCCATCCAGGGCCACGACGAAGCCGACGGTGCCGCCGTCCAAACCGGCACCGGTGAGGATGGCCGTGTGCTCCTCAGGGGAGACCGGGGTGAAGACGACCGGGCGGCCGACGACCTCGGTGAGGGCGACGGCCATGTCGCTGCCGGTCCAGGCGATGTCGCCGGCGAGCTCGTAAATGGCGTTCTCATGGCCGGGCGTCGTGAGCACCACGGCGGCGGCCTCGGCGTAGTCGCTGCGTGAGGCGCTGGCCACGCGGCCCGCACCGGTGCTGGTGAGGTAAACGCCGGTCTCCCGGGCCTGCTGTACGGCGGCGGCGTAGTTCTCGGTGTACCAACCGTTGCGCAGGATCGTGAACGGGACACCGGACGCCAGCAGCGCCTCCTCGGTGGCTTTGTGCTCCGGGGCGAGGATCAGGGCCGAGGTGTCCGCCTTCGGGGCGCTCGTGTAGACGATGCGGCCCACGCCCGCGGCGACCGCTGCAGTGATGGCGTTGCCGTGCTGGGCGACGCGCTGGCCCACCTCGCTGCCGGAAACGAGCATCAGCACGTCGGCGCCGGTGAACGCGGCCGCCAGGCTGGCCGGGTCGGTGTAGTCGATGACCGCAGTGGCGACGCCCGTCGCCGCCAGGTCGGCCAGGCGCGCGGTGTTCCTGCCAACGGCGGTGATCCCGGCCGGGGCGACGCCGCGTTTGATGAGGTGCTCGACGATGAGGTGGCCGAGCTGGCCGGTGGCTCCGGTGACGACGATAGACATGGGATGTTCCCTTCGCGGCCCGCAGGGTGCGGGCCTTCTGGTCGGTGCAACCCGCTGTCGCGCCTAATGCTTCCCAACCGCAGGTACCCACCTTTTGGTAAGCTACTTTCCATGACCGCTGCATTGCTCACCCCGGCCGTCCCGCCCACCGCCGACGGAGTCGTGCGGGAGCGCCTTGCCCAGCTGGTCGGCGACGCGGTACCGGCCGGGACCGAGACGCAGGCGGCGAACGTTTTCGCGGCCGGCTGCGCCAGTCGGGTGGTGCTCGACCACGTCACCAGCAAGTGGGGTGTGCTCGTGATCGTGGCGCTCATCGAGTCCAGTTTGCGCTGGGGCGAACTGCGCCGCGGCATCGAGGGCATCAGCGAGAAGATGCTCGCGCAGACCCTGCGCACCCTCGAGGCCGACGGTCTCGTGCACCGCGACGCGCAGCCCACCATCCCGCCCCGGGTGGACTACAGCCTCACCGACCGTGGCCACGAGCTCGCCGGTCATCTCCTGCCGCTGGTGCGCTGGGTGGGCGTGAACGCCGGCGACATCGTGGGTGGTCGCTGACCCGGCGGGGTCGCCGTCGATTACAGGTCGGGCAGGAACTGCAGCCAGGCCACCCGGCGCTCGCCGCGGGGGTCGGATTCCACCCGGTCCTCCTCGTCGAAGATGAGGGTCAGGCGATCGCCCTCCGTGTACACCGGCCAGCCTGGTCCGGTGAGGCCGGTGGCCGCAAAGCGCAGCCAGTGCGCACGCATCCGGTCACCGGTGCGCAGGAAACTCGCCCGACCTCCCAGGGCCGTGAGTTTGCGCAGCTGGCCGTCGGCGCCCGACGTGGAGAGGGCGAGCAATTCGAGCCCGTGGGTGGCGTCGTAGCCCAGGAGGTGCAGCAGCCGGGGGGCCAGGTCGAAGCGGTAGAGGTAAACCGGTGCCGACCGGGAGTGCAGGTCGGCGACCTGCACGCTGGGAAACCAGAAGGCGTAGTCGCCGCTGAAGTCCGCTTCGGCGCGCAGGGCCGGCAGGGCGGAGTACACCGCCCGCATGCCCTGATGTGAGCCGGGCGGGGCCTCGTCGAATAGCGACTGGATGCGCTGGATCGACCGCGGAAGGATGTCAAGCCGGCCGCGGAACATCGAGCCTTCCCGGTCGTTGGTGCCGATGATCAGCGGCACCGGATGAGCGTGCCCCTGCCGGAAGGCGTCAAGTGGGCGTTCGGGCAGGAAGTTCCCGTCGACGACCGGGGCCATGCAGAAGGTGCCGGGGTCGACGTCCGGGGTGCGCCGTTGCAGAACGAGGGCGGCACGGACCAGGGCGGGCCACGTGGCGGTGTCCAGCAGTTCGGCGGCGGGCCGTCGACCGCCGGCTAGCTCCGGCGCGCGGCCCTGCCGCAGCACCTCAATGAACTCCGAGGCCCAGCGGCCGGCCAGGGCGGGAGAATACGCCGCATTCGACGGCGGGCTCTGGGCGATCGCCCGGGCGAACAGGCCACGGGCGGTGGGCGTTGCGAGCAGCGTCACCACGGCATTGCCGCCGGCGGACTCGCCGATCACGGTGACGTTGCCAGGGTCGCCGCCGAACGACCGGATGTTGCCCTGCACCCATTCCAGGGCGGCGACCTGGTCCCGCAACCCGAGATTGCTCTCAAAGGTGCGGTCACGGGTGCTGAACCGGCTGAAGTCGAGGTAGCCGAGGGCGCCCAGCCGGTAGTTGAGAGCGACGTAGACCGCGCCGCCGCTGCGCACGATGTCCTGGCTGCGCTCCGTGAAGTCCTGCGAGCACCCGGCGGTGTAGCCGCCGCCGTGGATGAAGACCATCACCGGCATGTTGGCTTCGTCCGGCTGGTCGGCGGGCCGCTGCACGTTCAGGGTGAGACAGTCCTCGCCCATTCGGGTGCGGCGGCTGACACCCTTGAACTGGGTGCCCCGGTCTTGCGGGGCGACGGGGCCGTATCTGGTGGCGTCGCGGACGCCCGTCCACGGGATCACCCGCTGTGGTGCGCAGAACCGCAGCGGCCCGACCGGCGGGGCCGCGTAGGGGATTCCGCGCCACGTCTGCACACCCGCGGTGGGTCGACTGCCGCGCACCAGGCCGCCGGTGACGCGCACCTCAAGGGGCCAGGACTGGGCTTCGGATGGTGCCTGGTGCGCCGGGGCGTTTTCCGGCAGAGGGCGGAACATCGTGGATCCCTCCTGCCCCGGTTCGCTTGCTCGGGGCCTGTCGTCTCCTAGCGGTACTCCGGATTCGGTTCGAACCCGAAGCGTTCGCCGGCGTCCCACTCTGTGCGCAGGTTGCCGTAGGCGGGGATGCCGCGGTTGGCCCTGAGGATCGCGGCCAGGTGCATCAGGTTCCAGGTCATGAACGTGGTGTTGCGGTTGGTGAACTCGTTGTCAGGGCCGCCGGAGCCCGCATCCAGATAGCTCGGGCCGGGCCCGATCTCGCCGATCCAGCCGGCATCCGCAGCGGGCGGAATCGTGTAGCCGATGTGCATCAGGCTGTAGAGAACGTTGGAGGCGCAGTGCTTCACGCCGTCTTCATTGCCGGTGATGATGGCGCCGCCCACCTTGCCGTAGTAGATGTACTGGCCCTTGTCGTTGTACTCGGACGACATTGCGTAGAGCCGTTCGATGACCCGTTTGGTGACCGAGCTGTTGTCGCCGAGCCAGATAGGCCCGCCGAGCACCAGGATGTCGGCGGCCGCCACCTTGTCGAACAGTGCCGGCCAGGCATCCGTCGCCCAGCCGTGCTCGGTCATGTCGGGGTAGACGCCCGTGGCGATGTCGTGATCGATGGCGCGGATGACCTCGACGTGCACACCCTGCTCCCGCATGAGGTGCGCGCTGAGAGTGATGATGCCCTGGGTGTTGCTGATCTCCGGACTGCGCTTGAGGGTGCAATTGATGAACAGTGCGCGCAGGCCCTGATAATCAAACGAGGCCTGGGTGTTTCTGGTCGTATGAGCCATGGGGCCAGTCAAGCACCGGCACCGGGCAGCGTCTAGGCCGGTGCGGGTGCGGGCGCCGGGGTGTCAGTAGCGCCACGGCCCCGCGGGTCAGGGTGCAGGCACCGGAGCCGCGGCGCGTGGTTGGCGCGGTGCGAACCGCCGGGCCAGGAACAGCACTGGGATGAGCATCACCATCGGCACTAGGAACGCCTGGGCGAGCCCGGTGGAATCCGCGAGCAAGCCCACCAGCACGGCGCCGAGCACGGCCCCGGCGTAGTTGAACAGATTGACCCTGGCGATCACCTCATCGCTTCGGGCCTCGTGCAGTTCGCCCGCCGCGCTGAACGCCAGAGGCACCAGGGCGCCCACCCCAAAGCCGGCGAGTGCGAAGCCGGCAACGGCGGCCCAGGTGACGGGCATCGTCGCCACAACCAGGCAGCCGAGGATCGCCAGCACCGTGGTGCAGACTGCCAGCACGACCCGGCCGAACCGGCGCACCAGCCGGTCGGCGCCGATACGGGTGACCAGGATCGCGGCCTGGTACGCGGCGTAGCCGAGAGGGGCGATAGCGGCGCCGGTGAGCAGCACGTCGTGCAGGTACACGGTGCTCCAGGTACTGACGGCGGAGTCCACCACGAAGGCGGCCAGCACCACGGTGCCGAAGACGGTGATGCCGCGGTGCGGCAGCTTGCCGTGCCGTGCCGCATCCGGGGCCGACGGAAGCTTGGTGCGCCGCGGGTCGAAGCCGCGCACCCCCACGATGGCGATCGCGAGGGCGACGACGGCGCCCGCGACCAGCGCGATGCCGGCGTTGGCTGCGGTGCCGGCAACGGCCGACATCAGCAGGGCCCCGGCGATGGCCGCGCCGGTGTACCAGGCGAAGAAGCCGGCCATCACGGAGACGCCGGCACGCTGCTGCACGAGCACGCCCTGCATGGCGCCGGCAGCGTCGACGATGCCCAGGCCCGCGCCGTAGATCGCAAACGCGGCGATGAAGGCGGGCAGCCCCACCGGGGAGGCGATCAACGGCAGCGCCACGGCCTCGAGGAGCAGTCCCACCACCAGGGCCACCCGGCTGCCCCAGCGCACTGCGAGCCGGTCTGCCAGCAGGGAACCTCCGGCCGCTGCGAGGCAGACCAGCAGCACGATGAGCGAAACCACGATGTCGTCGATGCCGTGCCGGGTCTTGAGATTGGGCAGCGAGGTGACAACCACCGCGTAGCCGAAGCCCTGCGCGGCGTAGCTGGCGCTCACCGCCACCCGGGAACGACGGATGCCGGCCACAGGGCGGATGGTCGTCGGTGCGCTCATGCGGTCGGCTCCAGATCGTAGGTGGCGGGACCGCCGAAGGAGTAGTGACTGATCTCCATTGTGCGGCAGACGGCTGGTGCCGGTGCAACAGGGCGGTGCCCGGAGGCTACCAGTGTGCAAGCAGGGTTTGCGGGTGTTTATAGAGTGCGGCGAGACGGAGGTGCTGGTCCAACATCCGCGGTGGGGTGAGATGCTCGGGCCGGATGGGCCGCTGCCGCGCCGGGCATGCCGCTGACCGGCTGCCGTTGGTATGTGGGCAGCCGGCCACCACCGGTGCCACCGTGTCCACGATGCCGCCGAGCGGCGAGCAGGATGCGCAGCGGTAGACCGAGTTGAAACCCCTGAGTTCGCTCCATCGTCTTCCACCACACGGCCACCGAGATGTCACCATTTGTGCACAATTTGGCGGTCGGTCGGGTCAACTGCCAACGACGTGGGCGGCCGCGGTATCGGCTCGCCCACCGCTCGGTACTACGTGCGGTGCGGTTTACTGGGAGGGTGACTCCCAGCCAGCGGCGCATCCTGATCGTGGCCATTCTGTCGTCATTCGTGGCGTTCCTGGACGGCTCGATCATCAACGTCGCACTGCCGGCCATCTCCCGGGAACTCGGCGGCGGCCTGCCGCTGCAGCAGTGGGTGGTCGACGGCTATTTGCTCAGCCTGGGCGCGCTGATCCTGGTGGCCGGGTCGCTCTCCGACACCTTCGGCCGGGTGCGGGTGCTGCGCGCTGGCCTGATCTGTTTCGGAATCACCTCGCTGGCCTGCGGTTTGGCACCCACCGGAGTCATCCTCGTCGTCGCCCGACTGCTCCAAGGGGTGGCGGCGGCGCTGCTGGTGCCGAGCTCGCTGGCCCTGATCACCTCCGTCTTCAGGGGCGTCGCGCAGGGCAAGGCCATCGGCGCGTGGACCGGCTGGACCGGGGTGGCTGGCATTGCCGGCCCCCTGCTCGGCGGCATCCTGGTGGATGCGGTGAGCTGGCGGCTGGTCTTCTTCATCAACGTCATCCCGATCGCGGTCACGATGTTCCTGTTGCGGCGCGTGCAGGAACCGACCCGGCCCGCCGCCGGCGCCCGCGTCGACGTGCTCGGCGCCTGCCTGGCCGTGGTGGGACTGGGCGGGCCGGTCTTCGCCCTGATCGAACAGGGCCGGTTCGGCTGGGACAGCCCGGTCGTCTACCTCCCGATGACCATCGGCCTGATCGCGTTCGCCGCTTTCCTCTGGTGGGAGGCGCGGGCCCCGCAGCCGATGATGCCACTGGGCCTCTTTCGGGTGCGCAACTTCGCCGTGGGCAACATCGCCACCGTCGGCATCTACGCCGCGCTCAACCTGGGCTTCTTCCTCTTCGCGCTCTACCTCCAGGAGGTCGGCGGCTTCTCCGCCACCCTCGCCGGGCTCGCCGGCATCCCGGCCACCGTGATGATGCTGATTTTCGCCACTCTCTTCGGCACCCTGGCCGGCAGATACGGGCCGCGGCTGTTCATGACGGTCGGCCCGTTCGTGGCCGGCGCCGGCTTCCTCCTGGTGACCACGGCGGTGCCGCCGGTCAACTTCGCCTTGCACGTGCTGCCGGGAATCGTGCTGGTGGGCCTCGGCCTGGCGATCACGGTGGCACCGCTCACCTCGGCGGTACTCGGATCGATCCACCCCGGCCAGGCGGGCATCGGCTCGGCGATCAACAACGCCGTGGCCCGCGTCGCCGGCCTCGTCGCCATCGCCATGACCGGCACCATCGTCGGCTCTGCCCTGGATGTCGCCGGCTTCCAGCGAGCGATGGTGGTGGTGGCCGCCCTGATGTTTGTGGGCGGCATCGTCTCCTGGCTGGGCATCCGCACGGCCGTGCCAACAGCGGATGCGCCGGTCGCGGCCGTCGGGGAGCCCGGGTAACCATGGAGCACCCTGCGCTATTCGACACGCCGGATGCCGCGCTGGAGCGCCTGCGCGCGGTGTGCCTGGCCTTCCCCGAGGCCGTCGAAGTGCTCGCCTGGGGGCGGCCCACCTTCCGCGCCGGCAAGAAGATCTTCATCACCGCCGGCGCGAGCATGGACCGGCCGCACAGCATAGTTTTCAAGCCCGACCCCGAGGAGCGGCGAGCCCTCGCGCAGGATGCGCGCTTCTTCATCCCGCCGTATTACGGCCCGGCCGGCTGGCTGGCCATCGACTTCGACACGCCCCAGACCGACTGGGTAGAGCTAAGCGAACTGGTAGAGACGTCGTATCGACAGGTCGCGCTCAAGCGGCAACTGGTGCAATTGGACCGCTGGAGGGCCCCAGGCGCACCAGAGGCCTCCAAATAGCTGTTATAGTTTCTAAGTTGTCTTCGAGGGTTCCGGTCCTGAATTCATCACTGCGCCCGTAGCTCAACGGATAGAGCATCTGACTACGGATCAGAAGGTTGGGGGTTCGAATCCCTTCGGGCGCACAGGTTGAAAGCGGTTCACTTCGGTGGGCCGCTTTCGTCGTTTCCGGGGTCTTTCTGCCGTCGTGGCTTACGGGGCCGCCGGTGCCACTGACATCGCCGATCGCTGCTGATGGTCAAGCTCAGCGAGCACACCGGCCAGGCGTCGCGCGAACAACGGGGGCACGTTCTCCGGCAGCGCACCCACGGGCCACCACGCGACATCGTCACTTTCATCGCTCGCCACCGGTGCGGCCTCCGGCCTGGTGATCGAGGCAAAGCCCACGTCCCAGTGGGCGCTGCAGCTGAAGGCGCCGCTCAGGGCGTGCCGGTCCAGATCCAGGATGCCGTCGCCGATCGGCGCGAGGTCGTCGATGCCGCATTCCTCGCGGGCTTCCCGGAAGGCGGTTTCGGCTACGGACCCGTCGGCCGGCTCGACGTGGCCGCCCAGTTGCACCCAGAACCCGCCCTTCTTGTGGAAGCACAGCAGAACTTGCGCCAGATCCGGGGTAAAGACGAAGCAACTCCCGGTCACGTGCTCGGGTCCGCCGTGTCGGGACAGCGCCGCCCGGGGTGAGCCGAGTACGAAGCCGAGGTATTCGTCGCGCAGCAGGGCCTGCCCGAGTGCGAGAGGCAGCCAGGCCCGGAGCCGGTGGACCAGGTCGTCGGCACGCGTGTCGTCGGTGGGGGAGCGGAGGGCGAGATTGGGCATACCTGAGGGTAGCTGCCGGAGACTGTGGCCCAGGCGGACAATTGGACCCCCTGAACCCAAGGGGCGCAATTGTCCGTTGCGGCAACAGTTGCGCCGGTCAGCGGGCGTGCTCGACGACGAAGTCGGTGCCGGGAAAAACCAGGGTCTCGTGGCCGTCGTCAAACGACACCAGGTAGGGCGGTTCGCCCTCTGGCCCCCGTACCTCGCGAATCGTACCGTGCCGATCGGGCGTTGAATCGGTCTTGCCTCGGATGATGATCCGGTCGTTCTCTGTCGCGCGCATAACGCACCTCCTGTCGGGCAGATTACGCTCGCGGTCCCCGCCTGCACAGGGGCGCGCCTGGTCAGCGAGTATTCGCGCAGACCGCAGCGGCCACAAAACTGAGCTAACCTTAGTTTTGTCGCGCGCGTGGCTTGGATTCTCAGTCAGGCAGCGTTCGGGTCGTCTGGCCGAGATGGGCAGTCCTGCGAGGGAGTGCCACGGCGGGGTGAGGGGTAGGGCCCTTGCCTCGCCGCCACTCGCGGCGGCTCAGGCCGGCTGGTCCGGTCCAAGCCGCAGTCGGTCGCACAGAGAGGTGAGCTGCAGGAGCTCATCGTCGCTCAGGCTGTCGCCCACCCGCGTCGTGATCGAGCCCATGTGGTCCAGCGCCACCCGCCTGAACAGCGCGAAGCCGGGATCCGTCAGCTGGACGATGGCGCCGCGACCGTCGTCGGGGTCGGCGTGCTTGAGCACATAGCCCCTGGATGCCAGGCGGTCGACCAGCCGGCTCACGCTGGGCTGGGTGAGCAGCACGTGCTTGTTCAGCTCCCGCAACCGGATGCTGCGTTCGGGTTGGCGGGACAGGTTGAACATCACGTCGTACTCGTTGAAGGAGATCTCGCGGGACGGGAAGTCCTCGGCCAGGCTGCGCATGATGGCCACCTGGGCGCGAAACAGTGACTCCCACGCGCCGACGGCTATCGCACGATCGACCATGTTGCCTCCTCACCGTGCCCCAGGCATCCCGTGTTCAACAATATGGGATGGGCATGGCGTCCCGCGGCAGCCTAGCCCGGTCGCCTGCGCATTTCCGCTTGCTGAGCGAGACCGTTCTATAGTGCGCGTATGAATGCCTCGCTGAGCCGGACCCGGTCCGTGGCCGTCGTCATCAATCCGACCAAGTTCCCGGACTTTGCGGGAACGAAGGCCCGGGTGGGGGCTGCGGCGAGCCGCCTGGGCTGGGATGAGCCACGGTGGTTCGAGACAAGCAGGGACGATTCGGGCGTCGCTGCGGCCCGGTCGGCTCTGGCGGATGCCCCGGATCTCGTCTGCGTCATGGGCGGCGACGGCACGGTGCGGGCCGTGGCCGGCGTGCTGCGCGGCACCTCGGTGCCGTGCGGTCTGCTCCCCAGCGGCACGGGAAACCTACTCGCCCGCAACCTGGGCATCCCGGTGGATTCCCTCGACGACGCACTGGAGATCGCGTTCCTGGGCCAGAACCGCGCCATCGACGTGGGATTGGCGACTTTCGACGACGACGAAGAGCGGGTGTTCGTCGTGATGGGCGGAGTGGGCCTGGACGCCGACATCATGGCACACACCGATGATGGCCTCAAGAAGAAGGTGGGCTGGGGCGCCTACGTCGTTGCTGGCGGGGCGACGATGTTCCGCGAGGGGTTCGGGGTCACCCTGTCGGTCGACGGTGAGGAGCACACGAGCCACGAATGCCTCATGGTGCTGGCGTGCAACTGCAGTTCGGTGGTGGCCAATATCGAACTCGCCACCGGCGCCAAGCTCGATGACGCACAGCTGGACCTGGTGGTGCTGCGACCCAACGTCGTCGCGGGCTGGCTGGGCGTGGCGGTCGAGGTCGCCGCGGGAATCCGCAACGGCGCCGCATCGCTGCGCCAGTGGTCTGGCCGGGACTTCGGATTTCAGCTCGACCGCCCGGTGCTCGCCGAGATCGACGGTGACCCCGTCGGCGAGACCCGCGCCGGCCGGTTCGGGGTGGACCCGGGGGCCCTGATCGTACGGCTGCCCGTCCCCGCCAGGCTCGGCCGGAGCTAGCCGCTCTTGCGCCAGCGACGAGCCCTGGTCCCCAATCATCAGGAGGAAGCCCGCAGCCGGCCATCCGGGCGAGAGGCATGGTGGGGTTAGCCCGCCTGCGAGTTCGGGAGCCAGCTCGATAGTGCGCGCCGGAGCGCGTCCGTAGCGTCGGAGACAACGAAGTTCCGCCCCATCGCTATCGCCTGGGGTGACCTTCCCGGCGGATCGGAATCTCATGGAGGCGCTCAACGAGCTCATAGTTACCTGGGCGGCATCCCCCTTCGTCCTTGTCGCCGTTCTGCTGCTGGTGGCACTCGACGGGTTCTTTCCGCCCATTCCCAGCGAACCCGTCGTGGTGGCCGTCGCCGCGATCGGGATGGCCACTGGGACCCCGAGCCCCTGGGCGGTGTTACTCGTGGCGGCGATCGGCTCGTTCGTCGGCGACAACCTTGCCTTCTCCGTCGGCTGCCGGGTAGACCTCGATCGTTTCCGCTGGACCCGCGGCCCAAGGGCGGCCAGACTGCTCGACCGTGCTCGTGCCTCTCTCGACCGGCGGGCGGCGTCCGTCATCCTCACGGCTCGATTCGTACCGGTCGGTCGCGTCGCGGTGAACGTCATGGCCGGCTCGAGCGGGTTTCCCCGACGCCGTTTCGTGCCGCTCAGCGCCGTGTCCGGGGCAGCATGGGCCGGCTACTCGGTTCTCGTCGGTGTCTTCGCAGGCGCCCGGCTGCGGGACCAACCCGTTTTGGGCGCTGTGGTGGCTGTGGTGGTCGCGCTCGCCGGAGGCGTGATCATCGATTCCGTAGTCAGGAGGGCCCGCCGGCATCGCGACAGCCGGTCCTACGACGGCAGCACGGCCGCGATCACGCTCACTTCGATGAGGGCTCCCGACACCCCGAGCCCCGCGACCCTGGCCGCGGTCACCAGCGGCGGGGCGCCGGGCCCCGCGAGCCGCGGTGCGATGGCGCCGTAGGCGGCGCCGAGATCGGCATCCGCGGCGATCAGCACCGTCCACTGCACGACGTCCTTGAGGGATGCGCCTGCCGCTCCGAGCGCGACAACCACGTTGTCGATCGCTCGGCTGGATTGCTCGCCGATGTCGGTCGAGACGACCGTGCCGGTGTCGTCAATGCCGTTCTGGCCGCCCACGTAGATGGTTGTGGCGCCGGCGGGAACGATCGCGACGTGACTGAACGCCGGGCTCACGACGAGTCCGGCAGGTTGCAAGCGGATGATGTCCACGGTGTCTCCTTCGTCCTAGGCCCCGCATCGAGCAATCGGTGCGCGCGCGTTATGACGCCACGCTACGCCGCCAGCGGTGCGGAGGTCTCGGGAGGGGCCAGCGCACCGGGCACATTCCGGCGTCCACAGGGACGCTAGGTGAACTCGCAGGAAAATAACGATTGGATAACTGGCGCTCCGTTACCTCTTCGTTATATATTCGTAGTGCGTCAACCGTTTGCTGTGGCGGAAGACGCGAATGTGATTGCAGGACACTCTTGGTGCAAGGGAAGAGGGTCGGTCGTTTGCCTCTACGACCGGCCCTCAATCACGTTAACCGCCGGTAGGTGTGGCCGGGTCTCGAGGCTGCCCGTCCCGTCGAACGAGCTTGACAGCCTCGCGAACGCAACCATCCCTGTTGGTCGAGCTTGTCGAGACCCCGCGAGTCGACCTGTGAACGCAACGACGGGTGCGACAACACGCACGTCACAAGGTCTCGACATGCTCGACCAACGATCGGGCGCGACCCGACGATCGGGCGCGACTCGACGAGCGGGCCCGCGCGACGGTCAGAAGCGGTCGGGGCTGGGCGTGCTGGCCTGGCGGATCGACACGTCGGCGTGACGGTCGAAGCGGTAGCCCACGCCACGCACCGTGCGCACGATGTCTTCGTAGCGGCCCAGCTTGGCGCGCAGGCGACGAACGTGCACGTCGATGGTGCGCTCGTTCGGGGCATCCTCTTCGCTCTCGGCGTCCCACAGCTTGGCGATGAGCTCGGCGCGCTCGATGGTGCGTCCCTCGCGCAGCACCAGGTACTGCAGCAGCTCGAACTCCTTGTAGGTGAGTGCGGCGGTCTCGTTGTCGAGGATCACGCGCTTGCGGGAGATGTCAACGACCACTCCGCCGGGCGCACGGTCCGCGTCTTCGGTCGTGGTGCGGCGCTTGGCGAGGGCGGCCGGGTCCTGCAGGGCCAGGCGCACAACGTCCACGTCACGGCCGCCGATGCCGTCGGGTGCCAGGGCTACGGCGGCGTGCGTCTCGGAGGAAGGGGCGATCGCCTGGGTTAGCTTCTTGAGCTCCTCGACGATGCGGTGCAGGCTCGTGCCGGCCGCGGCGGCCTTGGCCTCGTCTATGCCGACGTAGAGCACAAAGCCACGGGCCTGGCTGCCGTCCGGTACGGCGCGGATGCGCGGGGTGGCCGGTGCGGGCGCCGGGGCCAGGGTGAGCTCGGGGCGGTAGGACTGGACGGAGCGGGCTGAGTCGATGTGTGCAAGTGACATGATCGGAATCCTTGGGGGTGATGATGCGCAGAGAACCCGGCGCATCTGCGCTCATGGGTTCGAGAAAGGGCGGCCGTTGTGGCCGGTGGTTCGGGCGGCCTCGGTAGCGAGGGCCCTGGAATCGGTCTACCGCTGTGGCGGCGTCCTCAGTGGCTGCAGCTCAGCGGGTGAGGGGCGAACGACTCGGCGCGAATGCCTGTCTGGTCTAACGGCACATTCGGCAACACGCCATAACACTGCCGGGCATCATCATGCCGGCAGTCCCCAAAGCCTCGGCGGAGGTCGGGATGCGTGTGGTGGAAGTCATAAATGCGAGTAAAGCCGACTGTGACGAGTTGTGTCAATTCAGTTACGACGGACCGTGCTGGGTAACCTGCACCACGTTCACGGGGATTGTGCGAAATCGGAGGATCTCGCACAAAAAAGCAATTCATCAAAGAAATCCGCCGCAGAACGGACTATTTCAAAGTTTTGTGAATTCAACTGCGATCGGCGCGTCGCCCGTCGCAGGATCTGCGTGCGGCGGGCGCGCCGAATGTGACGACGCCCGCGGCCGCGGCTCAGATCGAGCCGGATCAGACCGGGTCGGATCAGACCAGGCCGTAGAGCCTGTCGCCGGCGTCGCCGAGGCCGGGCACGATGTAGCCGTGCTCGTCGAGGCGTTCGTCGACGGCACCCAGGACGATGGTGACCTCACGGCCGGCCAGTGCGGCCTCGACGGCGGCGAGGCCTTCGGGGGCGGCCAGGATGCAGATGGCAGTGACATCAACGGCGCCGCGGGCGAAGAGGAACTCGATGGCCGCGATCAGCGAGCCGCCGGTGGCCAGCATCGGGTCGAGCACAAAACACTGACGGTCGGACAGGTCGTCCGGCAGTCGCTCCGCATAGGTCGTCGGCTGCAGGGTCTCTTCGTTACGTGCCATACCCAGGAAACCGACCTCGGCGGTGGGGAGGAGCTTGACCATGCCCTCGAGCATGCCCAGGCCCGCGCGAAGGATGGGCACCACGAGCGGCTTCGGGTCGCTGATTTTCACGCCCTTGGCGAGGGAGACCGGCGTCTGCACGGTGACTTCCTCAACGCGAACACCGCGGGTACCCTCGTAGGCCAGCAGCGTCATCAGCTCTTCCACCAGCGCCCGGAACATCGGTGACGAGGTGCTTTGATCACGCAGCACGGTGAGCTTGTGGGTGATGAGCGGATGGTCGGCTACGTGGACTCGCATAGGCTCAATCTACTAGCTCACACGGGCATCCGGCTCTCGTGGGTGGTCGGAAACGAAGGTGACGTGGTGCGGCATAGCGACGAACACGCGGCCTGGATGAGGCTGGCCCTGCGCGAGGCGAACGGCGCCCTGGCCAGTGGCGACGTGCCAGTCGGCGCTGTCGTGATCGACGCAGACGGCCGGGTGATCGGCCGGGGGCGCAATGAGCGCGAACTGCACCAGGACCCGACCCTGCACGCCGAGATTGTCGCCATCCGTGCGGCGGCCGCCTCGACAAGGGACTGGCACCTGACCGGCTGCACCCTCGTGGTGACCCTGGAGCCGTGCGTGATGTGCGCCGGCGCGGTCGTGGCCGCCCGCATCCCCCTCGTGGTCTTCGGCGCCTGGGACGAGAAGGCCGGCGCCGCCGGCTCGCTCTATGACGTGCTGCGGGACCGTCGGCTCAACCACCGGGTCGAGGTGGTGTCCGGGGTTGACGAGGCCGAGTGCGGCCGCCTGCTCACGGAGTTCTTCGGGGACCCGCAGCGGCGTCCGGCAGGGCCGATAGCCACTCGCTGAACAGGGCACGGGACGCGAGCTGCATCGTGTCGGAGTGCAGAGCGCGATCCTGCCGCATGGCGTCGGGGTCCAGGCCCTCCGCGCGAACTTCTTCCTCGGAGGAGCTCAGCCAGGACTCGTGCATCTCGGCGGTCACCTCGGGGTGGAATTGCACGGCCAGCGCCCAGTCCTCGATGGCGAAGGCCTCGTTGCCGTAGGCCGCGGACCCGGCGAGCCGGGTGGTGCCCTCCGGCAGGTCGAAGGTGTCGCTGTGCCACTGCATCATCGGGATGCCCGCGACATGGCGCAATGGCCCGTCCTGGCCGGCCGCGGTGGGCTCGACCAGGCGATACCCGATTTCGTTGCTCGGGCCCCGGTAGACCGTGGAGCCGAGGGCGCTGGCCATGAGCTGGGCGCCCAGGCACACTCCGAAGACGGGCCGGCGTGCCCCGAGCCGGTTGGTGAGCAGGGCGATCTCGTCGGTGAGCACCGGAAATCGGTCGGACTCATAGACGCCCATTTCGCCGCCGAGCACCACGAGCAGGTCAGCCTCGGCCGGGTCGATGTCCCGCACGCCGTCCACGCCGAGGGTGTCGACATAACGAACCGTGTACCCGTGCTCGAGGAGCACCTGCTCCAGGTTGCCCAGATGGATCTCGTCGGCGTGCCGCAGTACGAGGGCGATGCGGCTCACGCGGTCATCCTTACTCAAGGCCCTTGATGAAGATCGCATCCGTGGGCGGGCTGACGGTGGCCGGGTCGATGTAGACGTCGGGCTCCAGGTAGATCACTCGGGCGCTCGGCACGGCCGCGCGGATGCGAACCTCGACGGCATCGATGCCGGCGGCCACGTCGGAGAAGCGCTGGGTCGAATCGAAGGACAGCTTGGCGGCCACCAGCAGCTCGTCGGGGCCTAGGTAGAGGGTCTTGAGGTGGATGAGGTTCTTGGTCTCCGGACCGGCGAGGATCGCGGCCCTGATGGCGTCGACATCCTTCACGTTGGCGCCCTCGCCCACCAGCAGGCTCTTGGTCTCGACGCCCAGCACGATGGCGACCAGCACGAGCAGCACGCCGATCGCGAGGGTGCCGATGGCGTCCCAGGTGGCGTCGCCGGTGAGCACGGTCAGGCCCACGCCGCTCAACGCCAGCACCAGCCCGGTCAGGGCCGCGACGTCCTCGAGCAGCACAACGGGAAGTTCCGGGGCCTTGGCGTGGCGGATGAACTGCACCCAGCTCTCGTTCTTGCGGCTGTGGTTCGACTCTTTCACCGCGGTGCGCAGCGAGAACGACTCGAGGCCGATCGCGACGATGAGCACCAGGATCGGGAGCCAGGCGTTCTCGAGTTCGTGCGGGTGCTGCAGCTTTTCGATGCCCTCGTAGATCGAGAACACACCGCCGACGGAGAACAGGATGATCGACACCACGAAGGCGTAGACGTAGCGTTCGCGTCCGTAGCCGAACGGATGGTCGGTGTCCGCGGCCTTCTTCGCCTTGCGTCCGCCGATCAACAACAGGATCTGGTTGCCGGAGTCCGCCAGCGAGTGCACGCCCTCGGCCAGCATCGAGGACGACCCCGAGACGAACCACGCGATGAACTTGGTGATTGCAATGCCGAGATTGGCCAGCAGTGCCGCCACAATCGCCTTGTTTCCGCCTGATGCGCTCATGACCACAATCCTAGAACCGTCTCTTCTTCCCGAACGTCCAGATGCCTCCGAGCGGGACCGGCGCGAAAAACTACACTGGGGGGATGACTTCGACCGCACCCGTCACCCTGCCTGCCATCGCCTTCCTGGGCGCCGGATCGATGGCCAGGGCCGTCCTGGCCGGACTGCTCAAGCCCACCGTCACTGTGGAGGGCGGCATCCGCACCACCAACCGGTCAGCGGCCAAGGCCGCCGAGCTCGCCGGCACCGCCGGGGTGACCGCGTGGGCGACCGAGACCGAGCCGAACGCCAACCGCCTCGCGGTGGCCGGTGCCGGCATCGTGATCGTGGCCGTCAAGCCCGCGATGGTGCCCGATCTGCTTGCCGAAATCGCCGACAGCCTCGAGCCCGGCACTCTCATCGTGAGTGTGGCCGCCGGCGTCACCATCGCCACCTTCGAAAAGCAGCTGCCGCACGAGGTGGCCGTGATCCGGTCGATGCCGAACACCCCCGCCGTCGTGGGCATGGCCGTCACCGGGCTCAGCGCCGGAACCCGTTCCTCGGCGGCCCAGATGGAGCTGGCGACCGCGCTGTTCGAGACCGTCGGCGAGGTGCTCGTGGTGCCCGAAGACAAAATCGACGCTCTGAGTACCATTTCGGGATCGGGGCCCGCCTACGTCTTCTACCTCATCGAACAGCTCACGCTGACGGCCATCGACAAGGGATTCACCCCGGCGGAGGCGGCGATCATGGTTAACGGCACCTTCCTCGGCGCGAGCGCCCTGCTGGCTGTGTCCGACCTAGACCCCTCCGAGCTGCGCCGCCAGGTGACCAGCCCCAAGGGCACCACGGAACGGGCCGTGCAGCAGCTCGAGACCGGCGACGTCAAGGGCCTGTTCGACCGGGCGACGGATGCCGCGCTCGCGCGGGCCCGGGAACTCGCCGCCTCCTAAGCTCACGTCGGCGCCGGGGCCCTGTCACCAGGTTTCGACAAGCTCAACCAGCGAATGCCTCGTGCGCGGCTCAGGTGCCGAGGGCGGCGAACCGCTCGATGTCGCCCTCGGTGCCGGCGACTCGATGAAGTCCAGCATCCGCCCCGAAACCAGGTGGGCGACGCGCTCGCCGGAATCGGCTTCGGGGTAGATCACGTGGTTGGCGCCGATGCGCTCGAGGATCTTGCCGTGTGTCTGTGAGATGGCCTTGGCCCAGATCTGCGGGATGTTGAGGTCGACGAGGTTCGCGACGATCAGCACGCTGGCCTCGACCGAGGATCCGAAGGCGCAGACCGCGACCGAGAAATCCTGCGCTCCGATCTGGCGCAGCGCGTCGATCGACTTGGCGTCGGCCTGAACGGCGTGCGTGATGCGCTCTGACCACTTCTGTACCAGGGCCTCGCCGCTGTCGACGGCGAGCACTTCGCGGCCCAGCCTGTCGAGTTTGCCCGCCGTCGCTGCACCGAAGCGGCCCAGGCCGATGATGAGCACGGGAGCTTTCTACTTGATCCGGTCAACCAACCATGGGCCTCTCCTCGGGGCGTCTGAACAACTGTCTGCTCTGGCTCGCTGCCAGCGCCGCCGCGAGGGTCACTGTACCAACCCGGCCCATGAACATGGTCGCTGCCAGCACAACAGGGCCCATGTGGATGCGCGACGGGTTCGAGTCGCTGGCCGCCATGAGTTTCGCGCGCAGGCCGAGCCGGCGGGAGATGACCAGGCCCATCAGGGAGGCCAGCGTCAACACGCCGACGCCGCCGATGTTGACACCGATGACCACTAGCGCATTGCCGAATGGTGATCAGTGCGTGGCCATGTCGACCGTGCTGAGGCCGGTGACGCAGATTACCGACACCGCGGTGAAGACGGCGTCGTGGAGCGGGGTTTCGGTGTCGCCCGCCGAGGCGATCGGCAGGGAGAACAGCAGGGTGAAGAGCAGGATCAGCGCGGTGAAGACGAGCAGCGCGAACCTGGATGGGGAATTGCGCACCAGGCCGTCGACCGAGTCCCGGATGCGCCCATGCACAGTGTTCGAATGTTGCGCGAACCGCACGTTGGGGGCCTGCGTTTTCACTCGAAGCCCGTTGCCTGGACTGGGGTCGCTGACAACTTGTCGTAGCACCCTCACCCGGAATGACTAGCCTTGGGGCATGGCAGACATCTTTGGCGTAGTGGCGGACTCGACCCGACGCGATATCTTACGCATTCTCCTCGAGCGCTACAACCAATCCAGCGCCGCCCAGGGGGAGTTGAGTGTCTCCGACATCGTCAGTGCGCTCGGGTTGAGCCAGCCCACGGTGTCCAAGCACCTCAAGGTGCTGCGCGAGGCCGGGTTGGTCGGTGTGCGAGAAGAGGGCCAGCACCGGTACTACCACCTCGACTATGCCCCGCTCGAGGAGATCGAGGATTGGCTGATCCCGTTCCTCAGCATCGACGTGGGCGCCGTTCTCGCGGGTGCCGTCGACGACACCGAGATCCTCAAGGATGAGCAGCGTGCCTTTGCGGCGGCGATCGGTAAGGCTTTCGCGGACACCTCCTTCCAGATGCAGCACGCGGTCAAGGACTCCGGTGTGAAGAAGAGCGTCAAGAAGTGGCGCAAAGGCGACTAGCGGGCAGCCGGGCTTCGCTTTACAGTGACGGGCACACTCACCAGTCGAAAGCAAGGGAGGCGCCATGTCACGCGAGCTTTCCGACCCACGACTCGACGATCTGCGCTTCCTCACGGTCGCCGAAGTCGCCGGGGTCATGCGGGTGTCCAGAATGACTGTGTACCGCATGGTGCACGCCGGTGAGTTGCCCGCCATCCGCTTCGGACGCTCATTTCGGGTGCCCGAATCGGCCGTCCTGAGGGCAATCAAACCCACTCTCGGTGGAAGTGAGTCGGACGGGACTTTCTTTATCCGTTAGAATGGGGTTTTCGTGTCGGTCGCGAATCCCGCGGCTAAACCAAATCTTTGTGAGGTCCGTGTGGGTTCTGTAATCAAGAAGCGACGCAAGCGTATGGCGAAGAAGAAGCACCGCAAGCTGCTTCGTAAGACTCGCCACCAGCGTCGTAATAAGAAGTAGACGGTCTCGACCGTTTACCTGAAAAAGCGCTAGGTCATTGACCTAGCGCTTTTTGCTTGCGCGGGCGGCCTTGATTTGGGCGATTTTCATGTGCATGATCGGCCAGCCGCGCGCCAGCGCATATCGCCGCAGCGTGGTGTCCGGATTCACGGCAACCGGGTTGCCCACAAGTTCGAGCAACGGAATGTCGTTGTGCGAATCGGAGTATGCCCAACAAAGCGCCAGGTCGATACCGCGCGCCTCGGCGACCTCGCGAGCGACGACGGCCTTGCGGCTGCCGTGGCAGATGCCGTCGATGAGCTGACCCGTGAAGATGCCATCGACGGTGGCCAGCTTGGTGCCGAGCGCGCCGGTGAGGTCCAGGCGTTCCGCGATGACGTCGGCGACCTCCTGGGCAGTGGCCGTGACCAGCCACACCTCGCGCCCCGCCGTGAGGTGAGCGTGCGCCACGGCGACCGTTTCCGGCCAGAGCCGATGGATGAGCCGGCTGTCGAAGATATCGTGGCTGAGGGAGACGAGTTCGTCCCTGGTGTGCCCGGTGATGATGTCCATGGCGCGCAACCGGAGCCGGGGGATATTGACACCGTTTTCGCCGATATACAGGAACCGGGTCTGATTCCAGCCGAACGAGAGGATGTCGGCGAGGGAAATGAATTGCCTCCGCCAGGCGCCGACGCCCAGGTGGTAGAGGCTCGCACCGCGGAGCAGCGTGTTGTCCACGTCGAAGAACGCGATTGCGCGGGGGCCGGATTCGTCGGACATTTCGCCTGAGTCTACTCAGGGTCACCGCACGGCGGAGGCCTAGGCTGGGGGCATGTCCACCGCGAACCTGACCCTGATCGGCAAGCCGGGATGCCACCTCTGCGACGATGCCTTAGCCGTGGTCACCACGGTGCTGACAGAGCTGGCGGCCGAACCAGGCTCCCCGGTCGTGGTGCTCGAGCAGAAGTCGATTCTCGACGACCCTGAGCTGCACGAGCTCTACGTCGAAGACATCCCGGTGCTGCTCATCAACGGCCTGGTGCACAACTACTGGCGTATCGACCCGGCACGCCTGCACACCGCCCTGCTGGAGGTTCGATGACCATTCTGCATATCGTGTCGTGGAAGCTGACGGCCACGGAACCCGCCGAGAAGGCCGAGCACGCCGACCAGATGGCGGCCCGGCTCGGCGCTCTCGTCGGTGTGGTCGACGAGATCCGCTCGCTCCGCATCGGCCCCGACGTGGTCGGCGGCGCCAACTGGGACATCGCCCTCGTTGCCGAGTTCGACGACGAGGCGGCGCTGGGCCGTTACCAGGTGCATCCGGCCCACGTCACCGCGGGCGCCTACGTGCGCTCGGTCACCGCAGAGCGGATGGCTGTCGACCTGCTCGTCTAGTCCGCGCACACAAAAACGGCCGAGCGGGGCTCGGCCGTTTTTGGTGTGTTGTGGGTGTTACTTGGTGTTGACGGTGATGGTTGCGATGCCTACGAGGAGCTGGTCGGCGACGGCGTCGGT
>NZ_SOFL01000001.1 GCF_004402695.1 Cryobacterium adonitolivorans | reverse complement strand
CGACCGTCCCTCTTATGGTGACCGTGCTCCGCGCACGGATCGTCCCGCCTACAACGACCGCAACAGCGAGCGTCCGGCTCGTACCGAGCGTCCGTCCTACGGCGACCGTCCGGCCCGCACCGAGCGTCCGTCGTACAACAACGACCGTCCGGCCCGCACCGAGCGTCCGTCGTACAACAACGACCGCCCGGCCCGTGGCGAGCGTCCCGCGTACAGCAACGACCGCGCGGCCCGCAACGACCGTTCCAACGACGGCGGCCACTCCAGCAACTTCTACCCCGACCGCGACTCCAAGCCCAAGTTCGCCGCCGGCGACGACGTGGTGCTCGAGCGCCTCGAGGCCATCGCCACGACTGCAGAAGATGTTGTCGGTGTGACGTTCGGCGACCTCGGCCTCGGTGGCAACATCGTGCGCGAGCTCGCCCTGCTCGGCGCTCCGACCCCGTTCCCGATCCAGGCCGCGACCATCCCCGATGTGCTCGCCGGCCGCGACGTGCTCGGCCGTGGCAAGACCGGCTCCGGCAAGACCATCGCCTTCGCCGCGCCCATGATCGAGAAGCTCATGGAGAACAACGGTGCCAAGGACCGCAAGATGGCCCGCAAGCCCCGCGCGCTGATCCTGGCCCCCACCCGTGAGCTGGCCCTGCAGATCGACCGCACCGTGCAGCCCATCGCGCGCAGCGTCGGCCTCTTCACCACCCAAATCTACGGCGGCGTTCCGCAGTACCGCCAGGTCAGCGCCCTCCAGCGCGGCGTGGACATCATCATCGGCACCGCCGGCCGCATCGAAGACCTCATCGAACAGGGTCGCCTCGACCTGTCCGAGGTTGTCATCACGGTCCTCGACGAGGCCGACTACATGTGCGACCTAGGCTTCCTCGAGCCGGTTCAGCGCATCCTGCGCGGCACCAAGAAGGGCGGCCAGCGTCTGCTGTTCTCGGCCACCCTCGACAAGGGCGTTGCCTCGCTGGTGAAGGAATTCCTGACCAACCCGGCTGTGCACGAGGTCGCCGGTGAAGACCAGGCCTCCAGCACGATCGACCACAAGGTCCTCCTCATCGAGCACCGCGACAAGGCGGCCATCATCGGCCAGCTCGTCGACCGCCAGGGAAAGACGCTCATCTTCAGCCGCACCCGCGCCTACGCCGAGCAGCTCTCGGACGCGCTCGAAGACGCCGGCGTCAAGGCCACCAGCCTGCACGGCGACCTCAACCAGGCCCGCCGTACCCGCAACCTGCAGATGCTCACCAGCGGTCGTGTCAACGTTCTCGTCGCCACCGACGTCGCCGCCCGCGGCATCCACGTCGACGACATCGACCTGGTCATCCAGGCCGACATGCCCGACGAGTACAAGACCTACCTGCACCGCGCCGGCCGCACCGGCCGCGCCGGCAAGTCCGGTACCGTCGTCACGCTGATCCCCAAGCAGCGTCGTCGTCGCATGGAAGACCTGCTCGACCGGGCCGAGATCGCCTCCAGCTTCACCACGGCCACGCCGGGTGACGCGTCGATCACCGCTCTGGCGAACCTGTAACATCAGCGAACAACCGGCAGGGCATCCGCTTCGGCGGGTGCCCTGCCGGCATTTAACCGGCGCGCGAATCCGGCGCGCACCGACAGTGGTGCGGTACGGTTTCCTCGTCCGTGTGCTCCCTCACAATTCGGGTTTGTGACAGCGCGCGCACAGGATGTCTGTGGGGCATCCGCGCGGTGCCCCACAGATATCCGCCCGACGGGTCGGCCCGGCGGACGCGCGGCTCAGCGGATGCTGTCGACGGCGTCGGGGTACTCCTCGCAGGCGATCAGGTAGCTCACGAGCAGCAGGGGATACACGCCGGACGTGGAGGTGCGGTCGACATCCACCACCAGGTCATAGGGGTTCTCCCGGGTCTCCAACGGTGACGCATCGATGATGGCCGCAGCGGCCTCGGTGGAATAGTCGACGAACTCGTCGCCCACCTGCAGCGCCGCCACGGACAGGTCGCCGACCCGTGACGCATCCGCGTAGCCGATGGTGCTGCTGCCGTTGGCGACGGCGCTCACGACGCCGGAATTGGCCTGGGCGCCCTCACCGGGATAGGGGTACGCGTCGGCGGGCTCGGTCGGCCAGATCTCCGGCACGTTTTGGTGCAGGTAGTCGGCGAAATTCTTTGCCGTGCCCGAATCATCCGAGCGGTGCACGGCGGAGATCTGTTCGTCGGACAGGGTGGCGTCGGGGTTCAGGGCGACGAGTGCGGGGTCGTTCCACCGTGTGATCGCTCCCGAGAAGATGTTCGCGATCGCAGCCGGATCCAGGCGCAGGTCATCCACGCCGCCGATGAACTGTTCCCGGCCCGATCCGGAGCCCGTTGGGTCGTAGTTGATGGTCGTCACCTGAGCCGTTGGCGGCGCAACCCGACAGGAGCAGGGCGGTCACCGCGACTGACGTGCCGAGGATCATGGCCGGGTGCCTGTGTGTTGCCATCTCGGTTCCCATTCTGCCCGACGGGCGCCGCATGTTCTCCGAGAGGCAGCTGAATGGAGCGGTCCTGATAGATTCAAGGCACCGTAGTAAAGGGAGAATCATGACCACACGCTGGGCGCGATTCGCCCGTGGGTGGATCGTCGCGGCCTTCTCCACCTTTGTTGCCGCGTTGTCGCACACCGTGGGAGTCGGCGCCGTTCCTGGGCTGCTGGCCGTGGTCGTGTCCCTGGCCTTCGCGGGGATCGTCTCCGTCGCCCTGTCCGCCCGCACCCTGTCCACCTGGCGACTGAGCGTGGCGGTGCTGCTGAGCCAGCTGATTTTCCACACACTGTTCTCGTTCGGCAGCGCGGGCGGCGCCCTGGTGACCACGGATGCGGCAACCGCCCACGCGAATCACGCGGGCAGTGTCGCCGTGTCGGCGATGCCGCCCGGCAGCATGTCCGGCGTGGACCACGGGCTGATGATGGCCCTCGCCCACGTCCTCGCCGCCGTCGTGACCGTTGTGGCGCTGCGTTTCGGCGAGCGGGCGTTCTGGGGCCTGTTCAGCACCGCGACGATGGCCCTGAAGACCCTCGTGCGGGTCATCGTGCTCACCCCGATCCCCAACGCCCCCCGCGCTATCGCGGCGTCGTCTGCCGCTCTGCCGCCCCGCGATCTCCTGGTCCTCCTCAGCTCGATGCGGCATCGCGGGCCGCCGGTGCGCGTGTTCGCCTGAGGCTCCGCCCTCAGATTCAGCTCCGCACCTTCTTTTTCGTCGAACGCGAGTGATGATCCCCGTCGTGCCCCGCCGTGCCCTCAGGCACCGCGCAGCCCAGACGATGTTCGAACTGTCGCGTAACGACCATTCACCATCCCAAGGACACACCATGAAGCTCTCCACGCCCGTCTTTGCCGCCACCACCCTCGCCGGTGCGGCACTCCTCGCCCTGTCCGCCCCTCTGGCCGCCAGCGCCCACGTCGATGTCGAACCCTCGTCGACCGCCGCCGGCTCCCACAGCCTGCTCACCTTCTCCCTCGGCCACGGCTGCGACGGGTCGGCCACCACCGGCATCACCGTCGACATCCCCGAGTCCATCACGAGCGTCACACCCACCGTCAACCCGGGCTGGGACGTCACCCCGCTGACCGCGGGCCAGGTCAGCTACACGGCTCTCACCCCGCTGGCCGACGGACTGCGCACCACCTTCGTCCTCAGCCTGCAGATCCCCGCCGATGCCGCCGTCGGCGACACTCTGGCCTTCCCGGTGCTTCAGTCCTGCGAGGTCGGCGAAACCGACTGGTCGGACACCGCTGTGGAGGGCGAGGCCGAGCCGGCCCACCCTGCCCCGTCGTTCACCGTCACCGAGGCCGGCGCAGAGTCCGGCCACGGTCACGGGGCCACCGACGACTCCGCAGCGAAAGGTGCTGCAGCGACCGAAACTGCGGCCGCCGACGACGTCCTGGCGCGGATGCTCGGCATCGGCGGCCTGGTCGTCGGTGCCGTCGGCCTCGTCGTGGCCGTCGCCTCCCGCCGCAAGAACGCGTCCTAGGTCTCCCGGTGGCACCTCTCCACGACAGCCGACGGCCTGCCCGCACCCGAATTCTGAAGGGTGCGGCGCTGGCCGGGGTCGTGTGTGCCCTGGCGACACTGGGCGCCTCGGCCGCCCCGGCGTTCGCGCACAACTCTGTGCTCAGCACGTCACCCGAGGCCGGTTCCGTGGTCACCGAACAGCCCGGGGTCATCACCATCACCACGAATGACAATCTGCTGAACCTCTCGGGCGAGGGCGAGAGTAGCGCCGCCATGCAGGTGAGCGGGCCAGTCAATACGCCGCGGTTCTTCGGCGACGGCTGCACGACGGTATCCGGGCCGAGCCTCGAGGCCGAGGTGCAGCTCGGCCAGCCGGGGTCGTACACAGTGGTGTGGCAGACGGTGTCAACGGACGGCCACTCGATCTCGGACAGCTTCACGTTCACCTGGCAACCCGACGCGACCCAGGTGCTCGCTGAGGGTTCCGCGGCCGCTCCGGAGTGCGCCACCAGCGGCTCGGCTGCTCCGGCACCCGCCGAGACCGATGCGGCTGGCACCGACGCCGCGGAGTCCGACGTTCGTGGCACCGACCTGCTCTGGATCGGCGGAGCCCTCGTGGCGGTCCTCGCCGCGATCGGCGTGACCCTCCTCGTCTTGCGCCGTCCCACGCCGAAATAGCCGCACCACCCACCGCTGGGCGGGCCCGTCTCGTTGCGGGTGCCCGCCGCCGGCGCTCCACAGGGTTGCGCGCCGGCCGGTGGCGTCGGTGGGCGCGGGTAGAGTTGGCGGGTGAGTTGGAACGCCGAGATACCGTGGGATCCTGACGAGTTCGAGCCACCGGACGACTTCGATGCCCCACCGCCCCCAGACCACCACGGTCAGGGTGGCTTCGCCATGCCCGCACCGGGCCCGGCCGGCTCCGGTCCCGTCGACTTCGGCGCCCCCGCCGGCGGCGCGACGCTGCTGGCCCCGCCGCCGCCCAAGCGAGCCACCGCCAAGTTCGCCACCGCCGCCGAGGCGCTACACACGGTCTTCGGCTACGACTCGTTCCGCGGCGAGCAGGCCCAGATCATCGACCAGCTCATCGAGGGCGGCGACGCCGTCGTGCTCATGCCCACCGGTGGAGGTAAGAGCCTCTGCTACCAGATCCCGTCGCTCGTGCGCGAGGGCACCGGTATCGTCATCTCACCGCTGATCGCGCTCATGCAAGACCAGGTGGACGCGCTCACCCTCGTCGGCGTGCGCGCCGCGTTCCTCAACTCCAGCCAGGACTCCGCCGCTCGCAGTCAGGTCGAACGCGACTACCTCGCCGGCAACCTCGACCTGCTCTATGTCGCCCCCGAGCGGTTGTCCAACGAGGCCACCAAACGGTTCCTCGACCGCGGCACCATCGCACTGTTCGCCATCGACGAGGCGCATTGCGTGTCCCAGTGGGGTCACGACTTCCGCCCGGACTACCTCGCGCTGTCCGAGCTCGCCGACCGCTGGCCCGACGTGCCCCGCATCGCGCTCACCGCCACGGCCACCGACGCCACCCACAAGGAACTCACCGAGCGCCTGCAGATGGGGCAAGCCCAGCACTTCGTCGCCAGCTTCGATCGGCCCAACATCCAGTACCGCATCGTGGGCAAGAACGAACCACGCAAACAGTTGCTGAGCTTCATCAAGACCGAGCACCCCACCGACGCGGGCATCGTCTACGCCCTCAGCCGCAAGACTGTCGAGCAGACCGCCGAGTTCCTGCGCGCCAACGGCCTCAACGCGTACCCGTATCACGCCGGGCTCGACCAGGGCCTGCGCGCCCGCACCCAGTCCAGGTTCCTCCGCGAAGAGGGCGTCATCATCGTCGCCACCATCGCGTTCGGCATGGGCATCGACAAGCCGGATGTGCGCTTCGTCGCGCACATCGACCTGCCCAAGTCCGTCGAGGGCTACTACCAGGAGACCGGCCGGGCCGGCCGTGACGGCCTCCCCTCCAACGGCTGGCTCGCCTACGGCCTGCAGGACGTGGTGCAGCAGCGCCGCATGATCGACGAGTCGCCCGGCGACCTCGCCCACCGCCGCAAGATGAGCGCGCACCTGGACGCCATGCTCGCGCTCTGCGAGACCGTGCACTGCCGTCGCGTCAACCTGCTGCGCTACTTCGGCCAGGCCAGCGAACCCTGCGGCAACTGCGACACCTGCCTGCAGCCGCCCGAGGCCTGGGACGGCACCGTACCGGCCCAGAAACTACTCTCCACGATCGTGCGCCTGCTGCGCGAGCGCAACCAGCGTTTCGGCGCCGGCCAGCTTATCGACATCCTGCGCGGCAAGACCACCCCGCGCACCACCCAGCACAGCCACGACCAGCTGGCCACCTGGGGCATCGGCGCCGACCTCACCGACCAGCAGTGGCGCGGTGTCGTGCGGCAGCTCCTCGCCCAGGGCTTCATCGCCACCTCCGGCGAATACGGCACCCTGATCCTCGGCGAGGCCGCCGCCGAGGTCCTCGCCGGGCAGCGCGCCGTGCAGCTCCGCAGCGAACCCGACAAGCCCGTCAAGCGCACCCCCGCCGCCCGCGCCGCCACCGCCAAGGCCGGTCTCGCCGAGCTCAGCCCCGAGCAGGAGACCTTGTTCCAGGCCCTGCGCGCCTGGCGCAGCACCACCTCACGGGAGCAGGGCGTTCCCGCCTACGTGGTCTTCGGCGACGCCACCCTGGTGGCCGTCGCGGCGGCGAAGCCGCGCACGATGGCGGACCTCGACGGCATCACCGGCGTCGGCGCCAAGAAACTCGAATCCTACGGCGAGGCCCTGCTTGAGGTCGTCGCCGCCAACGCCTGACACGACCGCTACGACGGGGGCGACGGAACGCAGCCGTCGCCCCTTTTGTCGGCCTTGGTAGGTTCTGGCACCGCATTGTTGTAGAAGAGCTACAGTCCGAGTGCGCCGCTCCGCGCCCTTCTTTGTAGCCCCGTCACGCACTATTTCCTCACCCGGCGCCCTCGATCTAACGTGGTCGAACACTCGACACTCGCGCCGACGTTAGGACCAATGATGGTTGACACTGCCCAGCGCCCCACCCCCGCCAGGCCGAACGCGGTCGGCACCGACACCGGGCCCGTCCGGGTCGCCGGCGACCCGCTCGCCCCGCGCATCGACCTGACCGCCCTGTCACGCACCCTGCTCGGCACCTGGGCCGACGTGCGGCTGAAGGCACGGAAGCTCACCGCCCGCCCCGACCTGCAGCGCATCGAGGGGCAGTCGATGGCGGACCACCGCCTGCGGGTGCTCGGCCAGCTCAAGATCCTCGCAGACAACGGCCACGTGCACCGTGCGTTCCCGAGCTCGCTCGGCGGCTCCGATGACCACGGCGGCAACATCGCCGGTTTCGAAGAGTTGGTCACCGCCGACCCGAGCCTGCAGATCAAGGCCGGCGTGCAGTGGGGGCTGTTCGGCGCCGCGGTGCTGCACCTGGGCACCACCGTGCACCACGAAACCTGGCTGCCCGACATCATGACCCTCGCCGTGCCCGGTGTCTTCGCGATGACCGAGACCGGCCACGGGTCGGACGTCGCCGCCATCGGCACCACCGCCACCTTCGACGTGGCCACCGGCGAGTTCGTCGTGCACACTCCGTTCCGCGCCGCCTGGAAGGACTACCTCGGCAACGCCGCCATCGACGGCACCGCCGCCGTGGTCTTCGCCCAGCTGATCAGCCTCGGCGTCAACCACGGCGTGCACGCCTTCTACGTGCCGCTCCGCGACGAGACCGGGGTCTTCCTGCCGGGCATCGGCGGCGAGGACGACGGCCTCAAGGGCGGACTGAACGGCATCGACAACGGCCGGCTGCACTTCGACCAGGTGCGCGTCCCGCGCACCAACCTGCTCAACCGGTACGGCGACGTCGCCGCCGACGGCAGCTACAGCAGCCCGATCGGCAGCCCCGGCCGCCGCTTCTTCACCATGCTCGGCACCCTCGTTCAGGGCCGGGTGTCCCTCGACGGCGCCGCCACCCAGGCCGCCGCCCTGGCTCTCACCATCGCCATCCGGTACGGCAGCGAACGCCGCCAGTTCACCGCCGGCAGTGACACCGACGAAGAGGTCATCCTCGACTACCAGCGGCACCAGCGCCGGCTCATCCCGCGCCTGGCCACCGCCTATGCGCAGACCTTCGCCCACGATGAGTTCCTGGTCAAGTTCGACCAGGTCTTCAGTGGCGCCGCCGCGACGGATGTTGACAGGCAAGACCTGGAAACCCTCGCCGCCGCCCTCAAACCGCTCTCCACCTGGAACGCCCTGGACACCATCCAGGAGGCCAGGGAGGCCTGCGGCGGTGCCGGCTTCCTGGCCGAGAACCGGTTCGTCGGGCTGCGCGCCGACCTCGACGTGTACGCCACGTTCGAGGGCGACAACAACGTGCTGCTGCAGCTGGTGGCCAAGCGGCTCCTCACCGACTACAACCGCAAGTTCGCCGGTGCCGACGCCGGGGTGATGGCTCGGTATGTGGTGCAACAGGCCGCTGGACGCGCGTACCACGGCACGGGCCTGCGCACACTCGGGCAGTCCGTCGCCGACTTCGGCTCCACGGCGCGCAGCGTGGGCCAGCTGCGGGAGACCGGCACCCAACGAGCCCTGCTCACCGACCGGGTCGAGACCATGATCGCCGGCATCGCCCAGTCGCTGCGGAACGCCAACAAGTTGCCCAGGAAGGAGGCGGCCGACCTCTTCAATTCCCACCAGAACGAGCTGATCGAGGCGGCCCGCGCCCATGCGGAGCTGCTCCAGTGGGAGGCGTTCACCCGCGCGGTCGAGTCGACCACCCACGCCGGCACCCGGCAGGTGCTCACCTGGCTGCGCGACCTGTTCGGGTTGCGCCTCATCGAGGAGCACGCGGCCTGGTACCTCATCAACGGTCGGCTCTCCGGCAAACGGGCGCTGGCCGTCACGGCCTACATCGACCGCATCATCGCCCGGCTGCGCCCGCACGCGCTCGACCTCGTGGACGCGTTCGGCTACGCCCCCGAACACCTGCGGGCACCAATCGCCACCGGTGCCGAACGCGAACGCCAGGTCGAGGCCCGCGCGTATTACCGCAACCAGCGCGCCACCGGCACCGCCCCCGTCCCCGAAAAGCCGGCCCGCCGCCCCTGACCGGCGGCGTGCCCTGACCGGGGGCGGGTCAGGCCACAGGATGAGGGACGGCGGCCGGTAACCATCCGCTCGACGGATGCGTCCGTGTGGCCCGTCGCCATACTCTCGTCTGTGGGGTCGACGCGGCACGCGTGGTCCCCGCCGCCGACGGGAAGAGGAACCGGATGATTCAGGCACAGTCCCTGACCAAACGCTACGGAAGCAAGACCGCGGTTGATGCCGTCGACTTCACAGTGCAGCCCGGCCGGGTGACCGGGTTCCTGGGACCGAACGGGGCAGGCAAGTCCACCACCATGCGCATGATCGTGGGCCTGGACCGGCCCACCCACGGCTCGGTCACCGTCAACGGCAAGCAGTACCGTGAGCACAAGGCGCCCCTGCGCGAAGTGGGGGTGCTGCTCGACGCCAAGGCCATCCATACCGGACGCAGCGCCTACAACCACCTGCTCGCCATGGCCGCGACCCACTCCATCCCGGCCAGCCGGGTAAAGGAGGTCATCGAGCTGACCGGGCTCGAATCCGTCGCCCGCAAACGAGTCGGCGGCTTCTCGCTCGGCATGGGGCAACGGCTTGGCATCGCCGCGGCGCTGCTCGGCGACCCGGCCACGCTGATCCTCGACGAACCCGTCAACGGGCTCGACCCCGAGGGCGTTCAGTGGGTGCGCCACCTGGTGCGCCACCTCGCTGCCGAGGGTCGCACCGTCATGCTCTCCTCTCACCTGATGAGCGAGATGGCCGTCACCGCTGACCACCTCATCGTGCTCGGCCGCGGCCGGGTTATCGCGGATGCCCCGGTGGCCGAACTGATCGGTGCCGCCACCCGTAAGACGGTGCGGGTGCGCACCCCGTACGCCCCGGAACTCGCCGCTCTGTTCCAGAGCGCCGACATCACCGTCACCGGCACGGGGACCGACCTGCTCGAGATCGTCGGCATCTCCGCCGCCGAAATCGGCAACCTGGCTGCCCGCGCCGGAATCGCCCTGCACGAGCTGACCCCTGTCAGCGCATCCCTCGAGGAGGCATACATGGCCCTCACCCAAAACGACGTGGAGTACCGCACCGGCGGCACACCAGACGACCCCGCCGCCGAACACACGGCCGCCGACCTCCAGGAGAGTGTCCGATGACCACCATTGCCCCGGCACCAGTCCCCGTCCGCGCCTTCGTCCCGACCGGCTCCGGCCTCAGCTTCGGCGGCGAATTGCGCTCGGAGTGGATCAAGCTCCGCACGGTTCGTTCCACCATCTGGTCGTACGCCACGGTCATCGTGATCTCGCTCGGCATGGCCGCACTCATGTCGGCCGCGCTGGACCTCGGCGGCAATCCGGTCCCCGCCGACGCGCAGGCGACCTTCCTCGCCCAGGCCGCTACCTTCGGCGTCTTCTTCGGCCAACTCGTCGTGGCGGTCCTCGGGGTGCTCGCGATCAGCGGCGAATACAGCACAGGCATGATCCGCTCCAGCATCACCGCCACCCCCAGGCGGCTGCCGATGCTCGCGGCGAAGGCCGTCGTGCTCTTCGTCTGCACCTTCGTCGTCGGCCTGGTCAGCACTGTCGGCTCGTCCCTCGTGGCCGCGCCGATCCTGGCCGGCAAGGGCGTCACCGCCAGCCTCGTCGACCCTGACCTGCTGTTGCCGCTGCTCGGCGGGGCGTTGTACCTGGCCCTGGTGTCGGTCTTCGCCCTCGGCGTCGGCGCCATCCTGCGCAGCAGTGCCGGCGGCATCGCCGCGGCGCTCGGCATCGTGCTGCTGTTGCCTATCGTCCTGTCGATGATCCCCGCCACCTGGGCCGCCGACCTGCTGCCCTACCTGCTCTCGAACGCTGGCTTGGCCATCTTCGGCCTCGACCTCGGCTCGGCGGGGCTGGAAGTATGGCAGAACGTGCTCATCGTGCTGGCCTGGGTGGCCGTCTCGCTGGCCGGCGCCGCGGTGCTGCTCAAGCGCCGGGACGCCTGAGGCACCTCTGAGTCTCGCGGCCCATCCGGCGAGGGGTGCGCCGCGAGCTCCCGGCCCGGGCCGTAGGCTCGAGGCATGAGAGAGTTCTACCCCGAGATCGAACCGTATGACACCGGCATGCTCGACGTCGGCGATGGCCACGCCCTCTACTACGAGGTGTCCGGCAATCCGAACGGCAAGCCGGCCGTCTACCTGCACGGCGGGCCGGGCGGCGCCTCCAGCGCCACCCAGCGGCGGGTGTTCGACCCGGAGAAATACCGCATCGTGCTCTTCGACCAGCGCGGCTGCGGCCGCAGCACCCCGCACGCCAGCGCGCCGGATGCCGACCTGACGGCGAACACCACCTGGCACCTGGTCGCCGACATCGAGCATCTCCGTGAGCACCTCGGCATTGACCGGTGGCTGGTCTGCGGCGGCTCCTGGGGCAGCTCCCTGGGCCTGGCCTACGCCGAGGCGCACACGGAAAAGGTCACCGAACTCGTGCTGCGCGGCATCTTCACCCTGCGCCCGATTGAGCTGGACTGGTTCTACGAGGGGGGAGCCGCGGCCATCTACCCGGATCTGTGGGAGGGCTTCATCGCGCCGGTACCCGTCGACGAACGGGGGCGTCTCATCGAGGCGTACAGCCGGCTGCTGCACGACCCCGACCAGTCCACGCGTGAACGCGCCGGTGTGGCCTGGTCCACCTGGGAGTCCTCGACCATCACCCTGCTGCAGCAGCCGGAGACCATTGAGCGGTTCACGGAACCGGCCTTCGCCGTGGCGTTTGCCCGTATCGAGAACCACTATTTCATGAACAAGGGCTGGTTCGAACCCGAGCAGTTGCTCCGCGACGCGCATAAGCTCAAGGACATCCCCGGGGTCATCGTGCAGGGCCGCTACGACATGTGCACGCCGGCGTTCACCGCCTGGGCGCTGCATCAAGCCTGGCCGGAGGCCGACTTCCAGATGATCCCGGATGCCGGCCATTCCTTCGAGGAACCCGGCATCCGCGCCGCCCTCCTGGACGCCACCGACCGCTTCGCGAACTAGGCCGGTCGGTGGCGCCCTTGGCAGTGAGCCGGGTCCGTGCCTAAATGGCGGGATGAGCGAAACCGACCATCGCGGCACGAACCAGCGCGGCGCCGACCCTCGCGGCGATGACGAGCAGGCTTGGTACCTCTGGCAGGGGGTCGGCGTTGTGGGCGTCATCGGGGTGGCCATCATCCTGTTCGTCGCCACACTGTGGCTGGCCGAGGGCACGGGGTCACCGTCACAGGCCGGCACCTCCGCTGTGGCGAGGCGGGCCGCACCGGCCGCCGCTACTGCGACGCTGGAGCTTCCAGCGGTGCCGTTGACCGAGCACGTGTCTCCGGTGCCCGGGGTGGTCTTCGGGGTTGGTGGGCTTCGGTCCGTCGGGGTCGACGACCCGGCACCGGGCGAGGTCGGGGCCCCGGCCCTGCGCGTCGCCGTGACCCTGCGAAACGACACCGACACCACGGTGTCGCTGGGATCCACTGTCGTGAACGTCTACGCGGGAACCCACCAACTCCCGATGCCCGGCCTGTCTGAGTCGGCTGGCGCGCCCCTGCCGGAGCAGGTCGCCCCCGGAGCCACTGCCACGGGAGTCTTCCTCTTCGCCGTGCCTGTCGAGGATCGGTCGTCGGTGAAGATCGCCGTCGACTACGCCGCCGGCGTGCCGAGGGTCGTCTTCGCGGGCGCGGCCCCACGGTAGGGCCGTCCCGCCAACTGCAGCGCGGTGATGTACGCCGTCCGGTGCTTGTCGGCGATGACCGCCCACGCGTGTGCGGACAGGTTTGGTCGGTCCGCCCTGTCCCGCTGTTCGTCCCGACACCGGGCGAGCGCATCATGAATTGCCGCTGTGGTCAGCGGTCCGGCATAGGTGAACACCCAGCCGCGGCCGACTTCGGCCGCCAGCGCCCGGGTGGCCGCGTTCGACGGCACCAGGACCGGCCGGGCACACGACAGGGCGAGCACCGAGGCCTCCGACCCGTACAGGTCCTGGTACGGGAGGATGACCAGTTCCGCCTGGGCGACCTCTGCGGCCAGCTCCTGGTTGCTCAAATGCCCCAGCGACACGGTGACGCGGTCGTCGGCCAGCGCGGCAAGCAGCACTTCAGCGCCAATGTCGGTGCTGGTGGGCGTGCCGACCACGCGCAGGGAGACCGACCCACCATCCGTCCCGCCGTCCGTACGACCATCCGGGCCGGTGGGAAGCGCGGTGAAAGCCCGGACGAGGTCGGGAACCCCCTTGTGCGGACGAATAAGCCCGAAATACAGCAGGCGGCCCGGTACCAGGGCTCCGCCGCCGACGGCCTCGAACCAGGCGCGGTAGTCACCGTGCTCAATGGTGTGTGCGTTCGCTCCGTGCGGGAGGGGGGTGGCCGGGCTGGGACAGATCCACAGGGTGGTGAGCCGGTCGAGGCGCGCCAGCAACGCCCGGTCAATGCGGCTGCCGGTCCGCTGGCCGTGTGCGTCGTGCAGGGTCCGCACCACCGCGATCCGGTGCCGACGCAGCCAGAGTCGCAGCAGCAGGGCACGGAACAGTCCTCGCTTGAGCCGGCTCCGCCCCGAGGACGAGCCGAGCAGCAGTGAATCAGGCCAATGCACGTGGAAGACATCGTAGGGCGCGGAGAGGGCGCGGCCCCAGCTGAAACCGAGGACCTCCGTCTCCGGGCCCAGATGCGTGCCGAGCTGCACCAGATAAGGGTTCGTGGCGTCCGGGCCGGTCCGGAGCGACTGCAGGACCCGCATCACCCTGTCGCTGTCTTCGCCGCCGGAGCACGGCGACGTTCGCCAGGACCGAACGTTTCGCCGCCACTCGGTGCGAGCATACGGAGGGCCAGCGCGATGCCGGCCGCGGTGCCGCGGACGGCCGCGGCCACGAGCCTGCCGCCGTGGCGCGCACGACCAGCACCGTTCGGGCTGCGGAGCACGTCAGCGGCGTACCCCGGACTGAACAGCAGCCAGCCGAGGAGCTGCCGGCGGCCCAGGTGCCGTGCCGCGAAGACCAGCCGATTCCGGCAGGCCGAATAGACGTGCAGCGGCGACGAGCCATCGCAGAGCCGGCCGCCGTCGCCGCGCACGGCCCTGACATCGTCGCGCACGGCCGGGGAGCCTCCGGCGGCCGCGCACCGCCACGACAGGTCGATGTCATCCCAGTGCAGAAAGTAGGTTTCGTCGAATCCGCCCACCCAGTCCCACAGGCCGGCGTGGATCATCATGCACGCTCCGCTGACCCAGCCGGCCGGCGCGGCGCTGGCCGCGGCGGCGGCTCCCAGGGGCCGGCCCCGACGGAGGTCCACCGTGCCGCCTCCGAACCACAGGGAGCCGTCGGGCAGGTCGATGCGAGGGCTGAAGATCCGTTGGGGATCCGCGGCGCAGGCCTGAGTCAGGGCGAGGACCGCCTGCTCGTCGATCCGCACGGCCGGATCGAGCACCAGCAGCAGGTGGCACCCCCGAGAGCGCAGCATGCGCACCCCGGCGTTGACCGCGGCGCCGAAGCCCAGGTTGAGCCCGGGCGCGAGCACGGTCCAGCCTTCACGCGCGCACAACGCCGTCGTGGCTTCGCGCTCGGCGAGCCCGGAGAAGTTATCCACCACGACGATCCGCTCGCGCGGCATCCGTCGCCCGAGACCCACAAGATTCTCTTCGAGAAGATCGGGGTAGCCGTAACTGACCACGACGATCCCGAGGCCAGCGGGCAGCGACGTCACAGGGTGCCCCGCGCCGCTGTGCTCGGCGGGCGTGCGCCATCGGGTCTGTTCCAGTGCGACCGGCTGGCCCGGCCCGGGCTCAGGCCGTGGGTGCTGTAACCGGAGACCAGGCGCTGGGCGAGATCTTCGTAGCCGTCGGTGACATGGCCCCAGTTGTACAGGGCGGCGGCGCGACGCTGCAGCGCCGCACTGACCTCCAGGGTGTGGTGGGGGTTCAGCTCGGCGTCTTCGATCAGAGCGGCGAGCGTCGGGGCGTCCCGGAAGTACGCCCCATAGACGCCGAGCACGTCGCGGTTGAACCTGACATCCCAGGCGATAGCGGCGGTCCTGGCTCCCATCGCGCGCAGGAGCGACGGATTCGTTCCCCCAACCGAGTGGCCGTGCAGGTAACTGACCGAGTGGGCGTATAGCTGGTCGAGCTGATCCTGGTCCCACAGCCTGCCGAGCAATCGCACGCGCGGGTCTTGAGCCAGGGCGGCGATCTTGCGCGCATGCGTGCCCTGCGGTGCGGCGCCCACCACCACCAGGGGGAGCACGGCGCTGCTGCGCAGGTAGCCGTCGATGATCACGTCGACGTGGTTCTCTGGTTCAAAGCGGGCGACGACGAGGTGGTAGCCGCCCGGTCGCAGTCCAAGCTCGGCCAGGCGCGTCGCCGGGCAGTTCTGCAGGACATGGGTTCCATAGGCGATCAGCTCCGTGGGGATCGCGAACTCTGTGCGGTAGTAATCGACGATGCCCGGCGCGTCGGCGATGAGGGCGTCGGCGGAACGCACCGACTGTTGCTCGGCCCAGCGGTAGTAGCGGCGCGCAGTTCCTCCCCATTTGTCACGCTTCCACTCGAGGCCGTCGACGTGGACGGTGGTCGGGATGCCGCGATTGCGCAGGAACGGCACGAACGGTGCGTTTGCCGAGTTGAAGACGAACGCGGCGTCCGGGCGTGCTCCGGTGGCGGCGTGCAGCACAGAGAATGCCGAGTGGCTGAGCGCTTCGAGGGCGCCCAGCCTGAGCGCCGGCAGGTGCACGAGCCTCATTCCCAGATAGGCGGTGGCCGGCGGGACATGGTCCGGCGCCGACGTGCGGGATCGGCAGTAGACGGTCACGGCGTGCCCCCGATCGACCAGACGGCGACCGACTTCCTCTACTGCCGTCTCGAATCCGCCGAAGCCGGCCGGCACGCCGCGGGTTCCGATCATCGCGATCCGAAGCGCACGCACGCTGGAATGAGCGGCCGGTTCGGTGCTGTCGGGGGCCGCCATGTCAGTACGCCCCCTGGGGCCGGAGGACGATTTTGACGGTTCGCCAGATGATCATCAGGTCACCAGCCAGCGACCAGTTCTCGACGTAGTAGAGGTCGAGCCGGACGCTCTCCTCCCAGCTGAGGTTGGAGCGCCCGTTGACCTGCCACATGCCGGTGAGTCCCGGCTTGATATACAGGCGACGGTGCATGTGCGACTCGTAGTTTTCGACCTCGGCGGGCAGCGGCGGGCGCGGCCCGACGATGCTCATCTGGCCGACCACGATGTTCCACAGCTGCGGCAACTCATCGAGGGAGTATTTGCGCAGGACACGGCCGACCCGGGTGATGCGGGGGTCGTTCCGGATCTTGAAGAGCACCCCGGCGCCTTCGTTCTGGTCGAGCAGCCCGGCCAGGTCGTCTTCGGCGGTTTGCACCATCGAGCGGACCTTGAGCATGTGGAAGGTGCGGCCATTACGCCCGACCCGCTCCTGCCGGAACAACACGGGACCCGGGCTGTCCAGTTTGACCAAGGCGCCGAGCACGATGAGCAGCGGGCTGATCACGATCAGCGCGGCAACGCCCAGAGTGACGTCCAGAGCGCGCTTGAGCACGTGCTTGGCGCCGTCATACTGGGGGATTTCCACGTGGATGAGGGGAAGTCCCTCGACGGGGCGGAAGTGGATCCGCGGACCGGCGACGTCCGTCAGCCGGCTCGAGAGAACGAGCTCGGCCGACGTCTTCTCGAGGTCCCAGCCCAGGTTGCGGATGAACGTGTTTCCGAGGCTCGGATGCCCGGCCACGATGACGGCATCGACCCCGAGTGACTGCGCCGCGGCGGCGACGTGCGCGAAGTCGGACACCACGGGAACCCGGTGGCCGGCCGACGTGACACTCGTCGTGTTCTCACCCTCCAGCGCCGCACCCACCACCTGATAGGCGGCGCCGGACTTGTCGTTGATCTGCCTGACGACGTACTCGATGTCCTCCCTGCCACCGACGACGATGGCGCGGGCCAGGTAGTGGCCGAACCTGCGCTGCCGAATGAGCCACTTGCGCCAGAGCCACCGCTCCAAGACCAGGGCCGCAACTCCGAACGGCAGGGCGAAGACGAAGTAGGCGCGGGCGGTGTCCACTTGTAATAGAAGGAACGCGATGGCGAGCATCCCGAACGCCAGGGCGCTGGCATTGATCACGTGTTTGTACTCGGTGGCTCCCACCGCGACGACCCGTGGGTCCCTGGTGCGGAAGGTGGAGAGGGTGACGATCCAGGTGCCGATTACGAGGCCGATGATCGCCCAAGCAGAGAGCGGGATCGGGGTCGTGGTCGCGATCGGGGTTCCCAGGGCGAACCGTGCCAGGAAGGCGGCGGCGACGGCGGCGACGATCACCGTGGCATCCGTGAGCTGAAGCTTGGTGCGATAGCTCCGTGCCCACGCCGCGCCGGACAGCCCGACGGCGGCTTCCGGCGCGGCGTGGGCATGCGGGGCCGGCGCTGTGGCGACGGGGGCGGTCCTGACCAGGTGGAGCGGGGCGCGGTAGGCGCCCGCGACACCTCCGGCAGGGGAACGCTGCTTCGGCGTGCTCATCGGAGGCCGGCGCTTCCGGCCGTAGGCCGGGCAGGCCGAGCGCTGGCGACGCCTGCCGTTGGCGGCATTGGCGCTTTTTTGGGTCGACGAATAGGTCGACACGTCACAGACGTATTCACGGAAAGTCCCCTGCAGTTCGGGTTTACAGGTTCGAGCGGGTGATGGAACTGGTGGCGCGGTGACACGGAAGTGATGCGAATGGAGCGAATTCAACTTGATCAGTCACGTGAGGGAATCTCAGCAACTCACGATGCGACCATACCCCGCTCCTCAATTGATGCGCTGTGACCTGAACGGGGGGCGGTCCTCGGCTTCCAGGGTTCACCCCCGGTTGGGGGCACGCGAATCGCCCACCTCGGTGGCATTGTGACTGTTTGAGCGACCCTCAGCTTTCTGAGTGGTCGTAGCTCGTGCCTTCAGCATCAAGCCATAGGGGTTCACTGTGACCGATACGCTACGGATCGCCGTCATCGGCGCTGGGTACTGGGGGCCGAATCTGGCCCGGAATTTCCGGGCCAGCCCGCACTGGGAACTCGCGGCGGTCTGTGACCTCGACCTTGACCGGGCGGGGCGTCTCGCCGGTCCTGGAAGCGGGGTGCGGGTGACATCCTCCGTCGAGGCCCTGCTCGCCGATGACACTTTGGATGCCGTCGCCATCGCCACGCCGGCGGCGACACACCACGACATCGCGTGCGCGGCGCTCGCCGCCGGAAAACACGTCCTGGTGGAAAAGCCGCTCGCGGACACGAGCGGGCGGGGTGAGGCGATGGCGAGGGCGGCTGCCGAGAACTCGTTGGTCCTGATGACCGACCACACGTACTGCTACACCCCGGCGGTGCTCAAGATCCGGGAGTTGATCGAAGAGGGCGCGCTGGGCGACATCCTCTTCATCGACTCGGTCCGAATCAACCTGGGCTTGATCCAGCCGGATGTCGACGTGTTCTGGGATCTCGCCCCCCATGACCTCTCGATCATCGACTTCGTCCTTCCCGGTGGTCTGCGCCCGCTCAGCGTCTCGGCGCAGGGTGCCGACCCGCTCGGCGCGGGCAAAGCCTGTGTCGGCTATCTCACCCTGCCGCTCCAACACGGAGCCATCGCTCACGTCCACGTCAACTGGCTGAGCCCGACCAAGATCCGCACCATGATCATCGGCGGGACCAAACGCACCCTGGTCTGGGACGACCTCAACCCGCAGCAGCGGGTCAGCGTCTACGACCGCGGGGTGGATCTTCAGACCCAGTCACTGGACGGAGTCGAACGACGAGCCGCCGCAATCTCGTACCGGCTGGGCGACACCTGGTCGCCCGCCCTGTCGGAACGAGAGGCGCTGGATTCCATGGTCGCGGAGTTCGCGACGAGTATCCGGGAGCGGCGCGCTCCGCGCACCGATGCCGGATCCGGTCTGCGAGTGCTGGAGGTGCTCGAGGCAGCCAGCCGGAGCCTGGCCCAAGGCGCAGTGGTGACCTACCCGATCGCGCCGCACGCCACGGAGCTGCACGCCCAGCTGGCCGGAGAGCTGGCATGACCGCGCTGAACGGCGCGCGAGTGCTGGTCACCGGGGGCGCGGGCACGATCGGTTCCACCATCGTGGATCAACTGCTCGACGCGGGGGTCGAACACATCGACGTCCTTGACAACTTCGTGCGTGGCCGGATGGTCAACCTCGACACCGCGATGGCCGACGGTCGGGTCTCCGTGATCGACGGCGACATCCGTGATGCCGCCCTGGTGCACAAGGCCACCACGGGCAAGACCCTGGTGTTCCACCAGGCGGCGATTCGCATCACCCAGTGCGCCGAGGAGCCCCGCCTCGCCAACGAGGTGCTAGCCGACGGTACGTTCAATGTTCTGGAGGCTGCTGCGGCACACGGTGTCGACAAGGTCATCTCGGCGTCCAGCGCCTCGGTGTACGGCCTGGCTGAGATCTTCCCCACTCCCGAGAGTCATCACGATCACAACAACGACACCTTCTACGGCGCAGCCAAGTCGTTCGGCGAGGGGATGCTGCGAAGCTTCCATGCCATGTATGGGCTGGACTACGTCGCCCTGCGGTACTTCAACGTCTACGGTCCGAGGATGGATGTGCACGGCCTCTACACCGAGGTCCTGGTGCGCTGGATGGAGCGCATCGCCGACGGGAAGCCGCCGCTGATCTACGGCGACGGGCTGCAGACCATGGATTTCATCTTCACCACCGACATCGCCAGGGCGAACCTGTTGGCCGCCGCCAATGATCGTACCGAGGGGGTCTACAACGTCGCCAGCGGCACCGAGACCACCTTGCTGGGGCTTGCCGAATCGCTGCTGGACGTCATGGGCTCCGACCTGGCGGTCGAGCATGGGCCGGACCGTGCGGTCAACGGTGTCACCCGGCGCCTCGCCGACACCGGGGCGGCGCGCAACGACCTGGGCTTTGAGGCGCGGGTCGGATTGCACGACGGCTTGCGAGCCCTCGTTGACTGGTGGCAGCCGCAGCGGGACGAGATCGCCGCCGGTCGTGTGAGCGTGGCGTCATGAACCGCATCAATGTGATGAAGCCGTGGATGGGTGCGGAAGAAATTCGTGCGCTCAGCGAGGTGATCGAGTCGGGGTGGGTGGCACAGGGGCCCAGGGTCGCACAGTTCGAGCGCGAGTTCGCGGCCTCGATGCAGGCCGGGCACGCCGTCGCGACCTCGAACTGCACCACTGCCCTGCACCTGGCGCTGATCGTGGCGGGGGTCCAGGCCGGTGATGAGGTGATCGTGCCGTCATTCTCCTTTGTCGCCACGGCGAACGCGCCGACGTACGTCGGGGCGCGGCCGATCTTCATCGACGTCGACCCCGGTACCGGGTGCGTCACGGCGGACGGGGTCGTCACCGCCATCACCGAGCGCACGCGTGCCGTCATCGTCGTTGACCAGGGCGGCGTTCCGGTCGACCTCGACTCGATCCGCGACGTGTGCGATCCGCTGGGCATCGTGGTGATCGAAGACGCAGCCTGCGGTGCCGGGTCCACCTACAAGGGCCGCCCCGTTGGGGCAGGTGCCGTGCTCGCAGCGTGGTCCTTCCACCCGCGCAAGCTGTTGACCACGGGGGAGGGCGGCATGCTGACGACCTCGAATGCGGAATGGGCCGGGCGCGCCAGACGACTGCGGGAGCACGCCATGAGTGTCTCGGCGACTGACCGGCAGGCGAGCGTTCTCGCGCCGGCCGAGGAATACCTGGAGGTCGGATTCAACTACCGGATGACCGACATGCAGGCGGCCGTGGGGATCGTGCAGCTGGGACGCCTGCCGGAGATTGTGCAGAGACGCCGTGAGATCGCCGAGGGTTACACCGCGGCACTGGCCGGAGTCGCCGGGCTGCGCCCGGTGCGCGACCCGGAGTGGGGCACCTCGAACTTCCAGTCCTACTGGGTCGAGGTCGGCGAGGACTATCCGCTGGACCGGGAGACTCTGCTGCTACATCTGGCCGAGGCCGGAGTTTCGGCTCGTCGCGGCATCATGTCGGCGCACCTGCAGCCGGCGTACGCGGGGAGCCCGTCGCAGCGTGTCCCGCTGCCGGTCTCGGAACGACTCACCGGCACTACCCTGATCCTGCCGCTGTATCACCAGCTCGAAGCGGCACAACAGGCCATTGTCATCGACGCGTTGCTCGCCCCGCTGACGGTGGTCGCACATGGTTGACGTGCTGCTCGTCGCGGCGAGCGGCCTGGCACGGGAGGCGCTGTCGGTGCTGCGGCGCTCAGGAGAGCACACAGCGATCGGCTACCTCGACGACGACCCAACCCTGTGGGGCAAGAGCATCGACGGACTGCCGATCCTGGGGGGAACCGAGCAAGCCGCCGATCACCCGCGGGCCAGACTGGTGATCTGCGCCGGGCGCGGGGTCGCGCGGGCTGCGATCGCGGCTCGCCTGGCCGGGCACGGCCGCACCAACGACGACTATGTCAGCGTCATCGACCCCAGCGTGAGCGTACCGGACGACTGCACCGTGGGGGTGGGCAGCATCCTGCTCGCCGGCGTCGTGCTGACCACGAACGTGGAACTCGGTCGCCACGTGGTCGTCATGCCGAACGTCACGCTGACCCATGACGACCTTGTCGAGTCATTCGCCACCCTGTGCGCGGGAGTCGCGCTCGGAGGCCACGCGTGGATCGGTGAGGGTGCCTACCTGGGCATGAACGCGAGCGTGCGCGAGGGCGTCCGCGTCGGGAGGTACGCGGTGCTGGGAATGGGCGCCGCGCTGACGCAGGACTTGCCGTCGGAGGAAACCTGGCTGGGAGTGCCGGCCCGCCCACGAGAGGTGGCGTCAGCATGAGAGTCCCGTTTCTCAACCTCATCGCCCAGCAGGCGGAGATCGCCGACGAGGTGCTTCCCACCTGGCAGGCGCAGTTCATCTCCGCCGCGTTCGTCGGCGGCGCCGAGGTTGCCGCGTTCGAGCGGGAGTACGCCGCATACATCGGCACCCGGCACTGCGTCGGTGTGGCGAACGGTACCGACGCCGTCGAGCTCGCACTCCGGGCCGTCGGGGTCCGCCCCGGCGACGAGGTCATCATCCCCGTCAACACGTTCATCGCGACGGCCGAGGCCGCGACCCGCCTCGGCGCGATTCCGGTCTTCGTCGACGTCGACGACGAGTTCCTCCTCATCGACCCCGCTGCCGTCGACGCGGCGATCACCGCGCGCACGCGCGCGATCGTGCCCGTTCACCTGTACGGCCAGACCGCACCGATGGATGCGCTCATCCCGATGGCGAACCGGCACGGTCTGGTGATCGTTGAGGACGCCGCGCAATCGCAGGGAGCCTCCTCGACGCTCGGCCGAGCCGGTTCGCTCGGCCGCGTCGCCGCGACGAGCTTCTACCCCGGCAAGAATCTCGGTGCCGCCGGTGACGCAGGCGCCGTGCTCACCGATGACCCGGCCGTTGCGGAGTTCGTCCGGAACTTCGGCGCCCATGGCAGCTCGGTGAAGTACGTGCACGACCGGGCGGGCGTGAACTCGCGTCTGGACGCCGTGCAGGCCGCGGTGCTGCGTGCGAAGCTGCGCCGGCTCGACGGCTGGAACGCTGCCCGCCGCGCGGCCGCCGGCCGGTACGCCGAGATGCTTGCCGACGTGCCCGAGGTGCGCCTGCCGGCCATCCGGCCCGGCAACGAGGACGTCTGGCACCTGTACGTCGTGCAGGTCGACGAACGCGACCGGGTGCTCGCCGAACTCGGGGCCGCAGGGATCGGCGCTGCCATCCACTATCCGACCCCGCTGCACCTCACGGCCGCGTACGCGGGCCTCGGTTACCGGCCAGGCCAGTTTCCCGTGGCCGAGGCTGCCGCGGGCCGGATCCTCTCCCTGCCGATGTTCCCGCACCTCACACAAGCGGAGCAATCGTTGGTCGCCGACTCGCTCACGAGCAGTGTGACCTCAAGAACACGGGTGGGGTCGGGTTCGGGCCTCGTCGATCGGGCGCTGTCATGAGCACCGGGCCACAAACGGACCAGCGGGTGACGATCCCCGCCAGGACGAGCCTCCACCACCTGCTCCGCCAGGCGGCCGCCGCAACCCCGGACGCCCCGGCGTTGAGCTACCGCAATTCCACCATCAGCTATGCCGAGGCCTGGCGCATGGCCCGCGCCGCCGCCGCGCAGCTGCACACGATGGGCGTTCAGCGTGGTGATCGCGTGGCGGTCTACCTCGAGAAACGCTTCGAAACCGTCGCCTCGATCTTCGCCGTCTCCGCGGCCGGGGGCGTCTTCGTTCCGATCAACCATGTGCTCAAGGCGCCCCAGGTCCGCCACATCCTGCGGGACAGCGGCGCCGGAGTGCTCATCACCTCGGCCGACAGGCTCTCCCAGCTCGCGTCGGTGCTGCCGGTCACCGAGGTCGCGCACGTGATCGTCGTGGGCGCTGCCGTGCCGGATCCCGCAGCAGCGTGGCAGGTCCACGGTTGGCATGACGGGCAGGCCGCGGCGCAAGACCCGCCCCTGTCGCCGGCGATCGACCTCGATCCGGCCGCGATCCTGTATACCTCTGGCAGCACCGGCAAACCCAAGGGTGTCGTGCTCAGCCATCGCAACCTGATCGTCGGGGCCGAGAGCGTCAGTTCGTACCTGCGGAACTCCAGCGACGACGTCATTCTCAGCGTGCTGCCACTGAGCTTCGACGCGGGGCTGAGCCAGGTGACGACGGCCTTCTCGGTCGGCGCCCACTGCGTCCTCATGAACTACCTGCTGCCGCTGGAGGTGCCCAGGCTCTGCGAGCAGTACGGCGTCACCGGCCTCACCTGCGTGCCACCGCTCTGGTTGCAACTGGCCGAGGTGAACTGGCCGGCGGCGGCAACCGGACGGATGAGGTACTGGGCGAACACGGGGGGCAGGATGCCCCGACCGACGCTGGATCGGCTGCGGGGGATCTTCGCCGCCGCTGACCCATACCTCATGTACGGCCTCACGGAGGCGTTCCGTTCGACGTACCTCGATCCCTCGGAAATCGATCGACGCCCCGACTCGATCGGCCGGGCCATCCCCAATGCCGAGATCCTCGTCCTCCGTCCGGACGGGACGCCGTGCGCGCCAGGTGAGGAAGGGGAACTCGTGCACCGGGGCGCTCTGGTCGCGCTCGGCTACTGGAACGACCCGGTCCGGACGGCGGAACGTTATCGCACCGTGCACCACCCGCAGCAACCGTGGCGTGCCCCCGAGCGGGCGGTCTGGTCGGGGGACACCGTGGTGGCCGATCAGGAGGGATTCCTCTATTTCGTCGGCCGCAGTGACGACATGATCAAGACGTCGGGGTACCGGGTGAGCCCCAGCGAGATTGAGGAGGCCGCGTACAGCACCGGTCTGGTGCGCGATGCCGTCGCCCTAGGCGAAGACGACCCGGCGCTGGGTCAGCGGATCGTGCTGGTGGTCACGTCGACAGCGCCAGAACTCGATGTCGCCGCGCTCGCCGCCGCACTCAAGCAGTGCCTGCCGCTCTACATGGTCCCGTCCCGCCTCGAGGTCCGCGACTCGTTGCCCCGCTCGCCCAACGGTAAGTACGATCGGGCCGTCCTCCACGCCGAGCTCATGTCGGGGGTATCCGGATGATGCCGCACGAGCACGTGGCCGGCTTCGGCACCGTGGACGGCGAACTCCGGGTCGGCGGGATGACCGTGTCCAGGCTCGCCGCACGCGTCGGTTCGACGCCGTTCTTCGCCTACGACCGCGCATTGCTCGACAAGCGTGTCAACGAGCTGCGTTCGGCACTGCCCGCACGGGTCGAGCTCAGCTTTGCGATGAAGGCGAATCCCATGCCCGCCATCGTGCAACACCTGGCCGGCCGGCTCGACCGGATCGACGTCGCGTCCGGGCTGGAGTTGCAGACCGCACTGGACACCACGATCAGCGCCGACAAGGTCAGCTTCGCTGGTCCCGGCAAGTCGCCCGCGGAGATCCGGCAGGCCGTCGCGGCGGGCATCCTCATCGAGGTCGAGTCCCGCACTGAATTCAGCCGCGTGCTTGCTGCAGGCGACGAGCTCGGCCTCGCACCCAACGTCGCCGTGCGCGTGAACCCCGACTTCGCCGTCAAGGGATCGGGCATGCGGATGGGCGGTGGACCACAGCAGTTCGGCATCGACGCCGAGGAGGTACCTGGCGTGCTGCGTGACTTCGCCACTGCGGGAGCGAACGTGCTCGGCTTCCACGTCTTCGCCGGCTCACAGAATCTGAACGCGGCGACCATCGCCGAGGCGCAACAGCGCACGGTCGACCTCGTGAGCGGCCTGGCAGAGCACCTGCCCACGCCGGTGCGCTACCTCAACCTGGGTGGCGGGTTCGGCATCCCGTACGTCGAGAAAGACCAGCCGCTCGACCTCGGCGCCGTCGCCCAGAACCTCCACCAGCTGGTCGACGGGCCGATCAGACAGCGGATGCCCGAGGCGCGTCCGGTCATCGAGCTCGGCCGGTATCTCGTCGGGGAGTGCGGGGTCTACGTCACCCGGGTGCGTGATCGCAAGGTCTCGCGCGGGACGACCTTCCTGGTCGTCGACGGGGGTATGCACCACCAGCTCGCCGCCTCGGGGAACTTCGGCCAGGCCATCCGCCGCAACTATCCTGTCGCGGTCGGAAACCGCGTCGAGCACGCCTCCGCTGACACCGTCACCATCGTGGGATGCCTGTGCACCCCGCTCGACCTGCTCGCGAAGGATGTCGAGCTGCCCCCGGCGGACGTCGACGACCTCATCGTGATCTTCCAGGCGGGGGCGTACGGCCTGACTGCCAGCCCGACCGCATTCCTCGGACATCCCGCACCCGCGGAGGTCCTCGTGTGAACCAGACCTCGTCTCACAAAGGAACAGTAATGACCGACACCCTGAACGCCGTCCGCACCGTGCTGATCGAGGCACTCGAGCTGCAGCAACGCCCGGAAGACCTGCGGGAGGAAACCGCGTTGTTCGGGTCGCTGCCGGAACTCGATTCCTTCGGGGTCGTCAGCCTCGTGGCCTCCCTCGAGGATCGCTTCAACATTACGGTCGACGATGACGAGTTCGGCGCAGAGATCTTCGACACCGTGGGCACCCTCACCGGGTTCGTCGATGCGAAACTCGCCGCGGCCTAGGGAGACGACAAGGAACGGACAAACGATGACACAGCCCCCCGATGCCCTGGCCACCGTTCCGTCAGGCAAGACCGCTTTCCGGCGGAGACGCCTGGTGGCCGTCGTGGCGATCCTTCTCCTGCTGGCCGTGCCGGCGGGCCTGTGGATCGCGGGTTTGATGCAGCCGACGCAACCCCGGGACTCAAACGCCGGGTCGTCCTCCGGCGATGCGACCGAGACGGAGGCCGGCATGATCCCCGAGAACTTTCCCTCGGCGGACACCACGGGACTGCCGCGAGGGACAGAGCTCTCGGACTACACGGGTCCATGCCGGATCACGACGGCGGACACCGTGCTGGACGCGAAGCGGGTGGACTGCTGGCCCCTGCTGATCGAAGCGTCCGGGGTGGTGATCACGCGGTCGCAGATCAATGGATTCGTCTACTCCGGTGACGAGGGCTCCGGATCCTTCACCATCACCGACAGCGAGGTCAACGCGGGCGACAATCCCGTCACGGGGATCGGTGACGTTCGCTTCGAGGCGGTCCGGGTGCACGTGACCGGCGGCAAACGATCGGTCATGTGTCACCGGGACTGCACCGTTGAGGCGTCCTATGTGCACGGGCAGTTCACCGACGCGTCGGGGTATTACCACGAATCCGGAATCCGGATGGGGTCGAACGCTGTCATTCGCGGCAACACCATCGCCTGCGATGCACCCGATGTGCCCCCGGACGGCGGGTGCTCCGGAGCGCTCACCGGGTACGGCGACTTCGCGGTCATCCAAAATAACGTCATCGACGGCAACCTGTTCCTGGCGGGGTCAGGCGGCTACTGCACCTACGGGGGTTCAACGACGGGCAAGCCGCACTCCGCCGGAACCCGGGATATCCGCTTCACGAACAACGTCTGGCAACGTGGAACAACGAGTAAGTGCGGCGACTTCGGGCCGATCACCTCGTTCGACTCCGACGCGCCGGGCAATGAGTGGAGCAACAACCGCTGGGACGACGGCGCATCCGTCGCCGCCGCGAACTGAGGCTCCACCTACCATTCAAGCAAGGTCAGCTCGCTGTAGAGGTAGTCGATGGCACCGGCCGGCATCACCTGGCTGCGGAACATCTTCGCCCGCGGACTCCCGAGATCGACGCCGAGGGCGGGGAGGAAACCGAGCACGCGGCGCTCTCCCAGCGTGGCGAGCGCCGCATGCCGCAGCAGCAGATGTGAGCCGACCTGTGGCCACGCCGATCGGAGCAGTTCGCGGCTCCCTCCGACGTACAGCGGTGATGCAAAGAACGGAAGTCGTTTGCGGCGGTCCTTGCGGACGACGAGATAGCCGTATTCGCCCTGTGAGATCACGACGATGTGACGGGCGGCCGGCGCATCCTTGTGGTCCTGGTACGCGCGGGCATCCTGCCCCGTCAGGACACCCGCGACACGTCTCGGGTCGTCCGAAACCGTGACCCCGCGTCGCGGGAGGCGTGGCAGGTTCGGCGCCAACCGGGTGGCGGTGTCCAACAGGGCGAAGCCGAGCCTCTCATTGAGGGCCACGACATTTCCGCTGGGCGAGAAGTCGGTGAACTCGTATCCCTGCTGCGCCAGGATCGTCCGGATGAGCCTCAGGCTGTCGGCCCGATAGTCCTCCAGCACGCAGAACGCCGCGAGGTTGCAGAACCTGCGCAGTTCGCCGTCGACCTCGCGCTCGGAGTAGACGGCCACGTAGGCTCCGACGACAATGCCGCCCGCGACGAGCTGGAACCCGTGGTTGGGCGCCTGGACGCTCCACGGTGGAGCCAGGAGAGCGCCCCACGCCGCCCGGCCGACCTTCGGGTTCAGGTGATTGTGGAGGAACTCGGAGACTGTGTTGGCATCCTCGTTCGTAATGGGGCGAACAATCGTTCTCTCCCGATCCATGAGCCGATCGTACGGCACAAAAGGCCCCACGCGGGGTACTGTGCACAGCGAATGCCCCGTCCCGGTTTGTCGCCTCCGTCTCACCGAAAGGAACCCATGCTGAAAATCGTGATCGGCGCGCACCAGGACTCACCTCGCGAGGCGTCGGCGACGAACGGAGCATCGGCATGAACATCAACCTGTGCTTCCACGGCATCGGAACCATCGACAGTGAGCGGGAGCTTGGCGAGTCCCAATACTGGGTGAGGGAAGCCAATTTCCTCCGCATCCTGGATGAGGTTCGAGGCAGACCGCAGGTGAGGCTCAGTTTCGACGATGGCAATCGGTCGGACATCGCGGTCGCGCTTCCGGCCCTGCGCGAGCGTGGGCTGAGTGCGTCGTTCTTCCCGCTCGCCGGACGGTTGGATGACCCGGCAAGTGTCTCTTCGGCCGATCTCCGTGAGTTGCGCGGCGCCGGCATGGAGATCGGAAGCCACGGCTGGACGCACGCGCCCTGGCGAGGGCTTAGCGAGGCGGAGGCCCGCCGGGAGCTGGTGGATGCCCGAACCATTCTCGCCGAGGCCAGCGATGGGGAAATCGAGGATGCCGCACTGCCGCTCGGACGGTACGACCGTCAGTTGCTCGCGCAGCTGAGGAGCGCCGGCTATCGAACGGTGTACACGAGCGATCGGCTCCCTGCGCGCTCCTCGGTGTGGCTTCAGTCGCGCTACAGCGTCACCGCGCACGACACGGCGGAATCCATCCGATCGGTCATCACGCACCGTGCCGGCGTGCGGGATGTGCGCAACCTGCTGGCCAGCGCGGTCAAGCGGATGCGCTGAGCGCCGCTACGAGGGCAGGAACGCGGAGTTCGCGCGGAGCTGCGGGGGGCGCAGCGAGGGCCTCAGCAGCGCATGTACCGTCGTCCAGGACGCACGTTGTCCGAGGACCGCCCGCCGGGTTTCGACGACGACGGTCATGCCGAAATAGAGCCAGGCCCTCAGGTCGCCGGTGCGGCGGCGATACAGGCGCACACGGTTGAGCATCTGCATGGTGTGCGTTGTTGCGCTTTCGCCAGAGCCTCCGCCGACATGCATCGCGCCGGCACGGGGTGTGTAGACGGTCGCCCACCCGGCGTCACGAGCCCTGAGGCTGAAATCGGTTTCCTCCGAGTACAGAAAATAGGACTCGTCGAGGCCCTTCAGCGCGTCGAAACACCGTCGGTCGACAAGCAGGATCGCGCCCACCGCCCAGTCGACCTCATGTTCGCTCTCATACTCGCCAGGGATCTCGATTCGCTCAGCGAATACCGCCAGGCGGGTGAAGCTCAACCCGCCGACGCGGCCGAGAGTCGGTCCACGCCGCAGCGTGGGGGAGAGGCTGCCGTCCTCTTCGCGCACGCGCGGTGCGACGATACCGGCACCGGGGCGTCGCCGAAGGACCTCGAGCAGCTGTGGCACGGCGTCGGGGTCGAGCGTGGCGTCGGGATTGAGGATGAGGACGGTCGATGCCTCGGGTGAGGCGAGCACGGCTCTATTGATTCCGGCAGCGTACCCATCGTTCAAGGCCTGGACGACAGTGCAGTCGGATCGACCGGCCAGCAGATCCGGTGTGCCGTCGGTCGAACCATTGTCGACCACGACCACCGAATAGGTCAGGCTGCCAAACGCATCCGGCAGGCTGTCGAGCAGCGCGGCGACGTGGCGGGTGCTGTTGTAGGTGACGACGACCGCAGCAACGTCAACCACCACCTGCTCCCCGGCGCGAGGCGCTTCATCACTCTCGCGAACGGTCAACGGTGGCGTCCCTTCTCGGTTCGGTTCAGCTTGCCGACAATATCCGCAATCGCACCCGACCGCTGTAGCCCCTTAGGGGGTCAGGCCACCCGCGAGCACTCCTTCGACCACGGCGGGTAGGTGGCACTCGATTGGGGGGTGCGTGGGGGGTGGCTTGATTTGAACAATCCTCATAGGTTCTCATTATCCGAGTTGCGGGTCGCGCGATCTCTTGCCCTGAATCGTGTGACCTCCTCCCCATGACCCGACATGAGCGGCAGGAATACCGATGGCGTCACTACCGAGCACCGTTCAGCACGGTCCATCCGTGTGGCGCCGAAGCCGGCTCGCTATTGCGGCCGCACTCATCGCCGCCCTGGTCTTCACCGGGCTCACCGCCTCACCTGACGCGGCGAACGCGGCGAGCGGATGCCGGGCAGCGGCCAACCCCGTCGCCTGCGAGAACGCGAAACCGGGCACGAATCCCAACATCTGGGACATCAGCGGCGCCGGTAGCCCCAGCATCCAGGGTTTCAGCACCGACATCTCGGTGGAAAACGGCGCCACGATCGGCTTCAAGATCGACACCAACGCCAGGAACTACACAATCGACATCTACCGAACCGGCTGGTATCAGGGACTGGGGGCGCGCAAGGTGGCGTCCGTCACCCCTTCAGCGGCCCTGCCCCAGACCCAGCCTCCGTGCCTGTCCGACCTGGCCACGGAACTCTACGACTGCGGCAACTGGGGCGTCTCGGCGAGCTGGCTGGTTCCGGATGACGCAGTCTCCGGCGTCTACATCGCCCTGCTCAACCGGCCGGACACCGGTGCCCAGAGCCACATCATCTTCATTGTGCGCGACCAGAGCTCACGCTCCGACGTATTGTTCCAGACCTCCGACACGACCTGGCAGGCGTACAACGCATACGGCGGCTCTGACTTCTACAAGGGCGCCGCCAACGGGCGGGCCTACAAGATCAGCTATAACCGCCCGTTCATAACCCGTGAGGGCACGACCAGACGCGATTTCTACTTCAGCAGCGAATTCGCCCAGGTGCGCTTCATGGAGCGAAACGGCTATGACGTCAGCTATTTCAGCGGCGTCGACACCGACCGGTACGGCTCACTCCTGGCCAACCACAAGGTGATTCTCTCCGTCGGCCACGACGAGTACTGGTCCGGCGCCCAGAGGGCGAATCTCTTCGCCGCCCGTGACGCGGGGGTCAACATCCAGTTCCTGACCGGGAACACGGGGTATTGGCGTACGAGGTACGAGCCGTCGACAGCGAGCGGCACGCCAACGAACTACCGCACCCTGGTCTCCTACAAAGAGACGTGGAGCAATGCCAAGGTCGACCCGTCGACCCAGTGGACCGGGACCTGGCGTGATCCCCGATTCGCGTCGCAACAGGCCGGAGGTGGCTTGCCGGAGAACGCCCTGACGGGCACCATGTTCAAGGCCAACCACGATGACCTACCGGTGACGGTATCCGCGCAGGAGGGCAAGCTCAGAACGTGGAAGAACACCGCACTCACCAATCTGGCAGCCGGTACCTCGGTCGGGCTGGCACCGCACACGGTTGGCTACGAGTCCGATGAAGACGTAGACAACGGGTACCGGCCGGCGGGCCTCATCCACCTGTCGACGACGGTCGGTCCGACCCCCGAGTACGTCACGGACTATGGGAACACGGTCGTCCCCGGCACCACCACGCACAATACGACTCTGTACAGAGCGCCAAGCGGCGCGCTGGTCTTTTCGGCGGGAAGCGTGCAGTGGGCCTGGGGTCTCGACGAGACGCACGACGGTCAGGGTGCCCCGGCCAACGCCGCCATGCAGCAAGCGCAGGTGAATCTCCTCGCGGACATGGGCTCGCAACCGGCAACTCTGATGTCCGGACTCGCGTCGGCGCAGAAGAGCACCGATACCACCGCTCCGGTCGCCACGGTGACGTCGCCGGTCACGAATTCGACGATCGCTGCGGGTACTCGAGTGACGGTCACCGGCACGGCATCGGACGTTGGCGGCGTCGTGGCGGGGGTCGAGGTTTCGGTCGACGGCGGTGCCACGTGGCGGGTGGCGACGGGAACCACGTCGTGGTCGTACGTTTACTACCAGACCGGCCTCGGCTCCGGCGACATCCGCGTCAGGGCGATCGATGACAGCGCCAACTACCCGTCGACGCCCGCATCCGTCAGCCTCGTCGTGACCGGCCCCACCGGCGTGTTCGGCCAGGTGGTGCCGGCTATCCAGGACTCCGCCGACGGGTCAGCCATCGAGGTCGGCATGCGGTTCAGGCCGGAATCGAACGGGTTCGTTTCGGGCGTGCGCTTCTTCAAGAGCGCTGCAAACACGGGCACGCATGCCGGCTCGCTGTGGGACAGCACCGGCACGAGGCTCGCGTCGGTGATCTTCTCCGCCGAAACTGCAACGGGGTGGCAATACGCGAGCTTCAGCGCGCCGGTCGCCGTGACAGCCGGCCAGAACTATGTCGTGTCGTACACCGCACCGCAGGGACGCTACTCAGTGGCTTCGTATTACTGGCCGTATTCGACGAGGAAGAGCTCGCCGATAACGGTTCCGAGCGGTTTCGGCGAACCCGACCCGGGCATCTACGGTGTGCCGGGGGCGTTTCCCGCCCAGACCTATCAGGGCTCCAACTACTTCGTGGATGTCGTGTTCAACACTGTCGGGACCACGCCGCTCACCGCAGTCGGACAGGTGCCGGCTCCCGATGCGACGTCGGTGCCGACCGGCACGACGATCAGCGCACGCCTCTCGAGCGACGTGAACTCCTCCACTGTTGCCTACTCCGTGCAAACCGCGGCAGGTTCGGCCGTCGCCGGAACGACGACGTACGACCCGAACTCCCGGACGGCGCTGTTCACCCCGGCCAGCGCGCTTGCGCCGAACACCTCATACCGCGTCACCCTGGCGGCGACCGGAACGAATGGAAGCCCCATAATGGCGGGGGCGACGTGGGCGTTCACGACGGCAGCGAGCGCCGCAGTGTGCCCCTGCTCGCTGTTCGATGCGGCCGCGACACCCGCCATTGCGCAAGTGAACGACAGTCCGGTCACCCTCGGGGTGCAGTTCACGGCGGGCGCCACCGGCGCCATCGCCGGAATCAAGTTCTACAAGGGTCCCGGCAACACAGGCGTGCACGTCGGCACCCTGTGGAGCAGCACCGGTCAGGCTCTGGCCTCCGCGACATTCCTGGCGGAATCCGCGGCCGGATGGCAAACCGTGTATTTCGCCCAGCCGGTTCCGGTCCAGGCCGGATCGAGCTACACCGCCTCCTATCAATCCACCACCGGCAAGTATTCGGCGACGATCGGCGCATTCAACGCCGGGTTCACGCGAGGCCCACTGTCCGTGGCCGCCACTGCCGGGCGCTACACATACGGAACCGGAACCCCGACGTCAACGTCGTCGACGAACTACTTCGTCGATGTCGTCTTCGTGACCGACGGCGTGATCCCGCCCCAGCCGGTTTCCGTCTCCCTGGTCAGCCCCGCAGCGAACCAGACCGCGGTACCACTCTCGAGCCTGGTGACGGCGGTACTGTCCGCCGCCGTGCCCACCGGCACAATCCCGCAAATCGGATTGACCACCTCGGCAGGGGCCGTGCCCGGCACGTCGACCTACGCTCCCGCCACCCGCACGATCACCTTCACACCGTCCTCCGTCCTGGCGCAGTCGACCGCGCACACGGCGACGGTGTCTATCTCCGGAACCGTACCCGCAGGGGGCAACTGGTCGTTCACAACGGCCGCTGACACTCCCGTGGAGGGCACGTTCACACTGCTGGGCACGGAGACCCCCACCGTCCCGTCCACAGATGACAGCGGGCCCGTCGAACTGGGTATGGCCTTCGCCGTCTCACAGCCGGGACAAGTCACCGCCATCCGTTTCTATAAGGGAACAGGCAACACCGGAACCCACGTCGGCACCCTCTGGTCGGCCGCCGGAGCAAAGCTCGCGTCGGTGACGTTCACCGGTGAAACGGCCGGTGGATGGCAGACGGCCACCCTCGCGACGCCATACACCCTGACGCCAGGGGTGCGCTATGTCGTCTCCTACCTGGCACCCAACGGACGCTACTCGCACACGCCCGACTACTTCTCGCTGCTTCGAAGCCAGGGTCCGCTGACCGCCGACACCGCAGCGAACGGCCTATACCTCTACGGGGCGACCGGCGGCTTCCCGACGTCAAGTTGGAAGGCATCGAACTACTTCGTCGACGTGCAGTTCCGAACTTCTGCCACGCCGCCGCCTCCGGCTCCGGTGACGGTGACGTCCACCGCACCCGCCGCGAACGCGACGGCGGTCAGCCCATCCGGTGCGGTTACGGCCGTGCTCTCTGCCGGAACTCTCCCGCAGGACCCTACACTCGCACTCAGCGGGCCTGCGGGTAATGTCGCCGGCACCTCGTCATACGACGCGGCGACCCGAACCGTCAGGTTCACGCCGGCCGCGGTACTCGGCTGGGCCACCCAGTACACGGCGACGGTCGGGATTGCGGGCAGCGTGCCGTCCGGCGGAACGTGGTCGTTCACAACCGCCACTGCGCCGGCGCCGAGTGGGGAGTTCACCCTGCTGGGAACGACGACGCCCACGATCGACTCGGTCAACGACGGCACAACGGGGATCGAGCTAGGCACGGCATTCACCGTCTCCCAGCCGGGTTCGGTGACCGCGATCCGCTTCTATAAGGGCAGCGGAAACTCTGGCACCCACACGGGTTCCCTGTGGTCGTCGACCGGCACCAGGCTGGCAACCGTGACTTTCACCGGGGAATCCGCCAGCGGTTGGCAGACAGCCTCCCTCGCGACCCCGGTGGCGCTCACTCCCGGCGAGCGCTACGTCGTGTCGTACTACGCACCGGTTGGCCGTTACTCCGCCAGTGCGAACTACTTCGCCACGCAGAGGACGAGCGGCCCGATCACCGCGGACACCGTCACCAACGGGCGCTACGCCTACGGAGCGGGAGGGGCGATGCCCGCGTCGAGCTACAGGGCAACCAGCTACCTGGTAGATGTCGTCTTCACCACCGGAAGCGCGGTGCCCCCAGCCGCACGGGCCATCCCGGCGCCGGCACCCGAGACGACGCCGACACCCACACCCGAGCTGAAACTGACACCCGAGGCCACGCCGACACCCACACCGACGCCCGAGTCGACGCCGACACCCACCCCTAGCGAGAAGTCGACGCCGACGCCGACGCCGACACCCACACCGACGCCCGAGTCGGCTCCAGAACCTCCGGGCGTATCCGCGTCTTCCCCTTCCGTCGACGCCACAGGGGTCAGCCCCACCGTCGTGGTGTCGGCGACGGTATCCGGTGTGAAAACCGCGTCGATCGCCGTCACGGGCCTGGCCGGCGACGTCGCCGGTGAGTCGAGCTACGACCCGGTCACGGGCGTCGTGCACTTCACGGCGACGGACCCGCTGGCGTGGGCTACGAGCTACCGGGCGGCGGTGACCGTTGACAAGAACACCATTTCTGATTGGCGTTTCACCACGGCCGACGTGCCGGCCATCGAGGACTCCGCATCCTTCCTGCCGGAATCGCTCTCCCGCACCGATGACGATCCGGCCCTGCAGGTCGGCACGCGTTTCACTGCCTCCGTTGCGGGCGCTGTCTCCGGCATCCGGGTGTACGTGGGCGCTGACGATCAGGAATCTCACACCGGATACCTGTGGGGCCCCGACGGAAAGCTGATCGCGACGGTCGCATTCACAGAGAAGGCGAAAAACGGATGGCGGACCGGCGCGGTGAGCCCGGCGATCGAACTCACCCTCGGTGCGGAGTACCGCGTCACGGTGAGCAGCCCGAACGGAAGATACGCGCGGGTGCCGAACGGTCTGGCCCTCCCGGTCGTGAACGGCTTCCTGTCATCGGCACCGTCAGCGGGCGTCTACGGCTACGGAAATCCCGATCAGGCCTCGAACGACAGCTTTCTGGTCGACGTGCTCTTCAGCAGGACCCCGTGACCGGAAGGGGGCGCTCATGAAGCTCGTGCGGCCAGGCCGGCCTGGCCGTCGCGCCTCGGTCACAGTGGTGATCCCGTGTTACAACTACGGCCTATTCCTGCCGGATCTCGTCGACAGCGCACTTTCCCAGAGCGATGTCGACGCCCACGTCATCATCGTCGATGATGCGTCACCCGACGGATCGGGCGATGTCGCTCGACGGCTCGCCGCGGCCAACCCGTCCCACGTCAGCGCGATCATCCACTCCCGAAACCGCGGACACATCCAGACCTACAACGACGGACTGGCCGCCGTGAACACCGAGTACATCACACTTGTCTCGGCCGACGATCTGGTGGCCCCGGGTGCGCTCGGCCGCGCTACCCGGTTGATGGACCGTTTCCCCGGTGTCGGGTTGGTCTACGGGCACGCCTCGGTCTTCTCTGACGACCCCGTGCCCCGACACCGGCCGTTGCCGGAGACCTGGAGCGTGTGGGACGGGCGAGAGTGGATCGACTGGACCGCCTCCCGGGGTCGCAACCTGATTGTGTCCCCCGAGGTCGTCATGCGCACCCGGGCGCTTCGCGAGACCGGCGGCTACAACCCCCTCCTGCCGCATTCCGGTGATCTCGAGTACTGGCTGCGCACGGCGGCACGATGGGACGTCGCACGGGTGAACGGCCGCCCCCAGGCCTTCTACCGAATGCACGGGGCCAACATGCACCTCACGCAGTTTGCGACGATGGCCGTCGACATGCGTCATCGGCTCAGCGCCTTCGAGGTCATCAACGGCCCGGAGCTCGCACCGTTGGTGCCGGCTTCGGATCGACTTATTGAACGGACGAGGCAGGCAATCGCCCGGCAGGCCAGCGTCCTCGCGCAGCGTGAACTCGACCGTGGGGCGCGCCTGGGCGAGATACAAGCCCTGCTCGCCCTGGCCGAGGAACTGTCGCCGGGATCGGCGTCCGCCCGGCGCATCAGCTGGAGGGTCTCACGACAGTCCAGTGGCAAAACACCCGCTCCCACCCAACGGGCGATCGAGCGCGGCCGCACCCAGCTCGACAGGGTGCGCGGTGTGCTCTCCGAGGTTGCTGGGATCGCGTGACCAGGGCGGACGTCACTCCGGAGCTCTCCCTCCGGTCCCGGGTACAGGGGGGATCGGCGTGGGGGTCTCTCAACGTCGCGCTTTCCAAGCTCCTCCAATTCCTGACGACCCTCATCCTCGCCCGCATCCTTGCCCCAGAGGAGTTCGGGGCCCTCGCGGTCGCCCTCGTCGCACAGACCATCGCGCTGAACATCACCGAACTGGGCACGACGGCGTCAATAGCCCGGGGTGACCGCAACCCGGACGCGATAGCACCGACAGTGTTCACCCTCTCGCTGGTCACCGGCGCACTGCTCACCATCACCATGGTCGTGACCGCGCCATGGCTGGCGACTGCACTCGGTGACGCGAGCGCCACCCCCGTCATCCAGGTCATGGCGCTGAGCGTGATCCTCGCATCCTTCGCCTCGGTGCCCACGGCGCTGGTCTGGCGGGACTTCCTGCAGAAACGACGGCTCGTCGTCGATATCGGTGCGATCGCAGTCACGATGCTGATTGCGGTGCCGCTTGCCATGATCGGCTGGGGGGCCATGGCCCTCGCCTGGTCCCGAGTGATCGGGCAGACGGTGTCCACCATCGGCTACTGGATCATCGTTCCCCGCCGCTACCTCCCCGGCTGGAACCGCGTCGAGTTGCCGGGTCTGCTCAGACTCGGCCTGCCCCTAGCTGGAGCGAATTTCCTGGCCTTCATACTCTTGAACGTCGACTACATCGTCGTGGGGCGGGAGCTGGGACCCCAGGAGTTGGGGCTCTACCTCATCGCGTTCAACCTCGCCGCGCTGCCGAGTACCGTGCTGACGACGATCATCCGCACCGTGGCGGTGCCGGCGTTCGGGCGCCTTGCCGCCGGTGGGCAGCTGGCCGCACTCACTCCTCGTCTGGTGCAGGGCATCGCCTGGGCGGCGTTCCCGGTGTGTGCGATGATCGGCGCCCTCGGCACCGCACTGATGACGGCCCTCTACGGAGAACGCTGGGCGCCCGCCGCGGTGGCGCTGCTCGGCCTCGGTGTCTTCGGCGCAGCCCGGATCCTGTCCGAGCTCTTCGCCGACCTCAGTGTCGGAGCTGGGCGCACGGGCGGTCTGCTCTGGGTGCAGGCCGTCTGGCTGATCGCTCTCATCCCGGCCATGATGCTCGGGGTTGAACTCTTCGGCATCGCCGGAGCGGGCTGGGCGCATGCGGTCGTTGCGTGGCTCGTGGTGGTGCCGCTCTACATGGTCACAATTTCGCGGGTGCTGGGCGCGCGGGTGTCCGCTCAGCTCTGGGCGTTCCTGCCCCTGGCCGCGGCAGCCGTTCTCGCCGCGGTCATCGCGGCGCTCGTTGCGTCGTTGGTCGACAGCCCCTGGCTGGCGCTGATTGCCGGCGGACTGAGCGGCCTGCTGGCCTACCTGGCGGTCACGGTCCCCGTGTGGAGGAAACTGTGGCGCGAAGCGCGGGCCGTTCCGGACCAGCCTGCCGGGGCCTAGCTGAACGGTGCCGGTTGATCCACGCCCGTTTCGTCGCCCAGCACACCTCCGGGAGCGCTGCGCCACCCGCATAGCGGCGCGGCACCCGCGGCTTCTAGTCGGTGTCTCTCGTGACCAGGGGTGCTTCGGCGACTCGCACCGGCAGGGCGCAACGGTCCTGGATGAAGCGCGCCAACTCAGTCTCGTCGTCCAGATCGACGTACCGTGCGGTGGCGGGCAGCTCCTTCTCTGAGCTGCCGAAGGGCCAGGCCGTGAGCTTGGTGGCGTCGGGCGGTGAGTCCAGCAGGGAGTCGAAGACGCCGACGTAGGCGCGCGCCTGGGGGCGCCAGTCGAGGTGCTCAGAGACCCGACGTCGTGCGGCGAGACCGAGCCGGACGCGACGCGCCGGGTCGTCGAGGAGCGCTTCGACCGCGTCGGCGAATGCGCTGATGTCGCCCGAAGCCACGAGGACGCCGGCGTCGCCCGCCGAGACGCGGGTCTCGACCAGATCGACCGAGACGGACGGGAGGGCGTATGCCATGTATTCCATCGTCTTGTTCATCGTGGAAAGGTCGTTCAGTGGGGTCTTCTGGTCGGGACCGATGCCGATGTCGGCCGCGCTCAGATACTGGGCGATCTCGGACGGCCCGACCCGACCGGTGAAGCGCACGTTGCCGTCGAGACCCAACTCCGTGCTGCGGGCCTTGAGGTCCTCGAGGCAGTCACCAAAGCCCAGCAGCACAGCGTGCAGGCCCACACGGCCCCGTTTGTGCACCAGCTCGTGCATGAGGTCGAGCATGGTCTCTACGCCGTCCTGTGGCCCCATGATGCCCAGGTAGCACAGCAAGGCGTCCGCGTCACCACGGATGGCCGGGTCGGGGTAGACGGGCCGCATGACCCGGGTGTCCGGGCCGCTGCGAACCACGGTCACCGTCGCAGGGTCGCGATGGCCTCTCCTCTCGGCCACTGCCTTGTAGGAGCCGTTCGTAGAGATCACCCGGTCGGCGATCCGGTAGGTCATTCGCTCCAACCACAGCAATCCCCGATACTCGATGCGCGCCGCGGGCGATGACGGCTTGCCGAACCGGGAGAGAAACAGCTCGGGGTTGAGATCGTGCTGATCGAAGATGAATCGCACGCCCCGTGCCCGCCAGAGCCAGGCCAGCAGCCAGTACGTGTCTGGCGGGTTGCAGGCCTGGATGACGTCGAAGCCGCGCTCGCGGCGCACCCGGAGGGACAGCAGAGCAGTGAGAATCCAGCACCAGGTGAACTCCAGTGCGAATCCGAACACGCCCCGCGCCTCCGGACTGGGCCGGTACTTGTAGATGGCGATGCCGTCGAGCAACTCATACGAACCATCACCCGGCCCCTTCGGACAGATCACCGACACCGTGTACCCCTGCGCGGCGAGTGCGTTGCACTCCAGCCAGACGCGTCGATCCAGGGGCACCGGCAGGTTCTGCACGATGATGAGCACTCGATTTGTTGGCACAGGTGTGACTCCCCTCGGCGCACGCGTCCTGCGTGGTGGCGCACACAGTAGCGAACCTTGCCCGCACCCGCCAGTGGGAGGTGAGTCTTCCTCGGCATCCGGGTCGGGTGGTTGCGGAGCGCTCAGTGAGCCTCGCGCGAACTCGCATCGCGTTCCCAGCCCACATTGCTTCCGGCGCGCGCGAGCATCCTCGCGTAGGCGATGGTCACGACATACACGCCGACATCGACGATGCGCATCGGATTCCTACGCAATAGCGCGCGGATGTCACTGAGCTGGCTGGCCCGCCCGCCAGTCGGGGAGACCGCGGGGGCAACCTCGCCCTGCGTGCGGTGATGCCGTCGAAGGATGCGCAGAAGATCGGCGGTGCGTCGCGGCGTGGTGATGACCACGGGGTCGGTCGCGACGATGACGATCTCGTCAGCGGAGAACAGGCTGTGCACGAAGAGATCGTCGGAGAGGATGTCGGGGAACTCGGTGAATCGGGCGCGTCCGCCTTCTGAGAGGGCATAGCAGCCCGCACCCCACAAGGTGCCCGAGATCGACGGCAGGCTCTGTCGCAGGGCGTACCAGCGTCGCACGACCCAAGCCGCGTGGTGCACATCGAAACTGCGCGGCGGGCGCGCGGCCAGGGCGCCCGTCGTGAGCGCCGCGGCGACATCCGTCGCGGCCCGGCTGGTCAGGACGATGTCCGCATCGAGGTAGATACGTGCTCCGGGGCCGGCCAGGCGGTCGCCCTCTCGCAACGCGGCGACCTTCGAGGCGATGTCGAGTTCGACCACGGTGACCCCGGCGAACCCGCGCGCGATCTCCGCGGTGCGATCGGTGCAACCGTTGCACACGACCAGCACCTCGAACCCGCCCGAGCGGATGCTGGGCGTCAGGGCTTCGAGGGTGCGGGCAATGACCTGCTCCTCATTGTGCGCGGCGATCACTATGGACGCACGGATATCATTCATCGCTGAGCCCAGCGAGGATGCTGCCACAGCGGACAACGGATCATGTTTGCCCCTTGAGTACACAGACGGCGGCACCCCGGGAGTCCGGGATGCCGCCAGTGTACTTACGGGGCTGAACCCGTCAAGGGGCCGTGACTGCTGTTCCGTTCGCCATGGCGTTGCCGGACCACACGTTGCCGGCACCACCCGCGTCGAACGCGGTCACCGGGCCGTAGTAGCCGCACTTGGGGTTCTTTTCACTACCGAACGTGTTGTCGAGGAACTGAACGTTCGAGGAGGGGCGTGCCGCGTTGCCCTTGTCCTCGCCGCCGCCGTAGACGCAGTAGCCGCCGCCGTTGAACAGGTTGCCCTGCACGAGCGTGTTCGTGAACGCGTCCCACTGGTTCAGGAAGGAGAGTGCAGCGGTGAAGTTGCCCTCGTTTCCGGCGTCGAGACGGTTGTTCACGATCGTGAAGTTCGGGCCACCGAGGCTCAGGATGGCCTGGTTGTGCGAATCACCCGAGACGGGGATGTCGTGAATCCAGGAGTTCTTGATCGTGACATTCGAGTCGAACATCGCGCCGTCGCCCCACCCGTGGATGTTGACGCCATCCGCGGTGAAGTTGTCATAGCCGATGCCGGGGTACTTCGTGGTGTAGCCGGCGCCGGGGCCGGCGATCTCAACCCGCTGCACCAGCAGGTTCGCATAGGGAGCGCGGATGTCGATGCGGCCGTTGACCTTGGAGTTGCGGATGGTCACGTTGTTGGCCTCGATCGTGACGTCGCCGTTGAACTCGACACCGTCGTAGACGGCACCGTCAGTCGTGACCGTGATTCCGTCACTGGGCTTGAGGTTGGTGCCGGCCGGATAACCGGTCGTCGCCGCGGTCGGCCACGTCCCGGACTGCGCCGGGGCGGCGACGGCCGGGGCGGCCACTGCCGGGGTGGTCACGGCCGGGGTGGTCACCGGCTGCGTGGTCACCTGCGGCGTGTCGACGGGTGACGTGGTGACCGGTGGGGTGGTCGCGGGCGGTGTCGTCGGCGTGGGCCGGTAGGGCTGGGAGCTTCCCGCTGTGCGCTTCTCGGAGTCGTGGCTTCGCCTGTCATTCGTTTTGTCCTGCCACCAGCGCGAGTCGCTGGAGCTCTTCTTTTGAACCGACGCGGATGACGTGGTCGAGTCGCCATTGTCATTGTGTGCGGAAGCGGCTATGCTGCCTCCTGTAACGACAGCGATGACCACCGCAGAGGTGATCGCGGTGGCGATCAGCGGACGTTGCCGAGTCTTCGTTGTCGTGTACTTCGATGCTTTGCCGATATGTGTCATCGGGTGGATCCTCCTACGCGACCGAATTGGCCGCATGTTTCTGATAGCGGATTCAGGCGTGGTCCTGACCCCCTTTGGGGGTGGTGCCTGGTGTAACCTCGGCAATGCTAAACCACGAACTCCGTGACCCCAAATCAAAAATGAGTTTGCATCAGATATTTTGCGTGCCCTGGGGCCCTCTCGCGGGCGTCCGGTCCGGCAGGGAAATGCCAGGAGTGAGTAGCCGGCGGTACGCTCCGCATAGCCCGATCACCAGGAACAGAGTGCCCGCTGCCTGCGGAAACGAGAGGGCGTCAAAGAGCGCTAACAGCGCAGCCCCGGCGGCCAGGGAGGCGATCAGGGCTACACCCACATCGCGCGTGAAAGTGTCCTGGGAGCGTGTGCGCGCACGCAGCACCCCGACGATCGCGGCGACCAGGAGTCCGATCACGGCGACCAACCCGACGATTCCGATCTCCATCAACAGCACCAGGTACTCATTGTCGAAGATCCGGTAGGCGGGCAGGAACGTGCCGAATCCTCGCCCGGTGAGGGGAAAGTGCGGGAAGAGCGTCTCGATCACCGAGTAACTGGAGGTTCGGGACTGCACGCTGGGGTCGTCGGCGCCGGCCACGAACAGGTACCGCAGGTTGGTCAGAGCCCGGGGCGCGACAACGTAGACGAAACCGCCCAGCACGACACCGCCCACGATGATCCACCGTCGTGCTACGCGCCCGAGCCCGAAGACCAACGGAATCACGGAGGCCGCCAGGCCGACGTAGGCCGATCGAGAGCTCGAAAGCATGAGAGCGAGCACGATGAGCCCCGCCGTCACCCACAGGGCAACGCGGCCACGTCGTGCATGCAAGGCACAGACCACGGTGACGGGAAGAGCCATCGAGAGGATGACGGCGTACTCCAGCGGGTGCACTGACGTGCCGGCCGGGCGCGTCAGGCCGCCACGCAGCACCAGGCTGGAATAATCCGCCGACGCCACGAAACCGGGAAGGGGAATCTGGTCCACCAACGATTGCTCGGTGATGAACTGCACCAGTCCGAGGGCCGCAATGAGCCCCCCGGCGATCGCGAACCGATGAATGAAGACCATGAACCGCTCCATGCTCGGCGGCCCGTCCAAGGCGAGCAACGCGACCCCGATGAGCGCGGCCGCCCGGAGCATCCCGGTGTCGGCCGGGCTGATTTCGGAGGAGGGAATTGCCCGGGTCATCGCCGCGAGATAGCTCAGCAGCAGCGCGCCCCCGAGGACGAAAACGCCGATCCGCGCCGGATTGTTCCGGGCCTCATCGAGAGGGATGCGCAGCTGAACCCGGTACCAGGCCCACCAGATGAGGGTACCGAGGCCCACAAGAATGCCGATGGAGCCCATGCTGCCGAGGGTGCTGATGCGCAACGTCGACGGAATGCCGTAGAGGACGATGAGATAGAGCGTGAGCATCGTGACCGCATCGGGTGCAGCCTGCAATGTGGCACGGCGCCGCAACTCGGTTCTGGCGCGGAGGGAGCTCACCGATCACGCCGTCGCCGGGTCATCGGTTGCCGCCGTCGACCGGTACACCGGTTCGCGCAGGCGATCGTCCGCCTGGATGGCGTCGAGTTCCTCCAGCTCGGCCTCGGTGCGATCGCGCCTCCGGCGTGCGAGCCCATCGACGAGGCCGATGAGTAGAACGGTCAGCGCGAGACCCGCAGTCGCAACGATGGCCGTGAGCTGAATGCGCGTCTTCGGGTTGAGTGTCGCCACCGTGTCGACGGTGATATCAGACTTCGTGATGAGGGCATCAGACGGTACGTCGAGGTCCCGTTGCATCGCGACCAGTTCGAGGGGAACCTGAGCGTGAAGTTCGCGTGCGAGTTCGAGAGCCTCATCAGCCGTTGGTGCGTCCACTTCGATGAGGATCACGGGCGCCGGTGAGCCACGGTCTGTCCCGACGGTGAACTCGGCGCCGCTGTAGCGCTCCTCCGCTGAGGTGTGAGCGTCCTCGGCGTCAAGCCGTTTGGCCAGCACATCCGACGCCTGCCCGAGTCCTCCGAGAAAGAGGTACGGATTGCCGGTTTCACCGACGACCGTCGCGGGCGGCAGGATCAGGACGCTCGCCCTCGCGGTCCAGGACGCGGGCACCAGGATAAAGACGGCCGCCGCGAGGCCAGCCGTTAAAACGATTCCTACCAGCACTAACGGCCAACGCCGCACAAGGCTGAGACCGAGATCGCGGAAGTACATCTACTACCCACTTCCACTCATAGGGGGCTTGAGGTCCCCACAATAGACTGAAAGTGCCGATTCCTGAAGGTTCGAACTAAGGTGCTGGTCATGACAATGGTTCAGCTCCTTCGCGTGATCGCCCGGCAGTGGCTCGTCGTGCTAGCCGTTCTCGTGGTTTCGGCGCTCTGCGCCGTCCTGGTGGCCCGCATGCCTGGGGTGTATTCGACACAGGCCTCGGTGCGGCTGCTCCCGCCGCCGGCGCTGACCGAGGGCGCCAACGCCATCGGGGAGCGCGCGGAGGAGTTGATCGATTTCGCCGCCCTCGTGGAGAAGCAGTACAACGGCAACGCTGCCCAGCTCCGATTCGCGTCGCCCAATGCCACCCTGGCCGGTGCCGGCATCCGATCGGGCGTCAGTGTACGGCTGGTCAACGACGGGAATCAGTGGAACCTCAACTTCCGGGAACCGGTGCTCCTCGTCGATGTCGTTGAGCCGGATGCCGAGCGCGCCCGAGTCGTGTTGGACGCCACCGTGACCGAGCTGCTCAACATCGTCACTGAGCGTCAGAACCGGAGCGGCGTCGAGGGTGGCTATCGGGTCGGGGTCCTCGTGTCACCGAGTTCGGCCGATGTCGTGAACGTTACGGGCAATCCCGTGCGAGCGGTCGCGGTGACCGTGCTGCTGGGCCTGTCCGGGGCGGTGTTGATGGCGCTGGTCGTCGACCGCGTGTTCGTCAATCGCCGCCCGCGGCGGCCGCATGCTCTGAGGCGTCCGTCGCGCCGGGAGCCTCGAACGGGGGGGATCGCGGTACCTGACATCGGTGCATAATCGCTGCACAGCACCAAGAACCGAGCGTCATTCATCCCACCTGGGGGATCACGGAGCCGATTGTATGAGCAAGAACGACGTCCCGATTCGCCAGGTCCGGAACTACCGATGAAGGCGACGCCGGGGTTCAGGGAAATTGCGCAGCGTGCACGGCAGGACGGCCTGACCGACGCGACGAGGCGCCTGGTCCGGCGTCTCTCGACCCGCATTGATGTCGGAGCCCTCGACTTTCCGCTGCTCGACTCGGACATCGCGGATTCGACCCGTTTGGTGCGCTCGCCCAGCGAGCCCGTCCCGCAGGGCAGCGCGCTCACGATCGCGTGGGTGTGCACGCCGCCCAGCCCGGGTTCGGGCGGGCACACCACACTCTTTCGCATGGTCGAGGCGGCGGAGCGTGCTGGGCATCGCTGTGTCGTCTTCTTGTACGACAGGCACGGCGGCGACCATGAGCGGCACCGGCGGGTGCTGCGTCGGTTCTGGCCCGGGGTTTCGGCCGAGGTGCGGGACGCGACGCTCGGGATCGGCGGGGCGGATGCCTATGTCGCCACCTCCTGGGAGAGCGCCCACGTGATCGCCTCCCGGGTACGAACCGCCACGGCGATGCTGTACTTCATCCAGGACTTCGAGCCCTACTTCCACGCCAAAGGCACTCTCTACGCACTCGCCGAGGACAGCTACCGATTCGGCTTCGTCAACATCGCTCTCGGCGAGCTCGTGGCCTGCGAGCTTGCGGATCGTGGCATCGACCATGCGGTTGTCCCGTTCGGTTGCGACACCGACGTCTATCGCCTCGACAACCCTGATCGGGAGCGCTCCGGCGTCGTCTATTACACGAAGCCCGGCTCGGACCGGCGCGGTTACCTGCTGGGACGACTCGCCCTGGAGGAGTTCCACCGCCGACACCCCGAGGAGCCCATCCATATCTACGGGGACGCCGTCGACGACTGGCGCATCCCTGTCGTGCAACACGGGCGTCTCTCGCCGAGCGCCCTCAATGAGCTATACAACTCAAGCAAAGCCGGTCTTGCCATCTCGTTCACGAACATCACGCTCGTGGCGGAAGAGATGCTTGCCGCCGGCGCGATTCCCGTCGTCACCGAAGCCCCGTACGCGCGCAATGTGCTTCCGAACCCCGATGTCCAATGGGCCGCCACCACCCCGGGGGCGCTGGCCGACGGGCTCGGCAGAGCCGTTGGCCGGGGCTTGTCAGCGGCGGAGCGAACGACGATGGCGCACAGGGTCACCCGCGGCTGGGGTGCAACGTCCCGCGAGACAGTAAGACTGATCGAGCAGGCGGCCTGGGCGCCGCGAAACGAGGATTCGAGGACCCGTACGTGAGCACAGACAGCCGGCTGGGCGTCGTCATCGTGACGTGGAACGCCGAGGAAGACATCCCCGGGAGGAGTCGCTGCTGAAAAGCTGTGTCGACGGAGCGAATCTCAGGGTCGTTGTCGTCGACAACGATTCGCACGACGGCACCGTCGGCACGGTGCGCGCGCTCGCTCCCGGGTTCGACGTCGTGCGACTCGGGTGCAACGGGGGATAAGCCGCCGGTGCGAACGCCGGGATCGCACACCTCGGGGACTGCGATGCGTACTTTGTGCCCCGATACCGCGCGTCCACGAATGCCGACGCCGCGATGTTCGTGTCTCGGGAGTGCGCGCCTGCTGTGGGGCAGTGGGACGAGTCCTTCTACCTTGCTCTGAAGAAATCGACTTCGCGCTCCGAGCACGCGACCTCGGTTTCGTGCTGCGGTATACCCCGGTGGCGGTGGCCCTGCATGCCGAGGGCGAGTTCAAACAGTCGCCGTCGTTGTTCTCCAGACTCACCGCCAACCGGGTCAAGTTGTACGGCTCCCGGCACGGCACCGTCGCCAGCGCTCTCTTCTCCGCCGGAATCGGTCTCGGCCTGATGCTCCGCCTGGGACGGCGGACGCATCGCGCGGGGCTTCTCGCCCTCCTGGGCCGGCCGGGCATCGCCCAAGCGCCGACGATGCCATTGCCCATGGCCGACCACGCGTCGTAGCGGCAGGGCTACCGGACGACGGATGGCGACCACGCGTGGGCAAGGAAAAGCTCGGGGACGGCCGTCCCGTCGGCGGACACCGACCAGACATCGCTGTCGCCGACAGTGTCCTCCCGGGCGAGCCCGTAGAGAAGAGTGTCGTCGTCCAGCCAGAGCACCTGGTCGTCGACGTTGCGTTTCTCGTGCAGCAACGTCTCGGTACCTGTGGCGAGGTCCAGCACGGCGATCGACCACTGCGGCGTGACGGAGGTGGATACCTCCTTCTTGTAGGCGATGCGCCCGCCGTCGGGTGACAGCGACGGACATTCGGCGGTGTCCCTGATGGCCGTGAGCGTTCGGGCGGCGAGATCACCGCGCACCAGCCAGGTCTGATTGTTCGAGGCGGCCGTTGCATAGAACGTATTGTCGTCGTCACTGAACGTGACCCCCCAGACATTCCGATCGGCAGCGGTGATGAGCACGTCGTCGACTAAGAGTGCGAAGTCCTCGAGGTTGCCGTAGTCCTGGCTGCCGTCGGTCCGTGAGATGGTCGTCATGGTGGCGAATCCGACGGTGCCGTACGCCTCACCCGTCACAAACGACGTGGCGGCGACCAGCCGCGAATCGGCCGAGATGCGGGTGCGGCTGGGCACCCCGGCCAGCGGCCAGGAGCGCGTTTCTCGTCCGGAGGCGTCGCTCAGGGTGCCGTTGAAGGTGGTGACCACCCCTCGGTCGATGTGCAGGCAGGACTGCACGGCGGCAGTGGCGTAGACGCGGTCGCAGGCCAGATCGGTGACGCTGCGCGCAGCCGACGGATCGGACAGCGGTACGGATGCGACGAGGCCGTACCCGGCGCCGAGGGCGGTATTGCGGAAGACGATCCGGGCTCCGGCCGGCCGAACATCCGACGCCACGGACTCCACCTCGCTGGGGGCCGAGGCGCGGGCGCGGTGCTCGGCCCATGCCACGATTCCGTACCCGGCGGCACCGGCCAATAAGAGGATGCCGATGATGGCTGCCAGCCAGAACCGGCGGCGGGCGGTCATCGCGCCGGCTGCCGTGAGACGACGCCACGCAGGAGTATCGCCACCACCGGGATCACAACGGCCAGGGCCGCGGCCGCGACCAGCATCGCGTTTTCACGCCCCAGTGCGAACCAGAGCAATCCGAAGCCGGTCGATGCGATCAGCCGGGTGAGCGCGACAACCGTCTGTGCGGCCGCGATGCCGCTGGCGCGGGCCTCCGGGGGCGCACACTGTGAGGCGAGTGCGGCCAGGATGCCGTCGGTCGCGGCGTAGAACGTGCCGAGCAAGACCAGGCAGAGAATAGTCACGAGCGGGCCGGCGACCGGGAGGGCAGCGCTGACGTACGCTGCCAGCAGGGCGATGTGGCCGATGATGAAGATGCGCCCACGCCCGAACCGATCGGAGAGTCGGCCCAGCGGGATCGCCAGAAGCAGGAATGCGACGTTGGTTCCCACGTACAGAAGGGGGAACCACGCCGCGGCGAATGCGCCCCTGCTCTGCAGGACCAGGTAGATGAAGCCGTCGCCGATCGTCAGGACGCCGAGGAGCCCGGCGCCCAACAGCAGGCGGCGGAGTCGCGGGTCGGTCAATTGGCGCCATCGGAAGCGCGCCGGCGGGCGTTGGTCGGCGGCCAGGGCTGCCCGCTCCGCCCGCGGCCTCGTATTGGGAACGACGATGCCGAGGATGGCGACACCCAGGATCGCGAAGGCCAACGAGACCACGAAGATGGTGCTGTACCCGTCGGGGATGAAGAACAGAATCACGAACGCCAATAACGGACCGACCGCGGCGCCGACAGTGTCGAGCATGCGGTGCACGCCGAACGAACGGCCGAGGTTTTCCGGTTCGGAGGACGCAGCGATCAGCGCGTCCCGCGGCGCGGTGCGCACGCCCTTGCCGAGCCGGTCGAGAGCGAGGACGGCGATCAGGGTGCCGAACCCCGCGGCGAACAGCAGGCCGACTCTGGCGATGGCGGACACTCCGTAGCCGAAGAAGGCGACCCATTTGGGTTGGTCTCCGTGGTCGGCGGCCCAGCCTCCGGCGATGCGCACGAAGGCGCTGATCCCCTGGTAGAGCCCGTCGATGAAGCCGTAGGCGACAGTCGACAGCCCGATCACGCCGGTGATGTAGAGCGGGAGAATGGCCGCGACGGACTCGGAGGAGATATCTGTGAGCATGCTCACAACGCCAAGGCTGACGACGACCGAGGAGACCTTGGCGGCCGTTTTCGGTGGGGTGGTGACCCCGCCTCTACGGTCCGAGAACGAAATGTACATTCTTCTCCCTGCATTTTCCGGATCACAGGCGGTGTGACGGCTCACCCCTCAGGACGCACCCGGGTTCTGCACTGAGTTGGCTCAATGATGGTTTCGTGACTGTAGCGCGGGCAATGGTGGGTGCCTGTCCCCAGAGCGGGGGGAGTGTCGGCCACAGTTCGGTGTCAGCTTTCTGCGGAGAAGGTGCCGAAAACCGTGTATTGGGAACCGTTCTCGATCGGTGTGACGGTGAGCGTGACGGTGTTCAAGCCTCGGGTGAAAGCGAGCGCCGTCGATCCGTCGACCGCCGGTACCGGGGCGTCGACCAATCCGACTTCAGCCAGGGTTGTGCGGTAGAAGTCCAACACCTCCAGGGGGGTGAGGGATGTCTCGGCCGACAAGGTGGCCTGCAGCCTGGATCCCTCCGCCGCAACCGAGCTGGAAGCAATCGTGGATTGCGGCGCAGCGGGAAGAACGCGATCCGGGAAACCGGCCACAACCGAACCGACCGCGCTTGACGTGTCAGGCAAGGGCAGTGTCACCAAGGCCGGCAGCGGTGTGGATCCAGGTGGGGTGTCGACCGGTGCGTCCGGTTCGGTCCCCCGCGCCTCGGTGGATTCGCCGGGTGCGGCGCTCGAGGAGGATCCTGGCAGGGCAGCCGGCGGACTCGTGGACGGTGACGGTGTTTCCCTGGAGGACGGTGGCGGCTCGTTTCCGCTGCTCACCGATGTTGCCGAGGGAGCGGTTGCGGTGCTGGCCTGCTGGAGAACGAGCACCCCGCCGGTTGTGACGAGGAGGACTGCGGCGACCGCGATGCCGGCGGCGAGTCTGCGGCGCATCTCAGGTCTCCGTGCCCACGAGTGTGCCGTCCAGCTCGCGATACGAGTCGCCGGTGGATGGGCACCTGTAGAGGTCGCCACCGGCGGCGACCAGGGGGATTCCCGCCGTTCCGACCCAACCGATCCGCCGGGCGGGAACCCCGGCAACGATGGCGTGATCCGGGACATCCCGAGTCACCACGGCGCCGGCGGCGACCAGGGCCCACCGACCGATCCTGACCGGGGCGACGCAGACGGCTCGCGCGCCGATCGAGGCTCCGGTGCCCACGCTCACCCCGACAGCGTCCCAGTCCGCCGCGCTCTTGCGGCTGCCGTCGACGTTGATCGCCCGGGGGAACACATCGTTGGTGAAGACGACGGCCGGCCCGACGAAGACGCCGTCGCCCAGCACAGCCGGTTCGTACAACAGGGCGTAGTTTTGCACCTTGCAGTTCGTACCGAGGATGACACCGGGGCCGACGTAGGCGCCGCGGCCCAGGCTCGACCCCGACCCCAGCTGCGCATCCTCCCGGACCTGGGCCAGGTGCCAGATCGTGACGTCGCTGCCGATCACCGCGCGGGGGTCCACATCCGCGGTGGGCGCGATCTGCGCGGCGTGGGCGATCTGGTGGGTCTTCTGCGTCATGAGGGCCGTCCCGAATAGTCATTCAGACAGGGTCAGTGCATCTAGTCGCCCTCAGTATGCCCGGATTGGCGGAACTCGGCGAGACCCCGCCCGAACGACTAGCTCAGCCGGGCCAGCCGGGTGACGTCATCCAGTGGCAGTACATCGGCCACGGCCGTGACGGTGAGCACGTTCAGCTGAACGGCGGCGCCCGCCGAAAAGAGGAAGGCGGTGTCTGCGGCGTCCCGACCCGTGGCGATACGCATGAGCGACTGACGCGGAGCGAGCCCGGTGGCGTCGACGACCTGCCAGGCGCCGTCGAGGTACGCCTCGGCCACCGCGTGGAAGTCCATCGGTGACAGGCCGGGGGCATAGACCGACACCAGGCGGGCCGGCACGTCGTGCGAGCGCAGGAACGCGATCACGAGGTGCGCGTAGTCGCGGCAGACGCCCTGCCGGGCCAGCAGGGTGCGCACCGCTCCATCCGTCGGCAGGCTGGCACCGGGAACGTAGTTCAGGTGCCGGCCCACCCAGGAGGTGATCGCGTCGAGCAGGACGGTGCCGGTGAGCCCACGGAACTCGGCCTGTGCGGTGGGCCAGAGGTGGTCGGATTCGCAATACCGGCTGGGCCGCAGGTACCGCACGATGTCGATGTCGGACACCTCCGCGGCCTCGGATTCGCCCGACACCTCGACCGTGTAGTCGATGTCGATGCGGCCGGCCTGAACCGAGACGAGCTGAAGCCGGGTTCCGTGAGCATCGAGGGTCTCCCGATACGCCAGCGTGGTGCCGTTCTGCACGATGGTGAGCAGCTCCGTGGCGCTCGCGTCCGCGGCGACGGCGACGGACAGGACCAGCTCGGCGGGCCCGAGGGCAACCAGTTCGAGATGCGCGGAAGCGGAGCGTTTCATGCCCACATCGTGGCATAAAAAAGAGGCCACCTGCGGTAGAAGCCCGCAGATGGCCAAGTGGCCCCGACCGGCGTCGATCCGGTGACCATTCGAGTAAGAGCACGGCTCTTTCAGGAGTTATTGCGGACTGCCGGCATCTTCGACCTGCGTTTCGCTGTGCCTGAGTTCCTTTAGGGATGACCGCCGCCCGCGTTCTACTCCGCACCGATTCCTTGTTCTACGGTTACGCCACGATGAGCGCAGCGATCAAAGCGGGCGCGGCCGTGTTGGTGACAGCGCGGATGAATCCGGCCGTGAAACGTGCGATCGCGGCCATCCCCAATGACACCTGGGAGGCCATTGAATGCACCGACACCATCTACGACGAGGCCGCGAAAACACTGGACCAGTGTCACCATTTCACGGTCGCCGCGGACAAAACCCACCGGGCTCACGCGCTTATCGAACTCGTCGATGCAGATCTGAATAACAGCGTTCTGGCCCACCTGCCCTCGGGCGTCTTCACCACCAACGCCGCCTGGCTGGTTTTGGCCGTGACGGCAAACTTCACCCGCGCCGCAGCGACCATCGTCGGCGCCGCCCTGGCCAAAGCGATCTCGGAATCTCCGGGCTTCTTCGGGGCGAGTAGCGTCACTGCGGCCCTCGGCGGGTTCCCTGGAACGGTTCTGCGACGGCCGCCACAGTGCGCAACAAAGTCAAGTTGAAAACGTCGGTTTTCTCTTGACGCACCGACGTCTCCCAGGCTATGCATCTCTGCCGGGACAGCCGCCGAACCGCGAATCCGCCTTCTGCCCGGACTGGCCGCATTCCAAAGTCACGGTGAAATGTGTCGAAAACGTTCGAATGCGTGGCGCCGTTCTGGCACCGCTGAATGTCACCCCCTGTCGCCAGCCAGCCGTCTGTCGCGCACAAGTGGATTGGGGTGTCGCATCCGTGCAACCGAAAGTTCACTTCGGTCGTGGCTCTTTATCCGGCCCGGGTAGGGCACAAACGTCACACGGATTCACAGCGTTCCGATGGCGTCATCCAGCCTTGTGCCAGTACGCCGGAGTTGCGCGATTTTTTCGTTCAGCTGAGACCGCTGCTGGCGAAGGTCTGACGCCAGCTCGGGCTGTTTCTTGACGCCACGTACTGCCGGGTTGGGCACCGGATCGTGTCCCGAGCCAACGTCGGCGACAGCGGGAACGAGGGCTGCTGGACGTCGTTCCTGCGGCCCGAACTCTTCATCAAGCAGGCATGTCGCTCACAGCCATCCAGCGCAACGGCAACCCCCAACGACGCGAATGTGGCGTGCACCCCTGCTCGATATGCCATGCACTGCACCACTGCTCGGACCGAGGATCCGAGCGGAACCAATGGACCCAAAAACAGCCTAACGAACGCAGAAGAACCAACCCAGCCACACAGGCACCCTCATAGGGTCACGGACCGCTCTTTCCTTTCGGCTCCATTTCGAGGCCAATGGATTGCGCGACTCCCAATCGACCGCACGCTTCGCGGCAAGGGCATGCGCCGCGCACCGCCGGAGGGTCACGGTGCAGTTGGCGAATGTGCCTTCTTGCGGGCGGCACGGAGAATTAGTGCAGTTGCGAGGGTGGCGCCACCGAAAAGTGCGGTGGCGGCGACGGCTATGGGGATGCTTGGCGTGATTACCGATTGACCAATGGTCGCTTGAACTTCAAGGACGACTAGAGCGCCAAAGTACAGCGCGGCTGTTGTCGCAACGAGACGCGTCTGTGTGGCTGGATCGCGAAGCAGAGGAATTTTCCGCGCGGCGATCGCGAGGAGCAAGGCGACGAGCGGGAGGACTTGAACTGCGTGCATTCCGACGAAGTGGGGGACTCGGAGATCTCCTCCGATGGTGCTCCACCCGAGCAAAAATAGCCCGGGACCGGCATCGCTTGTGCCCACCGCGTGGGCGCCTTCAACGCCCGAAGGGTTTCGGAGTTGTTCGGATGTGGGTTTGGCCATCTGGAATGCGAGCGCCATTCCCACGAGGGAAAGGGCAACGCCTGCTCTGATGGCGATTGACCGTGCGGGGCTTCCGAGGTCAGTGCGAAACAACAGCATTGCGACAGCCATCGAGGCGACCCAGGCGGCAACCACGGACCCCGCCATGACGCTCCAGAGGGCGATATTGAAGGGTGTCGACACGTTGAAGTGGCTAGTCGTGTTGGCCAGGACCGCTCCGATAATGATGACCATCTCTATCGCGAGAACTATTGCAGTAAGAGTGCCCGCCCACCACGCCACGCGGCGCCAGCGCCGGAGCTGTCCGATGAGCCATGCAAGCGTCACGGAGTAGACGCCGATCGAAAGCGCAAATTTCAACGGCTTCGCCCACGCGGCCGCCCCGACGAGTTCGCGCTGATCAACCAGTAGACCAACAGCACTAGCGACAGCAGCGCCCGCCATCAACAAAGCAAGGGCGAGGAGAGGCCGATGCCAGTCTCCGAGAAGAGGTCCCGATGGTGGGGCGGTGATGCGCATGATTTTCCTTTCCACGGCGGAGTCCCATAGTGTTATTGATAGCGACACTAACGGTAAGTGTCACTAACAGTAAGTGGGACTATCAGTGAAGATATCAGAACTCAGCACCCTGGCCGGTGTAAATGTAGCGACGATCAAGTTCTACATTCGCGAGCAGCTTCTGCCCGCGGGGGAGTTGGTCAAGCCGAATCAAGCCGAATACGACGACTCACATGTTCGACGACTGCGTTTGGTTCGTGCTCTACTCGAAGTTGGCGGTGTCCCGATCGCTACCGCTCGAGATGTTCTCTCCGTTGTGGACTCCACGGAGTCGATTTTCCGTGCCCTCGGGGTCGCGCAGAAGTCAGTCTCACCTGTAATCGATCAGACCGCGATCTCGCCCGCCTCATTGAAGAGCGTCGATGCGGTGCTAACGGGTTGGGCAATCGAGCCTCACAACCCTGGTCGCCTCGCAGCCGCACAGGTCTTTTCAGCATTTACCGAAGACGACGGATCGACCGGCGTGAGTGAGAGTTGGTATGCGGCCTACGCAAAGGCAGCGCGCGACGTTGCGGTAGCGGACATGGCCGAGGTTGATCGCCGCCCCGATCGTGCCAGCAAGGTCGAAATGGTCATCATGGGCACGGTGCTTGGTGATGTCCTGTTCGCCGCCTTTCGACGGGCGGCGGGGGAGTCGGTCGCGGCTGGGGCCCAGCAGGCTCAGTGCTGAGGAGGGATACCGCGGTCCATTCGCCCTGCAACAACAGTGTTGCGGTAGCCGCACTGGGCGATCACGCGATGCTCCTCTCGTTCGATCGTTATAGGTCAGATATGAATCGTCGATCGGCATCGCGAATTAGAGAATTCCGACAGCTCCCCATCTAGCGGGCCGGCGGGCGCCGCTATGAAGTGAGCAGCCACACCAGCGCCACTGCGTTGGCCAGGGCAGTGAAAGCCGGTCCAAAAGTTTTGACTCGGTCGGCACGCAGGCCCCCGATCACGGCATCGAACGATTGCACCGCAATCATGGCTATTGCAGCAGAGGCCGCAAATTCAGTAGAGGCACTGAGGATGGAAACTGCAGCCACGACCACGAGAGCGGCGCTACGGGCGAGCGCATACTGCGACGGAACACGGGATGCCTCCGTTGAGGACCGCACCCCCGCGAGGGCGTAGCCGAGGCTCACCAGGGAGCTGATGAGAGTGAGAAGAACGCATATCCAGAATGCCAGCGACATGAAGCCACGCTAGTCGCTTGGAGCCTATGGCTGTACACACGAGAGGCAGCGAACACGACCTGACGACGATGCCCTAAGGATTCTCTCGTGGGTATCGTCATCCAGATTTCTGGTGCGCTCCTTGTTCTTGCCGACTTATATTTCGACTCGGATCTGGAAATGCTAACCGAGGGCGCCAAGCGCGTAGAGCACAGTCCCTTGCATGCCTCGCGCTGACGAAAGCAACCGCCCTGCGAATAAGAAAGCCTACGCCCCGCCGCGGCGGCAACCTGGTGGCGGACTCGGCATGCTGGTCGCACAAGACGCCAGCTGTGCGGGCAGAAGGGCTCGTCGTCAAGGGATCGAAGCGGGCGGCCGAAGTGATGGGACAGCGACGTGAAGGCCTGATTTGAATGTGCGGGGTGTATCCAGGGCGATCGACTGAAAACCATCGCAGAAATGAAGAAATCCCCGCAAGTAGAAGCCTCACGAGGATTTCAGTGGCCCCGACCGGCGTCGATCCGGTGACCTTTCGATTTTCAGTCGAACGCTCTACCAACTGAGCTACAGGGCCAGAAGGCGGCTGCGAGAGACGCCTTCAGAAGGACGAAAAGCCCCTTCTTTCGAAAGGGCTTGTCGCCTTGGCGACCCTGACCGGACTTGAACCGGCGACCTCCGCCGTGACAGGGCGGCGCGCTAACCAACTGCGCTACAGGGCCAAACGATGATGCTTTTCTTGCGATCTTGCGATCTTGCTATCTTGCTGTCTTACTTTTCGTGCCGAGTACAACCTACAGTATGCGTAGCCCCAACGGGATTCGAACCCGTGTTAACGCCGTGAAAGGGCGCCGTCCTAGGCCGCTAAACGATGGGGCCTTGCTTTTCGGAAGCTGATGACTTCCGACGCATAATCATAAGTGCTGAAAGAGGGATAGTTCAAATCGGCCACAACGGCCGGCACCTGCGGCGCGGGGCCGCGGGCCCGTGCGCCGCGTGATTCCGGGCCGGAACCCGAATCGGGCCCGCTCCGTACCCCGGCGTGTCGCTTTTCACCGCGCCCACGAATGGGCGGGGAGCCGGGGCCTGGGAGGGTTAGGTTTTATGCAACCCTCGGCCAATCAGCGGGGTTTGTTATTGTGACCAGAGTTACCACAGTGACGAATGTGACGAGCACAGACCCGATCGGGGAGTTATGAAGCGCACGGCAACCGTGATCAGCCGCGGAGTTCGCGCCGGCCTGAACCGGCTGCGGCCTAACCGGCAGCAGCCCACCCGAAGCAAGCGAATCGGCACCCGCCAGGCGACGATGGGCGTGACCGGCTTCGCCGCGGCCCTGGGCCTCGCGGTGACCCTGGCCAGCCCGATCAGCCCGGCCATGGCCGTGGACTATCCCAGCTGGGATGACGTGCTCGCCGCAAAGTCCAACACCAATGCGGCCTCCGCGCAGGTCACCGAGATCCAGAATCTCATCGCGGGTCTCCAGACCGAGGTGGAACGCACCCAGGCAGAGGCCGAGGCTCGGGGAGTCGAGCTCGAGGTCGCCCAAGACAAGTTCGATGACGCCAGCCGTCGCGCCAGCGACCTGCAGGCCCAGGCGGACACCAGTAAGACCGAGGCCGACGCCGCCACCACGCAGGCTGGCCAGCTCGCCGCGCAGCTCTACCGCACCGGCGGCACCGACCTCAGCGTCAACCTCTTCATCGACGGCCAGCAAAGCGGCGAAGGTGCCGACGAACTGCTGTCGAAGCTCGGCAGCATGAGCAAACTCGTCGAACGCAGCAGCGACGTGTACGAGCAGGCCCAGAGCGCCAACAACACCGCCCAATCGCTCGGCGACCAGGCCACCGTCGCCCGCGCCGAGCGCGAGGCCCTGCGCGTCGAGGCCGAGGCCGCCATGGTCGCGGCCCAGGACGCGGCCGATGCGGCGGCGGGAGCCCTCGCCGACTCCGAGGCCCAGAGCGTGATTCTCGAGCAGCAACTCCAGTTCATGCAGGACGCCCAGGCCACCACGACCGCGGGCTACGAGGCCGGCGTCGCCGAACGGGCCAGGATCGCCGCGGAAGCCGAGAAGGCGCGCCTCGCCCAGGTCGCGGCGGAAGCCGCACGCGCCGCGGCCGCCAGGCCCAGCTCGTCGGGCGGGGCGACCGGATCGGCCGGAGCAGGCCTCAGCGGCGGCCAGGTCGGCAGCCAGGGCTGGGGTGTGCCGGCCGGCGGACGCATCACCGACGGCTACGGCCCCCGCTCCGTGCTCTGTGGCAGCGGCGGCTGCAGCAGCGGTTTCCACTACGGCACCGACATCAGCACCGGTTGCAGCGCGCCGATCTACGCCGCCGCAACGGGAACCGTCATCTACGCGGGCCGCCAGGGCACCTACGGCAACTTCGTGCAGATCAGCCACGGCAACGGTGTCGCAACGGGCTACGCCCACATCCGCGACGGCGGCATCTTCGTCTCGGTCGGCCAGCGCGTGGAAGTAGGCCAGAACATCGCCAGTTCCGGCACCACCGGAGCCTCCACCGGCTGCCACCTGCACTTCGAGGTGTTCACCGGCGGTAACCGCATCAACGCCGTTCCGTTCATGTCCGACAGGGGAGCCCCACTTGGCTGAGCACACGTCCACCCGCCGCTCACGGCGCACCTCGGCCGCGCTGTTGTCGGCCGCGATGATCGGCTCGGTGACCGCCGCGGCCGGCGTGGCCGTGCCGGCCTTCGCCGACCAGGACTATCCCAGCTGGGACGAGGTCGCCAAGGCCAAGCAAAGCGAGGCCACCAAGGCGAAGGAGATCGAGAACCTCACCGGCCTGCTCGAGGGCCTGCAGGAGTCGTCGGCGGCCGCGTCGCAGGGCTCCCAGATGGCTGCGGAGGCCTACAGGGTCACTCAGGACGACCTCGATGCGGCTACGGCCCGCGAGGAGAGCCTGGACAGGCAGTCCGCCGTGGCGCAGAAGGCCGCAGACACCTCGAAGATGCGAGCCGGCCTGATCGCCGCGCACCTGGCCAAGACCGGCGCCCAGGACCTCTCACTCAACCTGTTCCTCAACGGCAATACCGCCGACAACCTGCTCAGCCAGCTCGGCACGGCCAGCAAGCTCAGCGAGCAGTCCGAGACCATCTACCGGCAGGCCGTGCAGGATAAGAACACCGCGGAATCGCTTATCGCCCAGGCCGCAGCCGCCACGGCGGAACGCAAGCGCCTGAGCACCGAGTCCAAGGAGAAGTACGAGTCGGCCAACGACGCCGCCCTGGGCGCCCAGGCCGCACTCGACGTCGAGCTGAAGAAATCGTCGGAGCTCTACGAACAGCTGGCCCTGCTGAAGGACACCACCGCGGACGCGGAGCGTGAGTACCAGACCGGGCTGGATGCCGCTGCATCCGCCGCCGCGCTGGCCAAGGCCCAGGCCGCCGCCGCTGCCGCCGCCGTCCGGAACAACCCGCCCGCCGCGTCCGCACCCGCCGCTCCAGCCGCTGCTGTCCCGGCCGCTCCGGCTCCCGCCGCTCCCGG
>NZ_SOFL01000035.1 GCF_004402695.1 Cryobacterium adonitolivorans | reverse complement strand
GACGTAGTCCAAGAACCGGGCGGGGTCCTGCGCTGGACCTCACCGGCCGGCCAAACCCACCGCACCTACCCCGAAACCACCCTCGGACCACCACCCACACTGACCCCGATCACACAGCCGCCGGCAGCACCGGCTCGGCCCAGGACGAGCGACCTGCCCGAGGATCCACCGTTCTAATCGGGCGCGTCCAAAAATTGTCAGGTCAGATTCTTGCCAACCCGCCGCTCGCTTCCGAGAGCCGACAATGTCGCGATCCTCGCGACGATCCTCGGTCGGATCAGCCCGTTCACCCTGTCGAAATGCAGCTTCGGGCACGGGATCGGCTAGATTGGTTCTGCAGTACTGAAGGCACCTCACCATCGACACGGTGCCGCTGAATCGAATCGGAGTGTCATGACCAACGCTGACCGCGTTCCCGAAAAGCCCGCCCTCGAAGGGCTGGAAGCCAAGTGGGAGACCAGCTGGGAGGCACAGGGCACTTATCGCTTCGACCGCGCCGCCGCGACGAAGGAGTCGATCTTCTCGATCGACACTCCCCCGCCCACGGCCTCCGGCTCGCTGCACATCGGCCATGTCTTCAGCTACACCCACACCGATGTCGTCGCCCGCTTCCAGCGCATGCGCGGCAAGAGCGTCTTCTATCCGATGGGCTGGGATGACAACGGCCTGCCCACCGAGCGACGCGTGCAGAATTTCTACGGTGTGCGCTGCGACCCGTCGCTGCCCTACACGTCTGACTTCGTGCCGCCATTCGAGGGCGGCGACGGCAAGAGCACTAAGGCCGCCGACCAGCTCCCCGTGAGCCGCCGCAACTTTATCGAACTCTGCGAACGCCTCACCGTCGAGGATGAGAAGCAGTTCGAGGAACTCTGGCGCACTCTCGGCCTCAGCGTGGACTGGAACCAGAGCTACCGCACGATCGCCCCGGAGTCGATCACCGCCTCCCAGCTGGCTTTCATCGGCAACGTCAACCGCGGCGAGGCCTACCAGGCCATGGCGCCCACCCTGTGGGACGTCACGTTCCGCACCGCCGTCGCCCAGGCCGAGCTCGAGGACAAGGAGATGCCGGCCGCCTACCACCGGGTCTCCTTCCGCAAGCCGGATGGCTCCACCATCGAGATCGAGACGACCCGGCCGGAACTCCTCGCGGCGTGTGTCGCCCTTGTTGCGCATCCGGACGACGACCGTTACAAGCCGTTCTTCGGCACCACGGTGCGCACCCCGGTGTTCGACGTCGAGATCCCGGTGCTCGCCCACCACCTCGCCCAGAAGGACAAAGGCTCGGGGATCGCGATGATCTGCACGTTCGGCGACGTGACCGACGTGGTCTGGTGGCGTGAACTCGACCTGCCCAACCGCGCCATCATGGGCTTCGACGGCCGCATCATCGCCGAGGCCCCCGACGTTCTCGTCACCCAGGCCGCGCAGGCCGCCTACGCCCAGCTCGCCGGCAAGACCGTCTTTTCGGCAAAGCAGGCCATGGTCGACCTGCTCCGCGAGTCCGGTAACCTGATCGGCGACCCCAAGCCGATCGTGCACCCGGTCAAGTTCTTCGAAAAGGGCGACAAGCCCCTCGAGATCGTCTCCACCCGCCAGTGGTACATCCGCAACGGTGCCCGCGATGAGAAGCTGCGCGCCCGCCTGATTGAACACGGAACCGCGTTGCAGTGGCATCCTGAGTTCATGCGCGTGCGCTACGAGAATTGGGTCAACGGCCTCACCGGTGACTGGCTTGTCTCCCGCCAGCGCTTCTTCGGAGTTCCCCTGCCCGTCTGGTACCCGCTCGACACCGAATCCAACCCGGTCTTCGACCAGCCGATAATCGCCACCGGCGATGTGTTGCCCGTCGACCCGTCCTCGGATGTGGCTCCCGGGTACACCGCCGAGCAGCGCGGAGCGGCCAACGGCTTTGTCGGCGAGGTCGACGTGATGGACACCTGGGCCACCTCGTCCCTCACCCCTCAGCTCGCCGGCGGCTGGGAGCGCGACCCGGAACTCTTCGACCTCGTGTACCCGTACTCGCTGCGTCCGCAGGGCCAGGACATCATCCGCACCTGGTTGTTCTCCACCCTTCTGCGCGCCGAACTCGAGCACGGCGAATCGCCGTGGAAGCACGCGGCGCTCTCGGGCTTCATCGTCGACCCCGACCGCAAGAAGATGTCCAAGTCCAAGGGCAACGTGGTCACTCCCGCCGATGTGCTCACCCAGCACGGCTCCGACGCGGTGCGGTATTGGGCGGCGTCCTCGCGGCTGGGCACCGACGCGGCATTCGACCCGAAGAACCCCACCCAGATCAAGATCGGCCGGCGCCTGGCGATCAAGATCCTCAACGCCAGCAAGTTCATCCTCGGCTTCGCCGGCGATGACGCGGCCCCGGTGACCGAACCCATCGACGTGAGCATGCTCGCCCGCCTCGACGTTGTCGTCGGCCAGGCGACAACGGCGTTCGACGCGTTCGACCACGCCCGTGCTTTGGAAACGACGGAGAGCTTCTTCTGGACCTTCTGCGACGATTACCTCGAACTGGTCAAGGAACGCGCCTACGGCGAAACCGGTCCGGAGCAGGCCTCGGCCGTCGCCGCGCTGCGGATCGCCCTGTCGACCTTGCTGCGCCTGTTCGCCCCGTTCGTGCCGTTCGCCACCGAGGAAGCCTGGTCGTGGTCCAACGACGACTCGGTGCACCTGGCCCCGTGGCCCGTGGCCTCAGGCACAGCGCCGGATGCCGACAGGATCGCGCTTTTGGACCTGGCCAGCCGGGCACTCACGGGCATCCGCCGTGCCAAGACCGACGCGAAGGCGTCACAGAAATCTGCCGTCACCTCCGCCACCATCGGTGGACCGGAAGCAGAGGTTGCCCTGCTCGCGCAGGTCGCCGCCGACTTGAAAGCTGTAGGCCGCATCACTGACTTGACCTTCGTCAAGGCCGAGGAACTGGTCGTAACTGATATCGTGCTCGCCACGGTGTCGGAAATCTAAGGAGAACCGCATGTCAATCAAGGTCCGCCCGCTGGGCGACAAGGACTTCTTCCCGTGGCTCGGCCTCTTCGAAGGCTATAGCGAGTTCTCCAAGAGCGAACTGACCGATGAGAAGGCGCTGCGCGTGTGGAGCTGGATCATCGACAAGAACCATGACCTCGACGGCGCTGTCGCGGTCGACGACAACGGTGACTTCGTGGGGTTCACGCTCTACCGAGCGTTCCCGCGCACTCTCAGCGGCGATGTCGGACTGTTCATCGACGACCTGTTCGTCACCTCCGCCGTTCGGAACGGTGGGGTGAGCAAGTCCCTGCTGGAGTTCGCCCGCGAGTACGCCAAGGCGCACAACTACCGCAAGCTGCAGTGGATCACCACGGCAGATGACAAGCCCGCCCAGAAGCTCTACGACGAGGTCGGCGCCCGCACCAGCTGGGTCACCTACGAGGCCGAGGTCTAACCATGCAGCTCGGAACCCGCTGGCCCCTCGGCGCAGACCCGCCGTCCGGGCTGCCCGAGGTCGTCGTCATCGCCCTGCAGGCCGTGGAGGGAGACCTGGCGGCGCTGCCGGACGACACCAGCGCCTGGCGCTGGACGTTGACCTGGCTGGAGGGCAACCCGGTCATCGAACTCGATGACGGCACCGTCATCAGGTTCGACCCCAAGGAAGACAGCGCCACCATCACGCAGCCCGCCATCGTCGTGGAGGACGACGAAGACTGGATCTAGACTCCGTCCTCCCACTGCCACAGTTCTCCCACCCCCTAGTTCCCCACTGCCCTAGTTCCCCACTGCCCTAGTTCCCCACTGCCCTAGTTCTCCCACCGCCACAGGGCGGCGAGGCCCAGTCCGCCCGCGATGCTCAGGGCGCTCAAGGATAGCTCACCCGCCGAAGCCCCGGCGCGGCACTGGCTGAGCAGGCGCAGAACCAGGAGCGCACCGGACGCTCCGTAGGGGTGCCCGAGCGCGATGGCACCGCCCTGCTGGTTGGCGCGCTCCACCGGGACCTCCATCAGGTCCAGCGACGCCAGCGTCTGCGACGCGAACGCCTCGGTAAACTCGACCCTGCCCAGCTGCGCGGCCGATACACCGGTACGAGCGAAGAGCCCGAGTGCAGCCGTCGCGCCGCCGATCCCGAGCAGGTTGGGGTCGACGCCCGCCGGCACCGCATCCACGAAGGCCAGGCAACCGGATGCGCCGAGAGCGGCCGCCCGCGCCCGGCTGGTGACAACCACCACCACGGCGCCATCCGCGTCGCCGCAGGAGTTACCGGCCGTGACGGTTCCCCCCGCCGCGAACACCGCGGGGAACCGGGCCAGGAGGCTCGGGGCCAGGGCCGGCCGCGGTCCGGAGTCCACTGAGACCGGCCCGTTCGTCGTCCCAACGTCGACGATCTCGGTGGCGAAGTAGCCCGCCTGCCCGGCCTCAACAGCGAGCCGGTGGCTGCGGAGGGCAAAGGAATCCTGCCGCTCGCGTTCGATGCCGTAGGCGGCCGCGACGGTCTCGGCCGCAACGCCCATGTCCGGGTCGCCGATGTCGTCGGGCGAGAATCTCACCCGGTCATAGAAGTCCGGGGCGCCCTCCGTGGAACTGAGCCGGTGGGCCCGCAGCGGCGCCGTGCTCGTGCTCTCGACCCCGCCCGCGAGGTACAGGCTGCCGGCACCGGCCTGCACGAGCCGGCAGGCGAGAACGATGGCCTCCAGGCCGGATCCGCACTGCCGGTCGATGGTCACCCCGGGAACGGCCGGCGGAAGTCCCGCCGTAAGCAGGGCCAGTCGTGCCACATTGCCGCCGCCAGCCACGGCATTGCCGATGATCACGTCATCGACGTCTGCGGCGGGCAGGCCGCTGTCGGCCAGGACCGCCTCGAGCACCGGCGCCAGCAGCTCTGCGGCGGTCAGGCCGCGCAGGGCCCCGTTGCGGCGGGTGAACGCCGTGCGACGGCCCAGCAGGATGACGGGCTGCCGGTCATCAGGGACGACACCCGGAGTGGGGCGGAGCGGATCAGCGGAGGCGAACGACACGGGGGTCCTCCTCCTCGATCCACCGGGCAAGCAGGCCGCGACTGACCTTGCCGGCCGTCGTCACGGGAAGCTCGGTCAGCCGGAAGAAATCACGCGGCCGGTGCTCGCCGGCCAGCGCCGAGATGCAGGCGTTCCGCAGCCGGGCGGCGTCCACCGCGGGCTCGGCGACCACGGCGGCGACGACCCGGGTGCCGACAACGGCATCGGGGCATCCCGTCACCACGGCGGCCTGCACACCTGGCACCCGGTGCAGGGCGGCCTCCACCTCCTGCGGATACACATTGGTGCCGGCGCTGACGATCATATCGGCACGGCGACCCAGCACGTGAAGCACGCCGGACTCGTCGAGAAAGCCCTGGTCGCCGACCGTGCACCAGCCGCCGACGCGCGTGAACGCCTCGCCGTCATCGCCCCACAGGTAGCCGTCACAGACGAAGTCGCTGACAACCTGGATGGTTCCGGTCGCGCCGGCGGGGAGCGGTCGGCCGTCGTCGTCCGCGATACGGATGCTGACCCCGGGAAAGGGTTGGCCCACGGCGCTGTCGGCGCCGGCGCTGCCGCTGCCGCTGCCGCTGCCGCTGCCGGCAGCGTCGCCAGGGGCCACCGACGACGCCGCGACGAAGCCCAACTCGGCGGCGCCGTAATAGCTCACGATGGTGGCGTGGGGCGCCCACCGTTGCAGCAGCCCAGCGGTGGCCGCGTCGAGCCTGGCCCCACCGCTCACGATGCAGGTGAGCCCGCGATCCACCCGGCCGGCCGCCACTGCCCGGTCGGCGAGGAGCCGCAGCACGGTGGGAACGGCCACCAGCCTGGTGATCCGTTCTCGCTCGAGGCAGCCCAGCACGGCCGCCACGCCAAACCTCTCCAGGGTATGGAAGCTGCCGCCGGCCTGCAGCGATTCGGCCAGCGCGTAGAGGTTGAGGCTGGCAGTGAGCGGACCCGGTGCGAGAGTGCGGTCATGCCGGGTGAGGTGCAGCACCTCGGCGCTGTGCTCGAGTGACCGCTGCCAGGACCGCCGCGTGCGGCGGAAGGCCTTGGGCAGGGAGGTTGTTCCCGAGGTGAACCCGTAGAGGAAGGTGGACTCTGCCGGACCGTCGGTAAGACGCTCCGCGGTGCGTCCACCGGGACCGGGCGCACCCGGCGCACTGGGCGCATCGGATCCGGTGGCGATGCCGCGCAGGCGCTCCTCGACCTCGGCGCGCTGCCCCGCCGGCCAGTGCGGGTCGAGCATGGCGACGCATCCGCTGCCCGACACACCCGCGAGGAAGTCAGCGACGACGTCGACGCTGTTGACCCGGTTGAGCACCGTGAGGCCGGTAGTGCCGTGGTGGTCGAGGATGCGTTGGCGCAACTGGGCGTAGCTGACCTTGTCGTCGTCGACGGCTACGGCGACCTGGTCGGGGAACGACTCGGCCCAGCGTTGGAGGGACGTGAGAATGGGCATCGGTACCATTTCTACAGCACTGTGCTGTTCTGCTGCTTCTACAGCACTGTGCTGTTCTACTGCACTGTGCTGGTTCCTCGGCCCTGTTAGGACGGACGGACGGCGATGATCTCCCCGTGCGGCATGCCGAACCAGCCGTCCGGATCCTCCGTCCATTGGTGCCACGCGGCGCTGATCTCGTGCAGCTCGCTCAGCCGGGCAGCACCGGACTCGACGGCGTGAGAGGCGAAGTCCGCCTCGATCACGCGCGCCGCCCAGGATTCGCCCCACCATTCCCGCTCCGCCTCCGACGAGAAGCACCAGATCGATGCGCTGACGCTCACCGTGTCGAAGCCGGCCTGCCTGGCCCACGCCTTCAACGCCCGACCGGCGTCGGGGTCGCCGCCGTCGAACCTGTGCACGGCCCGGTACACCTGAATCCAGGAGCTGAGTCCGGCCAGCTTCGGGTACCAGGCCACGGCGCCGTAGTCCGCATCGCGGGCGGCGAGAATGCCGCCGGGCTTGAGGACCCGCCTCATCTCGCGCAACGCCGCCACCGGGCTGTCCAGGTGCTGCAACACCTGGTGCGCATGCACGATATCCACGGATGCGTCCTCCGCCGGCAGCGCATAGGCGTTCCCGACCGCGAACCGGGCGTTGTGCACTCCCTCATCGAAAGCCAGGCCCGCCGCCTGCTGCACGGCCAGGGCCGACGTGTCCACGCCGAGAACGGAGCCCGGCGCGAGCCGTCGGGCCAGATCGAGCGTGACGGTGCCCGCTCCGCTCGAGACGTCGACCAAGCTGAGGCCGGGTCGAAGGTGCGGGAGCAGGTAGCCGGCGGAATTCTCGGCGGTGCGCCAGGTCAATACCCGTTGCGGGTGCTCGTGACCGAACGGATGCCCGGCACGGGGTGCGGTCTCCTGTCGCTCCGGGGTGTCACCCCGGCCTCCATTGCTCGTGCCGACACTGTTCATGCCGACACTGTACGACGCCTGGCCCCCTTGTGAGCGGCCCCGCCGACCGGCGTCCTAGGCTGAGTCCATGGCCGACTCCGCGAATCCCTTCCTTGCTCCCAGCACCCTGCCCTACCAGCTGCCCCCCTTCGGTGAGATCCGCGACGAGCACTATCGTCCGGCGTTCGACGCCGGGATGGCCGAGCAGCTCGCCGAGATCACGGCCATCACGGCAGACCCAGCTGAGCCGACCATCGAGAACACCCTCGTCGCCCTCGAACGCAGCGGACAGGTTCTGCAGCGCGTGGCCACGGTGTTCTTCTCGCTGAGCTCGTCGGACGCGACAGAGTTCGGCACCGCACTCGAGGAGGAGCTCGCACCGCTGCTCGCAGCGCACGCCGACGCCATCCGGCTCGACCCTGCGCTGTACGCCCGTATCGCGTCGTTGCAGGAGCGACGCGACTCCCTGGATCTCGACCCGGAGACCGCGTACCTGCTCGAGCGGTATCACACCGAGTACACCCTCGCCGGCGCGGCGCTCTCCGACGCTGACAAAGCATCCCTGCGCGACCTGAATATGCGCCTGTCCACCCTCTCCACCCGGTTCGAGAAGAACCTGCTCGCCGACACCAACGACCTCGCCGTCGTTATCGACGACGTCGCCGAGCTCGACGGGCTCGGCGACGGCGAGATCTCGGCGGCTGCCGGCGCCGCCGCCGAACGGGGTCTCACCGGCAAGTACGTCATCACCCTGGTGTTGCCGACCTGCCATCCGTACCTCGCCTCCCTCACCGACCGCGCGGTTCGGGAACGCCTGTTGACCGCATCCCGGTCACGCGGCATCCGCGGCGGCGAGCACGACAACCGCGAGCTGGTGCTCGAGATCACCCGGCTGCGGGCCCGGCGCGCGCGGCTGCTCGGCTTCGCCAGCCACGCCGCATACGTCACGGCCGACGAAACAGCGAAGTCCCCCGAAGCCGTCGCCCGGATGCTGGATCGACTCGCGCCGGCCGCGGCACGCAACGCGCGCGACGAACAGCAGGCGCTGCAGGCCGCGGTACGAGACGCCGGCGGCGACTTCGAGCTCGCCGCCTGGGACTGGGCGTTCTACACCGAAAAGGTTCGACTGGCACGGTACGACGTCGACACGAGCGCCATGCGGCCGTACTTCGAACTGGAGCGGGTGCTGCACGACGGGGTCTTCTACGCTGCCACCCGGCTCTACGGGATCACCTTCACCGCACGGCCCGACCTCACGGCCTGGAATCCCGAGGCCCGGGTCTTCGAGGTCGCGAATGAGGACGGCTCGCCGGTGGGCCTGTACATCGCCGACTTCTACACCCGCGACTCCAAGCGCGGCGGTGCCTGGATGAATGCGCTGATCTCACAAAGCACCCTGCTGGGCACACCGACCATCGTCACGAACACCCTCAACGTGCCCAAACCCGCCGCCGGCTCCCCCACCCTGCTCAGCTTCGACGAGGTCACCACCCTGTTCCACGAGTTCGGGCATGCCCTGCACGGTCTTTTCGCAGAGGTCACCTATCCGCGCTTCGCCGGTACCAACGTCTACCGGGACTTCGTCGAATTCCCCAGCCAGGTCAACGAGATGTGGATGCTCTGGCCCGAGGTCCTGGCGAACTACGCCAGGCACTACCGCACCGGCGAGTCCATGCCGCAGGAGCTCGTGGACCGCATCCGCGAGTCGGCCACGTTCAACGAGGGCTTCGCCACCAGCGAGTATCTCGCCGCCGCCCTACTCGACCAGGCCTGGCACCGCATCGGCGCCGACGACACCGTTGGCGATGTGGCCTCGTTCGAGGCGGCCGCGCTGGCCGCGGTGGGCCTCGACAACCCCGTGGTACCCACCAGGTACGCGAGCACCTACTTCGCGCACACCTTCTCCGGCGGCTACGACGCCGGCTACTACTCCTACATCTGGAGCGAGGTGCTCGACGCCGACACCGTGGCCTGGTTCACCGAGAACGGCGGCCTCACCCGGGCCAACGGCGACAGGTTCCGCGACCGGCTGCTCAGTGTGGGAGGCAGCGGAGACCCACTGGCCGCGTACCGTTCCTGGCGCGGCCGCGACGCCGACATCCAGCCCCTGCTCGATCGCCGCGGCCTCAACTAGGCGTAACTGTTGCCCGCGCGGACAACTGTTGCCGGCACACCGGCCGCAGTTGTCCGTTGCGGGAACAGTTGTCGGTGGCAGACGCAGAACCGCCCCCAACGCGAGGTCGGGGGCGGTCCGGAACGTGCGGGTCTGGCTACGCGGACTTGTCTTCGCGGCGAGCCGAGTGCAGCACGATGGTGGGGGCCGCGTTCTCGAGGACCGACTCGCGGGTGACCACGACCCGGGCGACATCCGTGGCGGACGGCACCTCGAACATGATCGGTCCTAGCACCTCCTCCATGATGGCTCGGAGGCCTCTGGCGCCGGTCTTGCGCAGGACCGCGAGGTCGGCGATGGCCTCGAGCGCAGGCTGTTCGAAGTCCAGCTCCACACCGTCGAGTTCGAACATGCGCTGGTACTGGCGCACCAGGGCGTTCTTGGGCACCGTGAGGATCTGCATGAGGGCCACCTGGTCGAGCTGGGTGACCGTGGTCACCACGGGCAGCCGGCCGATGAACTCGGGGATCAGCCCGAACTTGTGCAGGTCTTCCGGCAGTACTTCGCTGAAGAGGTTGATGTCGTCGCCCTTGCTGTGCAGCGGGGCGCCGAAGCCGATGCCCTTCTTGCCGGCACGCTGGGAGATGATGTCGTCGAGCCCGGCAAAAGCGCCGGCCACGATGAACAGCACGTTGGTGGTGTCGACCTGAATGAACTCCTGGTGCGGATGCTTGCGCCCGCCCTGCGGCGGCACCGAGGCGACAGTTCCCTCGAGGATCTTCAGGAGCGCCTGCTGCACGCCCTCCCCCGACACGTCGCGGGTGATCGACGGGTTTTCGGCCTTGCGGGCGATCTTGTCGATCTCGTCGATGTAGATGATGCCCGTTTCGGCGCGCTTCACGTCGTAGTCGGCGGCCTGGATGAGCTTGAGGAGGATGTTCTCGACGTCTTCGCCCACGTAGCCGGCCTCCGTCAGTGCCGTGGCATCGGCGACGGCGAACGGCACGTTAAGCCGCTTCGCGAGGGTCTGCGCGAGGTAGGTTTTGCCGCAGCCGGTGGGGCCGATCAGCAGGATGTTCGACTTGGCGATCTCGACGTCGTCGTGGATGGCGTCGGCCGCGGTCAGGGTGGCGCGGCTGCGCACGCGCTTGTAGTGGTTGTAGACGGCAACGGCCAGGGCGCGCTTGGCGGCTTCCTGCCCAATGACGTACTCCTCGAGGAATCCGAAGATCTCCCGGGGCTTGGGCAGCTCGAATTCGCTGCCGACTTCCTCGGCTCCCGCCTCGGCCAGACGTTCTTCGATGATTTCGTTGCAGAGCTCAACGCATTCATCGCAGATGTACACGCCGGGTCCGGCAATGAGCTGCTGCACCTGCTTCTGGCTCTTTCCGCAGAAAGAACACTTCAACAGGTCGGCGCTCTCGCCTATTCGGGCCATCCGTGAGCCTCCTCCATCAGTGACGCTGAATTCGAGCCTAGCTTGTGCGTGTGACAGATGCGTGCAGCCACGGAACAAAGCGAAACGGCGCGCCGCCGGTGGGCGACGCGCCGTTCGGCGAACAGGCTGGCCAGAGAGCCAACCCGTCGTTGGGGTGCTACTTGACCAGCGTGGGAACGTTCTTACGGCTGGTCAGGATCTGGTCGATCAGGCCGTATTCGAGGGCCTCTTTCGCGCCGAGGATCTTGTCGCGGTCGATGTCCTTGTGGACCTGCTCCTTGGTGCGGTTGGAGTGACCGGCGAGGGTCTCTTCCAGCCATTCGCGCATCCGCTGGATCTCGGCCGCCTGGATCTCGATGTCAGAGGCCTGGCCGCCGCCCTGGCCGCCGGCCGAGGGCTGGTGGATGAGGATGCGGGCGTTCGGCAGCGCGAGGCGCTTGCCGGGCGTGCCACCGGCCAGCAGCACGGCGGCGGCGGATGCCGCCTGGCCGAGGCAGACCGTCTGGATGTGCGGACGAATGTACTGCATGGTGTCGTAGATCGCCGTCATGGCCGTGAACGAGCCACCCGGTGAGTTGATGTACATCACGATGTCGCGGTCGGGGTCCTGGCTCTCGAGCACAAGAAGCTGGGCCATGACGTCGTCGGCGGAGGCGTCGTCAACCTGCACGCCGAGGAAGATGATGCGGTCCTCGAAGAGCTTGGCGTACGGGTCCTGGCGCTTGTAGCCGTAGGCCGTGCGCTCCTCGAACGTGGGGAGGATGTAGCGCGACTGCGGGGCCTGTGTTGCCGAGCCGCCGGCCTGGTGGCCAAAATTAGTGAATTCCATTTTCTGCCCGTCCTACTTCTTGTTCACTGAGTCGTCGGTGCCGCCGCCGCCGACTACCTGCGTCGCAGATTCGCGCAGGTGGTCAACGAATCCATAGGCCAGGGCCTCCTGGGCGGTGAACCAGTTGTCGCGGTCGTTGTCGATGAGGATCTGTTCGACCGACTTGCCGGTCTGCTCGGCGGTGAGTTCGGCCATCCGCTTCTTCATGTCGAGGATGACCTTGGCCTGGGTCTGGATGTCGGCCGCCGTGCCGCCGAATCCGCCGGACGGCTGGTGCAGCAGCACTCGCGCGTTCGGGGTGATGTACCGCTTGCCCTTGGTGCCGGAGGAGAGCAGGAACTGGCCCATCGAGGCCGCCAGTCCGATTCCCACCGTGACGATGTCGTTCGATACGAACTTCATCGTGTCGTAAATTGCCATGCCCGCGGTGATCGAGCCACCGGGTGAGTTGATGTAGAGGAAGATGTCCCGCTGCGAGTCCTCTGCGGCCAGCAGCAGGATCTTGGCACAGATCTCGTTGGCGTTATCGTCCCGCACCTCTGAGCCGAGCCAGATGATGCGGTCGGCCAGCAGTTTGTCAAAAACGCCGGGTGTAAGTGCCATTTCGGCCATGTCGCGCTCCGTTTCGCTTGTCGCTTCAGAATGAATCTATAGGGTCCAACGCGCACAAAAGGCTCTGTTCGCCCTCGGCAGATTCACGCCGGCGGCGGTGCACGAAAAACGGGCCGGATGTCCGAAGACATCCGACCCGTTTGCTGGCGCCATCAGGCGTCAGGGTTACTTCTTTGCTGCAGCCTTCTTCTTCGGCTTGGCCTCGGCGGCGGGCGCCTCCTCGGCGGCTTCGTCGGGAGCAGCCTCGTCGGCAGCAGCCTCGTCGGTGGCCTCATCCGCTGCGGGCTCGTCGTCGACGACGGCCGTGAACTCGGACAGGTCGACAGCGGCACCGTTGGAGTCGGTGACTTCGGCCTTGCCCAAGGCGATCGCGAGGGCCTTGTTACGGGCGACCTCGGCGACCATGGACGGGATCTGGCCGTTGCCGGAGAGGGCCTGAACGAACTCGCTCGGGTCCATGCCGTACTGCGAGGCACCCTGGATCAGGTACTGGGTGAGCTCGTCCTGGCTCACCTTGACCTTTTCGGCCTCTGCGATGGTGTCGAGCAGGATCTGCTGACGGAAGGTCTTCTCGCTGGCCTCGGTGACCTCGGCGCGGTGGGTCTCGTCCTCGAGGCGGTTCTCGCCCTCGAGGTGACGGTGCACCTCGTCGGCGATGATCGCCTCGGGGATCGGGACCTCGACGGAGGAGAGCAGCTGCTCGATGAGCAGCTCGCGGGCCTGGTTGCCCTGGCCGAAGACCTTGGAACGGCCGACCTGGACCTTGAGGCTCTCGGTGAGCTCGTCGATGGTGTCGAACTCGCTGGCGATCTGCGCGAAGTCGTCGTCGGCGGTGGGAAGCTCGCGCTCCTTGACGGCGATGACGGTGACCGTGATCTCTGCCGTCTCGCCCTCGTGGTCGCCGCCGAGGAGCTTCGACGCGAACGTGGTGGTCTCACCGGCGGTGAGGGACTCGAGGGCCTCGTCGATGCCCTCGATGAGGTCACCGGAGCCGACCTCGTAGGAGATGCCGCTGGCGTTGTCGACCTCGACACCGTTGACGGATGCGACGAGGTCGATCTGGGCGAAGTCACCAGACGTGGCGGGACGGTCGACCGTGATCAGCGTGCCGAAGCGGCTGCGCAGGGTGTTCAGCTCTTCGGTGACCTCGTCGTCGGAGATCTCGACGGCGTCAACGGTGAGCTTGAGGCCCTCGTAGGCGGGCAGGTCGATCTCGGGACGCACATCGACCTCGATGGCCAGCAGCAGGTCGCCGGAGAAGTCCTTGTCGCTGGGCCACTCGACGATGTCGGCCTCCGGACGGCCGAGCGGTCGCAGCTTGTGCTCGTCGACGGCCTTGCGGTAGAAACCGTCGAGGCTCTCGTTGACGGCGTGCTCCAGCACGGCGGACTTGCCGACGCGCTGGTCGATGATGGGCGGCGGAACCTTGCCCTTGCGGAAGCCGGGGATGTTGATGTCTTCGGCGATGTGCCCGTAGGCGTGGGTGATGCTGGGCTTCAGCTCTTCCGGAGTCACCGAGATGGTGACCTTGGCGCGCGTGGGGCTCAGCTTTTCTACCGTGGACTTCACGTTTAAATCTCCTGTGTTCGACAGATTATGTTCGACAGATGTGCAGGGGGGTGATGGTCGGGGCGACAGGATTCGAACCTGCGACCTCTCGGTCCCAAACCGAGCGCTCTACCAAGCTGAGCTACGCCCCGGATGTCATCTCACCCGTTGGGGCCACCAACTTGGCGCGCATACTCACGCGACAGGCGGATTGACCTCCGTCAGTCTAGTGCACGACCCGAAGCCCGGGGCGTCCCTGAGCGAATTCCGGGCGCGTTCCGGGGCGTTTGTCGGCGCTGCGGCACATCCTGCGCCGAAACCTGTACTACGATATTCGAGTGCCAGCACGTGTGGCACATGGGGATGTAGCTCAATGGTAGAGCCTCAGTTTTCCAAACTGATGGCGCGGGTTCGATTCCCGTCATCCCCTCCATATTGCAAGGGTCTTGGGCCCTTCCGGCTCAGGCGAAGGCGTAGGTCACACCGGTGAGGCGTTCGCTCTCGGTCCAGAGGCGGCGGGCGTCGTCGGTGTTCTGTGCGCGCTTGGAGCGCGTCACCGGCACCGGATGCCCGTGCTGCTGCCCGAACCCCTCTGGCCCGACGAACGAGTTGCCCGCCAGCCCGGGCAGAGTGGCCGCATACAGCGTGGGCAACGCGCCCCACACGGCCGGCTGGGCGAATTCCCTGGTGAGCGCCGCGACCAGGCGGCTGCGCCTGGTGGTGGTCTTCGCGCCGCGCATGGCGGGGCCGGCGGTCTGCAGGTTCGTCAGGGCGAATCCGGGATGCGCCGCCACCGCCCGCAGGGACAGCTTCGCTGCGGCCGACCGGCGTTGCAGCTCGCTGGTGAACAACAGGTTGGCGAGCTTGCTCTGCCCGTACGCCGGCCACGGCCGGTAGCGCTTGGCGCCCATCAGGTCGTCGAAGTTCATCCGCCCGATGCGGTGCACGGCCGACGACAGCGTCACAACGCGCGCATCCGGGCTGGCCACCAGCAGCGGCAGCACGCGCCCGGTGAGCGCGAAGTGACCCAGATGGTTGGTGCCGAACTGCATCTCGAAACCGTCTGCCGTGCGCCGCTGGGGCAGGTTCATCACGCCGGCGTTGTTCACCAGCAGGTCGAGGCGACCCGTGTCGGCCATGAATCCCGCGGCGAACGCGGCGATGGAGTCCAGGCTGGCCAGATCGAGTACCCGCACGGTGAGGTCTGCGTCTGGCAGGCGGGGGCGCATCCGTTCGACGGCCGCCGTTCCCTTGGCGGCATCCCGCACGGCCAGAGTCACTGAGGCGCCGTGCGCGGCCAGCTGCGCCGCGGTCACGAAGCCGAGGCCCGAATTGGCCCCCGTCACGATGGCGGTGGTGCCGGTGAGATCGGGGATCTTGTCTTCGGTCCAGCCGTATCCGAGTTTCGGCTCCATGGGTCAGGCCAGCCCGAGGGTGTCGAGAGAGGCGCGCAGGGTCGCGGCTGAGTGTTCGAACAGGGCCTGTTCCTTGGCCGAGAACGGCACGTCGATGACGCGGGCGATGCCGCTGGCGTCGATGACGCTGGGCACCGACAGGGCCACCCCGCTGACGCCGCGGTAGTCGGTCAGCACCGAACTGACCGGCAGGATGGCGCCCTCGTCCCGCAACACCGCCTCGACGATCCGTGCGCCGGAGAGGCCGATGGCGTAGTTCGTGGCGCCCTTGCCTTCGATCACCTTGTATGCGGCGTTCTTGACCTCGTCCGAAATCGACTCGAATTCGGCCTCGGAGAACGGGACGGAACCGGTGGCTGCGGATCCCGAAGCGCCGCGGGCGAGCATCCAGTCGGCCAGGGAGATCGGACCGACACGCGCCTGGGACCAGAGCGGGAACTCGGAGTCACCGTGTTCGCCGACGATGAGGGCGTGCACATTGGAGATTGCCACGCCGACCCGTTCGGAGAGCATCCAGCGTAGCCGGGAGGAGTCGAGCACGGTGCCGGAGCCGAACACCCGCGCCGGCGGCAGCCCGCTGAACTGCTGGGCGGCCACGGCGAGCACGTCGACGGGGTTGGTCACCAGCACGAAGATGGCGTCGGGGGCCCGCTTGACGAGCTTGGGCATCAGGTCGCGCAGGATCTCCACGTTCACGCCGGCCATCTCGAGCCGCGACTGGCCGGGATGCTGGCGGGCGCCGGCGGTGATCACGACCACGTTGGCGTCGCTGACCACGTCGAGGTCGTCACCGCCGGTGACCCTGGACGCGCCGGTGAACTGGGTGCCGTGCGCGAGATCGAGCACTTCGGCGGCCACCTTGGCCGAGTTGATGTCGTACAGGGCCACCTCGCGGGCGGACTCGCGGATCAGGGCCGCATAGGCCAGGGAGGTGCCGACGGCACCGGCTCCGACGATGGCCAGTTTGGAGTTCTCAATCACGCTCATGGTCCTAGTGTCCTCCATCACGGGTCTGCTCCATCACGGACTGTGCCCTGTGCGGCCGGAAGGATGCGGGCCAGTATGGCTGCATGTCCGACGAGGAGCCGGCGTCGCCTGAGCCGAAACCAGAGGTTCCACCCGCGGTGCGCGCGCAGCTACTCGCCACCGAGCACTGGAGCCTGCTCGCCTCGCGCAGCACCACCCAGGGTGAGGTGCTCACCCGCATCAGCATGTTCCTCTACCTGGTCTCGGCCGGACTGGTGAGCCTGGCCCTGGCCGGTCAGGCCACCAAATTCGACGAGGGCTTCCCCGGCTTCGCGCTCACGGTACTCAGCATCATCCTGCTCGTTGGCGTGCTCACCCAGGTGCGGGTGACGAATGTGGGCATGGAGGACCTGGCCTATGTGCTCGCGATGAACAGGTTGCGGGCGGCGTACGTGGATCTTGACCCGGGCGTCGCGCCGTATCTGATGGCGTCCCGCTTCGACGACCTACCGGGCACCCAGACCACCTACTACTTCCTGGGCGGCCGGCCGAGGAATTTCAGCCAGGTGCTGGGCAGCAGCATGATGTTCATCATCGCGGTGAACTCCACCCTGCTCGGCCTCTTGCTGGCCGGGATCACCCTCGGGCTGGGCCTGCCGCTGCTCATCTGCGTCGCGATCTCGGTCGCGGGCGGCGTGGGCTTCCTTGCCGGCTCGATCACGGTGGGCCGAAACCGGTTCCTCGGCTTCTGGCGCCGGTACACGCCCCTGTTCCCGTCGCCACCGCCGGCAGCATCACCCCGGGGCGGGCCGGGAAACCGGGAACCGACCAGCTAAGCCTGCAGGAAGGCCAGCACCGCGAGCACCCGGCGGTGATCGGACCCGGTGTCGTCTAGGCCGAGCTTGACGAAGATCGCGGTGACGTTCTTCTCCACCGCCCCCACCCCGATTACGAGGCGTTCGGCGATGCCCACATTTGTGCGCCCCTCCGCCATCAGGCCGAGCACGTCACGCTCCCGCGGAGTGAGCGCCGCCAGCGGGTTGGTCCGCCTGGCCAGCAGTTCCCGCACCACCTGGGGGTCGAGCACGGTGCCGCCGGCGCTCACTCGGGCGACGGCATCCTGCAGCTCGTCAAGCGACGCGACCCGGTCCTTGAGCAGGTAGCCCAGGCCGCCCTCCCCCGACGCCAACAGTTCCTGCACGTAGGTGCCCTCGACGTACTGGCTGAGCAGCAGAATGCCGATGCCCGGCAGCCGGCGTCGCAGCTCGATGGCTGCGCGCACACCCTCGTCGCGGAAGGTGGGCAGCATCCGCACGTCGAGCACGGCCAGGTCGGGCCGCAGGGAGTCCACCTCGGCGAGCAGAGAGTCGGCGTCGCCGTAGGCGGCCACGGTTTCGAAACCCGCCTCGGCGAACAGCCGCACCAGGCCCTCACGCAGCAGCACGGAGTCTTCGGCCAGGACCAGGCGTAGCGGTTGGGAAGGGCCCGGCTGCGGAAGGGTGCTCACCCGTTCAGGATAGGGCGCACTCACGGCCGAGTGAGCGAACTGCCCGGGTCGCTGACCAGCGGGATGTGTGCGCCGACCGCGGTGGGACCGCCGTGAGGGCTTCGCACGGAGAGCACCCCGCGCAGGCCCTTGAGGCGTTCGTCGAGGCCGGCCAGGCCGTGGCCTTCGCGGAGCACGGCGCCGCCGTGGCCGTTGTCGATGACCCAGAGGTCCAGCCAGGTGGAGTCGTCCTCCGGCACCCGGCGCAACTCCAGGCGCAGCCGCAGACTCGTGGCGTCGGCATGCTTGGCCACGTTGGTGAGCAGTTCGGCGGCGATGAAGTAGGCGCTGCGTTCGATCTCCGACGGCAGGCGCAGGTCCCGGTCGACCTGCAGTTCCCGGTGCACGGGCACGGTGCTGCGGGCGGCCAGCGACTCCAGGGCCACGATCAGGCCGCGGTCCTGCAGGATCGGCGGCACCAGTCCCCTGGACAGCGCCCGCAGTTCCTCGAGGGTGTCGCGAGCCTGTTCGCGGGCTTCCACCAGAAGTTGGCGCGCGGCATCCGGATCGTCGTCGAGGCGGCGTTCGGCGCTGGCGAGGTCCATTTGCAGGCGCACCAGGCGCTGCTGGGGCCCGTCGTGGATGTCACGTTCGAGCCTACGCAGCGACTGGTCTTCGGCCGACACGGCGGCGCCACGCGACGCGCTGAGGTCGGCGACCTCGCGCTGCAGGACCTCGGAGGACCAGGCGCCGAGCATCACGCGGGCGATGCCCTGGTGCATCAGGACCATGCCGCGGGTGACGAACGGCAGGGTGAGCAGGAAGGCCAGGCCCAGGGCGGCGTTCAGCACGTTCTCGGCGGCCAGATTCTGGGTGCTTCCCGGGCCGAACGAACCGGTGACCAGCCCGAAGAGCCCCACGGATTCGGTGTTGTCCGGCAGCGACCAGCTCCAGGTCCAGTAGGTGAGTCCGCCAAGAGCGCCGAACATCCACACGATGGTTATCGACCAGGACACGACACCCACGATGAAGTTCACGATCATGCCGTGCAGCAGGTAGAGCCAGTAGTGCCCGGACACCAGCGGGCCGAGGATGGCGCGCAGCGGTGTCGCGGGTTCGCCGCGCGGCGTCCACTGCGGCTGGGTGATGACCGGCTGGCCGGCCCAGCGCAGCCGGGTGAGTTCGACGACGCCGAAGCCGCGGGCGGCGTACAGGGCGGCCACGACGATGAACAGGCCGACGAAGACGGCGACCAGGCTCAGCCCCGTGGAGAACAGGGTCACCAGGACCGTCAGGGATGCGATGACGATGAGCAGGGTGGGCAGTAGGAACCCCAGTTCCCTGGGGATGCGCGCCCACAGGCCGAGGTAGCCGCTTGGCCCGGTGTCGGAGGGGTGAGCGGGGGTCTGGCCGGAGGGGGTCTGGCCGGAAGTGGTCAGGCCGGCATCGGCGGGCTTGCTGGTGGGCTGCACGAAGCCCAGCGTGGCAGAGTTCGGGCTCCCGGTGGTGTCACTGGCGCCGGTAGTGGAATTGAGGGTGTCGTTCGTCATTGTTCCAGCGTGCTCTGCGCCGCGCCGGGTGCCCATCCCCCCAGCCGCCGGATCGGCCTGGGGGTTATCCCCCGCACCTCAGAGCGTGTCGTGCGTGAACCGGCCGCCGAGCAGTGTCGCGGCCACGGGCATCCGTCGCAGGTCGGCCACCGACGCCACAAACGGGTCGATCTCGCAGATCGAGAGGTCGGCCGTCTGACCCACAACGATGCCGTGCCGGCCGCGGGCGGATGCCGCCAGCGCCGCCTGCCGGGAGATCGCCTGGTCGGGGTGCCAGGCGGCACGCTCGCCCCGGCTGCGGCCCACGGCGGCCGAGATCGCCACCCAGGGGTCGAGCGGGGCGACGGGCGCGTCGGAGCCGAGCGCCAGGTGCACCCCGGCGGCGAGCAGGTCGGCCAGCCGGAACGCCCGGTCGGTTCGGCCGGCCCAGTACCGGTCGGCCACGTCGCGGTCGTCGAGGGCATGCTCGGGCTGCACGCTGGCCGTGACGCCCAGGCGTGCGAACCGGGCCACGTCGGCCGCGGTGAGCAGCTGGGCATGCTCGATGCTGCCGGTGCAGCCCACGGCCTCGAAGGCGTCGAGGGCGAGGCTGTTAGCGTTGTCGCCGATGGCGTGCACGGCCGGGCGGATGCCGGCGGCGTCGGCCCGCCGCATCAATTCGACAAGCTCGACGGCGGGCACGGTGAGCATGCCGCGGTCGTGGTCGCCGGCGAGACCTGGGTAGGCGTCGAAGCAGTACGCGGTTCGGGTGTTCAGTGAGCCGTCGGTGATCACCTTGTACGGGCCGACGGTGAGGAGTCCCCCGGTGCCGTCGATCACCTGGCCGCTGGTGAGGCCTTGCTCGATCGCGTCGTCGAGGTGGTGCGTGTAGAGGCCGAAGTCCACCCGCAGCGAGTCGGTGCCGGCACTGATGCGGCGCCGCCACACGTCCAGGTTCCAGGTCATCTCGAGGTCGACGATGCCCACCACACCGCGGGCGGCCGCGGCGCGGGCGGCCTCGTCGGCCCAGGCGTCGAGGTCGGCGTCCGGCACGTTGTCGATGGCGTGTTCCACCGCGAAGGCGTCATCCTCGCGCAGCAGCCCGGTCTGGTGGCCGGCGAAGCCGTACACCGCGAGGGCGGCGGAGTTCAGCCAGCAGCTGTGCAGGTCGCCGCTGACCAGCACCACCGGCACCGGCCCTGAGGCGGCGTCGAGCAGGGTGCGGCTCGGGGTGTCTGTCCACAGGGCGTCCCGAAAGCCGAATCCGACGAGCCTGTCGTGCTCGCCGACGGCCGGCACGGCGGCCAGCCGGTCAGCCACCAGGTCGGCGGCCGCCCGGGCGCTGGTCGCGTCGGACACGTCGAGCCGCCTGGAGGTCTGGGACCACTGGCTGAAGTGAACGTGGTTGTCCCAGAGCCCCGGCGTGATCCATCGCTCGCCGAGATCCACGGTCCGGGTCGCCGCTGAGCGGTCGCTCGTGGGTGCGAGGTAGCCGATCGAGGTGATCAGGCCGTCGTCGATGCGCACGTCGACGAGGTCGTCGCTGCCGGGCAGTCGACCGTTGCGCAGCACCAGGCTCATTCGGCGGCTCGGTCGGAGGCGCTGTGTTCAGATGCGCTGTGTTCCGAGGCGCTGTGTTCGGAGGCGCTGTGTTCGGAGGCGCTGTGTTCGGAGGCGCTGTCGCGGGCGCGGCGCATCCGGGCGGCCAGCGCCGGGCTCGCGTAGGGGCCGTCGCCGTCGAGTTCGGCGAGGATGCGGTCCACGGTCTCGGCCGGCTTGTTCTGGCTCATTTTGTCCTTGGCCGTGAAGCGGGTCACCCGCAGGCGGAACCCGACTGTGCCGGCGACGATGCGGGCGGCGTAGTCAGCGTTCTCGGGGGTACCGTTCAGGCGCCGGGGTTCGTCCAGGCGGTCTTCGAAGTGGTCGACCAGGGCGGCCAGAACCCGCAGGTTCTCGGCATTGGAGAGGATCTCCGGGGTGCCGTGCAGGTGCGCGGTGACGAAGTTCCAGGTGGGCACGGCGGGCCGTGCGTCGTACCAGCCGGGTGAGATGTAGCCGTGCGGGCCCTGCACGATCACGAGCATCTCGTGCGCGCCCAGTTCGTGTAGCTGTTCGTCTGGCCGGCCGACGTGGCTGAGCAGCACGATCTCGCCGGCGCCGGCGGCGGGGTCGAGGATCACGGGATAGTGCGAGGCGACGAGCTCGCCGGCGACGGTGGAGCTCACCAGGGTCACCCAGGGGTACTCCCGGATCAGCCGGCGCACCTCGTCGACCTGGTCGAGCGCGAAGCTGGGGTTGGTTCTCACGGGGCAGGCTCCTGGGGTGCGGGCGGGGTCAGCGGCGAATGAAGCAGGTGCGGCGGATGGGACGGGTCAGGCCTGGCAGGACGGGCAGTAGTAGAGCTTGCGGGCGCCCATCTCCTCGAGGGTGATGTGGGTGCCGCAGATCCGGCAGGGCAACCCCTCGCGTTTGTAGACCCAGTGCCGGTCGGCGCGGTTCTTCATCGCGAGCCGGTAGTCGTCACCGGTCAGGTCATCCATGGTCATCATCTGGCCGGTGTTCACACCGATGGCCAGCAGGTGCGCCCAGTCCCGCCAGAGGGAGCGCAGGCCCTCCTCGCTCAGGGACTTGCCCGGGGCGTGCGGGTTGATCCTCGCCCGGAACAGCAGCTCGGCGCGGTAGACGTTGCCGATGCCGCTGACCACGGACTGGTCCATCAGCAACAGGCCGATGCGGGTGGGCTTCTTGTCTACGGTGTCGACGAAGCGCTGCTCGGCTTCGGGGGTGTCGTCCAGCTGGGGGTCCGGGCCGAGCCGGGCCATCACGGCGTCCACCTGGGCGGGGTCGAGAACCTCGCAGGCGGTCGGGCCGCGCAGGTCGGCCGAGACGGTGTCGGTGAGCAGGCGCACCCGTACCTGGCCGACCGGTTCCGGCGGGAAGGTATCGAGCTGGTCGATCTCCTTCTCCTGCTCGGCCATGCGCACCCGGGTGCGGCGGGGCGCACCGATGCTGTGCATGGAGTTCTCGCCGGCGGAATCCAGCACCGGCGCGAGGTCCGTGCCGCGCTGGTTGGTCTGCCCCATCCGGCCGTTGCTCGAGGCGATCGTGGCATCCATGATGATGTCGCCCGCGAAGTCCCAGGCCCCGTACATGCCCAGGTGCACGCGCAACCAGAGCCCGTTGTCGAACTCGAGGAACATCTGCTTGCCCACGGCGCGGGCATCCGTCATCACGTGACCGCTCAGTTGGGCCGCACCGGCCGCGAACCGGCCCTGCGGCGATGACAGCTCCACCGTGCGGCCCACGAAGTTGCGCACGAACTGCCGGGTGATGCGGTGGACGGAATGACCCTCTGGCACGGCGACGCCTTTCGGATTCGGTGACTCAGGTGATGGCGGTTCGGCTACTCAGCCGCTCAGACGGCCAGGACGGTGCCGGCAATGGTGCCCGTTGTCTCGTATTCGGCGAGCTGGTCGATGCGGCGCTGGTGGCGTTCCTCGCCGGGGAACGGGGTGGCGATGAACGTGTCGATGAACGCGATGACGTCCTCGATGGGGTGTTGGCGGGCGCCGATCGCGATGACGTTGGCGTTGTTGTGCTCGCGGGCAAGGGCGGCTGTGGCCGGGTTCCAGACCAACGCCGCGCGGGCGCCGCGCACCTTGTTGGCCGCGATCTGCTCACCGTTGCCTGAGCCGCCGAACACCACGCCGAGGGCCTCAACGCCGGCCGCCTGGTCGGCGACGACGGCCGCGGCCGCACTGATGCAGAACGCCGGGTAGTCGTCGAGCGGTTCGTAACTGGTGGGCCCGTGGTCGATGACCTCATGGCCGGCCGTACCGAGGTGGCTGATCAGGAGGGTGCTGAAGTCGAGGCCGGCGTGGTCGGTGGCGATGTGGATGCGCATGATGAGCAGTCTATTTAGTCGCGCGGGATGCTGCAGCGCGGCTACTCGGCGACCGCGACGAGGGCGGGCGCAAAGATCGGGTCGCGGGTGCGGCTGCGCTTGATCTCGAAGAAGCCGTCGTAGCTGGCCACCGCGACCACGCCGTCCCACAGGGCCAGTGCCGCTTCTCCAGTGGGTGCCGGTGAGATGACCGGTCCGAAGAAGGCCACGTCGTTCACGGCGATCACGGGGGTGCCGACGTCCTGGCCCACCCGGTTGATGCCGTCGAAGTGGCTGGCGCGCATTTGCAGGTCGAACTCGTCGCTCTCGGCGAAGCGGGCGAAGTCGGCCGGCAGGCCCACCTCGGCGAGCGCCGCGGGAATCACGGACGCGGCATCCGAATTGCCCTCGTGGTGGATACGGGTGCCCAGGGCGTCGTAGAGGGCCTTCACCGTCTCCTGGCCGTGCAGCTCCTGCGCGGCCTGCACGAGGCGGGTGTATTTGAGGGCTCGGGGGAAGAGCGCGCGGTACTCCTCGGAGACGTCGGTGTTCTCGTTCAGCACGGCCAGGCTCATGACCTGCCAGCTCACCTCGAAGCCGCGTAGATCGCTCACCTCGTCTACCCAACGAGAAGTCATCCATGCCCAGGGGCAGGAGGGGTCAAACCAGAAGGTCACAGAGTCACTCATCGAACCAGCCTAAGCGAGTCGAAGGCGCCGAATTGCCGCCAAACCGGCACGCCCCGTACCCGGCTAAAGCCCTGTCCAGAGCAGCTATCGAAAGAGAAATGCCTGATTCTGAGGCAAATTGCGCTAAAATTGACGCTTATGCCCGCTGAGGGGCTGCTCCGCATCCGGGGCACATGACCTCGATCTGAGGCATCTCATGACCTCTACACGAGGCCTGATATGTCTGCGCAAGAGTCATGTCATGACCTCCAAAAGAGGCATCTCTATTGTCAGAAAGTGACGTATGTCAAACGCAATCAACGGAGCGGATCACACCGTGAAGAAGATCAAGAAGCCGCTGCTTCGACGGCGCCTGAAGGTGTCCGACGTGAACGTCGTCGACCGCCCGATGCTGAAGAAGGCTCTCGGCGGCACCATCGTCGGAAACACCATGGAATGGTATGACGTCGGTGTCTTCGGCTACCTGATCACCACCATGGGTCCCGTCTTCCTCCCCGAGGCAGACCCGACCGTGCAGACCCTGTTCCTCCTCGGCACCTTCGCCGCCACCTTCATCGCCCGCCCGCTCGGCGGCGTGTTCTTCGGTTGGCTGGGCGACAAGCTCGGCCGACAGAAGGTGCTCGCCATGACGCTGATGCTCATGGCCGCGTCCACCTTCGTTGTCGGCATCCTGCCCGGCTATGCGCAGCTGGGCATCTGGGCCGCCGTGCTGCTGGTGCTGACCAAGCTCGTACAGGGATTCTCCACCGGTGGCGAGTACGCCGGTGCCACCACCTTCGTGAGCGAGCACGCCCCGGACAAGAATCGCGGCTTCCTCGCCAGCTTCCTCGACATGGGCAGCTACCTCGGCTTCGCCATGGGTGCCGCTCTCGTGTCGATCCTGCAGGTGACCCTGGGCCAGGCCGCGATGGAAGAGTGGGGCTGGCGTCTGCCGTTCCTGCTCGCGGGCCCCCTCGGCCTGATCGCGATCTACTTCCGGATGAAGATCGAGGAGTCGCCGACCTTCCAGGCCAGCCTGGACGCTCAGGAGATCGCGCTGAAGGATCCGAACTTCGTCAACGACGACAGCATCCCCAAGGGACCTGTCGCCATCTTCAAGAACTACTGGCGCGGAATCGTCCTCGCGATGATCCTCGTTGCCGCCGCGAACACCGTCGGCTACGCGCTCACCTCGTACATGCCGACCTACCTCACCAGCACCATGGGGTACGACGAGCTGCACGGAACGCTGCTGACGATCCCGGTCCTCGTGATCATGGCCTGCTGCATCCCCCTCACCGGCCGTCTGAGCGACAAGATCGGCCGTCGCCCGGTGCTCTGGATGGGCTCGATCAGCGCCGTGGTCTTCGCCATCCCCGCGTTCCTGCTCATCGGAGCCGGCTCCGTCTGGACGACACTGCTGGGTCTGGCCCTGATCGCCCTTCCGGTCACGTTCTACGTCGCCAACCTCGCCTCCGCGCTGCCGGCCCTCTTCCCCACCGCCAGCCGCTACGGGGCCATGGGCATCGCGTACAACTTCGCCGTCGCGATCTTCGGTGGCACCACGCCGTTCATCATCGCGGCGCTCATCGCGGGAACCGGCGACGACATGATGCCGGCCTACTACCTGATGGCGACCTCGTTCATCGGTGGAATCAGCATCTTCTGGCTCAAGGAATCCGCCAACCGCCCGTTGCCCGGCTCCATGCCGAGCGTGCAGACGGTCGAAGAGGCGCATGAACTCGTCGCCGGCCAGTTCGAGAACCCGCTGCTCGACCACGACGAGATGCCGTTCGACGCCACCTTCGAGCCGCCGACCTCGTCGATGGACCTGAGCGAGCTCAAGACCGAGACCGACGCAGAGCCGGCCAAGGTCTAGCTCCACCTCGCACCGCCTCCTTCCTCATCGGAGGGTCGCCTCTTCGGAGGTAACTGTGGCCGGTGCGGACAATTGTTACCCGCACGCCGGGCGCAATCGTCCGCACCGGCCACAGTTGTCTGTATGCCCGGCAGTATGACGGGCGGACGCACCGTCGTAGAATTCTCTGATGACCACCGAGCAACACCCGCAGAGCGCGCCCGCCGAGAGACCCGCCGACGCCACCGCCCCCGCGATCGACCCCCACGACCTCGAGGTAGCCCTGCGCGTGCTCGCCTCCCTGGCGACCATCGACCCGGACGACCCCGATTTCGTCACCGTTCGCCAGGCCACTGCCAAGATGTTCAAATCGGTGAAGACCGTGCGCCGGCACGAGAAGCGCCAGCTGATCGCCGACGCCGACCGCGAGGTCATCGCCGCCACCGCCACCGGTGCTCCCACCCGCATCGACGACGAGACCATCGGCGCCCAGCTGCGACTCGGCACGGACCGGCCCTCCGCCGGCGAATTGCTCGTGCCGCGAGCCTGCTACATCTGCAAGCAGAAGTACACCCTCGTCGACGCGTTCTACCACCAGCTCTGCCCGAGCTGCGCGGCGATGAGCCACACCAAGCGCGACGCCCGCACCGACCTCACCGGCAAGCGCGCCCTGCTCACCGGCGGCCGCGCCAAGATCGGCATGTACATCGCCTTGCGGCTGCTACGCGACGGCGCCCACACCACGATCACCACCCGGTTTCCCCGCGACGCCGTACGACGCTTCAGCGCCATGCCCGACTCCAGGGACTGGCTGCACCGCCTCCGCGTGGTGGGCATCGACCTGCGCGACCCGGCCCAGGTGATCGGCCTGGCCGACTCCGTCGCCGCGCAGGGCCCGCTGGACATCCTGATCAACAACGCCGCCCAGACCGTGCGCCGCTCCCCCGGCTCGTACTCCCCGCTGGTGGAGGCCGAGTCGTCGCCGCTGCCGGAGGGCGAACTGCCCGAGATCGTCTCGTTCGGGCACACCAACGACGCGCACCCCACCGCGCTGGCCGCTTCCGTCGCGAGCCACCCGATCCTCGCCGCCGCGGCGACCGGCGCCGCGCTCACCGCAGACGACCTCACGGCGCTGGCCCTGGCCCCCGGATCCTCCTCGCTGGCGCGGCTCGCCGCGGGCACCGCCATCGACGCGGGTGGCCTGGTGCCCGACCTGCACGAGGAGAACAGCTGGACGGCCAACGTCGAAGACGTCGACCCCCTCGAAATGCTCGAGGTCCAGTTGTGTAACACCACCGCGCCGTTCCTGCTGGTCAGTCGCCTGCGCGCCTCGATGGCGGCATCCGACGCCCGGCGCACCTACATCGTGAACGTGTCGGCGATGGAGGGTGTCTTCGGCCGCGGCTACAAGGGTCCCGGCCACCCGCACACCAACATGGCCAAGGCCGCGCTGAACATGCTTACCCGCACCAGCGCGAAGGAGATGCTCTCCGACGGCATCCTGATGACCAGCGTCGACACCGGCTGGATCACCGACGAGCGTCCGCACCCCACCAAGATCCGCTTGGCCGAGGAGGGCTTCCACGCCCCGCTCGACCTGGTCGACGGCGCCGCCCGGGTGTACGACCCCATCGTGCGCGGCGAGCACGGCGAAGACGTGCACGGGGTCTTTCTCAAGGACTACCGCCCCGGCACCTGGTAACCCCGCCCACATCCCGCGAGCCGTGAGAAAAGCACCACAGGATGCGATTTCCTGGGGCCAATCTCACAGCTCGCGGAACACTTCCGCGGCACTCCCACGCACCTGCCGGGCAGTGTCGGTGGGCGCCGATAGGGTCGGAGCGTGCAGACAACTATCGCGAAGACCGCAATCGCCGACATCCCCTCGCTGTGCGTGTTCGACCTCGAAACCACCGGGGTCAACACCGACGAGGACCGCATCGTCACGTGCTTCATCGGCCGGGTCATGCGCGACGGCGCGGTGAACGGCTCGTACAGCTGGCTGCTCAACCCCGGTATCCCCATTCCGGACGGGGCGTCCGCGATCCACGGCATCACCGACGAGGTCGCCCAGCGCGACGGGGTCGACCCTGCCACCGCCATCGCCGAGATGCTCACGGTGTTGCGCCGCAGCATCGAGGGCGGCCGCCCGATCGTGGCGTACAACGCCAGCTTCGACCTGTCCATGCTCAACGCCGAGGCCCGCCGCTACGGCCTGGTGCCCATCGAGGACTTCGGCCCGGTGCTCGACCCGTATGTGATTGACAAGGCTGTCGACCGCTACCGCAAGGGCAAGCGCACCCTCGTGGCGACCGCCGAGTACTACGGCGTGCTGCTCGAGGGCGCCCACGACGCCGAAGCGGATGCGGTGGCCACCGGCCGGGTGGCCTGGGCGCTGCTGGCCAAGACCGAGGAGACCGACCTGCACAACCTGCACGACCGCCAGGTCGGCTGGGCGCTGGAGCAGGCCGAGAGCTTCCAGGCGTACCTGCGCAAGTCCAAGGGCGACGACCTGATCGTCATCGACGGCGCCTGGCCGATCAGGGTCGGCGCCGACCGTGCCACGGCCGTGCCCGTGCTGGCGGCACCCCAGGTCTAAACACCCGCCCGCCCGGCGATTAGCCGGGCCGTTCCTCATTCGAGCCAGTGCACCGCACGTCCGTGCGGTTGGGCGAGTGCGAGCGCCCTGCCGTCCAGGGAGAGCACAAAATCAATCGAGCCGGATACCGCGGGCAGGATCGACGGCAGCGTCCCTGCCACACCCGGCACCTGGCCTCAACCTCGGCGAATGCCCGATAGCGCAGCGCGGTATCGGCGCCGGCATCCGTGCTTGTTCTCATGCCGTCAGCATAATCAGGCGCGCCATCGTCGCCACCGTGGCTAGGCTTGTTCTCTATGCGAAAAGCGCCAGAAGCGCCCGCGAAACGAAGATGGAGAAACCGTTGCCCGGAGAAAACCTCACCAGGATCGAAGCCCAGGAGCGCAAGGCGCTCGTCAGCGTGACCAGTTACGACGTCACCCTTGACCTGACGACGGGTTCCACGACCTTCGCCAGCACGACCACCGTCGCCTTCAGCGCCGTGGCCGGTAGCTCGACCTTCATTGACGCGATCACCGAGAGCGTGCACAGCGTCACTCTCAACGGTGCCGAGCTCGACCCCGCCGTCGTCACCGATGGCATCCGCATTCAGCTTGACGGTCTCGCAGCCGAGAACGTGCTCACCGTCGTCGCCGACGCCGCGTACACGAACACCGGCGAGGGCCTGCACCGTTTCGTCGACCCCGTCGACAACGAGGTCTACCTGTACAGCCAGTTCGAGGTGCCAGACTCCCGCCGTGTCTTCGCCGTGTTCGAGCAGCCCGACCTCAAGGCCGTCTTCAACTTCACCGTCACCGCGCCCGGCGCCTGGGAGGTCATCTCCAACTCGGCCACACCAGAGCCCACGGACGCCGGCAACGGCAACAAGACCTGGGCGTTCCCGCCCACCCACACCATCTCCAGCTACATCACCGCCCTCGTGGCCGGGCCGTACGCCGTTGTGCGCAGCGAGCTCACCTCCAGCGACGGCCGCGTCATTCCGCTGGGCCTGTTCAGCCGCAAGAGCCTGTTCGAGTACCTGGATGCCGACTACATCTTCGAGAAGACCCGCCAGGGCTTCGCCTACTTCGAGGAGAAGTTTGACTTCCCGTACCCGTTCGACAAGTACGACCAGATGTTCGTGCCGGAGTTCAACGCCGGCGCCATGGAGAACGCCGGCGCGGTCACCTTCACCGAGACCTACGTCTTCCGCTCCAAGGTCACCGACGCGATCAAGGAACGCCGCGTCGTCACGATCCTGCACGAACTGGCGCACATGTGGTTCGGCGACCTGGTCACCATGAAGTGGTGGAACGACCTGTGGCTGAACGAGTCGTTCGCCGAGTGGGCGTCGACCATCGCCACCGCAGAGGCCACCGAGTGGACCGAAGCGTGGACCACCTTCGCGGCGATGGAGAAGAGCTGGGCGTACCGCCAGGACCAGCTGCCCTCCACCCACCCCGTCGTGGCCACCATCACCGACCTCGAAGACGTACAGGTGAATTTCGACGGCATCACCTACGCCAAGGGCGGCTCGGTGCTCAAGCAGCTCGTGGCCTGGGTGGGCATCGACGCGTTCTTCACCGGCGTCGCCTCCTACTTCAAGAAGCACGCCTGGGGCAACACCGAGCTCTCCGACCTGCTCGTCGAGCTTGAAGCCGCCTCCGGCCGCGACCTCTCCGACTGGGCCGCCCTGTGGCTCGAGACCGCCGGCGTGAACACCCTGCGCCCGCAGATCGAGGTCGACGAGGCCGGTGTCATCACCGCGTTCGCGGTACTGCAGACCGCCACAGAGGACTACCCCACCATTCGCCCGCACCGCCTCGCGATCGGGTTCTACGATCTGGTCGACGGCGCGCTGGTGCGCACCCACCGCGTCGAGCTCGACGTCGACGGCGCCCAGACGGATGTGCCGGAGCTCGTCGGTCGCAGCCGCGCCGACCTGATCCTTCTCAACGACGACGACCTCGCCTACGCCAAGGTGCGCCTCGACCCCTCCTCGCACGCCGTCGCCCTCGAGCACCTCGCCGCGATCGCCAGCCCGCTGGCCCGGTCGCTGGTCTGGGGCTCCGTCTGGGACGCCACGCGCGACGCCGAAACGTCGCCGCGGGACTTCGTCAAGCTGGTCCTCGGCAACATCGCCACCGAGACCGAGTCCACGACGCTGCGCACGGTGCTCGGCCAGGTGTCGCTCACCGCGCAGTATTACGTGGCGCCCGAACACCGCGACGCCACCGTCGCGGCGGTCGGTGACGCGCTGTGGGCCCTGGCCCAGGGCGCTGAGGCCGGCAGCGACGCCCAGTTCCAGTTCGTGAAGTTCTTCGCTTCCGTCGCCGAGACGCCGGCCCAGCTGGCCGCCGTCTCGGGCCTGCGCACCGGCTCATTCGCTCTGCCGGGCCTCGACATCGACACCGACCTCAGCTGGGAGCTGCTCGCAGCGCTGGTCGCCGGCGGCGAAGCGGGCGAGGCGGAGATCGCCTCCGCGCTGGCCGCCGACAACACCGCCACCGGCGCCCAGTCCGCCGCCAACGCGCGCGCCGCGATCCCCACGATCGAGGGCAAACAGGCCGCCTGGGCGTCGCTTATCGACGTTGACACCGCACCGAACACCATCGTGCGGGTCACCGCCGCCGGGTTCCTGCGCGCGCATGACACGAGCCTGCTCGAGCCGTTCGTCGGCCAGTACTTCGCCGTGCTGCAGAAGGTGTGGGCCGAGCGGAGCTATTCCATCGCGGAGAAGCTCATCGTGGGTCTCTACCCGTCGCCGCTGTCCAACCAGGCCCTGGTCGACGCCACCCGCGCGTGGCTGGACGCCAACCCGGAGCCCGCAGCGCTTCGCCGTCTCGTGGTGGAGAACCTCGCCGGTGTGGAGCGGAGCTTGCGTGTGCAGGCCCGCGACAAGGACTGACAACGCCCGTCGCTGTATCGATAGCGCCGCACCGTTCCCCAAGGACGGTGCGGCGCCATCGTCTTTCGGCTGCCGTGCGTGGCCCTCAGGAAGCACGGAGTGGTCGCTCGGTAGACTGGCCGAGCTATGAATTGGGATACCTTCTGGGCTGCGGCCGACTCCATCTATAACCTGACGATCGTGCAGGTCGCCGTCATCATCATCTTCTCGCTGGTGGCGCGCTGGCTGCTGCTCTTCGTCATCCACCGCGTGGTCGCCCAGATCGTGTCTGGTGTCAAGAAAACTCAGAACGTCGACGACACCCAGGCGCTGAACGTGTCGCCGGTGGCGGCCGTGCGAACCGTGCAGCGCACCCGCACCCTCGGTTCGGTGCTGACCAACATCGTGAACGTTGTGGTGGTGGTGATCGCGATCCTGCTCATCGTGACCGAGCTCAACCCGGAGATCCTCACGTCGTTCGCCCTGCTCACGGCAGCGCTCGGCGCCGGCCTCGGGTTCGGCGCCCAGAACATCGTCAAGGACGTCCTCAACGGCCTCTTCATGGTGATGGAAGACCAGCTCGGTGTCGGCGACGTGGTGGACCTCGGCCCGGCGACAGGTGTCGTCGAAGCCGTCGGCATCCGCATCACCCAGGTTCGCGACGTCAACGGCACTCTTTGGTTCGTGCGCAACGGTGAGATCCTGCGCGTGGGCAACATGTCGCAGGGTTGGGCCCGCGTGATCATCGACCTCGCCGTGCCGTATAAGACCGACGTCGAGGCCGTGCAGACCGAGATGCTGCGCGTGGCCGTGGAGATGGCCACCAACAGCAAGTGGCGCTCCCGTGTGCTCGAGAAGCCCGAAATCTGGGGAATCGAGTCGATCGCCGAGGATGCCGTCGTCATCCGTATCGTCATCAAGACCCGCACAACAGCCAAGGACGACGTGGCGCGCGAACTTCGGCTGCGTCTCAAGAGGGCTCTCGACGCGATGGGAGTCGAGCTGCCCTCGCTCACCAGCATCGTGCTCACCGGTTTCGAGGGCGCCGCGAGCGTGCAGGGTGCCCGCCCGCCGCGCACCACTCCGTTGCCCGTGATTGCTCCGCCGAAGAAGGCGCCGCGCAAGAGCCGCGCGGCCAGGGCTGCCGAAGCTGCCGCCGCGGCGGCATCCGCGTCACCGCACGCCGCGGCACCGCAGTCGGCAGCACCGCAGTCGGCAGCACCGCACCCGGACGCACGGCACCCTGCGACGCCGCAGCCGGCTGCACTTCGCTCCGCGAAGACGCCGGCGTCGCCGCTCGTTCCGGCCACACCGCAGACCATCGACGCCGCCGCCCAGCCCACCACCCGCATCCCGTCGATCGCCCGCAACCAGGCGCCCCGGGCGCCCCGCACCGTGCGCCTGCCGGTGCAGGATGCGTCACCCGAGTTCTCTGACTCACCTGACGGCCCGGCCACAGCATCGAACGATACGACGGCCGTCGCCACACCGCCTGTCGCCACACCGGCGCAACAGGCCGCCACACCGCCACAACACCCCGCCGCCACCGACTCGACGGCCAAGCCGACCGCCAAGCCCGCCACGAAGCAGCCGGCCAAGCCGAAGACCCGGCCGATCGACAAGCAGGCCGAGCCGCAGCCGGAGGTGTCGTCCGGTACGGCCACAACCCGCGATGGAGACACCCATGACTGATCCGACGTCGACGAATCCAGCCATCCGTGCCGCATCGGCCCAGGGGCCGGTCCTGATACCGGCCGCCGGTCCGTCAGCGGTGCACCTTCGCGCCGGCGAGAACGGCGCGGCGATCGGGCCGTCGTTTTACCAGGAGGTCGGCGGCCGGCCGTTCTTCGAGAAGCTCGTCGCCGAGTTCTACCGCGGCGTTGCCGGCGACCCGGTCCTCAAGCCCATGTACCCGGAGGAGGACCTCGGTCCCGCAGCGGACCGGCTCACCGGCTTCCTAGAACAGTACTGGGGCGGGCCAGGCGCCTACAGCGAGCAACGCGGGCACCCCCGCCTGCGCCAGCGGCACCAGCCGTTCAAGGTGAACCCGGATGCCCGCGACCGCTGGTTGCTGCATATGCAGAGCGCCGTTGATTCGTGCGACTTGCCCCCGCTGCAGCGTGCCACCCTGTGGGACTACCTCGAGCGCGCCGCACACGCTATGGTCAACACCTTCGACGAGTAACTCCGCCCCGAAGTCCCCGCCGCACTGACAAGCCCGCCTCACTGACAATGGAGTCACCATGAGCCCCTCCCGCCCCGGCCTGCCCACGCACCCGAACATCTCCGCCGATGTGATCGTGGTGGGGGCCGGCCTGGCCGGTCTGGTCGCCACGGCCGAACTCGTGGACGCGGGCAAGCGGGTGCTGCTGGTCGACCAGGAGAGCGCCGCCTCGCTCGGCGGACAGGCCTGGTGGTCATTCGGTGGCTTGTTCCTTGTCGACTCCCCCGAGCAACGCCGGATGGGAGTGAAGGACTCCCTCGATCTTGCCCGGCAGGACTGGTTCGCCAGCGCCGGCTTCGACCGAAGCGAGGACTATTGGCCGACCCGGTGGGCCGAGGCGTACCTCAACTTCGCCGCCGGCGAGAAGCGGGCCTGGTTGAAGGAACGCGGGGTGACGTTCTTCCCCGTCGTCGGCTGGGCCGAACGTGGCGGATATACCGCCCTGCAACACGGTAACTCTGTTCCTCGCTTCCATATCGTCTGGGGAACCGGGCCCGCGATTCTGGAACCGTTCATCACCCGGGTCCGCGAGGGGGTGCGCGCCGGCCTGGTCACGGCCCTGCACAGGCACCAGGTCGACGAGCTGATCGTCGAGAGCGGCACCGTGGCGGGGGTGCGCGGCAGCCTGCTTGCTGCGAGTGCTGCGGCCCGCGGGCAGGCCAGCAGCCGGGAAGTTGTCGGCGAGTTCGAGCTGCGGGCGTCGGCGGTCATCGTGACCAGCGGGGGCATCGGCGGCAATCACGACCTGGTGCGCGCCCAGTGGCCGGCCCGACTGGGCGCCGCACCCGCGAACATGCTCACCGGCGCGCCCGCCCACGTCGACGGCCGGATGCTGGGGATCAGCGAAACGGCCGGCGCCCGCCTGATCAACGGCGACCGCATGTGGCATTACACCGAGGGCATCGTCAACCACGACCCGGTGTGGCCCGGCCACGGCATCCGCATCCTGCCCGGGCCGTCATCGCTGTGGCTGGACGCCACCGGCAAGCGCCTGCCGGCCCCGCTGTTTCCCGGCTTCGACACCCTCGGAACGATGGAGCACCTGCTTAAGACCGGCCATGAGCACAGCTGGTTCGTGCTCACCCAGAAGATCATCGAGAAGGAGTTCGCGCTCTCCGGCAGCGAACAAAACCCCGATCTCACCGGCAAGGACCTGCGCCTGCTTGCCCAGCGGCTCGGACCGGGCGCGCCCGGCCCGGTGGAGGCATTCAAGAGCAAGGGCGAGGACTTTGTGGTGGCAGACACCCTGCACCAGCTGATCGCGGGCATGCAGCAGCTCTCCCCCGAGGTACGAATTAACGCCGCACAGGTGGAACGGGAGATTCTGGCCCGCGACCGGGAGCTCGACAACGACTTCAGCAAGGATGCCCAAATCAACGCGATCCGCCAGGCCAGGCACTACCGCGGCGACAAGCTCATTCGGGTGGCGAGCCCGCACAAGCTGCTCGACCGCGCCAACGGGCCGCTCATCGCGGTGAAGCTGCACCTGCTTACCCGCAAGAGCCTGGGCGGCATCGAAACCGACCTCTCCGCCCGGGCGCTCGGCGCCGATGGGCAGCCGGTCCCCGGACTCTACGCGGCGGGCGAGGCCTCCGGCTTCGGCGGTGGTGGCGTACACGGCTACCGCTCGCTGGAGGGCACCTTCCTCGGCGGCTGCCTGTTCTCCGGCCGCACCGCCGGCCGGGCCGTCGCCGCGGCGCTCTGACCCGTTCGGATCACGCGAGCCGTGACTTAAGCACCAGAAAACGCCAAGTTTTGGGGCTTATCTCACGGCTCGCGGGGGTGGGTGGAGCGTTAGGCGCGCAAGGACCAGGGCTTGCGGCGCACCAGGATGTGGCCACGGGCCGTACTCAGGCGCGTCCAGGGGCCGGTCTCGAAGAGCTGCACCGGCTCGTCCACCGCCAGGAAGCCCAGGCTCACCGCGGCGAACCCGGCACCGGAGGGCACGAAGTCGAGCGCCTCGATCGGGCGGCCCCAGACCTCGGACCGCACCCGCTGCACGATCTGCTCGCCGGTGCCGGTCGGGATGACGGAAGCGACCTCGGCGATGCCCTCACGGGCTGCGGCCTCCAGGACGGCCGGTGATGCGCTGCCCTGGGACGTCCAGCCTCCCCGAGGCGGGGTGATGCCCGCCCAGGTGACCGACGAGACCTGCAGCGGCACCGTGACGGTGACCGGGGCATCCACATCGGTGACGGCCGCCTCGAGGCGCAGCAGCCGGTCCAGCAGCGACCGCACCGGAACGACGACGTCGAGCTCAACGGGTTCGGTCAGCGCGAAGGTGCGAAGGCCCAACACCGTGGGGCTCGAGTCGAGCAGGCCACGCGGGTACAGGATTGCGGTGTACACGGCAAGCACGCCCGCCGCGGAGACGAGCCGCACCGAACCGTCCTCCACGCGACTGGCGCGCGAAAGATAGACCTGGAGGTCGCCGAGGGACAGGGAATCTGAGAGGGAGAATGACTGGCTCATCTGCTGTCTAAACTACCAAGGTACGTCGGTGTCCACGGACCCGAGCTCGAACAAGGAGGCAGCATGCACGCACCACTGGAGGGTCTTCTGGCCGCTCTCGACCTGACCGACACCGGTGCCCGCACCAGTGAGGACATCTTCACCGGTCCGTCGCAGTGGATGCCGCAGGGGCGCGTCTTCGGCGGACAGGTGCTCGCGCAGTCCCTCGTCGCCGCCATGCGCACCGTGCCCGACGAACGGCACGTGCATTCGATGCACGGATATTTCCTGCGCCCCGGTGACGTCAACCATCCGATCACCTTTTCGGTCGACCGGATCCACGACGGCCGGTCGTTCTCCACCCGCCGTACCCAGGCGTACCAGAACGGGGTGCCGATCCTGTCGATGATCGCGTCGTTCCAGGACAACGACGAGGGCCTCGAGCATCACATCGAGATGCCGACCGACCTTCCCGAACCCGAATCACTGCCGACCACGGCAGACACCCTCGGTCACATCGACCACGACTTCGCGCGCGCCTGGGCCAACGACCGCCCGTTCGACATGCGCCACGTGCCCTCATCGATCTACCTCACCGTGGACGGCGAGCACACCAGCAAGCAGATGATCTGGATGAAGACCTTCGAGCCCATCCCCGACGACCCCGACCTGCACCGCGCCGCACTGGCCTATGTGAGTGACTACTCGATCATGGAACCCGTGATGCGCCGGCACGGCCTGCCCTGGGCCACCCCGGGACTGAAGGTAGCCAGCCTCGACCACGCCATGTGGTGGCACCGCTTCGGCCGGGTCGACGAGTGGATGCTGTACGTGCAGGACTCCCCCTCCGCCCAGGGCGGCCGGGGCCTGTCCACCGGCAGCATCTACAGCCGCGAAGGCCTGCTTCTGGCCACGGTGGCCCAGGAGGGCATGGTGCGGGTTCCCAAGCCCGGCGACTAGGCACCCAGCCAGGTTTGCGTCTGCTCGCGAGCTGTGAGTCAAGCCCCGAAAACTCGAGGTTTTCGGGGCTTAATTCACGGCTCGCGGGAAGGGCTACTTGCGGGTGAAGGCGACTGCGGGCTCCAGGTACGGGCTCCAGGCGGCTCGTTCGACCTCGTTGATCTTGCGGGGGCGCTCCGTCGCCGCATCCACCAACACGATCGTGGTGGTCGCACGGGCGTACAGCTGCGCGGGCTCCTGCCCGGCCGGGCCGAACACCTCGTAACACACGTCGAGGCTGGCACCGCCGAGCTTGCCGATCCACAACTGCACGTCGATGGGCTCCCGCAGATACGGGATCGGCGCGAGGTACTCGATCTCCATACGTGCGATCAGGGTGAGCGTCGCCGCACCCGGTCGCCCGTCCAGCACGGCGGTTCCCTGGGCCCCGGCCGCACCGGCCGCCTCGTCGTTGACCCAGAACGCCTGGATGCGCGCCTCCTCGAGGAGGCGCAGCATCTCGGCGTTGTTCACGTGGGCGTAAGCGTCTAGGTCCGACCAGCGCAGCCGGATGGGAACGTGCAGCCGCATGGGGCTCCTAGTCGCGTGTCAGTTTGCGGTACGCGGACCGGTGCGGCTTGGCCGCGTCCGGGCCGAGACGCTCGATCTTGTTCTGCTCGTACGACTCGAAGTTGCCCTCGAACCAGTACCAGTTGCCCGGCGCATCGGCGGTGCCCTCATACGAGAGGATGTGCGTGGCGATACGGTCGAGGAACCACCGGTCGTGGGTGATGACCACGGCGCAGCCCGGGAACTCGAGCAGGGCGTTCTCGAGCGAGCCGAGGGTTTCGACGTCGAGGTCGTTGGTCGGTTCGTCGAGCAGCAAGAGGTTGCCGCCCTGCTTGAGTGTGAGCGCCAGGTTCAGGCGGTTGCGCTCACCACCGGAGAGCACACCGGCCTTCTTCTGCTGGTCGGGGCCCTTGAAGCCGAACGTCGACACGTAGGCGCGGGAGGGCACCTCGGTCTTGCCGACCTGGATGTAGTCCTGGCCGTCGGAGACGACCTCCCAGAGCGACTTGTTCGGGTCGATGCCGCCGCGGCTCTGGTCGACGTAGGAGATGTCGACGGTCTCGCCGATCTTCAGGTCACCGGCATCCAGCGGCTCGAGGCCCACGATGGTCTTGAACAGTGTCGTCTTACCGACACCGTTCGGGCCGATCACGCCGACGATGCCGTTGCGCGGCAGGGTGAAGGAGAGATCTTCGACCAGTACGCGGTCGCCGAAGCCCTTCTTGAGCTTCTTGGCGTCGATGACCTGGGCGCCCAGGCGTGGGCCGACGGGGATCTGGATGTCTTCGAAGTCGAGCTTGCGTCCGCGCTCGGCCTCGTTCACCATCTCCTCGTACCGGGCCAGACGGGCCTTCGACTTGGCCTGACGGCCCTTGGCGTTGGAGCGCACCCAGTCGAGTTCCTCGGCGAGGCGCTTGGAGAGCTTGGCGTCCTTCTTGCCCTGCACCTGCAGTCGTTCCTGCTTCTTCTCCAGGTAGGTGGAGTAGTTGCCCTCGTAGGGGTACAGGTGGCCGCGGTCGATCTCGGCGATCCACTCGGCCACGTGGTCGAGGAAGTACCGGTCGTGGGTGACGGCGAGTACGGCGCCGGAATACTTGGCGAGGTGCTGCTCGAGCCACAGCACGCTTTCGGCGTCGAGGTGGTTAGTCGGTTCGTCGAGGAGGAGCAGGTCGGGCTTCTGCAGCAGGAGCTTGCAGAGCGCCACGCGGCGCTTCTCACCACCGGAGAGGTCAACGACGGGGTAGTCGCCCGGCGGTGTGCGCAGAGCATCCATCGCCTGCTCGAGCTGGGAGTCGAGGTCCCAGGCGTCGGCGGCGTCGATCTCTTCCTGCAGGGTGCCCATCTCGGCGAGCAGGGTGTCGAAGTCGGCGTCGGGTTCGGCCAGCGCTGCGCTGATCTCGTTGAACCTGTCGACCTTGGCCTTGATCGGGCCAACGCCTTCCTGCACGTTTTCGAGCACGGTCTTGGTCTCGTCGAGCTCCGGCTCCTGCATGAGGATGCCGACGGAGTAGCCGGGCGAGAGCCTGGCCTCACCGTTGCTCGGAGTATCGAGCCCGGCCATGATCTTCAGAATCGTGGACTTACCGGCACCGTTGGGGCCCACCACGCCGATCTTGGCTCCGGGGAAGAACGACATTGTGACGTCGTCGAGGATGAGCTTGTCGCCGATTGCCTTGCGCGCACGCACCATCGAGTAAATGAATTCAGCCATAGTGTTTACCAGTCTATTTGGCGCGTGGCTCCGACGAGACACGTTCCGGTTGCGAGCAGGGGGGCGACGACGCTGTGATAGCCGCCGGTGGAGGGGCCGTGTTGGCCGATCAGGCACCCTCCGGTGACGTTCACGGAAAACTGGATGGAGTCCGCCGGTTCACCCTTGGTGGTGGCGTCGGCGGTGACCTCCATCTTCGTCTTGTCGAAGCCGGCGGCGACCAGCGCGTCGATGTAGCTGCGGCCGGCCGCGTTGGGGTCCGCGGAGAGGGCCGCCGTGATGACCGAGTCGAAGTAGGGCAGGTTCTCAGTGGCGGTGCCCGCCGGCACGAGCGCCGGCGGCGCAGCCTCTGTCGGGGTGGGACTTGCCATAGCGGACTCGGTCGGCGCCGGGCCGTCAACGGGGGCGGCGGAGCATCCGGCCAGGCCGAGGCCCAGGCCGAGGACAAGACACGCTGCCCAGGTCGTCGCTCTGCGGCTACGCCGCACGGGTGCGTCCAAAATCCGGCCCACGCGTCGTCCTCCCCCGCGGCCACACGCTGCGACCGAGAAGTCGAGTCTAAGCGGACTGGGTTTCCGATTCCCCCTGCGAGGTGTCCGGTTCGGCATGTGCGGAATCGGACTGACCGGCGGCCTCACCCGCAGCCCCGCCCGCCGGGTCGGCATCCCGCTGCTCGACGGCCGACGGTGCAATGCTGCGCACGAGTGCGGTCGTGCCCCAGGACAGATTGTGGCCCACGGCGTCTGCCTCCACCTCCACGGAGGTACCGGAACGGTCCTCGTTCTCCCAGTCACGGATGCGCAGGCGCCCGGTCACAAGAACCGGCTCGCCCTTGTGCACCGACTGCTCCACATTGTGGGCGAGCTGCCGGAAGCTGGAGACCGTGTACCAATTGGTGTCGGCGTCCACCCAGGCGTTCTTCACCCTGTCGAAACGGCGTTGCCGACAGGCAAGCCGGAAGGAGGTGATGGCCAGGCCGGAACTCGTGACGAGGTGGCGCGGGGTGGTGGCCACGATTCCAGTCAGGGCGATGGTGTCGGTCACGGGAGTCTCCTGGGCGGCACGAGGCGGGTGGCGGTGTGGAACGCGACCCGGGAACAGTCCTCGTGCCGGGTTCGTGTTCCCGGGCCGCGCTGCACCCACCCTCCGCTTCCCGGCCCCGATCACCGGGCCGGTAGCCCAGGGTGTGGATAACCCGAGCCGCAGCTACGTGGGGAGGAACCGCGGATCTAGAGTGAGGTCATGACCTTCAATGCTGCAGAGAACCGTTATTCCGAGATGTCGTACCGCCGAACCGGGCGCAGTGGCCTGAAGCTCCCCGCACTGTCGCTGGGGCTGTGGCACAACTTCGGCCACGAACGCCCCATCGACAACCAGCGCGGTATCCTGCGCCGGGCCTTCGATCTGGGCGTGACGCACTTCGATCTGGCCAACAACTACGGTCCGCCTCCCGGCTCCGCCGAAACCAACTTCGGCCGCATTTTCGCCGAGGACTTCCGTCCGTATCGCGACGAGATGATCATCTCCAGCAAGGCTGGTTACGACATGTGGGCAGGTCCCTACGGCGACTTCGGCTCGCGCAAGTACCTGTTGTCGTCGCTGGATGCCAGCCTCGGCCGGCTGGGACTGGACTACGTCGACATCTTCTACTCTCACCGCCCCGACCCGGAGACCCCCATCGAGGAGACCATGGGCGCCCTGGCCACCGCCGTGCAGTCGGGCAAGGCGCTGTACGCCGGCATCTCGAACTACAGCCCGGAGCAGACTGTGGCGGCCTACGCCGCCCTGGCCGAGCACAAGATCCCGCTGCTGATCCACCAGCCGCGCTACTCCATGTTCGACCGGCACATCGAGGACGGCCTGTTCCCGGTGCTCGACGACCTCGGGATGGGCAGCATCGTCTTCTCCCCGCTCGCCCAGGGCCTGCTCACCGACCGCTACCTCGGCGGCTCGGTGCCGTCGGACTCCCGGGTGGCCACGAGCCGGTTCCTGAACGAGAGCTCACTCAACGCCACCTACCTCGAGCACGCCCGGGCCCTGAACGCCATTGCGGCCGACCGCGGCCAGACCCTGGCCCAGCTCGCCGTCACCTGGATCCTGCGCCAGCCGCAGGTCACCAGCGTGCTCGTGGGCGCCAGCAGCATCGGCCAGCTCGAGCAGACCGTGGCGGCGCTCGAGGCGCCGGCACTGGACGCCGATGAGATCGCCGCCATCGAGCCGCACGCCGTGCACGGCACCGGCATGAACTAGCCCGGCACGCCGGTCCCGGGTGGGGCGAGGGCGGATGTCGGTGGCCGGTTCTACGGTGAGTCCACCGGCATCCGCCCTCGCATTGGAGCACACCATGACCACTCTCACCATGGCTGGACAACCCACCGCACTCGCCAGGACCGCACAGCTCAGGACCGCACAGCTCAGGACCGCGCTTTCCGCGGCCGCACGGCCCACGACCATCGCCCACTCGGTCGGCCCCGCCCGGTCCAGCGGTCCCAGCCTGGTCGCCGTGCGCGACGGACTGTGGCGCGTCGTCGACCGTTCCGGCGCGGTCCTCGGCCACATCGAGCGCGAGACGCACGCGGATGGCGAGCGGTATCTCGCCCGCCGCCTGGTGATGCCCACCCGACGCATCGACCTCGGTGCCTTCTGGCGCATCGACGAGGCGGCCGACTGCTTCCGCTGATTCCGCCGCACCCGCGCCTGGTCGCGCCTGCACGCGACAGCGCCACCCCGCTACGCTGAAACGATGCTGCCACAGCCGAAATCCGCACCCCCAGTTCCGGCCCGTCGCGGGCTGGTTCCCGACCTCCTGGCAGGGGTGGGCTACCTCGGTCGCGGTTTCGGCATGTGGATCACCTCGCCGCGGCTGATGCTGCTCGGCGCTATTCCCGCCCTCCTCGTGGGCCTCGTGTACCTGGTCGGAATCGTCTTCCTGGTCGCCAACCTCGACACCATCGTCGTGTGGGCGACCCCGTTCGCCTCCGGATGGGCCGAACCACTGATCCTGAGCACCAGGGTGGCGGCTGCCCTCGTCTTTGTGATCGTGGCCGCCCTCTTCGCGGTGTACACCTTCACCGCCGTCACCCTCGTGGTCGGCGACCCGTTCTACGAGCGCATCTGGCGTGCGGTCGAGACCAAGCTGGGCGGTGCGCCGGCCGAGGTCAAGCAGAGCGTGCTCCGGGCCGTCGGCCGTGGCATCCTCGATGGCCTCCGGCTGCTCATTCCCGCCATCGGCGTGGGCATCCTGCTCCTGGCCTCCGGCTTCATCCCCCTCGTCGGCCCCATTGCGGTGGCGGTGTTCGGCGCCCTCCTCGGCGGCTGGCTGCTGGTGGTGGAGCTCACCGGCTTCGCCTTCGACGCCCGCGGTTTCAGCCTGCGGGAACGGCGTCGCGCCCTGCGGTCCCGACGCGCGGTCGCCATCGGCTTCGGAGCGGCGTCGTACCTGGTCTTCCTGGTGCCGTTCGTGGCCGTCGTCGCGATGCCGTCGGCCGTCGCCGGCGCCGCGATGCTCAGCCGGGACACCATCGACGCTCTCGCCGCACCGCCGGCACGCTGAGCGCCCGCCGGGCCAGGGCGGCCGCGCGGGAGCCGTTTATGACCGCTTATCCGGCCACGCCGTGACGGCTACCGCTGATCGGCCCGCCTGCGAGGTAGCCTTCCGCACATGCAGTGGTGGAATGATTTCGTAACCTGGCTCACAGCGACCAGGAACCAGCCCATGATCTTCAGCGCCGTCGTGCTGATCGTCGCCATAATCGTGGCCAGCCTCCTGGCGGCCTGGATCGCACGTGGCGCCATCGCGCGCCTGCTCGCCCAGCACGACCGCGAGTTGCGGGCCGCGGCCATCGGGTCGATCGTGGATGCCGCAACCGAGGCATCCGTCTGGAACTCATTGACCCCGCAGGAGCAGGTGATGAACGACCGTGCCGTGGGCATGGCCGACATTCAGATCCGGCTGCTGCCGATCAAGGGATCGAGCATCGCCGCGGATTGGGCAGCGCACCAGCTGGCCGAGCTCAAGCGCACCTCGGCCACCTTCGGTTACCAGCTCGAGCCGGCCCTCGTGGAATTCCGCGACCGCCTCGTCGACTGGCAGAAGAAGCCGTCCCGGGCACGCAAGATCTTCCAGGGCGACCTCGAGCGCTGGAAATCCCAGAACACCTCCACCGAGAAGAACCTCCTGGCCGAACAGGATGCCTGGGTAGCGCAGCAGCACCACGACCAGTTCGCGACTCCTGCCGCACCGGGCAAGGCTCCGGCCGCCCAGCCGCTCGGTTACGTCCCCGCCGCGGCTGCCCCCGGGGCGGCGTCCTCGCCAACCGCGTCTCCCTCGACGGAGACGCAGCGCCTCCTCGACGACGTGCAGGCACTCGAAGTGCGCCCAGCGCCGCTGCCGAACTCCTAATCCCCCACCCGTCAAAAAAACGCCGGTCCGCTTTCGCGGGCCGGTGTTTTTCGCTGCCCGGCCACGATTCACGGACCGGCGCGGCGGGTCGGGTCTACTTCCACCAGTCGTCGAAGAGGGATGCCGGCACCCGGCGCTTGTGCTGGGTGCTCAGGTAGCGCCGCTCGATGGCCTCCGCCACGTGGTCCTCGACGGGCTTGCCCTCGAGGAAGTCGTCGATGTGCTCATACTGCATCCCCAGGTTCGCCTCATCGGTCTGACCGGGGTTGTCGTCGAGCAGGTCGGCGGTCGGTGCCTTCAGGTAGAGCTGCTCGGGGGCGCCCAGCTCCATCAACAGCAGCCGGCCCTGCCGCTTGGTCAGACCGGTCAGCGGCAGCAGATCGGCGCCGCCGTCACCGAACTTGGTGAAGAACCCCGTCACGGCCTCTGCCGCGTGGTCGGTGCCGACCACCAGCAGTCCGTGGGCTCCGGCGATGGCGTACTGCGCGATCATCCTGGCGCGGGCCTTGACGTTGCCCTTGTCGAAGTCCGGCATCCGGGTGCCGGTGCTGACGCTGAATTCGGCCTCGAAGCCGTCGACCGCACGCTCGATGTTGAAGGTGAGGTTCGATTCCGGAGCGATGAACTCCAGGGCGAGCTGTGCGTCGTCCTCGTCCCGCTGCACCGCGTACGGCAGGCGCAGCGGGATGAAACGAACGGAGTGCCCCTCGACGGTGAGCTCCTCGATCGCCAGCTGGCACAGGCGCCCGGCCAGGGACGAGTCCTGTCCCCCGCTGATCCCGAGGACCAGACCATTCGCCCCGCTGGCGAGCAGGTAGTCCTTGAGGAAGTCGACGCGGCGCCGAATCTCGGCGGCCGGGTCGATGGACGGGGTCACGTGCAGTTCCTTGATGATTCGCACCTGTTGTTCTCGCATCTGACGAATCTATCAAGTCGCGGCGAGTAGATGTCTGCAGGATGCCTGCACATCCGCCCGGTCACACGGCGACGCATTGGCCCGCGTCTGGCGGCTGGACTCGTAGCGTCGTGAGTGCGTCCTCCCACAGCGTGGGAGGCGAAACGAATGGGGAAACTGCATGCTGGTCACTGGATTGCTCATCGGGATAGCTCTCGGCTTCGTCATGCAGAGGGGGCGGTTCTGTGTCACCGGGGCGTTCCGGGACCTGTGGGTCACCGGCAACACGAGGTGGCTCACCGCGTTCCTCATCGTCATCGCCGTGCAGAGCGTCGGCGTCTTCACCCTGGACGCCCTGGGCGTCATCTCACTGTCCTCCAGCCCGTTCCCCTGGCTCTCCACCATCGGCGGGGCCTTCATCTTCGGGTTCGCCATCGTATTGGCCGGCGGTTGCGCGACGGGAACGTACTACCGGGCCGGTGAGGGCCTGGTGGGCAGCTGGCTGGCCTTGATCTTCTACGCGCTGTTCTCCGCCGTCTCCAAGACCGGTGCGCTCGCCCCCGCCGTGACCGCAATTCGCGGCGTGACGGTCGAGGCGTCCACGGTTCACGGCGTCCTCGGCGTGTCACCGTGGCTTCTGGTGGCGGCTCTCGCCGTGGCCGTCGCCGCCCTCGCCCGCCACCACCTGCGCCGCCGTCCGGCAGCACCGATGGCCACCCTGCCGGCTCGCAAGCGGGGCATCGCCCATCTGCTCTTCGAGAAGCAGTGGGGCGCCTTCAGCACCGCCCTGGTCATCGGGGTCCTGGCCATTCTGGCGTGGCCGCTGAGCTGGGCAACCGGCCGCGAGGCGGGCCTGGGCATCACGGGTCCATCGTCGAACATCGTCAATTACCTCGTCGCCGGCGACGCCGAAGTGATCGACTGGGGCGTCTACCTCGTCATCGGCATCCTTCTGGGCGCGTTCATTGCCGCGAAGGCCAGCGGCGAATTCCGTGTTCGGATTCCTGATGCGCTCACCACTGTGCGCAGCATCGGCGGCGGGGCGCTGATGGGAATCGGCGCCAGCCTGGCCGGCGGCTGCACCATCGGAAATGCGATGGTCAACACAGCTACCTTTCAGTTGCAGGGCTGGGTGGCGTTCGGGTTCATGATCGTGGGAGTGGGCGCTGCGACCCGGCTGTTCATCACGGGACCGTCGAAGGCCCGGCTCGCGGCCGCCGGCCAGGGTTCGGCGAGCACCGCATCCGAACACGAGTCGATGCGCTCCTGACCGTCAGGTGACTGCACCCCAGGCGACAGCACGACCCCACCCAGTTACCAGCAGCATCCAATTCCGACCAGCAAGGAGACAGCCATCATGGCCCAGCACGTACTCGAAACCGACGGTCAGGTCTGCCCGTTCCCCCTCGTCGAGGCCAAGGAAGCCATTGCCCTGCTGGCGATCGGCGACGAGTTGGTGATCAACTTCGACTGCACCCAGGCGACGGATGCACTGCCCAGGTGGGCGGCGGATGCCGGCTACCCCGTGACGAACTTCGACAGGGTCGGCAGCGCGGCGTGGACCATCACGGTGCAGAAGGCCTGAGTCTCGTCCACCAAGAAACAACCCCGCCGGCATGACCGGCGGGGTTGTGCTGTGCCCCCGGCAGGATTCGAACCTGCGACAAAGAGATTAGAAGGCTCCTGCTCTATCCCCTGAGCTACGGGGGCGCATAGCGCTTCAACGATACCGCAGTCCGGACGACTGCCCCGGCGTCGGCGCGCTTAGAGCGCTTTGGCCGTGGCGGCCAGCACCTGAGCGAGGGTCGGCACGCCCGTGGCGCGGAACACCTCGTCGCCGGCGGCGTTCTGCACGATGATCGTGGGAGTGTTGCGGATTCCGGCCTCCTCGGCCGCGGCATTGTCGTGCGCCACGTCGAGTTCGCGCACCGTCGCGGCCGGCACCAGTCGTTCGACCTCTGCCAGGACGGAGCGGGTCTGCAGACACGGTTCGCAGAAGGCCGAGGAGAAGAAGATGAGTTCCATGACGGCTCCTAACCGTTGACCAGTGCGAGGACGGCCACAACCGCGGAAACGGCGGCCAGCAGCAGCGACACCCCGACCAGCACCGCGTGCACGATCAGGAACGACGTCGGCTTGCCCGACGCATCCCGAGCCCGGTCGTCCTGACTGACCCTCTTGTAGAAGCGTGGCCAGACCACGACGTTCCAGACGGCGTTGAGCAGCAGCAGGATAGCGAGTGTTGTAAGCATCAGCATCAGTCTACGAGCGCCGGGGCGGCCGCCGGTAAGGGAGCCGTGTCGGGGCCCACCGCTAGACTCGCCCCATGACAAACAGCAGTGACCGGTTGGTATGGATCGATTGTGAAATGACCGGGCTCGACATCAACAATGACGAATTGGTGGAGATTGCGGTGGTCGTCACCGACTTCGACCTCAACATTCTCGACCCGGGCCTCGACATCGTGATCAAGCCCGATGCGTCCGCCCTGGCGAACATGGGCGACTTCGTGCGCAATATGCACACCTCATCCGGGCTGATAGAGGAGATCCCCAACGGTGTGAGCGTGGCCGAGGCGGAGTACCAGGTGCTCGAATACGTGTTGCGTTTCGTTCCCGAGGACCAGCGCGCTCCCCTGGCCGGCAACTCGATCGGAACTGACCGGGCATTCCTGGCCCGGTACATGCCGCGCCTGGACAAGCAGCTGCACTATCGCAACGTCGATGTCTCCTCGATCAAGGAACTCGCCCACCGCTGGTTCCCGCGAGCGTACTTCAACGCACCGGCCAAGGACGGCGGCCACCGCGCTCTCGCCGACATCCTGGAGTCGATCCGCGAGCTCGCGTACTACCGCCAGAGCGTCTTCGTGGCCGACCCCGGACCCACGAGTGCCGAAGCAAAATCGCACGCGACGGCCGTTGTGAACAACTTCACCCAAAACGTGTAATAGAATTCTGGAGTTGCCTTCGCTTGCAAGAGCGAAGCGGCACTTGGTGGGTATAGCTCAGCTGGTAGAGCGCCTGGTTGTGGTCCAGGAGGTCGCGGGTTCAAGCCCCGTTACTCACCCCAAGTAGATCTTTCCGAGAGATTGTTAGACCCGGATCAGTCCTGTGAACCTGTCATGCTGAGTGGATGCTCACGCTCAGCCACGACGACTTCGAACGCCTCGTCATCGACGAGCTCGATCTGCTCCCCGACGACATGGTCGACGGCCTCGACAACGTGATCTTCGTGGTCGAGGACCGCCCGGAGGACGGCACCCTGGACACCCTGGGCCTCTACGACGGCGTCGCCCTCACCGAACGCGGCCAGTACGGCTTCGGAGAGATGCCGGACCGCATCATCCTCTTCCGTGAACCGCTGCTGGCCATCGTCTCCGACATGGACGAGCTCCGCGATGAGGTTCACGTGACCCTCGTGCACGAAATCGCCCATTTCTATGGGATTGACGACGACAGGCTGCACGAGCTGGGCTGGGCCTGAGCGCTGTCGGGCTACCCTGAACCATGAGTAGATTTCGACCTGGCCGTGTCATCGGCGTTTCGGTGGGAACTCTCATCATCCTGATGATCGGGGTGTACGGGCCCGCCACGTTGCTCGGCCCTCTCCCCGTCGCCGCGGTCACCCTCACCCCACCGAAACCCGCCGTGCCGGCGTCCACCCCGGTGCTACCCGCCGCCGGCTCCAGCGGCCTGCTCGCCATCACCGCGGTGGACAGTGCCGAGACCGGCGATGCCGCCGTCGAGCCCGCCCCAGCGACGTTGGGCGTGGACACCATAGCCGTCGGCGGCGGCAGCGACCCGCTGCCGATGGCATCCGCCGCCAAGATCATCACGGCCCTCGTCGTGCTCGACGCCAAGCCCCTCGCGGCGGGCGAACCCGGTCCGGCCTACTCGTTGGTCACCGCCGACTACCAGGACTACCTCGACTACACAGCGGAGGACGCCCGCACCGTGATCGTGTTCCCCGGCGAAAGCTGGACGGAGCGCGAGTTGCTTCAGGCCATGATCCTCGGCTCCAGCAACAACCATGCCGACACCCTGGCCCGTTGGGCGTTCGGCTCCGTCGACGCCTATCTCACCGCCGCCAACACGTGGCTGGCCGCCAACGGCATGCCGGACACCACGGTGGTCGACGCCAACGGCCTTCTCGACGGCAGTGCCGGAACCGGCACCGACCTGGCCCGCATCGCGGGACTGGCCGCCACGAATCCCGTGATCGCCGACATCATCGCGCAGCCGGCATCCGCCCTGGTCGGCCAGCGCGGCGTCAAGAACACCACGCCCTACCTGCCCGAAGAAGGCATCGCCGGCATCTCACGCAGCTACACCGACGAAGGCGGGGTCTGTTTCCTGTTCACCGCCACCGTCGCCACCGGGGACAAGGCCTTCACCTTCGCCGGCGCCTTCCTGGGCGAGCCGGACTACGACACCCTCACCGCCGACCTGACGGCCCTGATGGCCTCGGCACGGGCCGGGGTGACGGAGTTGCCGGTCCTGGCGGAGGGTGACGGCTACGCGACCCTCACGACGGCGTGGGGCGATTCGGCCGATGCCGTCGTCGCCACCCCCAAGACCCGATTCGGCTGGCAGGCCGCGGCCCCCACCGACGCCCAAGTGACGCTCGACGACGTCGCCACGGGGCGTGCGGGAGCCAAGATCGGCCGGGTCACGGTGGATGCGTTCGGCGAGAGCGTCTCGTCCACGTTGGAGCTCGACAGCAACCTGACCGACCCCGGTCCGGGCTGGCGTCTGCTGCACCCCGTCCCCCTCGTCAGCGCCCTCGTCGCCACCTGGTAATCGGCAGGGCGGGTGTCAGCAGGCTCGCGAAACCGCGGTTCAGTCCGGCGCGTCGTTCGATTCGATCGGGTCGCTGTCAGACGAGTCGAAGGCGTATCGCACGTGCAGCTTGCCCTGTACCTCTCGGCTGTCGACCTCGTCGTACCAGAACAGCGATTCCATGCTGTCTACGGCGGCGACCATGCTGATCCGGGCGTCATGCTTGCCGTGCAGGAGCACGCGGCTGTCGGTCTGGCCCTCGAGCGGGCCGTCTACGAATTCCACGGTGTACTCGGTGTTCTCACTCTGCGGGGTAGTCATGACCCCAACCTACTGCGGAGGCACGGCTTTCGGGTGAGCCGGCACCGGAGCGTCTGAGCCGAGGGGCGTACCCGTGAGTCTCACGGTGGCCCAGCGTTCGGGCTGGTCCCGAGTGCGGTAGGCCACCCAGTCGTGCTGCCACTGGTCCCAGTGCGCCTCGAAACCGCCGCCGTCGCGGGCCAGCGCCCGCTGCTTGCGGATACCGTCGTCGGCATCCAGCCATACCCTCACGTCGCTCACGAGAGCATGGGCCCTGGCCAGGGCCCCGCAGCCCTCGATCACGAGCGGCCGGCCGGGGTCGACGCTGTGCCATTCGGCCGGGCTCGCCGCCGCCCAGTCGTATCGTTGCCAGGCCGCGGGCCGGCCGGTGTGCCGGGCGCCCAGTACCAGCCTGCCGACCAGGTCGACGGCGGCGTCCAGGCCGCCCCAGCCCGGATAGACGTCGTCGAGGCGTACCAGCGTCGGCGGTACCGGTCCCGGCCAGGCGGCTACCACGGCGTCGGCGAGAGTGCTCTTGCCCGCACCACTGGGACCATCGATGAGGATCACGGCCCGGTCGCCCACCGGATTCCGGCCCAGTGCCCTGACGGCATCGAGCACAGGTACGACCAGGTCAGGCGAGCACAAAATGCCACGTCCCCAACAGAACGGCCGCTGTGATCGCGGCGGCGGCGATGGCGGCCCCGATGGTGACGATCAGGCCGTCGCGCACGCCGAAGACCGACTCCCTGGCCCAGGTGCGCGGTTCGTCGCTGCCGAAACCCCGAGCCTCCATGGCCGTGGCAAGCTTGCTGCCGCGTCGCACGGAAAGAACCAGGAGCGCGAACGCGAGTCCGCCGAACCGGCGGGCGTGGCCGCGCAGCCCGCCGCCGTCGCCCACCCCGCGGGCCCGCCTGGCGAGGGCGAGGGTGTGCCAATCGTCGATGAACATGCCCACCAGCCGCAGCCCGGCCAGGGCGCCGAGCACAAAACGGGCCGGCAGGCGCAGCACCTGCGCGAGGCCGTCGCCGAGGTCCGTGGGGTCGGTGGTGGCCAACAGCACGATCCCAGGGATGCCGATGGCCAGGATCCGCAATCCGATCGCGAAGGCCAGCGACACCGAACCCTCCGTCACCGACACGAACCCGGCGCTGAACAGCATGGCGCCGGAATCCTGCCCGTAGAGCACCGTGGTGAGCACGGCGAAGGGCGCGGCAATCCACACCGGCGCGGTGCGCAGCCAGAACTGGCGGGCGCTCAGGCCGCACCAGGCCAGCAGCACGGCCTCGAGCGCGAGGGCGACGGCGGCCGAGACCCAATCGATGGACAGCATCAGGGCACAGCTGATCAGCAGCGCGACACCGAGTTTGGCCACCGGGTTCACCCGGGCGATCGCACTGGGCCGGATCTCCGGCGTCATCAGGCTCACGACGCGTCCGTTCCGGCGCGCTCGCGCGGCCCGGTGGTCACGCTGTGGGTGGACACTCCAGGGGTGGACACGCTGCGGTTGGACACGCTGCGGTTGGACACGCTGCGGTTGGACATACTGCGGTTGGACATACTGTGGCCGCTGGCCGGACCGGTCCCCGGCACCAGGGTGAGGCGCACATCCGCCAGGGCGGTCACGAACTGCTCGTCGTGGGTGACAGCCAGCACGGCGGTGCCGGTGTCCAGGAGTTCGGCGAGCAAGCGCACCAGCTCGGCCCAGGTGCGGGAGTCCTGTCCGAAGGTGGGCTCGTCGAGCACGAGCAGTCGCGGCCGGGTGGCCAGCACTGTCGCCACGGACAGCCGCCGCTTCTCGCCCCCAGACAGGGTGAACGGGTTCGCGTCGGCGAGGTGGTCCAGGCGCAGCCTGTGCAGCAGCGCGTCCACCCGCTCCGCCTGCTCGGCCCCGCCCAGGCCGAGGGCGCGGGGGCCGATGGCGAGCTCGTTGCGCACGGTCCCGGCGAGGAACTGATGCTCAGGGTCCTGGAAGACCGTGCCGATGCGCGCCAGCAGATCGCGGGAGCGCCATCGGTGCGGGGCCGCCCCGAGTCCCGCTGCTAGGGCATCCGTAGCGGCCAGCCGCCCGTCGGCCGGCGGGAGAAGCCCGGCCAGGGTGAGCGCGAGGGTCGACTTGCCGGTGCCGTTGGGACCGGTGATGGCGGTGGCCGTACCGGCTGCCACGGCCAGGTCGAGGCCGTGTGCGACGACAACGGCCCGCTTGCGGGCGAACGGGACCCGCCCGACGGCGAGATCGTCGGCGCTGAGCAGGACCTCCTCGCCTCGGGTGTCGGGGCTGCCGCGGCGCTCGGGCGGTGCCGGCGGGAACCTCGGTATCCACACGCCGGCGGCGGCGAGCCGTTCGCCTTCGGCGCTGAGCACACTGTCGGTGGGCCCGTCGGCGAGGATCCCGCCGACCGGGTCGAGCACGACGATGCGGTCCACGACGTTCTGCCAGACCGCGACGCGGTGCTCGATCACGATGAGGGTGGCGCCGGACGCCTCCACCGAGCGCAGCACGGCGTCGCGCACCTCGACCACCCCCTCGGGATCGAGGTTGGCGGTGGGTTCGTCGAGCAGCACCAGGCCGGGGCGCATGGCGAGCACCCCGGCCAGGGCCAGGCGCTGCTTCTGGCCACCGCTGAGCGCGCTCGTCGGGTGACGCAGGGGCAGGTCCAGGCCCACGGCGGCGAGGGCCTGGCCGACCCGCGGCCAGATTTCTGCGCGGGGAACGGCGAGGTTCTCACAGCCGAACGCGACGTCGTCGCCGACCCTGGCGAGCACGACCTGGGAGTCCGGGTCCTGCAGCACGAGGCCCACCCGGCCGCGGGAGGCGCTGGGCCGCCGGCCGTCCACGAGGAGTTCGCCGGTCTCGTCGCCGTCCTCGTCGTCTCCGAGCACGCCGGCGAGGGCGTGCATCAGTGTGCTCTTGCCGGCGCCGCTGGGCCCGAGCAGGAGCACCCGCTCCCCCGGGCGAATGTCGAGGTCGAGCTCGGACACCGCGGGGCGGGCCCGGCCGGCGTGCCGCCAGCCCCAGCCTGAGGCCGTGACCCTGGCGCCGGTCATGGCCGGGCCACGGCGACGCGGGGCGGGCATCCGGTGGGGGTCACCGGGCGGACACGGTCCGGGCCCGGTCGGTGGGGCCCGATTCACGGCCGGCGGCGAAGCGGGTCAGCGCGCCGGTGCGGGCGAGTCCTCGCACCGCCAGCCAGGACAGCAGCCCGGCCAGCACGGTGCCGGAGACGACGGCGGAGACGAAGTAGACGGCCTTGTAGCCGATGTCGAGGGCTGCGTAGCTGGTGAAGGTGGTGTCGAGCAGTCCGACGGCAACGCCGGCTCCGGCACCGGCCAGGAGGGCGACGCCCAGGCGCCAGTTGGCGTAGAGGAACAGCGCCAGCACGATTTCGGCGCCCAGACCCTCGACGACGCCCCAGATCAGGGTGGAGAAGCCCCATTGGGTGCCGATGAGCATGGAGACCACGGCGGCGACGACCTCGGTGTAGACGGCGGCGCCGGGCTTGCGGATGATGAGTCCGCCGAGCACTCCGGCAAAGAGCCAGCCACCAGCCAGAAGCCCTTCGAGCCCGGGGGTGAAGGCCAGCAGGGCGCTCAGCGGCGACCAGGCCAGGCCCCACGCCCAAAAGATCACGCCGCTGGCGACGCCGATGACGCTGGCCACGACGATGTCGACGACCCGCCACTTCAGCACCCGCGATTTGCCCGGCATGGACGGGGTCTGAGAGTCTGACAACAGGGTGTTAATTGATGCGTGCACTGTACGTGCCCTTTCCGTAGAGGAATACTGGGCACGGGATGAGAAGCCTCCCTGCGCTGGCATGATCCAGATCAGGTTCGACGGTCGAAGCTGAAGTAGCTTCCTCTCAGCCCGGTTCACCGGACTCCCGTGTTCAGGTACGAGTATAGAACTCCAGGGACGCATCCGGGTACTTCGGGTCGTCGCGCGACATTTTCTTCGCGCGGCGGTTCTGGAAATCTGGGCCGATCCACTTTTCGGCCCATCCGCTGATCGACCGATCCGCTGATCGAGTTTGTCGAGATCGCGCGGGCCGGCCGCGTTCGCAGGACACGGTCACCAGGTCTCGACGAGCTCGACCAACGAGACGGGAACCGACCGCAGGACGCGTCGCCTGGGCGGGAGGAGCTCGACCCACCCGCTGATCGAGCGTGTCGAGATCCCGGGAGCCGACCGTGTTCGCGAGAACCGGTCATCGGTTCTCGACGAGCTCGACCAACGGGGCGGGAACCGATCGCAAGACTGGGTCACCTGGGCGCGAGGTACCCGATCAAACGGCAGCTAGCGCTTGAGCGCGCGGATGATGCGCGCGATGGCCTTGCCGCTGACCCAGACGAAGGGGATGCCGACGGCGAGCAGCGAGATCACGTTCGGCTCGAAGCGGGCCGCTCCGCCGGACTTCACGTAGGCGCCGATCGGAACGGCCATGCCCCCGCCGCCGCCGCCGGCCGCAGCGGATTCGTCGCCTTCGCCGCCGCCGCCGAAGCCGTACTGCACCAGGGCCACCGGAACGATGGTGACGCCCTCGATCTGCACGGGGTCTCCGTAGGCCGACCTGACGCCGATGGATCGAGCGTTTTCTGCGAGCTTCAAGGCGAGATTAGTCATGGTGAGAGGCTACTCCCCCTCCCCCTTCGGTGTCCCGGCGTCCGGTGTTCCAAAGGGATGCACATCACGCTTCGGGGCACTCCCGCCGCCCAGCTGCGAGGCCGGCCGCACGATCCCCCGGCCGAACCGGGCGGTCACGGTGTCCACTGCGAGTTCGGCCTCACGCCAATCGTCGTCATCGTCCCACAAGCCCATTCCGGCACCGTCGCCGGAGCCGAGTTGCTCGGCTCGCACCCCGATGAGGCGCACCCGGATGCCCCTGGCCGCGAGAACGTCGAAACTCGCGGCGACCTCCTCGTAGATCCGCCGACCCACATTGGTGGGCTCGGCCAGGGTGCGGGACCTGGTCACCGTACTGAAGTCGGCATAGCGGAGCTTCAGCACCACGGTGCGGGCGACGAGGCCGTTACCGCGCAGTGTGGCGGCCACCGCATCCGCCTGCCGGAGGAGTTCGCTGCGCAACCGGGCGACATCGGTGACGTCATGTTCGAACGTCACTTCGTGGCCGACGCTCTTCTCCTCGCGTACGAGGTTGATCGTGCGCGGGTCGATGCCCCAGGACAGGTCGTGCAGCTTGTGGGCGGAAGCGACCCCCACGGCACGCTGCAGCATCTCGAGGGGTGCGTGCGCGATGTCGCTCACGTGCCGCAGACCGAGCCCGAGCAGCGCCTGTTCGGTGGTGGCGCCCACACCCCAGAGGGCACCGACGGGCAGCGGATGCAGGAACGCGATGGTGTCCTCCGCGGGTATCACCAGCAGCCCGTCCGGTTTGGCCCGTCCAGAGGCCAGCTTGGCCACGAACTTGGTCGACGCGGCACCGACCGAGCAGGTCAGTCCGGTCTCGGCGAACACTCGCGCGCGGATCTTCTGCCCGATCTCGGCCGGTGAGCCGTGCACGCGTCGGGCGCCCGCAACATCCAGGAAGGCCTCGTCAATGCTGAGGGGTTCGACCATCGGCGTCATGTCGGTGAAGATCCCCATCACCTGGCGGGACACCTCCGTGTACCGGCTCATATGCGGCTCGAGCACGATGGCGGCCGGGCAGCGGCGCAGGGCGATGGCCATGGGCATGGCCGAATTCACCCCGTATTTGCGGGCAACATAGTTGGCAGCGGTCACCACGGACCGGCCGGAGCGGTGGCCGATGACGACGGGCAGGTGCACGAGTTCGGGGTGGTCAAGCAGTTCGACGGACGCGAAGAACGCGTCCATGTCGATGTGCAGCATGGTGGCGGTGGTGTCGTCGACGTCGGCGCCGGTCGTCTGCCGGTCGCTGCCATCCTGCCTGCTCATGCCGCACCACGCCCTTCTACCGCCCCGGCCGAATCCAACTCGAAGCTACCTTCGAGAGTACAGGCTTGACGCGGCCGGCGTTCGGCTAGAAGCCGCCGAAATCCCCACCACCGAAGTCGCCGCCACCGCCGAAGTCGCCGAAACCGCCGGAGTCGCCACCGAAATCGCCGCCGGAGTCCGCCGTGGTCTCGGTGCCAGAGTCGGTGCCAGAGTCTGCTTCCTGGTCGGCTCCGGTTTCCCCGGACTCGCCAGACTCGCCGGACGCATCCGCCCCGCCACCCATATCCGGCAGGAACGCGCTCACCAGAGCAGAGCCGACGACATAGCCGGCCACGGTGCCGAGCAGCGAGGCGCCGAGCATACTGCCGAAGCCGGGTCCTTGCCGGCCGCCGGCCTGTTCACCGCCGAACGCCCGGTCCAGGGTGCCCGGCTGGCGGAGTTCGGCCCGGGTGGCGGCCTTGGCCAGGGTGGCCGGTTCGGCGTCGGCCGGGCGCTCGCCCTCTATCGCGTTCTCGGTCAGCTGCTGGAAGAGCAGGTCACGCTGCTCGTCGGTGAGCTTGCTGAACGCTTCGGTGTGCACCTGCTCAATGGTCTCCGGCGGCGCGGTGCGCAAGAGGTACCGGTAGCGCTCCACGGCGATCTCGTCGTCGGTGCGCTGCGGGGCCGCCGCGCGGCGGGGCGGCTCCGGCTGTTCGGGTCGGCCCAGAAGGCGATCGAGGAATCCCATGAGTCTGCTCCTTCGCTTTGGTTTCAGCCTAAACGGCAGCCGGGCGCACCGACAGGACCGCGGCCAGCGACTCCAGCGCATTCACAGGGTCGGGCCCGGCCGGGATCAGGACGACGCTTGTGGCCCCGGCGGCGTGCAGCTCATCGATGCGCCGACGAGCGGCTGCGGCGGTGCCGACCACCGCGAGCTGGTCGATCCAGTGCTCGGGCAGCGCTGCCGCGAAATCCGCTCGGCTCGCGCTGTCCGAGCGCAGGGCGGCGAATTCCTCGGCGAACGGCAGAACCCTGATGTGCGGAGCCCAGTCGGGGTCTCCGATCCATTCCAGCGCCGGGCGCACCAGGTCGCGGGCCACGGCGGGGTCCTCGTCAACGGCGGCCACGTTATAGGCCACGACGTGTCGGCGCCCCAACGGCGGGCGGAGGCCGGGGAACCCGAAGTCGCCGGGAGGAGCGTCGCGGCCGCCATCGAGCGCATCGATCGCCGCCGCCAGGTACTCGGGCGTGACAGGTTCCGCCAACACCACCCCGTCGGCGCAGGCGCCGGCCAGTTCGAGGGACTTCGGTCCGCGTACACCGGCGAGGATCGGCGGAACCGTGGACGGCACGGCGGCGAGAGCCACGGAATCCGCCTGGGCATAACGGCCGGCTGCCGTGACACTCGCCCCGCGCATCAGGGCGCGAATGAGGTCGACGTTCTCGGCGAGCATGGCCAGCGGGCTGGCCGGCCAGCTGCCGGTCTGCCGCATCCAGGAGGGCATCCCGTGACCGATGCCCACCTGAAGCCGGCCGGGGAAGAGCTCGGCGAGGGTGGCGATCTCGAGGGTCGCGAAACCTGGGTTCCGGGCGGCGGCGGGCAGGATCCCGATCCCCACCACGATGTTCGTGGTGGCGGCGAGCACGACCGCGGCCTGTGCGATGCCGCCGCGGAAGAAACAGTCCTCCACCACCCAGATCTCCTCGAAGCCCAGCTCCTCGGCGCGGCGTGCGTACGTCACGAACTGCCCGGCGGGCAGGTCTCGCGGCAGCATGACAGCGATGGCGCCCGGGGAAGTGGAAGCTGGCACGTGGACCTCGTCTCGGTAGGCCGCGGGCAACGCCCGCCGGTGTTCTACGTCGAACCTAGCTTCTCTGCGCGATTTTCCACCACCGATTTTCTGCGGGCCCGGAATGCCGGCGGACACATTGCCGTTGCACCCTGCACGGGACTTTTCCCTCTGGGCGGATGCCGCATGACAATCAACGAAGTGAGCCCACTGTGCCTGAAACAATTGCGACCACTGAGACCACCGACACCACCTCGACGCCCGACGGCGCAGCCGCAACGGCTGCCCCGGCGTTTGACTGGTACACCCTGCAGAAACAGGCCCACCGCGAGTTCGGCCGACGCGTGGCCGCCGTCGGCGACTGGAACGCACCGACCCCCGACAAGGAATGGACCGTCGGCGATCTCGTGCGCCACGTCATTCAAGAGCAGCAGTGGATCCCGCCGCTGCTGGCCGGGCTGACCCTCAACCAGGCTCGGCGCCGTGTTGACCCGCTCGGTGACGACCTCGCTGCCGAATGGCAGACGCACTCCTCACGCGCCACGGCGGCGTGGCAGGCTGCCCCGGCGGATGCCTCGGTGCAGCTTTCCTACGACACCGTCACGGTGCTGGACTACCTGCGCGAGCAGGTCTCCGACGTGACCATCCACTCCTGGGACCTGGCCCGCGCCACGGCGGCCGACGAGGTCCTGGATGACGGGCTGATCGAGGCGGTCTGGACGGTCTTCGAGCCGCAGCGTGACGCGCTGGAGGCCAGCGGCCTGTTCGACTCCCCGGTGCCGATGCCCGAGGATGCGCCGCTGCAGTCCCGCCTGCTGGCCCTCACCGGCCGCGACGACCGCCGCTGACCCGCAGGCCCCGCCACCTGTTGCTCGTGCGGACAATTGCGCCCGTTACACCGGGGGTGGATTCAACCGGTCGATGCAACACTGCCGTCTTGTTGGTCTGAGAGTAGCTGGTTCAGGGCTTCGCGGGGCGTGGCTGCGTCGAGTCGTTTTCGGGGGCG
>NZ_SOFL01000029.1 GCF_004402695.1 Cryobacterium adonitolivorans | reverse complement strand
AGGGACGGTCGTTGTTGTACGACGGGCGGTCGGTGCGCGGGGCACGGTCGCCGTAGGACGGACGCTCGGTACGAGCCGGACGCTCGCTGTTGCGGTCGTTGTAGGCGGGGCGATCGGTGCGCGGGGCACGGTCCCCGTACGAGGGACGGTCGCCGCGAGCGGGACGGTCGTTGTTGTACGACGGACGGTCGTTGTTGTACGCCGGACGGTCGTTGTTGTACGCCGGACGGTCGTTGTTGTACGACGGACGGTCGTTGCGCGGGGCGCGGTCGTTGGAGGCCGGACGCTCGTTGCGGGCACCGTATGCGGGACGGTCGCCGTAGGCGGGACGGTCGGAGGAGGAGCGCTCACCGGAGCGCGCTGCGCGCTCGTCGGCGTTCCAGCGCTGCTTCTTGGGGGCGCCCTCGTCTGCGCGGTAGCCGCGGTGTCCGGGGCTCTTGCTGCCACCCTTGGGTGCGCCTTTGGGGCCGCCCTTTGAGTGGCTCGGGTCGAAGTTCTTGGCTGCGCGGCCGACGGCCGGCTTCTTGCTAGAAGGCATAGAAGTATTTCTGGGTTGTGTTGAGTACATGGCAGTAGTGCGTCGCACGGCGACGCAGCCTGAGAACCCGGGCAGTCTATGGCCGGGGCCGTTCACATACAGTGATTTTTCACCAGCGGATTACTGGGAAACCGGCCCATCCTGACTTACAAACCCATCCGCGCACACAATAAACCAGCGCGGTGTCAAGAGCCGACTTGTCTACGTTACCTGATCGAGTCCCAAATGTCACGGATCACTTTGTCCTAGGCTCGACCCATGGCCCTCACTGTGACCCGCGAGCCGCCCCGTCAGGGCGATGTCGACGCCCTGCTCACGCTCAGCGGCGAGTTCGCCGCGGCGCTGTATCCGCCGGAAAGCAACTTCCTGCTCAGCATCGACGAGCTCGAGGCTCCCGGCGTGTTGTTCTTCGTGGCACGTACGGCTGCCGGCGGGGCAGTCGGGACCGCGGCCGTTGTCCCGCTGCGCCCGGACGATTCGGGCGCGATAACCGCAGAGCTCAAGCGGATGTTCGTGCATCCAGAGGCCCGCGGCGAGGGCGTCGCCGGGCTGCTGCTCGACGCGGCGGAGGCGGCGGCGCTGGCCGGGGGCATCCGTCGGATGGTGCTGGAGACCGGACCGCTGCACGTGGCAGCCCTGGCCTTCTACCGGGCGCACGGCTACGTCGAGATCCCCCAATACGGCCAGTACGTGGGTGAAGAACTCAGCGTGTGCTTCGGCAAGGACCTCTAGCTGGAGGCTGACCCATCGCGGAGCCGCTACCCGGCCGGCGTTCCCTGAGCGACGCCGTCGAGCCACTGCGTGAAGGACTGGGCGCCCTGTTCGGTGCCGCGGGCCGGCAACAGGGCGCCGTCACGCATCGCCGTGCCCATTCGGCCGGGAAGCTTGAACTGAACGACGCGGGTTCGGATGCGCGTGGCCCGGGCGTAGGCGCGCACCATGTCGACGAGGCGCTCCTCCCTCGGGCCGCCGAGGTCTGGGACCTGCCCACGCGGTGTGCTCACGGCAATCTCAACGAGGCGCTCGGCAACTTCCCTTGCCGCTACGGGCTGTGTTCGCATGACGGGCACCAGGGTGAGGAAGCCGCGCGAGGCGCCCCCGAGGGTCTGGGCCGCGAACTCGTGGAACTGCGTGGCCCGCAGCATGGACCACGGCACGGCGCCACGTTTCACCCTCTCCTCCTGGAGGGCCTTGCCCGCGTAGTACCCGGCGCCGACCGTGCTGGCATTCACGATCGAGAGTGATACGTGGTGCCGTACCCCGGCGTCAGCCTCTGCCCGGAGCAGATTGGCCGTTGTCGTGCCGAAGAAGCGGGTGGACGCCGCAGCGGACAGGGTGGAGGTACTGACGACGTCGATGACTCCGTCGACACCCTCAAGGGCCGAGGAGAGGCCCGCTCCGGTGAGGAGGTCGAATCCGGTTGACCGGGCCAGGACCACGGGCTCGTGGCCGCGACGGCCGAGCATCTCGGTGACGTGGCGTCCGACGGTGCCGGTTCCTCCCGCTATCGCGATCTTCACGACGCCTCCTTTCCCGACCTCGCCCTGGTGGGCTCGGTCCAGGTGATGCCGCCATCCTATGCCGAAGGGGCCGGAACCTCCGGGCAGGGGGGTGCCACGCCGGATTGGGCAGGAGGCCGGGGATCGTGCAGACTCGTTCGATGCGCACTCCCGATCTCTCCCTGCGTGCCGCCGGCGGCCTGGTGAAGACCGCCATCGCACGCCCCCGCCTGCTGCAGGCGGTGAAGACAGCCGTCGCGGTGGCGATCGCCTGGAAACTCGCGCCCCTGATGCCCGGCGTCGCCGACGAATATCCCTACTACGCGCCGCTCGGGGTGATCGTTGCCAGCTTTCCGACCCTGATGGGGTCGGTCAAGAACGCCCTGCAGACCCTCGCCGGGCTCGTGATCGGCGTCGCCCTCGCTGCCGCGGTGATCATCTTCAGCGAACCCAGCGTGCTGACGGTGTCGCTCGTGGTGGGGATCGGAATGCTGTTCGGCGGCATCCGCCTGCTCGGCGCCGGACGGGACTACGTGCCGATCGCGGGACTGTTCGTGCTGATCGTGGGCGGTCCGAACGCCGACGGCTATTCCATCGGGTACGTCTCGCAGATGAGCCTGGGGATCGTGGTGGGGCTCGCGGTGAACCTCCTGGTCGCCCCGCCGCTTCGGGTGAGCGCCGCGGTGAAGGAGCTCTCCAGGCTGCGGAGTGCGCTCGGGTTGCACCTGAGTTCGGTTGCCGACGCGCTCGACGCGAGCTGGCCGCCCGAGGAGGGCGAATGGTCCAAGCAGGGTGCCACCCTGGCGAGCACCAGCACCGCCGTGCGTCGCGCGCTGGCGGAGGCGGACGAGAGCCGCCGGATCAACCCGCGGGCGCGCATCCGGCCGCATGATCTCAGCACGGACTACGACGACCTGGCGGCGCTCGAAAACGTGACCTTCTATGTGCGTGACCTCACCGACGTGCTCGCCGGGGCGGCGTGGGGTACGCCGGTGCCCGTCGAACTACCGGCCGTTCTGCGACCGGCGCTGAGTGCTACGGTACGGGCGACGGCCACCCTGGTCAACGAATGGGACAGCGGGGAACCGAGCCTGGACACCCTGCGGGCGGCCGAGGACGCCGCTGCCGCCATGACCCTGGCGATCCACGAGCACCGCGAACTGGGCGCGGAGACCATCGTCGCGGCCAGCGCGGCGAACCTTGACGTCACCAGGATGCTCGCCGCCCTGAGCCCGGGGATCACCCGCGACGCCCCGGCGAAGGCCTGACGATTAGCTGGCCGGGCCCGACCGATCTATTCTCGAGAGCACCCGCACCCAGCATTCAGGAGCATCCGTGAGAACCGGTCGCCGCATTATCGGACTAGGCTCCCGACGCTTTCTCGTTCTCTTCGTCGCTTATGCCGGCGGCATGGCCGTTGTGGCCAGCGCCCTGCTCGGCGGCCTGCACTGGAACCTGCGCCCCGTGGCCCCGGCCCAGGCCGGCGGGACTGCGAGCGAGGTCGACACCACGGCGATCGTGGGCATCCGCACCTACACGGCGCCCGGGGACGCCGTGATCGACGAAGACGTCGTCTACGCCACGCAGCCCGACGGAACCCAGCTCACCCTCGACGTCTGTTCCCCCCCGGAGGATGCGGGGTCAACCGCTGACGCGGACGGCAGCGCCGGGGAGGCTGCGACCGGCAAAGCGGCGTCGCCCGAGGAATCGGCCGCGCCGGATCCGGGGGCGATTCCTGTCGACGCCGCGTCCGCGGATCAGGCCGCTGGCGCCGCACCGGATGCGGAAACAGCCACCGAGACGCCCTCGGAAACCACTCTGCGCCCGGCCGTGCTGTCCATCCACGGTGGCAGTTGGGCCCGTGGCGACAAGGGCAACAGTGACTGGCGCAACGTCTGCGAATGGCTCGCGTCCGAGGGATTCGTGGCGTACTCGGTGAACTACAGGCTCGTGCCGGCGGTGAGCTTTCCGGCCGCCATCGAAGACCTGGGCCGCGCCGTCGAATGGATGCGCGCCAATGCCGAGCACTACGGCATCGACCCCGACCGAATCGGTGCCTTCGGCGGCTCCGCGGGCGGAAACCTGGCCACCCTGCTCGGTGCCCGCGGCAGCGGATCGCTCACCGATGGCAGCCGGGTTGCGGCGGTGGCCGAGCTCTCCGGACCCGTCGACCTGAGCTACGACGGAATCGTCGTGGCCGGGGGGTCCCCCGGGCTCGAGCAGATCGTGCTCGACTACCTGGACTGCGAATCGTTGCTGGACTGCCGGGCCGCACGGGACGCGTCAGCCGTCAGGTCGCTGGATCGAACCGATCCGCCCGTTTTCGTGGGGTCATCCACAGAGGAGTTCATTCCGCTGAGCCAGTCCACCGGCTTGGCCGCGGATCTCAACGACCTCGGCATCGTCAACCAGCTCGTCACCGTGCCGGGCAGTCTGCACTCCATCGGCATCCTCGATGCGGTCATGCGCGGCCACGTGTCAGCCTTCCTGCACGAGCACCTCGGCACCGATTGACCCGTGGCCCCGGACCCTCACGCACCCCAATACGAGTTGTTCACATCCCGAGATTCGCTCATACACAAATTCGACATCGGGATGCTTTCGCTGCATGCCCACCGTCGCAGATGTATCCGCCCCCGAGCCCGAGCACGACACCCCGGCCGCGACGGTGCCTGGCCGACTGTCAGGCGACAACGCATCGGCGGATGCGCTGGCGTTGGCCGTCGAAGCGGTTGAGGGTTGGGGGGCCTGCAGCCCCGACTACGACGCCCTGTCGAATGCCGAGGCTCTGACCGGCCAATGTCACCTCGCCAGGCTGCGGAACCTGGTCGAGACCCGGTCGGTATGGATGGCGAAGACTCTCGCGTATCGCTCCCGCCCTGAGCTGGGCCAGAAGGGTCTGGCCCAGCCACAGGGATTCCTCGCGCCGGAGGCACTGGTCCAAAAGATGACTGGGGCAACGAAGACAGACGCCCGCAAACTCGTCGACGTGGGCCGGAAGCTCGCCCTAACCGAAGCCGCCGAGGCCGAAGCGGCCGCCGCTCATGGGGCCGCCGAAGCTGGCGAGGCAGACGAGGCAGACGAGGCAGCACCAAGGTCGACCCGAACCACATGCTGGGCGGGCGCAAACCCGCCGTGCGCGTCCTCACGACCTTCACCCCGGCACAACGCATCGCCCTAGCCGCCCGCGATGGCGGCTGCCGGTGGGGCGACTGCGACAAACCACCCGCCATGACCGACGCCCACCACGTCGAACATTGGCTCCACGACCACGGCAGCACCGACCTGCGTCTGGGTATCCTGCTCTGCAATCCGCACCACCGACTGCTGCACAACCAGGGCTGGCAGATCCTCGAACGCCAGGGCCGCCATTGGCTGCGGCCACCGGCATCCGTCGACCCGGGGCAGCAGCTCGTCGAGATGCGCAGCAAGAGCCCCGCTGCGCTGGAGCAGCACCCCGTGCAACACGACCGAGACCAGCGGATTGGCGGACCAACGTGACCAGCGAGTTCAGCCTGACCTGCGGGACCAGCTTCGCAATTCAGGCCAGCTGGGCCGGCCGGACAGCCACCGGTTTGGACCGATGCGTTGCGGCCCCTTGCGGAGTGGTGGAATACTGGCGCCATTGCCGGTTGACCGGCCGACTCCCTACCGCTTGGGATGGAGAATGTACATGGCCACGACGTCGCACGGCCGCAGTGCACATCGCGTCGTGCGCGCACGCCACTTCCACGCACGCCGCCTGCGAACAGCAGTTCTTGCGGGTCTGCTTGTGCTGGGTTCTACGGTCCTCACGGCCGGCACAGCGACAGCCGCGGACGCCGCGTCCGCCCTACCAGCGGCCCCGGCCACACCCCCGCCAACCGACACGCCCACGCCCACACCCACGCCCACGCCCACGCCCACGCCCACCGATACTCCCCCTCCCGTTGAGACCCCACTTCCCACTCCAACGCCTACGCCTACGCCTACGCCTACGCCTACGCCTACGCCTACGGAGACACCTTCGGGCACACCCACGACGCCGCCGATGCTGCAACCGATCGACCCGCCTTCGGATCCAGGGGTGCCGCCAGAGCCATCTCCGCAGCCATCCACCGGGAACGCGGACCCGGTCAGCCCCAGCCCGTCAACGATGAGTGACCCGACGATCCCGGAGCCGACACCAACACCGACACCGACACCGACACCGACGCCAACCTCCCTACCCACGGACCCGGCCACGCCGCCGGCATCGCCCCCGACCTCACAAAGCGCACCGCCCTCTGGGCCAGGAAACGCGCCGCCGACATCGACGAGGCCGTTGTCCCAGGCCCCACGCCCGCCAAGTCGCCCGACGGTGCCGCCGAGAGCCAAGGCGGCTGCTCCTCCACTCGGCGCGGCCCGTGCCGCATTCGCTCTCGCGGCCGCGGAAAGCGCCCGAGCCAGTGCCCAGTCGGCCTACGACGCCGCCCGGCTCGACCTGGCGGCGACGATGGCCGACGAGGCCGCCGCGCTCACCCGGCTCGAGGAGGTCCGAGTGCTGGCCGACGCGGCCGCGCTCCGGGCGGATGTGTCGACCCGGACGTTGGCCGCCCTGGTGCGAACGATGGTTCAACACGGGTCAGGTACGGCGACGCTGGACGCCCTGCTCGGCGAGCAGGGTTCGGCGGGCCTGCTCTCCCGGCTGGGCACCGTCGAGCGGATCTCGATGCTGACGGGCAATATGAGCGAGATCCGAACCCTCGTCGACCGGGACACGCAACGTGCGGCGACCCTGAAGGCTGATCTCGCTACGGCGGAGGCGGCGGCGCTGTCATTTCCCCTGGCCGAGAAGCAGGACGCCCTCGCCACGGCCGAGGTTTCGCTCAGCCAGGCCACCGCGGCCTTCGCCTCCGCCAGCGGGAACGCCGAGGCTGCGCTGGCCACCTCAGCCCGGCCATCCGTGGACCGCGCCACCCGGGCGGCCAGCCAGCTGGCCGGCATCCTCGGCGCCCGGTTGAGCACCCAGGGCTGGGCCACCCCTGCCGTGGGAAGCGTGAATGATGGGTTCGGTCCCCGGCCTGACCTGCCGTTGCCCGGCGTCCTGCCGTTTCATTCCGGTACCGACCTCGCCGCCGCCTGCGGCTCCCCCGTGTACGCCGCCAGCGCCGGAGTCGTCGCCCAGACGGGTCTGTTAGGAAGCTACGGCAACTGGGTGTTGATCGATCACGGCGACGGGGTGACCACCGGCTATGCCCACATCGCTGACGATGCCACGCTCGTGGTAGCCGGCCAGAGCGTCACGGCCGGCCAGGTGATCGCCGGCGTGGGCAGCACCGGCGCCTCCACCGGCTGCCACCTGCACGTCGAGGTGCGGATCGACGGCACGGCTCTCGACCCTCAGCCCTTCTTCGCCGACCGCGGGATCGACCTCGGTGTCGGCTAGATCAGCGCCGTAAACGCCTGGTCCGACGGTTCTCCCGGCCGCCCTCGACCACCAGGTACAACACCGGCAACACCACCAGCGTGAGCACCGTCGAGGACACCAGGCCACCGATGACGACGAGGGCCAGCGGCTGCGAGATGAACCCGCCCTGTCCGGTGAGCCCGACCGCCATGGGCAACAGGGCGAAGATCGTGGCGAGCGCCGTCATCAGGATCGGCCGCAGCCGGCGTGACGCGCCGTGCACGAGGGCGTCGAAGACGCTTTGCCCGCGGCGCCGATACTGGTTGACCAGGTCGACGAGGACGATGGCGTTGGTGACGACGATGCCGATGAGCATCAGCACGCCGATCAACGACGCGACGCCGAGCGGGATGCCCGTGGCCACCTGCAGCGCGATCGCCCCGGTCACCGCGAACGGCACAGACACCAGCAGCAGCAGCGGCTGCAGCAACGACCGGAAGGTGGCGACCATGACGATGTAGACGATCAGGATGGCAACGAGCATCGCGATGCCCAGCTGCTGGAACGCCTCGGTCTGGTCGGCCGAGACGCCGCCGAGACTCGCGGCGGCGCCGGTGGGCAGCTCGGTGTCTGCCAGAGCGGTGTTGACTTGGGCGGTCGCGGTGCCGAGGTCGTCGCTATTGGGCGTGGCCGAGATCGTGGCCGTGCGCAGTCCCTTGGTGGTGGTGAGGGTGGACGGACCGTCGACCTGCTGCACCTCGGCGAGGCTGTCGAGCGGAACCGGTCCGGCACGAGTGGGGATCGACAGGGCGGCGAGCTCCGCCGTCGTGGCCGGTGACGACCCCGACTGCAGGTAGACCGACAGCGTGGCCTCGTCGATCACGATCGAGCCGATCGTGCTCGGCTGCATCGCCTGCGACACCAGGGTGCCCAGCGCCAGTTCGCTGAGCCCGGCGGCTGCCGCCTGGGTGCGGTCGATGGTCACGGCCACGTACGGGCGTGACGCGGCGAGGTTGCTGCTGGCCTGGGTGAGCGCATCGAGGTCCTCGACGGCCGCGAGAATGTCGTCGGATGCGGTCTGCAGATCGGCGCCGGACGCCGCCGTGATGTCGATTTCGATGTCTGACGAGCTGCCGAAGCCGCCTCCGGAGGAGATCGTGATCTCGCCGGCGTTGTCGATGCCGTCGAGTTGGTCGCGCACGTCGGCCTGGACCGCGTCGGCATCCGCGGAATCGTCGGTGGTCACCGAGTAGGTGACGGTGCTAGAGGACGACCCTCCCCCGGCGAAGGCCGCGAACGCGCTGCCACCACCGATGGCGACCTGCACGATGCTCACACCGTCGACGCCGCGGACGGCGTCTTCGACCGCGGTGGATGCGGCATCCTGGGCAGCGAGGCTGGTGCCCACCGGGAGCTCCTGGCTGACCCGGAAGGTCGACTGGCCGGTGGAGCCGAGGAAGTTGACCTTCATGAAGGGCAGCAGGGCCACGGTGCCGACCAGGACCAGGGCGGCAAGGAGCAGCGTGGCCACGTAGTGCTTGAGGGTCCAGTGGATGACCGGCAGGTAGCCCTGCTGCAGACGGCTGGGCTGTTCGCGGGCGTCACGCTCGTCGAAGCCGTCGGCATCCGGCGCGGCGTGCCTGTTGCGGGTGGCGAGCTCGGCGGTGGTCACCGGTGCGGGCGTGGGCTGGGCTGTGGCGGCTGCGGCTGGCGCTGAGACGGTGCCGGGGGACGTGGCGGTGGCGGGCGTCGTGGCGGTGGCGGCGGCTATGGCGGGCGCGCCGACGGCCTGGCCCGTCGGGGTCGGCGGGGCGGCGGGCTTCGGCGCGCGCAGAAACCAGTAGGCCAGCACTGGCACGATCGTGAGCGAGACCAGCAGCGACGCGAGCAGGGCGATGGTGACCGTGAGCGCGAACGGCCGGAAGAGCTCGCCCGTGGAGCCGCCGACGAATGAGATCGGCAGGAACACCGTGACGGTGGTGATGGTGGAGGCGGTGATGGCGCCGGCCACCTCGCGGACCGCGCGCACGATGGTCTCGGCGCGGTCGGCGCCCCAGACCAGGTGCCGCTTGATGTTCTCGATCACGACGATGGAGTCGTCGACGACCCGGCCGATCGCGATGGTGAGCGCACCAAGCGTGAGGATATTGAGCGAATAGCCCACCGCCTGCAGACCGATGAAGGTGATGAGCACCGAGGTGGGGATGGAGATCGCGGTAACCAGGGTGGCGCGCACCGACAGCAGGAAGACCAGGATCACCAGGACCGCGAAGACCAGGCCGAGGATGCCCTCCTGGGTGAGCGCGTCGATCGACTCCTGGATGAACGGGGCCTGGTCGAAGACCACGGTGATGGTGGTGCCGGGCACGGCGTCCTCGAGCTGCGGCAGGATGGCGCGCACGGCGGTCGAGACGTCGACGGTGTTCGCTGCCGGCACCTTGGTTACCGAGATGGTGAGGGCGGGTTCGCCGTCGACCCTGGAGATGCTCGTGACGGGGTTGTCGACCACCGCGACGGCGGCGACGTCGCCGATCGAGACCGGCCCGGCCGCAGCGGTCGACGGGCCGGTGGCAGCGGCGCCGCCGGCGATGAGGGGCAGCGCGGCGACGTCCTCGGCGGAGCCGAGCTTGCTGCCGGCCTGCACCGACAGGGTCGTGTCGTTCTCCGTGAGGGAACCGGCCGGGATGAGTGACCCGTTTTGCTGCAGCGCGTCCCGGATGGCGCTCGCGCTGAGACCGCGTGCGGCCAGGGCCGAAGCATCCGGTGTGATGGTGACGCGCTGGCCGATGTCGCCGACGAGGGCGGCATCGCGGACCCCGTCGATGTCGCGGATGTCGCCGAGGACGCTGCGGGTGAGCTGGTCGGCGACTGTGGCGGCGTCGCCGCCGGACACGGCCAGCGAGAGTACCGGGAAGTCGTCGATGCTGCCGCTGATCACCTGGGGGTCGAGGTCGGCGGGCAGGGTGGTCTTGATGCGGTTGATCGCTTGGCTGATCTTGGATTCGGCCTTGACCAGGTCGGTGCCGTAAGTGAACGTGGCGTTGACCAGCGACGAGTTCGTGCTACTGGTGGTGGAGGTGGTTTCCAGGCCCTCGATGCCCTGGATGGCGGTCTCGATCGGAGTGGACACGTCATCGTTGACGACCTCGGGCGAGGCGCCGGGGTAACTCGTCGAGATCAGCAGCGTCGGCAGCTGCAGCGAGGGAATCAGCTCCTGCTTGAGGCTCGTCAGCGCGAGGGAGCCGAAAATCGCCGCGACGATGGTGATGAGCGCAATGAGCGCCCGGTTCTTCATGCTCACGACCGAGAGAAAATACACCTGATCAGTATCCCATCGGGGCCGCGGCAACCGGCGGGCCGGCGGCCGCGAGATATGACGGTCGGTTTGCGGTCACACAACGTCGGCGAGGTAGCCGGTGTCGGGTAGCGGATGCCGCAGCAGCGTCTCCCAGGCCAGCGCGAGGGCGTCGAGGGCGCGCGGCATCTCGTCGGGACCGTAGCAGAACGGGATGCGCAGGAACCTCTCGAATGCCCCGTCGATGCCGAACCGCGGACCGGCCGGCAGCAACAGCCCCTGCGCGCGGGCCGCGAGGGCGAGCTGGGAGCTGACCGGCCGGCCGAGGTTGACCCATAGGGTTATGCCGCCGTCCACGTTGGGGACCTGCCAGTCGGGGAAGCGCTCGGCCAGGCCCGTCACGAGGCGGTCCCGTCCCGCCCGCAGCAGCACCCGGCGCGACTCGAGGATGTCGGGCAGCTGTCGCAGCAGCCGGGTGACGATGAGCTGCTCGAGCACCGGCGTGCCGAGGTCGTTGGCGAGGCGGGCCGCGGCCAGCTTGCGGATCAGGTTGGGGTCGGCCCGGACCCAGCCGACCCGCAGGCCACCCCAGACCGTTTTGCCCACCGACCCGACGGTGACCGCGAGGTCGGGCCGGTCCGGGTCGGCCGACGCGGCGAACGGGCCGAACTCACCGGCCCGGTCGATGTCGAGTTCGCCGATGGTCTCGTCGCTGATCAGCACGGTGCCCTGGCGGGCGGCCGCCGCCAGTACTCGTTCGCGTTGGGCAACGGGCATGCTCTGCCCGGTGGGATTCTGGAAGTCGGGCATCAGGTAGCCCAGGACCGGGTTGCTGCGGTGGATCGTCTGCAGCAACGCGGACTCGTCCCAGCCGGCGTCGGCGCCGGGTAGCGCGGCCGTGACCGACACCGGCATCAGGCGACCGCCTGCCGCCCGCAACGCCTCGTACGCGTGCGGATAGGTGGGCGTCTCGACCAGGACCCTGTCACCCCGGTTGATCAACGCCCGCGCGAGCAGGGCGATGGCGTGCTGGGCGCCGACGGTGACCATGATCTGCTCGGGCTCGGTGGGCAGCCCCCTGGCCCGGTAGCGGTCGGCGATGGCCCGGCGAAGCTTTGGCAGGCCCACCGGGTCGAAGCCAGAGCCGGTCAGGTGCGCCGGGAGGTCTGCCGCGGCGAGCGCGGCCACTTCGGCCAGGCCCGGCCAGGCGGGCAGCACCGCCTGGCCGAGATCGAGCACGCCGGCGGGCGCCGTGGCATCCGCGGCAACGGACGCCCCCGGCAGCCGGGCGACACTGCCGGAGCCCCGCACGCTGTGCAGGTAACCGGCCTCCCGCAGCTGCCGGTAGGCGGCCGTGACCGTGGTGCGGCTGAGGCCCAGCCTGGTGCCGAGGTCACGTTCGGCGGGCAGCCGGCTGTCGGTGGGGATGCGGCCGTCGAGGGTGAGCAGGCGGATGCGGTCGGCCAGCGCCCGGTAGGCGCTGCCCCCGGTGCGCCAGTCGCCCAGCAACGACTCCAGGCTGCGGGCGGTGAGCTGGCTCGACAACATGAAGCCACTCTAGGCAAATTGGCTACTTGAGTACAGGGTGCGGATGCAATTGGATTGACTCCTATGAAGCGTCGCGTGATTCAACTCATTATTGGCCTCTTCCTCTATGGAATCGGTATCGCGTTGATCGTGCGCGGCGCGATCGGCGTGGCCCCGTGGGACGTGCTGACCCAGGGCATCGACGGGCACCTGCACCTCGGTTTCGGGGTCATCACCACGATCATCAGCGGCATCGTCCTGCTGTTGTGGATTCCGCTCAAGCAGCGGCTGGGTATCGGCACCGTCCTGAACGCGGTGCTCGTGGGCCCGGCGGCGGACGTGGGACTGTGGCTGGTGCCCGAGGACCTCGCCCTCTGGCTGAGGGTGCTGCTGTTCGCGGCCGGGTTGCTGCTGCTGGCCATCGCCTCGGGCATCTACATCGGCGCGGGGCTCGGCCCCGGCCCGCGTGACGGCCTCATGACCGGGCTGCACGCCCGCACCGGCTGGCCGATCTGGGCCGTGCGCACCGGCATCGAGGGCCTGGTTCTGGCGACCGGCTGGGTGCTCGGCGGCAACGTCGGGGTAGGCACCGTGCTTTTCGCCCTCCTGGTTGGACCGCTCTGCCAGTGGACGCTGCCGCTGTTCGCCAGAAACCGGGACCGGCTATCGACGACGGCCCCTGCGCTGGATCCCGCCTGACCGCCCAGCCGCTCAGAGGGTGCGGTCGGCGTAGGCCGTCAGGGCGTCGCGTACGAACCCGGCGCCGGCCTGGCCACCGTAGTGGGCCGCGAACCTGTCGTCGGCGACGTACATCTCGCCGAGACCTCGAACGTAATCCGCTGAGGGGCGGCCGTTTTCTCGCGGGATACCCGGTACACCATCGAGCCATTCGACGTGCCGCTGGGCCAGCCGCTGGGCCTCGGCACCGTCGGGGGTGATCTGTCGCGCTGCGGCATCCTGCCAGGCGGCCTGGAGCGCGTCGGTCATGGCCTGCCACTGGGCGCGTTGCGCGGTGTTCATGCCCCGCCACCAGACGTCGCCGCTGGCATAGGCGTCGGCTCCCCAGCGTTGCTCGACCTCCTCTTTATGGGTGGTGTGGTCGAAGCCGTCGAACATTGCCTTTGCCATGAGTTGGTCCTTTCTTTCCACAGCGTTGATGGTGGTGTGCACCGACCGGATCTGTCGCTGCAGCCTCTGCTGTTCCTGCTCGAGCCAGCCCAGGTGTGCTCGGAGGGCCACCGCCTCGTCCGTCTCTCGGTCGAGCACCTCACGGATCGCCGGCAGCCCGAGGCCGAGCTCGCGCAGGAGCAGGATGCGTTGCAGCCGCACGAGCGCCCGGTCGTCGTAATAGCGGTAGCCGTTCGCGGCGATCCGGCTCGGCGGGAGCAGCCCCTCGGCGCCGTAGTGGCGCAGGGTTCGGCTCGTGGTTCCGGCCAGCCGGGCGATGTCCTGGATCGAGTGGTCCATCGGGCGGCCCTTTCGGTGGTGGCGTCGGGCGGGTGCCCGACATCGTCCACGATAATTCTTGACGTTACGTCAATGTCAACCGCGTTCGGCTGGTCAGCCGCAGAACGCCACGATGGCGTCTTCGAGGATCTCGGCGACCTGGTGGATCGACGTCTCCGTGGCCCACTCGAGCGGGGCGTGCGCTCCGGCGCCGTCGACGCCGAACAGCAGGCACGGGATGCCCGCCTCGAGCACGAGGGCTGCGTCGGTCCAGAACGGCTCACCTCGCTGCACGACCGCGTGACCGAGCACCCGCTCGGCCTGCTCGTCGAGCAGCCGCACGATGGGCCAGTTCGGGTCGGCCTGGAACGCGCCTCGGGCGACGAGCCGGATGAGGTCGTAACTGAAGTCGGCGGTGTCACGGGCCAGGTTGTCGAGCAGGCGGCGCAGCTCGGCTTCGACCGTCTCCGGGGTCTCGCCGGGCAGCGTGCGCCGCTCGATGGTGAGGGTGGCGCTCGCGGCGACGGTGGCCGCATCCGTGCCGCCGGCGATCGTGGCGACCCGCACGCTGCCGTGGCCCAGCAGCGGGTGCGCGGGCTTCTGCTCGATGCCGGTGCGGAGCTCATCAAGGCTCTGCAGCACCAGGCCGGCGTGCCGGATGGCGTCGACGCCCTGGCCGGGCATCGACCCGTGTGCCGCGCGCCCTTGCAGGGTGAGCTCGAACCAAGCGAAGCCGCGGTGGCAGACGGTGAGACTGAGCTCGCTCGGCTCCACCACGATCGCCGCGTCGGCGCTGAACCGCCGCAGCACCTCCTCGGTGCCGAGGCTGCCGAATTCTTCGTCGGCGACGAGCGTCACGAGCACATCGCCGGCCAGCGGCGTAAGGGTGGCCCGGTGCGCGGCGACCAGGACCGCGGCCAGGCCTCCCTTGGTATCGAAGGCGCCACGGCCGTGCAACCGGTCGGAATGTCGCGCGCCCGAGAACGGGTCGCCCTCGTAGCCGTCGACACCGACGGTGTCGAGGTGGGCGTTGAGCATGAGGGAGCTGCCGTCACCGGTGCCGCGCTTGATGCCGACGATCGACGGCCGGCCGGCTCGTTCCTCGAGCCGATGCACCTCGAAACCGCGTGCGGCCAGCCACCGGGCGCACCAGGCTGCGATCTCGGCCTCTCCGGCGCCGCCCGGTCCGAGGTCGGGGTTGGTGGAATCGATCGCGATCAGGCTGGCGGCCAGCGCGACGGGATCCAGGTGGCCGTCGTCTTCGGGGTCGAGGGCGCCGGGCCGGCCCGGATCGTGGGGAGGGTTCGTCGCCATTCACTGAACCTACTGCCCGATGACCCGACTCGTCAGGACCTCTCCCCGGCGGCCGGGCGGGACTCCTGTTTACCCGGGCGGCGACTTCGGCCAGAATTGACCGATGGGAGACGAAGCCGCCGTCGATTCCCCGGCAACGCCGGGGCGGGCATCCGCGAGCGCGCCGCTTCGCCTGCTGGCGGCGCTGCTGGTGTCGGCCTCGGCGGTGCTGCTGTTCGCGCTGCGGCTGCCGCTGCCCGGCTACGCGACGCTCGCGGCGGCACTGGTGGTGGCCATGCTGGTGGACCGGGCGCTGTTCCGCGACCTGCTCCTCATCGCGGTCGGGCTCCTCATCATCAGTTCAATCTCGGTCGAGGCCAACATCAGCTACCCCAACATGGCGCTGATGGGGGTGGTGCTCTCGGCCGCGGTGGCGGTGCCGTACCTCATCTCGCGGCGCGCGTTCGGGGATCGACAGGTGTGGTTCCCGATCAAGACCGGGCAGCGCTGGACCGCCCTCGAGCGCTGGTACCTGGTGGGCGTCTTGTTGCTGGGTTACCTGATTCTGCCGAGCTACTTCATCCGCTCAGGCGCCTACCTGAACTGGCCAAGCATCAGTGCGCCGGACGAGCTCGGCCGTCTCTTCGTGGGCGTGGGTTTCGTGGGGATCTGGGACGAACTGTTCTTCATCTGTACGGTTTTCGCGCTGTTCAGACGGCACTTTCCCTTCTGGACGGCGAACCTCTTGCAGATGGTGATCTTCGTCTCGTTCCTGTGGGAACTCGGCTACCGCAGCTGGGGGCCGCTGTTGACGATCCCCTTCGCCCTACTGCAGGGCTACACGTTCTCGATCACCAAGTCGCTCACCTACGTGGTCTGCGTACACCTGCTCTTCGACCTCGCGGTGTTCCTCGTGCTGGTGCACGCCCACAACCGCGACTGGCTCGCGATCTTCCTCTATTGACCGGGCTACCTTCGGGTTTGCCGTGAGGGCCTTGCCCCAAGCTGACACGCGATATATCTTGAGATGCATTGAACGCGATATATCGCGAAGGAGAAGACTATGACGCAAGAAAAATGGCTCGTCGCCCCCGGGCAGACGAAGGTCATCGATGTTGAGCTGGTTCGCTCACTCAAAGTGGGCCTGATCGGCGGAAAAGTTGACGTGATCGGCAGCGACGAACCCGGCGCGCGCATCGAGGTGCACAGCGTCTCGGGCAAGGACCTCAAGATCTCGGTGGTCGATGACACCCTCGAGATCGATCACCCCCAGTTGCGTTGGGACAACTTCATCGATGTGTTCGCCTCCTTCCGCGGCAGCGCCAAGGCCGAGGTGAGCATCACCGTGCCGCGCGATGTCGCGATGAAGTTCGGCGTGGTCACGGCCGACGCTCTCGTCACGGGGCTCCGTAGCGACGCCAAGCTCAGCACGGTCTCCGGCGACCTCGTCGTCGACGACATCGTCGGCGACCTCGAGCTCAACGGCGTGAACGGCGAGATGTCGGTGCGCAACCACACCGGCAACATCGTGGCGCACACGGTCTCCGGCGACGTCACCGCGAGCGGGGACATCGGTCGGTTCACCGTCGACGGCGTCACCAGCGCGGTGTTCCTCGATATCGACGGCGTGCCCGACCAGGTCTCCACCAATCTGGTCAGCGGCAGCCTGACCGTGCGCATCGGCGCCGACGTGCCGACCCGCTACAAGATCAACACGGTCTCCGGCACCCTGCAGCTGGACAACCAGACCATCCGCGGCACCCTCGGCAAGGGGTACGACGGCAGCACCGGCGACCTCGACGGCGCCTGGCTCGACCTGCGCGCGAACTCAGTGTCCGGGAACATCTCGGTGATACGGCGGCACGGCGCCAGCGTGAACGACGCGGGCAGCGCTGCCGGCAGCACCGACACCGCGGGCGACGGAGCGTCGTCATGACCCCGATCTTCGCCCACGGCAGCCTGCGCCTGTACCTGCTGAGCCTGCTGGCCGAGCGCCCCCGGCACGGCTACGAGCTCATCCAGGCGTTGAGCGACCGCTTCGGCGGCACCTACAGCCCCAGCGCCGGCACCATCTACCCGCGCTTGGCGAAGCTCGAGGAGGAGGGACTGGTCACCAAGACGGCCGGCGACCGCAAGACCGTGTATGAGATCACCGACGCCGGCCGCGCCGAACTCGCCGCCCGCGCCGACGACCTGGCCAACATCGAGAGCGAGGTCACCGACTCGGTGCGTCGTCTCGCCGATGAAGTCCGCAGCGGTGTCACCGAGGCGATGAAGAGCCTGCGGGCCGACCTGGCCTCGGCCGCGCGCCAGAAACCGCCTGAGCCGACCAAATCCACGGCGGATGCCCGCCCCACCGGCGACGCGAACCTGGCGCTCAGGGAGGCCGACATGGTGCTCAACGAGTTCCGGCAGCAGGTGCGCGCAGACCTGCGCCGCCAGGCCTACCGCTCGACGATGCCGGTTGAGACCGTGCCGGAACTGCGGCGCCAACTCGACGTCGTGCGCGCCAGCATCCGCGACTCGCTTAAGCGGTAACCTGCGCGGCAGCTGGGAGAGTCCGCGCGGCGCTCCGGAGCCCGGACTCCCCCGGCGGGGCCGCGCGGAACTGCGCGCCCATCAGCCGGAACGACCCGAACCCCCTGTCGGACCGTGGCTGCGCACACGCCCGGCTGATCCTGTCAATCTGCCGACAACTTGACAGGGAGGTGCATCGGAGTAGTGTCGTCCCTCGTGACACCAGAGGGGAACCCCCCAACACCTGAAGCCCGATCACCGAAACGGTGGATAATCGGCGAACCGCTTGCCAGCGAACACCTGGACGGGCAGCTGCTTCCGAAGCACCTGGCGCTCCCGATTTTCGCCAGTGACCCGCTGTCCAGCGTCGCGTACGCTCCGCAGGAACTGCTGATGATCCTGACGCTCGGCGGGCTCGCCTTCCTCAGCTTCGCGCCCTGGGTCGCGGCAGTGGTCGTGCTGCTCCTCGTGGTGGTGGTGGCCTCGTACCGCCAGCTCATCAAGGCGTACCCCAACGGTGGTGGCGACTATGAAGTCGCCTCCAAGAACCTCGGCGAGAAGGCCGGCCTCGTCGTCGCATCCGCGCTGCTCGTGGACTACGTGATGACCGTCGTGGTCTCGGTGTCCAGCGGGGTGGACAACATCATCTCGGCGCTGCCCGGGCTGGCACCGCTGCGCGTGGAACTGGCCGTCGTTTTCGTGATCGTGCTCGCCGCCGTCAACCTGCGCGGGGTCGCCGAGTCGAGCAAGGCCTTCGCCCTGCCCACCTACCTGTTCATCGGCAGCGTGATGCTGATGATCGTCGTGGGCCTGGGCCGCGTGGCCCTAGGCGACGCGCCGGTAGCCGAATCGGCGGGATTCGAGGTAGAGGCCCACAACCTCGCCCAGACGGCGTTCATCCTGCTGCTGCTCCGCTCCTTCGCCAGCGGTTGCAGCGCCCTGACCGGTGTGGAGGCCATCGCCAACGGCGTGCCGGCCTTCAAGCGCCCCAAGATCAAGAACGCCCAGATCACCCTGACCCTAATGGGCGGCATCGCCATTGTGCTGTTCGTGGGGCTCACCGCGCTGGCGCTGTTCTCCGAGGTGCACTACGCGGAGAACCCCTGCGACCTGATCGGCTGGGCGGAGTGCGCGACCCAGCCCCAGCGCAGCCTGATCGCCCAGATCGCCGCGGCCACCTTCGGCAACAACTCGCTGATGTTCTTCATCCTGCAGGGTGCAACGGCCCTGATTCTGCTGCTGGCCGCGAACACGGCGTTCAACGGGTTCCCGCTGCTCGGCAGCGTGCTGGCCCGCGACTCCTACGCCCCCAAGTCGCTGAGCACCCGCGGCGACCGCCTGATCTACTCGAACGGCGTGGTGCTGCTCGCGCTGGCCGCCATCGTGATCATCGTGATCTACCAGGCCAACCTCACGGTGCTGATCCAGCTCTACATCATCGGCGTTTTCGTGTCGTTCACCATCGGGCAGACCGGCATGGTGAAGCACTGGCTGACCCTGTTGAAGACGGATCCGCCCAACCGGGGCTCCATCATCCGAAGCCTCTCGATCAACGGTTTCGGCGCCCTGCTCACCGGCGTGGTGTTGATCGTCGTCACGATCACCAAGTTCACCCACGGTGCCTGGTTGGTGTTCCTGATGATGCCGATCCTGTTCGTGTTGATGCTCGGCGTCAACCGGTACTACCGCGACGTGGCCAAGGAGATCGAGGTCGACCCGATTACGACGTTCGGTTCGCAGGGCGACCACGCCATCGTGCTCGTGGGCAAGATGCAGAAGCCCGTGCTCAAGGCACTGGACTACGCCATCGCCGCCCGGCACGTGAGCCTCGAGGCCGTGCACGTGTCGATCGACGAGGAGGAGACCGAGAACCTCATCATCGACTGGGCAAAGCAGAACATCCAGGTGCCGCTGAACATCGTGGCCTCGCCGTACCGCGACATCAGCTGGCCGCTGATCTGCTACATCAAGGACCGCCGTGAGGAGTACGGCTCTGAGGTCGTCACCGTGTACACGCCGATCTACATCGTCGGGCACTGGTGGGAATCGTTGCTGCACAACCACAAGGCCCGCCGGCTGCGCCAGAAGCTGATGCTCGTGCACGGCGTGACCATTGCGCTGGTGCCGTGGCTGCTGGACTCCTCGGAGCTCATCTACGGACGCCGGTCCCGGCCGATCCCCGGCCAGGAGCGCCGCGGCGAGCCCGTGCGTTCACACCCGATCCCGCGCAAGCCCCTCGCACCGGCGGCCGTCGACACGACGAGCGTCGCAGTGCAGACAGAGGTTGCCGGCCCCAGGTCGAGCCCGGCCAGCCCGCCGATGAAGCCGCGGGCCCGGCCGGTCAACCCGAACCGGCGCAAGCGCCGGTAGCTGTTTCCGTCTCGTTGGACGAGCTTGTCGAAACTCCGTCGCGAACGCGGTCGGGTCGCGGGATCTCGACAAGCTCGATCACCGGTGGGGTTGCGACTGGTCTTAGAGCAGGGCGAGAACCTGCCGGGCGATGATCCGGCCGGCCCGTCTGGCACCGATGGTGCTCGCCTGCGGCCCGTAGCCGGCCAGGAAGATGCGCGGATCCGTCCAGGACGAGCCGGCACCGACCACGAGTCCGCCCGCCTTCTCACGCAGCTTGAGCGGTGCCAGGTGGCGCAGCTCAGGCCGGAACCCGGTCGCCCAGATGATCGCATCCGCTTCGGTGACGGAGCCGTCGGCCCAGCGCACCCCGGTCTCCTCGAGCCCGACGAACATCGGCCGTTCCACCAGGGTGCCCCTGTCAATGCCGCCCTGGATGCGTCGGGTGACGGGCACGCCGGTGCCGCGAACGATGCTCGGCAGCGCACGGCCGTTGCGGGCCGCTTCGTCCTGCATGGCCACCGCGGCAGACGCCCCCTCGAGATCGAGATGCTCGGTGCGCACCCAGTCGACCGGTCGCCGCGAGGCCCAGGTCAGGCTGGCCGCCACACCCTCCAGCTCGAGCATGAAGCCGATCGCGGAGGTGCCGCCGCCGACGACCACGACCCGCTGGCCGGCGAACTCGGCGGCATCCCGGAACCCGGTGGTGTGCAGCTGGCGGCCGGCGAAAAGCCCGGCGCCGGGGTAGTGCGGCACAAAGGGCGCGCCCCAGGTGCCGGTGGCGTTGACGAGCAACCCGGCGAGGGTCTCCCGCTCGCCGTGGGCCTGGGACATCGTCCGGACGACGAGGTCGGCACGCCTGTTGAACACCGACTGGACCGAGACCGGGCGCACGACGTTCAGTTCGAAGTGCTCCTCGAAGCGACGGTAGTACTCGCTCACAACGTCCCGCGCCGGGCGGGAGCGGTCGGCGGTCTCGAAGCTCAGGCCGAGCTCTGACAGGCCTGGGAGGTCGTTGACCCGGTGCGCGGCGCCGAGGCGCAGGGACTCCCAGCGGTACTGCCACGCCCCGCCGGCGACCGCACCGCGGTCGAAAATCACGAAGTCCCGACCCGCCGCGAGCCCGAATCGCTTGAGATGGTACGCCACGGAGAGGCCGGCCTGGCCGGAACCGATGATCACCACCGGCACAGCCGTGGCGTTCACCATGCGTCCTCATCCCCTGGGTTCTGACCGCGGAACCGCGTCATCGGGGCTACAGGCCCACCATGCTAAACTAGCGGCTAGATTTCACTATTCCGTTCGGCAACTCCCGGGTGACTCATCACTCACCCGGCCTGGCATCGTTAGGGGGTCACGCATGGGGCGCGGCCGTCAAAAAGCAAAGCACACCAAGGTCGCCCGCGAGCTGAAGTACTTCAGCCCGGACACCAACTACAACGCGCTCGAACGCGAGCTCACCGGGCATCCGGTGACCGACCCGCGGCTCGATGAGGACCTGGCCAAGTGGCCGGAGTACGAAGCGAACAAGACGACGTCGGACGAGTCGGACGACTACGTCGACCACTACGACACCGAAGACGAGAAGAAGCGCGCCTAGCCCGCCTCTCGATCAGCCGCGCACGTTCTCGTGCGCGGCTGTCGTTTTGGCGCGCCCGTCGACCGGTTCCCGGGCAACTCTCAGCGTCCGATCCGCCCCGAATGCAACGCCATCGGGGCGGTCCGTTGTCGTGCGCGCTTGACGGGTTGGACGGGGCTACGCTGCGTAGCCGCCGACGAGGCGCACGGCCCCGCCGTTGACGCCCTTGGCTCCCTGTTCGAAGCCAGTGAGGTCGTGCGGAGCCATCGAGACGCGGCCGGCGACCCAGGACGGGATTCCCTCGTTCTGCAGGCGGGCGATCACGGAGGACGCGGCGTGTGCCGCGACGACGGCGAACATGCCCACGCCGAGGTTCCAGGTGCCTTCCGCGCTCTCCAGCGTGGTGCCGGCCATGTCGCCGAGCACCCTGAAGACCGGAGCGGGCGACCAAGTGGACCGGTCGACCTCGACCCAGCTGCCCACGGGCAGCACCCGGGCCAGGTTGGCGGCGATGCCGCCGCCCGTCACGTGGCTGAGCGAGTGTACGACGCCGGCCAGTTCGGGGTCGGCCAGCACGCTGAGCAGCGGGCCGGTGTACAGGCGGGTGGGCTCCAGGAGGGCCTCGCCGACGACTCCACCGAGCTCGGCGGAGGTGTCGGTGTAGCCGATGCCGCGCTCGCTAAGGATGTGCCGCACGAGCGAGAATCCGTTGGAGTGCAGGCCGGAGGAGGCCATCGCGATGACGACGTCACCGGATTGGACGCGCTCGGCGCCGAGGACCTGGTCGGCCTCGACGACACCCGTCGCGGCTCCGGCCACGTCGTAGTCGTCCGGCCCGAGCAGCCCGGGGTGCTCCGCAGTCTCGCCGCCGACGAGGGCGGTGCCGGTGGCGGCGCAGGCCTTGGCTATGCCCTCGACGATCGACGCGATGCGCTCGGGAAAAACCTTGCCGCAGGCGATGTAGTCGGTCATGAACAGCGGGCGCGCGCCGACGACGATGATGTCGTCGACGACCATGCCCACCAGGTCCTGGCCGATGGTGTCGTGCTTGTCGAGCGCCTGGGCGATTGCGACCTTGGTGCCGACGCCATCCGTGGACGTGGCCAGCAGCGGGCGCGTGTAGCCGGTGAGGAACGACACGTCGTAGAGGCCGGCGAAGCCGCCGAAGCCGCCGAGCACCTCGGGACCGTGGGTGGCAGAGACAGCCTTTTTCATCAGGGACACCGCGAGGTCACCCGCCTGGGTGTCGACTCCGGCGGCGGCGTAGGTTGCGTTGCTCATTCTGGTCTTCCGGGATCGCCGAACGGGACCTGACCGTGTTCGATGAGCACGGTGACGCGCTCCGGTTCAGGGGTGAGCACGTTCTCGAACTCGGCGTCGGGACCTGGATCGCATCCGTCGGAGGTGGCGAAGTCGCGCTCGAGGAGGTTCTTGCCCAGGTGCTGGGTCTCGGGCAGCTTGATCGGGTACACGCCGGTGAAGCAGGCGGTGCACAGGCTCTCCCGCGGCTGCTCGGTGGAGGCGATCATGCCGTCCTCCGAGAGGTAGCCGAGCGAGTCTGCGCCGATGGCCTGCCGCACTTCGTCGACGCCGAGGCCGGTGGCGATCAGCTCGGCGCGGGAGGCGAAGTCGATACCATAGAAGCACGGCCAAGTGATGGGCGGGCTGGAGATGCGCACGTGCACCTCGGCGGCGCCGGCCTCGCGCAGCATACTGACCAGGGCACGCTGGGTGTTTCCGCGCACGATCGAGTCGTCGACGACGATCAGGCGCTTGCCCTTGATCACGGCCTTGAGCGGGTTGAGCTTGAGCTTGATGCCGCGCTGACGGATGGTCTCCGACGGCTGGATGAAGGTGCGCCCCACATAGGTGTTCTTCACAAGGCCCTGGCCGAACGGAATACCGGATGCCTGCGCGTAGCCGATCGCCGCGGGGGTGCCGGATTCGGGTGTGGGGATGACGAGGTCGGCTTCGACGGGGTACTCCGCGGCGAGCTGCCGGCCCATCTCGACCCGGGCCTCGTGCACGCCGCGCCCGGCGATGGTGGTGTCCGGCCGGGCCAGGTAGACGTACTCGAACACGCAGCCGGCGCGCTTCACCTCGGCGAAGTGCTGGGTACGCAAGCCGTTCTCGTCGATGATGATCAGCTCACCGGGTTCTACCTCGCGCACGAAGCTGGCGCCCACGATGTCGAGGGCAGCGGTCTCGGAGGCGACGACCCAGCCGCGCTCGAGCCGGCCGAGCACCAGCGGGCGCACGCCCTGCGGGTCGCGGGCGGCGTAGAGGGTGGTTTCGTCCATGAAGACCAGGCAGAATGCGCCGCGCAGGCGCGGCAGCACCTCCATGGCGGTGGCTTCGAGGGTGTGGTCGAGATCGCCGGTGAGCAGGGCGGTGATCACGGCGGTGTCTGTGGTGTTGCCGCGGGCGAGTTCGCCGTCGACCTTGGGGTAGCGCTCGCGCACCAGCTCGAGCAGCTCGGCGGTGTTGGTGAGGTTGCCGTTGTGGCCGAGCGCGACGGTGCCTGCTGCGGTGCGGCCGAGGGTGGGCTGGGCGTTCTGCCAGCTCGACGAGCCCGTCGTTGAGTAGCGGGTGTGACCCACCGCGAGGTGGCCGAGCAGGGTGCCCAGCGAGGCCTCGTTGAAGACCTGGGAGACCAGGCCCATGTCCTTGTAGATGAGGATCTTCGAGCCGTCGCTGGTCGCGATGCCCGCCGATTCCTGGCCGCGATGCTGCAGGGCGTAGAGCCCGAAGTAGCTGAGTTTTGCTACCTCTTCGCCCGGGGCCCAGACACCGAAGACTCCGCAGGCGTCCTGCGGACCCTTCTCGCCAGGAAGAAGATCATGATTCAGACGTCCGTCGCCACCGGGCAAGCCGCAGCCCCTTTACTTGGAATTCTCGTTGGAAGGTTGGGGGTCGGATCCAGGATCCGGAGCCTCGAGGGCGCGTGTTGAGATCGCGTCAAGTCTATCGACGACAACCGTGGTTGCGGAGCGCCCGACGATTCGATCGAGCACAATCGCGACGAGGCAACCGACCGCGACTCCGATCGTTACGCCGCCCAGCAGCAGGAATCCGAAGACCTGGGCCGGGTCGAAGTCGGCGTTGCGCGGGTAGGTCACCGTGAGCAGCAGGGCCAGAAGAGCGCCCGAGACGGCGCCGACGATCATGAAGCTGGTGTACTTCGGCGACCGACGCAGGACGAGCGTTTCCTCCGCGACGACGGTCTCGGAGGGCTCGATGGGCACCGGGGTGCCGGCGAGGACGGGCTGGTCGGGCAGGGCCGCGGCTGGCGGAACAGTGCCGGACGCTCGCGTCTCGGCGTCACCGTACTGATCTGCGGAGCTCACCTTCCTATTGTCGCACGCGCCATCCGACAGACTGGGCCGGTGAACGATTTCAGCAGCACCCACCGGATCGCCGTGCTCGGCAGCGCCAACATGGACCTCGTGGTGCGGCAACCCCGCCTGCCCAAGCCGGGCGAGACCATCTTCGGCAGCGGCTTCAGCACGGTGCCGGGCGGAAAGGGGCTCAACCAGGCCGTTGCCGCAGCCAGGCAGGGCGGCGACATCGAGTTCATCGGCGCAATCGGCGCGGATGCCTGCGGCCGTGACCTGAGGGACCTCGTGGCAGACGAAGGCATCGGTGCGGCCGGCCTGGCCGAGGTATCGGCGCCGACCGGCACCGCGCACATCTCGGTCGTGGACTCCGGCGAGAACTCGATCGTGGTGGTATCCGGAGCCAATGCCACCGTGACCACGCTCACGCCCAACCAGGAGAACCTCATCCGCACCGCTGAATTCCTCGTCATGCAGTGCGAGTTGCCGGTGCAAGCGCTCCTGGCCGGCATCGAGGTGGCTAGGGCTCACGGCGTTTTCACGGTGCTCACCCCGGCTCCCGTGGTGTCGCTGCCCGAGGGCTTCCTGGCCTCGGTGGACCTGGTGGTGCCCAACCAGCTCGAGGCCGCCGAGTTCACGGGCGAGCGCGACCCGGTCCGGGCCGCCGAAGTGCTCAGCACCGGTGGCACCTGGGCGATCGTGACGCTGGGTGCCGAGGGCTGTGTCGTCGCCTACGACGGCACCGTGCTCGGCCTGGCACCCGCACGGCCCGTCGCGGCCGTGGACACCACGGCCGCCGGCGACACCTTCGTGGGCGCCCTGGTGGCCCGGTTGGCCTCCGCCGATCTGGTCGCCGGGGTGGGCCGCGGCATTTCCGAGAAACGGATGATCGATGCCGTGCGCTGGGCCACGGTGGCGTCATCGATCTCGGTGACACGGCACGGCGCCACGAGCTCGATGCCGTCGCTGGAAGAGGTCGCCGCCATCCTGGCCTGACGGCCTCGCTCGATCTACCGGTCTAGGGGAACAGCGGCAGCTCCGCGCTGAGGTCGGCGCGCTGCCCGGAGGCATGGATGCGGCCGGAGGCGAGGCCGTCGCTCCAGGCCAGGGTGCCGGTGGCCAGGCGGAGCCAGGTGGCAACATCCGTCTCGACCACGTTGGGCGGGGTGCCGCGGGTGTGCCGGGGGCCGGCGATGCACTGTGTGGCGCCGAACGGAGGAACCCGTACCTCGACGGTGTTGCCCTCGGCCTGCTCGGCGAGCAGTTGCAGGGTGTAGCGCACCGCGAGCGCCCGCGTGTCGCGAGTCGCGCCCGCCTCGTCGGCCAGGTACGCCTTCACTGCGGTCCTGCCCAACCCGTCATCGATTCTCGCTCGCGCCATACTCCCAGTCTGCCGTCTCTGGCGCCCGTTCTGTGACCTGCGCGGTCGCGGCGGGTGCACGCCATCGTGTTCGCCGGGTAGCCTGATCCGGTGAGAATATTGGTCCTCGGTTCCGGTGCCCGCGAGCACGCCATCGTCACTGCCCTCCTGCGTGAGGAGCCGCGACCCCACGTGATCGCCGCGCCGGGCAATGCCGGCATCGCCGCGGATGTTCCCGTGGTCGATCTCGACCCCACCGACTCCGACGTGGTGACGAACTTCGCCCAGGAGCACAACATCGACCTCGTCGTGGTGGGCCCAGAGGCACCGCTGGTGGCCGGCGTCGCCGATGCCCTGCGCACCCGCGGCATTCCCGTGTTCGGCCCGGGCCAGGCCGCCGCCGCCCTCGAGGGCAGCAAGACCTTCGCCAAGCGCATCATGGACGAGGCCGGCGTGCCCACCGGCCGTGCCGTGCGGGCCGGCAACCTCGCTGAGGCGCAGGGCGCGCTCGACGAATACGGCGCTCCCTACGTGGTCAAGGCCGACGGCCTGGCCGCCGGCAAGGGCGTGCTCGTCACCAGCGACCGCGACGACGCCCTCGCCCACGCTGTGCGTTGGCTGCAGCACGGCGCCGTGCTCGTGGAGGAATTCCTCTCCGGCCAGGAGGTTTCCCTCTTCTTCCTCAGCGACGGCCACACCGTGCTGCCGCTCTCCCCCGCCCAGGACTACAAACGACTGGCCGACAACGACGAAGGCCCCAACACCGGCGGCATGGGCGCCTACTCGCCGCTGCCCTGGCTCGACGCCGGCTTCGGCACCGAGGCCGCGTTCGTCGATGAGGTCATCGAGACGATCGCGCTGCCCACGGTGCGCCAGCTCGCCGCAGAGGACACCCCCTTCATCGGGCTGCTCTACTGCGGGCTGATCCTCACGGATGCGGGCATCCGGGTGATCGAATTCAACGCACGCTTCGGCGACCCGGAGACCCAGGTGGTGCTGCCGCGCCTGGTGACGCCACTTTCCGGCCTGTTGCTGGCCGCGTCGACCGGCGAGCTGGCCGGGCTGCCCCGCCCGGAGTTCTCCGCCGACGCCGCCGTGACCGTGGTGATCGCCAGCGAGAACTACCCGGAGACCCCCGTGACGGGACGCCCGATCACCGGGCTGGCCGACGCCGCGAAGGTGCCCGGCGTCACCATCGCGCACGCCGCGACCGCCCTGGACGGTTCCGCGCTGGTGGCCACCGGAGGCCGGGTGCTCAGCGTCGTGGCCGTTGGCGCCGACTTCAGCCAGGCCCGCGCGCGTGCCTACGAGGCCATTGAATTGATCGGGCTCGAGGGTTCCCAGCACCGGGGAGACATCGCCGCCAAGGTCGCGAACTGAGAGAAAAGCCCCAACCGCCGCGGCGGGAAGGGGCAAAGCTCACGGTTCGCGAGGATGGGAGAATGAGGGCGTGACTTTCGACAAGAACCTCGCCCCGACATCCTCCCCCACCACGCTGCAGCTCGACGGCTGGCAGCACGTGTATTCGGGCAAGGTGCGCGACCTCTATGTGCCGGCCGGCGCGTCCGACCTCGCCTCCGCCGACCGGGTGCTCGTCGTGGCGAGCGACCGGGTGAGCGCGTTCGACCACGTGCTCGAGCCGGGCATCCCCGGCAAGGGCGAACTGCTCACCACCCTGAGCCTGTGGTGGTTCGACCAGCTCGACGGTGTGCCCAACCACCTCGTGCCCGACCACCGGATCGATGCGACGAGCCTGATCCCCGCCGCCGTCGCCGGCCGGGCGATGCTCTGCAAGACCCTGGACATGTACCCGATCGAGTGCGTCGTGCGCGGCTACCTCACCGGTTCCGGCTGGCTCGAGTACGTCGCCAGCCAGACGGTCTGCGGCATCCCGCTGCCCGCCGAACTGCAGAACGGCGACAGGCTGCCCGCACCGATCTACACCCCGGCCTGGAAGGCCCCGATGGGCGAGCACGACGAGAACATCTCGTTCGAGCGCACCGTGGAGCTCGTGGGGGCCGACGTGGCCGCTGAGCTGCGGGATGCGTCACTGGAGATCTTCAACCGGGCATCCGTGATCGCGGAGACCGCCGGTGTGATCCTGGCCGACACCAAGTTCGAGTTCGGTGCCGACCGCGCCACCGGCCTGCTCACCCTCGGCGACGAGGTGCTCACCAGCGACTCCAGCCGGTACTGGGATGCGGCGCGATGGCTGGACGGTGCCACCCCCGGTGAGCGCATGGCGAGTTTCGACAAGCAGATCGTGCGCGACTGGCTGGCCGCGAACTGGGACCAGACCGGCACCCCGCCCGAGCTGCCCGCCGAGATCGTGGCGCAGACTGCGGCCCGGTACCGGGAACTGCTCGGCCTGCTGGCAGCCGCGTAGCGGCGTCAGCAGGCGGCGAGTTGCCCCGGTGCGGTCGAGTTGCCCCCGCGGAACGGGGCAACTCGTCCGGAGGTGGGCAACTCGGCGTTAGTGACCGCCGCGGAGCGGGTCAGCCGGCGGAGCGGGATCCGCGGGCGGCGCGCTTGGCTCGGCGGGTGAGGCCGTGCACCGTGGCCTGGAATTCCTTGACGCTCAGGGGACGCCCTGGCAGCTTGGGTCGCGGCTTCTCTGGCATCCGCAGCCCATCGAGCACGAGGGAGAGCTGCCGGCGCCACTGGCCGGTGTAACCGCCGCCGAGGGTGCCCAGCGAGCCGATCATGGTGACGAGCACGGCCAGGTCCATCGAGTCGACGTCCGGGCGCAGGTCGCCGTCCTTCTTGGCTTGCAGCACGAGGGAGGCGATGAAGCTTTCGAACTCGACCGACGGCCGCGCCGTGGGATCGATGGTGGCCATCCGCTTGAGGATCGGCGGCAGCGACGGGTCGGCGACGAGCCATTCGGCGAGGCGTTCGGTGTAGAGCACCACGCCCGCCCAGGCCGACGGTGCCGCCTCGATCTCCCCGCGCACGGCGAACAGCTCGGCGAGGGCGATGTCATACAGGGCCCGCACCAGGTCGTCGCGGGTGGGAAAGTTGCGGTACAGGGTGGCGACGCCCACGTCGGCGCGGCGGGCGATCTCCTCGAGCGAGGCGTCGACGCCGTTCTCGGCGATCATGCTCCGGGATTCGTCGATGAGGCGCTCCCGGTTCTGCCGGGCGTCGCGGCGTCGCGGTTGAGACGCGTCCTGCGGGGGCCGGGCAGAGGTAGTCATGGGTTGATTCTAGATCCCATTCCTGCGAGGTCGCGGAGGGAAGCCTCCCCGGCCTATTGCACTCCAGGCCGGCATGGGCGGGTGCCGGCGTCGCCCTGGCGTGTCGGGCCCGGTGCTGGCCGGCGATGTTGCGCGTGCGCTCCCCAGCCCGCACAATTCACAGGAAGACAACCGGTGCACCATGCGCCCGGCGGAAAGGAACCCGTGTCAGTCGAGAACAACACCCGCGACCTCGAGCCTGAGATCGTGACCGATTTTCGGGAGCGGATGAGCTACGGCGGCTACCTGGACCTAGGCACCTTGCTCTCGGCGCAGATGCCCGTGAGCACACCGGAAAACCACGACGAGCTGCTCTTCATCATCCAGCACCAGACCACTGAGCTCTGGTTGAAGCTGGTGCTGCACGAACTGCGCGCCGCCGCGGAGCACCTGCGGCACGATCGCTTGCCGCCGGCGCTCAAGGGCATCGCGAGGGTCAAGCACATTCAGCGCACCCTCACCGAGCAATGGTCGGTGCTCGCGACGCTGACCCCCACCGAATACGCCCAGTTCCGGGACTTCCTCGGCAGCTCATCCGGGTTCCAGTCTTATCAGTACCGGGCGGTGGAGTTCGTGCTCGGCAACAAGCATCCGCGGATGCTCGAGGTGTTCGCAGACGACCCTGACGCACTCGCCCTACTCACCGAGGTCTACCAGGCGCCGAGCATCTACGACGAGTTCCTGCGTTACCTGCACCGGCAGGGCTTCGACATCCCCGCCACCGTGCTCGAACGCGACGTCACCGAGGCGTGGGTGCTGCACCCCGAGCTGGTGCATACCTTCCGTGGCATATACGAGAACGAGACCGAGAACTGGAATGTCTACGAGGCCTGCGAGGAGCTCGTCGACGTCGAGGACAACTTCCAGCTCTGGCGATTCCGCCACCTGAAGACCGTGCAACGCATCATCGGCATGAAGCCCGGCACCGGCGGCTCCAGCGGCGCCGGGTTCCTGCAGAAGGCGCTCGAACTCACCTTCTTCCCCGAGCTGTACGCCGTTCGCACCGAGGTGGGCCGGTGACGGCAATACTGCCCGGGTTCCTGGACGCGCACGTGCACCTGGCGTTGATCGACCCGGCACGGCTGGCCGGCGGCGGCATCGGCCGGGTGCTCGACCTCGGCGGCTGGACGCCCGCCGGTGACCCCGAGGGCCGTGCGCCCAACGGGACTGCCGGGTTTCCCGAGACGCGGTTCGCCGGCCAGTTCCTCGGTGCCCCCGGCGGCTACCCGAGCCGGCAGTCCTGGGCGCCCGCCGGCAGCTCCTGCCCCGTGGCGTCGCCGGCCGAGGCTGGCGGCGCCGTGCAACGCCAGGCCGCGGCCGGCGCCTCGGTGATCAAGGTGACGCTGAACTCGGCGGCTGGTCCGGTGCTCGCGGCCGACACTCTCGCGGCCATCGTGGCGGCGGCACACGAACGGATGCTGCCCGTCGCCGCCCACACCGAGGGCCCCGACCAGGCCGCGGCCGCTTTCATCGCCGGGGTCGACCTGCTCGCGCACACCCCGTTCAGCGAGGCCCTGCCGATCGAGCTGCTCGGCGCGATGGCCGGCCGGATCACCTGGATCAGCACGCTGGACATCCACGGCTGGGGCGCACCGACGGCGGCGTTCGCCGTGGCCTGCGACAACCTGGCCCGGTTCCACCTCGTGGGCGGCCGGGTGCTCTACGGCACCGACCTCGGCAACGGGCCGCTGCCGGTCGGGCTCAACCGGCGGGAAATCGAGGCGCTGCTGGCCTGCGGCCTCTCCCCCGACGACGTGCTCGCCGCGCTCACCGCCGACTTCCCTGGCCGGCCGGACGCCGCCGGGCCCGCCACCACGGGGCAGGTTACCGTTATACCCGGCGACCGCCCCGCCGACCCGCACGATCTGGCCGGTTTCACCGACTGGCTGCTCTCCGCCCATTCACTGCCCGCCCACTCACTGCCCGCCCACGCACTGCCCGCCCACTCACTGCCCACCCGCGCACTGCCCGCCCGCGCGCTCACCCGGCCCAACCTCGAGGACCTCCGATCATGACCCAGCACGACACCAGCGTTGCCGAGGGCCTCGACGCCCACCTCGCGTTCGCCCGGCGGATGGACCGCATCGACGGCCTCGGCCACTACCGTCGCCGGTTCGTGGGCCTCGACACCGCCGCCACCCCAGCCCCGGACGCACCCTCGATCGTCTACCTCGACGGCAACTCCCTGGGCCGCCCTACCATCGCCAGCGTCGAGCGCATCACCGACTTCCTCGGCACCGCCTGGGGCAGCCGGCTGATCCGTGGCTGGGACGACGAGTGGATGGCGTTGCCGCTGACCATCGGCGACGCACTGGGCAAGGCCGCCCTGGGCGCAGCCCCCGGCCAGGTGTACATCGGCGACTCCACCACCGTCACCCTCTACAAGCTCGCCCGCGCCGCCGTCGACTCACTGCCGGAGCGCAGCGAGATCGTGCTCGACACCGACAACTTCCCCACCGACCGGTACGTGCTCGCCGGCATCGCCGCCGAACGCGGCCTCACCCTGCGCTGGATCGAATCGGGCACCACCGGCGGCGTCACCGTCGACCAGGTGCGCGCCGAGGTGGGCCCGCAGACCGCACTCGTCGTGCTCAGCCACGTGGCCTACCGCTCCGGCTACCTCGCCGATGTGCCCGCCATCACCGCCGTCGCGCATGAGGCCGGCGCCCTGGTGCTCTGGGACCTCTGCCACTCGGCTGGCTCCGTGCCGGTGAACCTCGACCTCGATGGCGTCGACCTGGCCGTGGGCTGCAGCTACAAGTACCTCAACGGCGGCCCGGGCGCCCCCGCGTTCGGCTATGTGCGCGCCGAGCTGCAGCCCGACCTGTCCCAGCCGATCCAGGGCTGGATGGGTGCCGCCGACGTGTTCGCGATGGGACCGGGGTACGTGCCGGCCACGGGCATCCGCCGGTTTCTGAGCGGCACGCCCGCAATCGTTGGCATGCTCGCCATGCAGGACACCATCGCCATGATCGACGAGGTGGGCATCGACCAGGTGCGCGCCAAGTCGGTGGCGCTCACCGAGTTCGCTCTCGAGCTGGTGGATGCCTGGCTGGTGCCGCTGGGCGTGACCGTGGCCTCCCCACGCGAGCACACCCACCGCGGCGGCCACGTCACCGTGAACCACCCGGCCATGCGCCAGGTCACCCGGATTCTCTGGGAGCACGACGTAATCCCCGACTTCCGCGCGCCCGAGGGCCTGCGGATCGGGCTGTCGCCGCTGAGCACCAGCTACGTGGAAACCTATGACGGCGTCGCGGCTGTGCGGGACGTGTTGCGTGGCATCCTGCTCGGCCAGGCCGGACTCGGCTCGGCTGCTGGCCTGTAGAATCGACGCATCCGCCCCCGACGTCTTACGGAGTGAGCCATGCCAACCATCGTCGTAGAAGTTATGCCCAAGGCAGAACTGCTCGATCCCCAGGGCAAGGCCGTCGCCGGCGCCCTTCGCCGCCTCGGCAAGACCGAGTTCACCGGCGTGCGCGTCGGCAAGCGGTTCGAACTCACCGTGGAGGGCCCCGCGGACGCCGCGCTGCTCGCCGAGGTGCAGGAACTCGCCGACACCGTGCTGTCCAACTCCGTGATCGAGGATGTCACCAGCATCTTCGTGCTCGAGGCCGTCGCCGGGGAAACGCACTGATGCGCATCGGCGTCGTCACGTTCCCGGGCTCGCTCGACGACCGCGACGCCCAGCGCGCCATCCGCCTGGCCGGCGCGACGCCGGTTGCCCTGTGGCACGGCGAGCACGACCTGCACGGCGTGGACGCGCTCGTACTACCGGGCGGCTTCAGCTACGGCGACTACCTGCGCTGCGGCGCCATCGCCAGCCTCTCGCCGATCATGGCCGAGGTCATCGACGCCGCGAACAAGGGTATGCCCGTGCTCGGCATCTGCAACGGCTTCCAGATGCTCACCGAGGCACACCTGCTCGAGGGCGGGCTGATCCGCAACGAGGCCGGCGCGTTCATCTGCCGCGACCAGCGTCTGCGCATCGAAAACACCGACACCGCCTGGACCAACGGGTTCACCGCAAACCAGGAAATCACCATCCCGCTGAAGAACGGCGAGGGCGGCTTCATCGCCTCCACCGACACCCTGGCCCGCCTCGAGGGCGAGGGCCGCGTTATCGCCCGTTACCTCGACGTGAACCCGAATGGTTCGCTCAACGAGATCGCCGGCATCAGCAACGCGCGCGGCAATGTCGTGGGCCTGATGCCGCACCCCGAGCACGCCGTGGAACCCGGCTTCGGCCCTGACACCGCTCTGGCGATGCGCAGCGGCGTGGACGGGCTCGCGTTCTTCACCTCGGTGATCGAGCGTTCGCTGGTCAACGCGTAGGTCGTGCCTGCGCCGAGTTGCCCTGTTTCGGACGAATTGCCCCGGTGCGCCGGGGCAATTCGCCCGTTAAGGGGCAACTCGCGCTCCGGAACTAAACGGCGCTGGACGGCTCCCAGAGGTTGATGCCCAGGTCGACGGCGTGCTCGTCGATCGCGGTGACCTCCTCGGCAGTGAACGCGAGGTTGTCGATCGCGGCAATGTTCGTCTCCAGCTGCTTCACCGATGACGCACCGACGAGCGCCGACGTGACGGTGCCCCGCCGCAGCACCCAGGACAGGGCGAGCTGGGCGAGTGACTGGCCGCGCGCATCCGCGATCTCGGTCAGGGCCCGGATGCGCCCCACCGTCTGGTCGTTCACCATGTCGCGGCTCATCGAACCGGCCTGTGAGGCGCGGGAGCCCTCGGGCACCCCGTTCAGGTAGCGGTCGGTGAGCAGCCCCTGGGCCAGCGGGGAGAAGGCGATGCAGCCGACCCCGAGGTCGTCGAGGGTGTCGAGCAGGCCGTCCTCGACCCAGCGGTTGAACATCGAGTACGACGGCTGGTGGATGAGCAGCGGAGTGCCGAGGTCGGCGAGAATCGCGGCGGCCTGCCGGGTGCGCTCTGGCGAGTACGAGGAGATGCCGGCATACAGCGCCCGGCCGCTCGCAACCGCGGTGTGCAGGGCTCCCATGGTCTCCTCGAGCGGCGTTTCCGGGTCCGCCCGGTGGGAGTAGAAGATGTCGACGTAGTCCAGGCCCATCCGTCCGAGGGACTGGTCGAGGCTGGACAGCAGGTACTTGCGCGAGCCGAAGTCGCCGTACGGTCCCGGCCACATGTCGTAGCCGGCCTTGGTCGAGATGACGACCTCGTCGCGGTGGGCGGAGAAGTCTTCGCCGAAGATCTGGCCGAAATTCGTTTCGGCACTGCCGTAGGGCGGGCCGTAGTTGTTGGCCAGGTCGAAATGTGTGATTCCGAGGTCGAAGGCCCGCCTCAGGATCGCGCGTTGCGTCTCCATCGGGACGGTGCCGCCGAAGTTCTGCCACAGGCCCAGCGAGATCGCGGGAAGCTTGAGGCCGCTGCGCCCGGTGCGGCGGTAGGGCATGGAGTCGTATCGGGTGTCGTCGGGAAGGTGAGTCATCGTCTCATGCTGGCACAGTGCTACGGCGACGGGGTCCAACCTTCGACGGATGCTCTGCCCAGACTGAACTGTCAGGCTGAGACCCTACCTACCTGCCACCCAACGCCGTACGGAGTTCTCCCCGTGTCACCCCGCCTGCTCTATCGCATCCTGTCCATCGCCGAGGCGATCACCTGGACCATCCTGATCACCGCGATGCTGCTCAAGTACGTGTTCGCACCCGGCGCCTTCGGTGACGGCGCTGTGCGGGTCGGGGGCTTCGTGCATGGGCTGGTGTTCCTGGCCTACGGGATCACCGCGGTGCTCGTGGGAGTGAACCAGCGCTGGCGGCCCCGGCTGATGCTGCTCGCCGTGGCCACCGCCGTGGTGCCGTACGCCACGATCCCGTTCGACCGCTGGCTTGAGCGACGCGACCTGCTCGACGGCGGCTGGCGCCGGGAGGCCACGGACGACCCCCGTGACCAGACCGTCGCGAGCCGGTTGCTGCGGTTCGGGCTTGCCCGGCCGGTGCTGCTGGCATCCGTTCTCGTGGTGGGCCTGGTCGTGGTCTTCACGGTGCTGCTCACCATGGGCCCGCCCGGCGGCCAGAGCTAGCCGCCCGCGCCGCATCCGGCTTTCGGCTCGGGCGTTCGCCGAGCGCGGGTTAGGCGCCGTCAGTTGGTTGGTTGCGCGCACGGTAGCCGGCTACCGGACCGCCAGTGATGCGGGCCGGTAGACTTAGCGGGTCAAGCATCCGCTATCTCTGGGAGAACGCCACTCGTGACCGCTGTTTCCAATACATCCTCCCGCGGCGTCGCTGACACCGTGACAAATGCGATCAATACTCCCGAGAAGGAGCAGCCGTACGCTGCCCTCGGGCTGACGCCCGGCGAATACGCCGAGATTCGCACCATCCTGGGCCGCCGCCCGACGTCGGGTGAGCTCGCCATGTACTCCGTCATGTGGAGCGAGCACTGCTCCTACAAGAGCTCGAAGAAGTACCTGCGCCAGTTCGGCGACAAGGTCTCCCCGGCCATGAAGAAGAACCTGATGGTGGGCATGGGCGAGAACGCCGGCGTGCTAGACGTCGGCGAGGGCTGGGCGGTCACGTTCAAGATCGAATCGCACAACCACCCGTCCTACATTGAGCCGTTCCAGGGCGCCGCAACCGGCGTCGGCGGCATCGTGCGCGACATCATCTCGATGGGCGCCCGCCCGGTCGCCGTGATGGATGCGCTGCGCTTCGGCGACATCAACGACCCCGACACCGCCCGCGTCGTTCACGGTGTGGTCTCCGGCATCAGCTTCTACGGCAACTGCCTGGGCCTGCCCAACATCGGCGGCGAAACCTGGTTCGACAAGGTCTACCAGGGCAACCCGCTGGTCAACGCGCTGTCCGTCGGCGTGCTGCGCCACGAGGACCTGCACCTGGCCAACGCCTCGGGCGCCGGCAACAAGGTCGTTCTCTTCGGAGCCCGCACCGGCGGCGACGGCATCGGCGGCGCATCCATCCTGGCCTCGGACACCTTCAGCGAGGGCGGCCCGACCAAGCGCCCCGCCGTGCAGGTGGGCGACCCTTTCGCCGAGAAGGTGCTCATCGAGTGCTGTCTCGAGCTGTACCGCGAGAAGCTCGTCGAGGGCATCCAGGACCTGGGCGCCGCGGGTATCTCGTGCGCCACCAGCGAGCTGGCCTCCAACGGCGACGGTGGCATGTACATCCAGCTGGAGAAGGTGTTGCTGCGCGACCCCTCCCTCACCGCCGAAGAGATCCTGATGAGCGAGAGCCAGGAACGAATGATGGCCGTCGTCACGCCGGAGAAGCTCGCCGGCTTCCTCGCCGTGGTTCAGAAGTGGGACGTGGAGACCAGCGTGCTCGGCGAGGTCACCGACTCCGGCCGCCTGATCATCGACTTCCACGGCGAAGAGATCGTCAACGTCGACCCGCGCACCGTCGCCGTCGACGGCCCGGTCTACGACCGCCCGGTGGCCTACCCCACCTGGATCGACGCGCTGCAGGCCGACTCCGCGTCGGCGCTGCCCCGGGCGACGGATGCCGCGACGCTGCAGGAGCAGTTCCTCGCGCTGCTCGGCTCGCCCAACCTGGCCGACCCGAGCTGGATCACCGACCAATACGACCGCTACGTGATGGGCAACACCGCCCTGTCCTTCCCCGACGACGCCGGCATGATCCGCATCGACGAGGAGTCCGGCCTCGGCTTCGTCATCGCCACCGACGCGAACGGCCGTTACTGCCAGCTCGACCCGTACCGCGGCGCCCAGCTGGCCCTCGCCGAGGCGTACCGCAACGTGGCCGTCACCGGTGCAGTGCCTGTCGGCATCAGCGACTGCCTCAACTTCGGCTCGCCGGAGAACCCCGAGGTCATGTGGCAGTTCTCCCAGGCCGTCGAAGGGCTGGCGGATGGCTGCCTCGAGCTGGAGATTCCGGTCACCGGCGGCAACGTGTCGTTCTACAACCAGACCGGCGACCAGCCGATCCACCCGACCCCGGTCGTGGCCGTGCTCGGCGTGATCGACGACGTGGCCCGCCGGGTGCCCAGCGGTTGGCAGGACGACGGACACAACATCTACCTGCTCGGCATCACCCGCGAGGAGCTCGACGGCTCCGCGTGGTCCGCCGTGGTGCACGACCACCTCGGCGGCATGCCGCCCGTGGTGGACCTCGGCCGCGAAGCCGACCTCGCCGGGCTGCTGCACGCCGCGTCGATCGAGGCCCTTATCGACAGCGCCCATGACCTCTCGTCGGGTGGCCTCGCGCAGGCCCTCGCCGAGGCCGTGCTCCGCTTCGGTGTGGGCGCCCGGATCTGGCTCGGCGATATCCTCGAGCGCGACGGCGTCGACGCATCCGTGGCCCTGTTCTCGGAGTCGACCGGCCGCGTGCTGGTCTCGGTACCGCGTGAGGACGACGTGAAGTTCCTCGGCCTCTGCGAAGGCCGCAACTACCCGGTGCTGCGCATCGGCGTGACTGATGCGACCGCCCCGGTCCTGGAGATCCAGGATTACTTCACGGTGCCGCTGACCGAGCTGCAGTCCCGTCACCGCAGCACGCTGCCGAACGCGTTCGCGTAACTCGACCAGTCACACGAAACGGCTCTCGGAAGCGTCGCTGCACCTGCTGTGGCGCCATGCGCCCACTATGGAGGGCGCATCGGGCCATCAAGGGTGCACGGAACAGCATCCGGGGCGGGGCGCCACAGTCACCTACTCGGTGGCGCGGGCCAGAACGTAGTGCTCGATCACGTGCTCCGCGATCGCCATCGACGCCGTGGCCGCCGGTGAGGGGGCGTTCCGCAGCAGGGTGACCGGGCCCACCTGGTCGACCGCGAAATCGTCGAGGAGGGTGCCGTCCCGGCGCCACGCCTGGGCGCGCACACCGGCGGCGGTCTTCGTGCTGAGGTCGGCCATCCTCAGCTCGGGGATGAAGCGGCGGGCCTTGCGGTAGTACAGCGGTTTCAGCAGCGAGCCGCTGATCTCGTCCACGCCCATCCGCCAGTGCTGTTTCGCCAGGGTCCCCGCGCCCGGCCAGCGCAGCGACTCCCAGGTGTCCTTCGGTGAGACGGTCAGCCAGGTGTAACCCTCGCGGGCGAGCGCCGGCACCGCGTTGGGCCCCACGTGCACGTCGTCGTAGACGCCGCGGGTGAAGTGCACGCCGAGGAACGGGAACCGCGGGTCGGGCACCGGGTAGATCATGCCGCGCACCAGGTCGGTGCGGGCGGCATCCAGCGCCCAGTACTCGCCGCGGAACGGCAGGATCTTCGGCGACGGGTCCGCGCCGACCAGGCGCGCCACCAGGTCGGACTGCAGCCCGGCGCAGGCGATCACCCTGTCGAAGACCTGCTCGTCGGTAGTCGTGCGCACGTGCACGGTCGGGCCGTCGATCTGCAGAGCAACGACCTCCTGGCTGGTGAGGACGGTGCCGCCGTTGGCGCGGACATCCTGCGCCATCGCCTCGGTGATCGCGCCGTAGTCCACCGCCGCGGTGTGCGGCGAGTGCACCGCCGCGATGCCCGCCACGTGCGGTTCGATCTCGCGGATGCGGGCCAGGCCGTCGAGCCGGGCCAGACCGGGCACCCCGTTGGCAAGCGACCGCCGTTCGATGTCGGCGAGGGCCGCGAGTTCGGACTCGTCGACCGCGACGACGAGTTTGCCCACCTCGCTGTATGGCAGGTTCTTCTCGATGCAGAAGTCCCGGATGCTGAGGCGACCCGCAGCGCACAGCTGCGCCTTGAGCGTGCCCGGCTGATAGTAGAGGCCGGCGTGCACGACCCCGGAGTTGCGCCCGGTCTGATGCTTGGCAAGCTGGTCTTCCTTCTCGAAAACGGTGACCTCGCTGAGGCCACGCAGCGCCAGGGCACGCGCAATGGCCACCCCCACGATCCCGCCGCCGATGATCGCAATCCGCTCGCCCATGCCCGTCCGTCCCGTCGCACCGCCCGTGGCGGACCACCGGTTCGACGAACCGCACGGTTGCATCCTGCTCCCGGAGTGCCGGGTGGGCAATGCCTCGGCGTGTGTGGCGGGCCTGGCGGGGATGTCGGATCAGGCAGGCAGGGCGAAGGGCGCGTCGACGAGGGCCTCGGTACGGGTGAAGAGGTGCTCGGCGATGCCGCGGTCCAGAGAGGTACGGGTGGGGTGTTGCAGGGCCGGTGCGCCCCGGGTCAGGAACCGCGGGCCGTAGTACTGGCCGCCGACAGCGGAGGGGTCGATAGCCGCGCGCACCGTGGGCCAGGCGCCAGCGCCTTTGCCCTGGGCGCCGATGAAGCCTTGCAGGGTATCGGCGAAGCGCTTGGACCGGCTGACCTCGTTGACCCCGCGGATGCCGGGGGTGAGTCCCGAGATCGAGTAGCCGGGGTGCGACACCAGGCTCTGCACACCGTGGGGGCCGCCCTGGCCGGCGGCGCGCAGCCGACGATCGAGCTCGAAGCCGAACACCTGCATGGCGATCTTGGACTGCGCGTAGGCCTTCCAGTTGTTGTAGGTGACCTCCAGCTGCAGGTCGTCGAGCGAAGAGTCCATCAGCCGGGAGATCATCGAGCCGAGCGACACCACCCGGCTGCCCGGGGTGCGCTGCAGCACCGGCAGCACGAGGCTGGTGAGCAGGAAGTGCCCGGTGTAGTTAGTGGCGAGCACCAGCTCGGCGCCGTCCAGGCTCACTGAGCGGTCCTGCGGCGGGTGCACGATGCCGGCATTGAGGATGAGGCCGTCCAGCTGCGGGAATTCGAGCATCCGGTCGGCGGCGCTGCGCACCGAGGCGAGATCGGCCACGTCGAGGGCGAGGGCGGAGACGGATGCTCCCGGCACCCGCCCGCGGATCGCGGCGATCGCCGCGGCGACCTTCGCCGGGTTGCGGCAGGCGAGCACCACGTGGGCGCCGGCGCCGGCCAGCTGCTCACTCGTGAAGTAGCCCAGACCCGCGTTGGCGCCCGTGACGACGAAGGTGCGGCCGGACTGGTCAGGCAGCGCCCGCGGGTTCCAGCTCATGCGGAGGCGGCGGGGTGGGCCGGGTCGGTGGAACCCGCGGGGGCGTCGGTTTCCGCGGGAGCAGATGCCGTGGGAGGGGTTGCTGCGGCCGGGCGCGACGCGGACGTGCCCGCGGTCCTGGCGCCGCCGGAGTCGCCGGCGATCTTCTCGTGGTGGTGGATGACCTCCGCGATGATGAAGTTGAGGAACTTCTCGGCGAAGGCCGGGTCGAGCCTGGCATCCTCGGCCAGGCCGCGCAGGCGCTGGATCTGCAGGAACTCGCGGGCCGGGTCGGCCGGCGGCAGGCCGTGTTGGGCCTTGAGCCGGCCCACGCTCTGGGTGAACTTGAAACGTTCGGCGAGCAGGTGGATGAGTGCGGCATCGATGTTGTCGATGCTCTGGCGAATGCCCTGCAACTCATTGATCGCGTCCTGCCCCGCGTCAGCGGGCAATTCCTCGTTTACAGCCATGTCTTTACGATATTGCACCTACTTGGATGCCCGCGCCGCGTTGCCTCGTTCCGGTCGAACTGCCCCGGCACAGCGGGGCATCTCGTCCGCAGGTGGGCAACTCGCGAGTCAGGCGGTGCGGGGCAGCCCGATCGGCAGGCGCAGCCGCTTCTGGGTGAGCAGGATGCCGAGCAGCACGAGCACGGCTCCGGCCGGTTCGTGCCAGGAGAAGGTCTCGGCCAGCACCAGCACGCCGAGCATCACGCCGACCACCGGGGTGACGTAGGTCACCGTCGATGTCGTCGTCGGCCCCCAGGCACGCAACACGTTGATGTGCCAGATGTACGCGAGACCGGTGCCGAGCACCCCGAGGGTGAGCAGGCTGAGCACGATCGGCACGCTCAGGGTCATCGGCTGCCAGGCGAGAACGGGCGTGAGCACCAGCATCACGGCGCCGGCCAGGCCGATGTTCAGGAAGGCGAAGGTGGTGCCCGCGATGGGCCGGCCGCTGAGGTGCTTGCGAGTGTATCCGAAGGTGAAGCCGTAGCAGAGCGCCGCGCCCAGGCAGGCGAGTTGGCCCCAGAGGTCGCCGGTCAGCTCCGAGTACTGCCACGGCGCGATGATCACGACGACACCCATGATGCCGATCAGCACGCCGATCACCTGGTCGCGGGCGAGTTTTTCCACCCGGAAGACGGCGGTCACCATGAGCGCAGTCATGATGGGCGTGACGGCGTTGTAGATGCTGGCCAGGCTCGATGACACGTACTGCTCCGCCCAGGCGAACAGCAGGTGCGGCACCACGCATCCGGTGAACGCGATCACCAGGAAGTGCAGCCAGACGATGCCCTCCCGGGGCAGCACCGGACCGCGGTTCACGCGCGGGCGCGTGGCCAGCACGATGAGGCCCAGCGTGAGCCCGCCGAGCACCAGGCGCGACCAGGCCACCTGGCCGAAACTCACGCCGTCGAGGGCGACCTTCATGAACAGGAAGCTGGCACCCCAGACCACCCCCATCCCGAGGAATTGCGGGGCGACCCTGGAGCTGCGGGGGCTGGAAATGTCAGTCACTCGCTGACCCTAGCCCACGGGCGCGGTGGCCGGCGGGTGCTGTGACCGCCACGAACGGTGATGTCCGAAAATCGCGGGCGGATGACCGGAATCAGCTGGGCGTGACACGACGGCGAGGTGCCCGCGGGTCGCGGTATTCCACGGCGGTGCCGCCGAACACGTCGAGCCGCTTCTGCAGCCCGGCCTGTACCACGGGCCACTCGTCGGCGAGCACCGAGTAGACGGCAGTATCCCGCCAGGACCCGTCCGCCCGGCGCTGCACCCGCCGGTTGATGCCCTCGAACTGGGCGCCGATGCCCAGGATCGCGGCCCGGGATCGCGAGTTGAGCACGTCCGCCTGGATCTTGACGCGGCCGAAGCCGTTGTCGAAGGCGGCGCCGAGCATCAGCAGTTTGGTCTCCGGGTTCACCGCGGTGCCCCACACCTGCGGGGTGTAGGCGGTCCACCCCAGGTGCAGCGCCTCGTTGGGCAGGTCGACGTCGCCCAGCGTCGAGGTACCCACCAGGTCGCCGGCGTGCGGGCCGGAGACGACGCGCACGGCGTACGGCTGCGCATCCCACTGGTAGTACTTGACCGCGAACGCCACGAAGTCGTCCAGGGCGGCGGGCAGGCCGTGCGGGCCGCCGCCGTAACCGCCGGCGAAGACGGCCGGATGCGCGATGGCGCGGTGCAGCTCGGGTAGGTGGGCCCGGCTGAGCGGTTCCAGGCATACGAAACGCCCCGTCAGCAGTCTCGCGTCTGGTGCTTGCGCAGTCACGTGGGCTCTCCATTCGCCGAACTGTGAGCTGAGCCCCAAAAACTCGGGGTTTTCGGGGCTTTGCTCACGGTTCGCGGGCCGTGCAGGTTAATCGATGAGGTCGTGGCGGGTGAGGATGGCCTCGCGGTCGGGGCCCACCCCGATCGCGGAGATGCGGGCGCCGCTCATCGCCTCGAGGGCGAGCACGTAGTCCTGCGCGTTCTTGGGCAGGTCTTCGAAGTGGCGCACCATGGTGATGTCCTCGGTCCAGCCGGGGTACTCCTCGTAGACGGGCTTCGCGTGGTGGAAGTCTGACTGCGACACGGGCACCTCGTCGAAGCGCACACCGTCGACCTCGTAGGCGACGCAGACCGGGATGGTCTCCAGGCCCGTAAGCACGTCGAGCTTGGTGAGCACGAAGTCGGTGACACCGTTGATGCGGGCCGTGTAGCGGGCGATCGGGGCGTCGTACCAGCCGCACCGGCGCGGGCGGCCGGTGGTGGTTCCGAACTCGAAGCCCTTGGCGCGCAGGAACTCACCGGACTCATCGAACAATTCGGTGGGGAACGGGCCGGCGCCGACACGGGTCGTGTACGCCTTGACGACCGCGATGATGCGGTCGATCCGGTTCGGGCCGATGCCGGAGCCGGTGACGGCGCCGCCGGACGTGGCGTTCGACGACGTGACGAACGGGTAGGTGCCGTGGTCGACATCCAGCATCGTGGCCTGGCCGCCCTCGAACAAGACGGTCTTGCCCTCGGTGAGGGCCTGGTGCAGCAGAAGCGCGGTGTCGGCGACCATGGGGCGCAGGCGCTCGGCGTAGCTGAGCAGGTCGTCGACGATCTCGTCGACCGTGATGGCGCGGCGGTTGTACACCTTGACCAGCATGTGGTTCTTCTGGCCGAGGGCACCCTCGACCTTCTGGCGCAGGATGTTCTCGTCGAACAGGTCCTGGATGCGGATGCCGACCCGGTTGATCTTGTCGGCGTAGGTCGGGCCGATTCCGCGGCCGGTCGTGCCGATCTGGCGCTTGCCCAGGAACCGCTCGGTGACCTTGTCCATGGTGCGGTGGTACTGCGTGATGACGTGCGCGTTGGCGCTCACGCGCAGCTTCGACACGTCGACGCCGCGGGAGCTGAGGGCATCGAGTTCCTCGAACAGCACCTCGATGTCGACGACGACGCCGTTGGCGATCACCGGGGTGACGCCGGGCGTGAGGATGCCGGAGGGCAGCAGGTGCAGTGCGTACTTCTCGTTGCCCACGACCACGGTGTGGCCGGCGTTGTTTCCGCCGTTGAACTTGACGACATAGTCGACGCGGCTGCCGAGGAGGTCGGTGGCCTTACCCTTACCTTCGTCGCCCCACTGGGCGCCGATCAGAACAATTGCTGGCATGGGGTTAGTTGTCTCCTCGGATAACAAAAGCGGCGGTCGGCGGGGCCGGGTCGTCGCCGGGTGAAACGGCGGGCTGAATCGCCGGGAATATCTGGGTCTCGGTGTGCTGCGAGCGCAGCCGGGTGATGACGGTGGGGTCTGCGCCCTCGAGGAACGCGGTGAGGCGTTCGAACTCGTCGGTCTCGCCGATCTCGGCCGCGGCGCGGCGGAGGGCGAACAGCGCACGGAGCACGCCTCGGTTGGGTTCGTGTGCCCACGGGATCGGTCCCTGGCCACGCCAGCCGGCCTTGCGCAGCGCGTCGAGCCCGCGGTGGTAGCCCACCCGGGCATAGGCGTACGCCTCGAGCAGGCGACCCTGGCTGTGCGTGTAGTCGGCGAGCGCCGACCATGCCAGCGATGACTTCGGATACGCCGCCACCACCGTCGCAATATCCTGCGTTGCGGTTCGGCTGAGCGCCTGGGTCACCTCCGGTTCCGCGGGTAGGAGGGTCTCGGGCTGTTCGATCAGATTTGCGCCGGTCACACTCGATACTACCGCGACCCGAGATTCAGCCCCGCGAGCAGTGACTTAAGCACCAAAAATCGCGAGATTCTGGGGCTTTACTCACAGTTCGCGGAAAGCGGGACGAGGGTCAGGCGAGCAGGCCGCCGGAGAGGGACTCGAGGATGGCCGCCGAGACCTCGTCGCGGTGGCGGTTCGGCTCGAAGACCAGCCATTCCAGGCCGGCCATGAGCACGGCGCCGAACACGCTCGACGCCATCAGCCCGCTGGTGCCCGCCGCCGCGGTGGCCGGCTTGGCCTCAGCGATCGCCTCGGCGAAGACCGCGAGGGCATCGTGACGCAGGGCGAACAGGGTCTTCTGCCAGGCCCGGTCGGTGCGGAAGATTTCGGCCGCCATCAGCTTGGCCAGGCCGGCGTTGGCCTCGATCCGGTCGAGCAGCACAGTGATCAACGCCTCCAGCGCGGCACGGCCGTGCAGGCCGGCGCGCGCCTCGCGGAGGGAATCGGCAAGCGCGCCGACCCCCTCCTGCAACAGGGCCTCGAAGAGGTTGTCCTTCGAGCTGAAGTTGTAATACAGGCTGCCCTTGGCCACCCCGGCGAGCTCCGCGACGTCATCCATCGTGGTGCCGGTGATCCCGCGGGTGGCGGCCAGCTCCAGCGCGGCATCCAGGATCGCTCGTTTTGTTCCAATCGCGCGGGGCATGGCCGGTCCTCTCAGTGCACTCGGTGCGGGCTACAGGCTAGATGGTCAGCTCGGGGTGCAGCCGGGTGATCGTCCACATCCGCTGTCGCGACGCGCTCCAGGCGCTGATGGCGATCGAGCCGACCAGGATGCCCACGAGCACGAGCACGGAAAGCCACAGTCTAGAGTCGATTCCTCCGGTGATGAGCTGTCGCAGGCCGGTGACCACGTACGAGGCGGGCATCCACGGATGCAGGATCTGGAAGAACTGCGGCGTGGTCTCGACCGGGTAGGTTCCGCCCGACGAGCTCAGTTGCAGCATGAGCAGCACCAGGCTGACCACGCGGCCGGCGGCGGTGCCGAACAGGATGATGAACATCTGTTGCAGCGCCAGGAACGCCAGCGTCGTGAGGTAGATGAACGCCGACATGCCCAGCCAGTGCGCGGGGGTGAGCCCGATGCCGTAGACCAGCACCAGGACCATAATCACGACCTGGCTGAGGCCGATCGCCATGGCCGGCAGGAACCCTGTCATCGTGGCGCGCAGCCCGGAGGCGGCGCTGGCCAGCGCCCGGGTGGGCAGGGCCCGCAGGATCAGCCAGGTGATCAGCGCACCGACGAAGGTGGCCAGGGCGAGGAAGAAGGGTGCGAAGCCCTCACCGAAGCTGTCGGAGGCGTTCTCCCAGGTCTGCGTGAGGTCGACCGGGTTGGCGATCACCGAGGCCTTCGTGGCGATCTGCGCGTCGCTGTCGTCCGGCGCGGCGGCCGCGCCGGTCGCGAGGGCGTCGGCGAGCGTGTGGCTGCCGTCGGCGAGTCGCACGGTTCCGGACTGCAACGCGGTGCCGCCGTCGACCAGCTTGGTGCTGCCGTCGACGAGCGTGCCGGTGCCGTCGGCCAGGCTGCTCGCGCCGTTGGCGAGAGTGGCCGAGCCGGTGGCCGCGGTCGCCGCTCCGGTGGCGAGCCGGCCGGCTCCGGCCGAGAGTGCGCCGGCGCCGGTGGCGACGTCGCCGGCACCGGATGCCACCTGGGCGGCGCCGGGGGCGCCGGCAGTGAGGGCGTCGGAGAGTTGGCCGAGACCGGCGGCGAACTGACCGCTGGAGGTCGCGTAGCCGGAAATCTGGGTCGCGGCGCCCTGCGTCTGGGTGTTGAGGGTGTCGGCGCCGCTTGCGAGCTTCGTCACCGAGGGCAGGAAGGCGGACGCTGGTGTGCCGGCCGGGGCCGCCGCGATGGCTGCCTCGAGATCCGTCAGGCCGCCAGAGAGCGTGGTTGTACCGGCGGCGAGCTGACCGGCGCCCGTGGCGATCGAGGTCGCCCCGGCGGCAAGCTGGTCGGAGGAGTCGGAGAGGGTCGCTGCCCCCGTGGCGGCCTTGGCAAGGCCGTCGGACACCTTGTGGGATCCGTCGGCGACCGCCGTTGCACCATCCGAGAGCGCGACCGACGAGTCGGACAGGGTGGTCGCGCCCGTGGACAGCGTGCCGAGCCCGGTTGCCAGGGTGGATGAGCCGTCGGCCAGGTGCGCGGCGCCGTCGTTCAGCGTCACGGCGCCCGCGGAGAGGTCGCCCAGCCCGTCCACGAGGGTGCCGGTGCCGGTCTCGGCCGTCCCGAGGCCATCGGCGAGGGTGCCGGCGCCCTCAGCGGCGCTGCGGATGCCGTCGCCGGCCTCGTTCACGGCCACGAGCATCGCGTTGACGGTTTGGTCGCCGATGTTCAGGGACACGGCGTCGCGCAGCTGCACCATGGCCTGCTTGCCCAGGGTTGAGGCGAGGAAGCTGTTGCTGTCGTTGTAGTCGACCTGCACCTCGGCCGGGGTGGGGGTGTCGGTGCCGGCCGAGACCGCGTCGGTGGAGAAGTCGGCGGGGATGGTGACGGAGAAGTAGTAGTCGCCGTCGGTGACCCCGGTGGCAGCATCCGCGGCGCTGGTTTCGACCCAGCCCAGGTCATTGCCGTCGATGAGCTTGTCGACGAGGTCGTCGCCCGCGGTGACCGCTTCGCCGTCGCGGGTGGCGCCGGTGTCGGTGTTCACCAGGGCGACCGGGAGATGGCTGAGCTCTTTGTCGGGCGCCCAGAATGCCCACAGGTACAGGGCGCCGTAAATCAGGGGAATGAACATCAGCACAACCAGAGCGATCTTGGGCAGGGTGCCCTTGCCGAATCGGCGCAGCTCCGTGCCCGTAGAAAGGAAGGCGAACATCTAACGAATCTCCTGGTTCATATACAGGACGGTCGGGTCGATGCCCAGTTCCGCCCACATTTCGCAGTCCGGTGCGATCGCCGAAGCGATCACGGGGGTGCCGGACTGTACTATCGCGCCGAGCCGGTGCCAGAGCTGGCGGCGGGCCTGGGCAGAGTGCACCTGCTCGACCTGGTCGAAGAACAGCACGTCGGGTCGGCTCATCATGGCCAACGACGCGCGCAGCAGCACCATCTCAACCTCGTCGAGGTCCCAGATCATGGTGCTCGCGGCGGGCACGGGGATGTCGCCGAAGATGGGACCGCAGACGCGGGTGACCTCTGCGTCGTCGACCGCGCGGATGAAGGACCACCACGGGGCGAGCCAGGCGTGGCGTTCGCGGATGGCCGCGGCCACACTGACCGACTCCTCGAGGGTGTCGATGCCGTGGAATCCGGACACGCCAGTGCGGCGCTGAACCCGCCGGGCATGGCGGGGCAGGTCCTCTCCGAGCACGGACAGGCTGCCGGAACTGGGCCTCATGCGCCCGGCCAGGGTGAGGAGCAGGCTCGTGCGGCCGCTGCCGGCCGGACCGCAGATCACAGTGAGGCCGTCGTCGGCGCTGAAGCTCAGCGGCCCGAAAACCACGCCTCGCTTGTAACTCACGGTCAATTCATCCGCTACCAGTGTCGCCTGCACGTCGATCCTTTCTCGCCGGTACTTTTGTACCGACCAGTCAGTATAGATCGGTTCACCGGAAGGATGCAACCACGCCGCTGATCCGGGTCGTACCTGAGAGATTTAAGAGCTCATACTGACTAGTCAGCACAAAGCGGGTTGGGTGAATTAGAGTGTGACCCTGTCGCAGCGCCGCGATTCCTCTTTCCCCCAGGATTCGGTCCGGCGTCGGTCGGGCTCCCCTCTATTACTGGAGGCGCTCGCATGCGCGTTACCCTCACCGCCGTCACCAAAGGACCGAAGGACTCGGCCCTCCCCGAAACGACCCTGGAATTCACCAGCGGCGCCGTCACCTTCGCCCGAGCCGAAACCGAACGCCGCCCCACGGTCCTGGGCCTGATCGCCTCGGGCCGGATGCGACCGGATGCCGGAACGGTCACGCTCGACGGACACACCGACTATGCGGGCCTGCGCCGCCAGATAGCCCTGGTCGACGCCCTCGGCGTCTCCGAGCCGGCCGCGGACGTGAAGGTCGACGAAGTCGTGGCCGAAGAGCTGATGTTCGCCGGCCGTCTCGGTCGGCGCCGCACGGTCACGAGGGTTCTCACCGAGCTCGGACTCGCCGACCAGGCACGCTCCGACATGGGCGACCTCGCGCCCGATGACCGCATCCGCCTGCTGACCGAGCTGGCCGTGCTCCGCGACGGCGTTCTGGGCCTCGTGCTCACGTCGCCCGACCGCCACGGCGGCGACCCGCTGGGCTGGTGGGACGTCGCCGGCGGCCTGGCCGCGCGGGGCTATGCGGTGCTCGTCATCGCCGGCGATGCCTCGGCGCACGCGATCGCCGACCTGGAACTGGCCAACCTCGAGCCGGCCGGGGAATTGCCCGCCGGACTCGTCCGCTCACCCCTCACCCCCGTTGGAGCCGACGTCCTGTGAAGATCTTCGCCATGATCCGCGCCGAACTGGCGCGCCTGACCGCCACCACCATGTCCCGCGTCGCGCTCGTCGCGCTGATGCTGGTGCCCGTGCTCTACGGCGGCCTCTACCTGTGGGCGAACCAGGACCCGTATGCGGGCCTGGACCGGGTGCCCGTTGCCCTCGTGGTGTCCGACACCGGTTCGGAGCTGGACGGCGCCGCCACCAATTACGGCACCGACGTCGCCGAACAGCTCATCGACGACGGCACCTTCGACTGGCACACCGTGACGGCCGCGACGGCGAGGGCCGGCGTCGCCGACGCCAACTATGACTTCAGCGTGACGATTCCCGCCGATTTCTCCAGCTCGATCGCCTCCTCGTCGACCGATACCCCGCGCCAGGCCACGATCACCCTCACCACCAACGACACCAACAGCTACCTCGCCTCCACGATCGGCAGCCAGGCCGCGCAGACCATTCGGGATGCCATCGTCGAACGGGTCAACGAGCAGGCCGCCGACACCCTGCTCATCGGCCTGTCCGACATCCGTTCGAGCCTGGCCGACGCCGCCGACGGCGCCACCGAACTGACGGATGGCGCGTCGACCGCTGTCGACGGCGGCGGCAGCCTCGCGGACGGGGCGGGTCAGCTCGCCGACGGCACCGGCCAGCTGGCCACGGGAGCCGGCGCCCTCGCCGAGGGCACCGGGCCGCTCGCCGACGGCGCCGGGCAGGTCGCCGACGGCACAGGCAAGGTCGCCACAGGCTCCGACAGCCTGGCCGCCGGCGCCGCACAGCTCAGCACGGGCGTGGGCAGCCT
>NZ_SOFL01000003.1 GCF_004402695.1 Cryobacterium adonitolivorans | reverse complement strand
TCACCGCTGTGAGCGGCGAAGGTGTCTACGATACTCGACTGGTTTGTCATGCCCCGAATCTAGCCCGATTACGAAGCTTTGTGTGAGCAAATATCAACTTGTGGATAACCCCTTCGCCCATTGGCCGTCGGGCCAGGCCCGACACAAAGCACCGCCCCCACCATCCCCGCCGGGCATGCGCATAACTCCTGCAATTTTATTCCGGCAGCGGATGCCGGCCCGGAAATCCGGGGCCGGCTGGCCGGGCGAGCACAAATTGCAGGAGTTATGCATTCCGCCGGGGAAATGGCGGGGCGTAGGGGCAGGGCGGGGTTAGCCGGGGTAAGGGGCGTTCGGGCGGGCGTAGAAGACCCACGCCAGCACGGTGCAGAAGACGCAGAACACGGCGCAGCCGATGAAGAACGCGGTCGGGCTGATCGCCGTGAGCGAGATGCCCACGATGAACGGGCCGAACGCCGCGATGGCGGAGGTCCAGGCGATTGCGCCGCCGGCCTGGCGCTTGGGGAAGATCATCGGCATCTGCTTGAAGGTGCCGCCGTTGGCCAGGCCCGCGAAGAAGAAGATGATCAGCATCCCGGTGAGGAAGCCCCAAAACTCGCCGACAGTCGACGGGGTGAGGAAGAACGCGGTCAGGACCGTACCCACCACCATGCCGGCGCCTCCGACGAAGGTGAAGATCGCGCCGCCGAATTTGTCGCAGAACGGGCCGCTCGCGGCGCGCACGGCGGCACCCACGACGGGGCCGATGAACGCGAAGGCCAACGGGTTGGGCGCATCCGGGAAGTCACCGTAGACGTTGAGGATGATCAGGCCCATCTGCGCGGCCAGGCCGCTGTACGCGCCGAAGCTCATCAGGTAGATGGCCGTCATGATCCAGGTGTGCTTGACCTTGAAGATGTCCACCTGCTGCGCGAAGTTGGCCGTGATGGGCACCCGGCGCAGGTACAGGATCGAGAGCACCATCGCGAGCAGGGCCCAGGGGATGAGCACCAGCCCGCCGTTGTGCAGCCAGACCAGTTCGCCCTTCGCGCTGCTCTGCGGGGTGAGCGCCGCCGTGCCGAGCAGGCCGAAACCGACCACCCAGGGCAGCAGCAGCTGGATCAGGCCGATGCCGAAGTTACCCAGGCCCGCCTGCAGGCCGAGTGCCGTGCCGGCCAGGCGCTTGGGGAAGAAGTAGCTGGTGGAGGCCATCAGGCCGGAGAACGCGCCGCCGCCGATGCCGGCCGAGAACGACAGGCAGAGCAGCACCCAGAACGGCGTCGAGGTATCCCGCACGGCGAGGGTCCAGCCGAGCATCGGCAGGATCAGCAGCCCGGACGACATCGCCACCAGGTTGCGGGTGCCCATGATCGGCGGCAGGAACATGAAGACCAGCCGCAGGATGCCGGCGGCCAGACCGGGCAGGGCCACCAGCCAGTAGAGCTGCTCGGGTGCGAGCGCGTAGCCGATGTCGTTGAGCCGCGGCGCGATCGCGCTCACCAGATACCAGGAGGCGAACGCCAGGGTCAGACTGAAGGTGGTGATCCACAGGGTGCGCCAGGCGAGCTTGGAATCCCAGGTCTCTTCGTTTTCCGGGTCCCAATTGGACAGGTCCGGTTCGAGGCGGCTGCTGACGGCGGTGGAAGCGGCGGCTGACATGAAAGCTCCTGATTTCCGGTCGGGTCGGCGGACCCTGATGGTTCGCTCAATGGTCAGCCTGACCGTCGCCGGAGTTGCCGACAACGCGCGAACACCGTGAAAAATGATTCGCACCAACAGCGGGCGGCTGCGTGCCCGGGCAGTGCGGCGAATTCGAACCGTTCGGGGTTAGGGTCGGTGTATGTCCGGCGCACCGATCTCCGTGCGCGCCATCGAGCCGCTGGCCGGTGACGTGCAGCTCCCGCCTGCCCACACCGTGGATGCGCCCCTCGTGGACACCCTCAATCGTCCGCTGCACGACCTGCGCCTGTCGGTCACCGACCGGTGCAACTTCCGCTGCGTGTACTGCATGCCCAAGGAGGTCTTCGGCAAGGACTTCGCCTTCATGCCTCGCGATGAGATGCTCTCGTTCGAGGAGATGACCCGGCTGGCGCGCATCTCGGTGGCGCACGGGGTGGAGAAGATCCGGCTCACCGGCGGCGAACCCCTGCTGCGCAAGGGCCTCGAGGAACTCATCGCCATGCTTGCCGCCCTGCGCACCCCGGCCGGCCGGCCCGTTGACATCGCCCTCACCACCAACGGTTCGGCGTTGGCGATGAAGGCGCAGGCGCTCAAGGATGCGGGCCTGGCGCGGGTGACTGTGTCGCTGGACTCCCTCGACGACACCACCTTCCGCACCATGAACGACGTCAACTTCCCCGTCGCCCGCATCCTGGCCGGCCTCGACGCCGCCCACGCCGTGGGCCTGGGCCCGATCAAGATCAACATGGTCGTCAAGCGCGGCCAGAACGACCAGGACGTCGTCAGCATGGCCCGGCATTTCAAGGGCACGCCGTACATCCTGCGGTTCATCGAGTTCATGGACGTGGGCACCAGCAACGGCTGGGACATGGCCGCCGTGCTGCCGTCCAGCGAGGTGCGGGACCGCATCCACGCCGAACTGCCACTGGAGGAAGTGGCGCCCAACTACACCGGCGAGACCTCCCGACGTTGGCGCTACGCCGATGGCGAGGGCGAGATCGGCCTGATCTCCAGCGTCACCCAGTCCTTCTGCCACACCTGCTCGCGGGCCAGGGTCTCCACCGACGGCAAGCTGTTCACCTGCCTGTTCGCCAGCGAGGGCCACGACCTGCGCGTGCTGCTCCGCGATGGCAGCAGCGACGAGCAGCTCTCGGCCGCGATGGGTTCCATCTGGCGGCAGCGCACCGACCGTGCCTCCGCGCTGCGTAGCGCCCAGACGGGTGCGGTGCGCTCCTCCGGCCGCAAGAAGATCGAGATGTCCTACATCGGCGGATGACCGCCGCCCGGCCCGATTAAACCGCACGCTGCTACTCTAAAATCATGATTTCGACAGATCAGCGCGACGCTAGGCACGCGGCCCTGGCCAGCGAGCCGCGGCGCCGGGTGCTCGGCCTGCTGACCGCCGCCGCCGAGCCGCTCGACGCCGTCACGGTCGCCGCGGGCATCGGCCTACACGTCACCACTGCACGGTTCCACCTGGAGCAACTCGAGGCCGCCGGCCTCGTCGAACGCCAGGTCGCCAGGTCCGGCGAGCGTGGCCGTCCGCACGTGCTGTTCAGCCCGGTGGCGGCACCGCTGCCCGCCGACGACGCCCAGCAGCAGCTCACCCAGGCCCTCGCCTCGGTGATCGGCGAGGACGCCGACCGCGGCCGCGCACGCTCGGTGCGCGCCGGCGAGCACTGGTCGGCGCAGTACGCGGCTGGGGTGGATGGACCCGTCACTGACGTAATGCCCCCACTGCTGCGGGTGCTCGCCGAGATCGGCTTCGAACCTCAGCTGCGCGTCGAGGACAACACCATCGCCCTGCCCGCCTGCCCGTTCCGGGCCGAGGCGCGGGCCAATCCCGACGTGGTCTGCTCGGTGCACCTGGGCCTCATCAAGGGCCTGGTGCGGGAACTCGGCCACGACGCCTCTGGCATCCGCCTGTTGCCCTTCGTGCAGCCCCACCTGTGTCTCGTGGAGATGCGAACTGAGGGTCTCGCGAACTGAGAGAAAAGCCCCAAGTTTGCCCCCGCGGTGGTGCTTTTCTCACAGCTCGCGGAGTCTCAGGCCACGTAGGAGGACACGTCGACCTGTGTGGTGACGTCTACGTAGACGTCGCCGTCGACGATGGTGAGCGGGTAAACCGGCACCGGCTCGGAGGCCGGCAGGGTGCGGGCCCGCCCGGTGGAGAGCTCGAACCGGCCGCCGTGCGCCCAGCACTCGAGGTCGTCGTCCTCGACGAAGCCGTCGGAGAGGGAGATGTCGGCGTGCGAGCACATGTCGCCGAGCGCGAAGCAGTTACCCGCGCTGTCTTTCACCAGGGCCACAGCCACGCCGTCGACCATCACCTTGATCGCTTCGCCGAGCTCGAGCTCGGATTCCGCGCACACCCTGGTTGCCATCTGCTCCTCGTTCCCGCCGGTCCTGGTCCGGCCTGGGCTGATGGGACGAACGTCCCGATTAAAAGGATAGGCATCCTCTAAAGTGACTCACTAGGGTCATTCGACCCGGCGAAGGAGAATTCTTGTGACTGCCGAACCGATCAACCTCTCATCCAGCCGTCCCGGTGCCGTGGATGTCGAAGCCCCCGCTGGGCATGCCTGCGCCTGCGGCCACGAGGACACCGAGAAGATCGTCCTCGACTCCCGCACCATCCCGCACGCCATCCGCCACGCCACGATTTTCGGAGCGCTCGGTGCGATCCAGCCCGGCTTCGCCCTCGACCTGATCGCCTCGCACAACCCACTGCCGTTGCTCGGCCAGCTCGAAAGCAGCCGCCCCGGCGACTTCGTCGTCTCCTACCTCGAGAACGGACCCGAAACCTGGACCATCCGCCTCACCCGCGCCAACTAGCCAGCGCTCGCCTGCCTGACCCGCCGCCGCCGATGACCACGCTCAGCCCCCTCCGCCGCACCGGCAGCGCCGCGCGCGGCACCGGTCCGGCGGCACGGCCGAAGGTCACCGGCCGGCTGGTCTTCCTGCTCCTGGGCGGCATCGCCCTGCTCGCCGGACTCGACGGCGCGCTACTGCTGCTTGGCCTGGCGGCCCCGGTCGACAGCGCGCGGCTCAGTGCGGTGCACGGGCCGCTGATGGTGTTCGGCTTCGTCGGCACCGTCGTCGTGCTCGAGCGGGCGGTGGCGGTGCGCCGCGGCTGGGCCTACCTGTCCCCGGGGCTGCTCGGCGCCGGTGGTCTCGCCCTCATCTCACCGCTGCCGGTGATCGTGGGCCAGGTCGCCCTCGTCGCCGGCTGCGCCATGCTGCTGGCCATCTACGCCGAGATCTGGCGTCGGCAGGGGTCGGTGTCCACCGCGGTGCAGGTGCTCGGCGCCGTCGCCGGGCTGATGGCGACGGTGTTGTGGCTGCGCGGCATCGGCATCCCGCAGCTCGCGCCGCTGCTGATCCTCTACCTGGTGCTCACTATCGCCGGCGAGCGCCTCGAGCTGTCCCGCATCTCGCCCACCGTGAACCGTCGGGCCGAACGGTGGATGCTCGGCATCAGCCTCACCCTCAGCTTCGGCTCGGTCATCGCCCTGGTCTGGCCGGTCGCCGGCTACCCGCTGCTGGGCGCCGGGATGCTGGCGCTGGTGGCCTGGCTGTTCCGCCACGACATCGCCACCCGCATGGTGCGCTCGGTCGGGCTGCCCCGCTACATGGCCTGCTGCCTGCTGGCCGGCTACGGCTGGCTGGTCGTGGTGGGCGGTATCTGGCTGCTGCGGGGCCCGGTCTACTCCGGCCCCGCCTACGACGCCATGATGCACGCCGTGTTCCTCGGCTTCGTGATGTCGATGATCATGGCGCATGCCCCCACCATCCTGCCGGCCGTGCTGCGCCGGCCGCTGCCCTACCGGCCGATCATGTACCTGCCGGCCGCGCTGCTGCACGCCTCGCTGCTGGCCCGGGTGCTGCTCGGCGACGCCTACGGCTGGCCGGTGCTGGTGCAGTGGGGCGGCGTGTTCAACATCGTCGCGGTGCTGCTGTTCGTGGCTGTAGCCGTGATCTCGGTGCTGCGCGGCGCCACGGTGCTGCCTGCTCGCCCGGCACTGCGCGGCACCGCCGTGCCGACGCCCACACCCCTGCGAGGCTCGCTCCTATGAAAAACCGGCTCTGGCACATTGTCTCGGGCATTCTGGTGCCCGCCTGGCTGGCCGCCGCGGTGGTTTTCACCGTCCTGCACCGCCTGGTTCCGTCGTCGGGCTGGCTGCTCGTGCACCTGCTGCTACTCGGCGCGGTGAGCACCGCCATCCTGATCTGGAGCCAACACTTCGCCGACACCTTGCTGAGACGCAAGGCCCTTGGCCACCGCTTCTCGCTCGGGCTGCGGCTGAGCGCGCACACCGTGGGCGCCATCCTGGTGATGACGGGAATGGTCATCGACGCCTACCCGCTGGTGCTGGTCGGCGGCATCCTGGTGGGCCTGAACGCGATCATGCACGCCGTCGTGATCGTGAGCCAGTCCCGTGGCGCGATGCCGGGCCGGTTCGCCCCGCTGGTGCGCTACTACGTGGCCAGCGCGCTGATGCTGGCCGGCGGGGTGGTTCTGGGCATTCTGATGGCCAGGCTCGACGGTGGCGGCGAAGACTACGAGCGCCTCTTCATCGGACACCTCGGCCTCAACTTGCTCGGCTGGGTGGGCCTTACCGTGATCGGCACCATCGCCCTGCTCTGGCCCACGGTGCTGCACACCCGGGTGGAGGGCGCCACTCTCGCCGGCGGCCACACCCTCACGGTGCTCGTGGGCGCACTCGGTCTACTCGCACTCGGCTGCCTGGCCGACCTGCGCCTGATCGTGGCCCTGGGGGTGCTGGTCTACCTGGTCGGGCTGGGCATGGTGCTTGGGGAGGCCGTCGGCCACCTGCGCCGTGCCCCCGCCGTCACCTTCGCAGCCTGGAGCCTCGGCGCCGCGCTGGCCTGGTTCGCGCTCTGCACCTTCGGTTTCGGCCTGCAGCTGGCCCTCGCCCCCAGCTGGACGGCCGCCGCCGCCGGTGTGGAAACCCTGGTGCCGTACTTCGCGGTCGGCTTCGCCGCACAGATCCTGCTCGGCGCCCTGAGCCATCTGGTACCCGTGGTGCTCGGCGGCGGCCCTGCCGCCCTCAAGGCCACCGCGGCCGAACTCGACCGGGGCGGCCTGTTCCGGGCCGTGGTCGTCAACGGCGCCCTCGCCCTCACACTGCTGCCGGTGTCCAGCACCCTCACCGTGCTGCTGTCGATGCTCACCGTGGGCACCCTGGCCAGTTTCCTGGTGCTGTTCACCCTGGCGCTCCGCACCAACCGGCGGGTACGCGCCCTCCCGCTCGTGCGCATCGCACCGGGCGAACGCGCGGTGCCGGCCGAGCGACCCCGCAGCACCGGGCGGATGCTCGCGGCCGCGACCGTGCTGCTGCTCACGGTGACCGTGGGCATCGTGGCCGACCCGGCCTCTGTCGGCCTGTCGACGGTGTCGACCCAGGCCGCCGGCACCGCCGCCGGTGCCGCGACCGGGCACACCACCACGGTGGACGTGGACATGGTGAACACCCGGTTCGTGCCCGACCGCATCGAGGTGCCTATCGGTGACGAACTGGTGATAGACCTCACCAACAGCGATGACATGGTGCACAACCTGGTGCTCGAGTCCGGGCTGGTCTCCGGCTCGCTCGACCCGGGCGCCACCGAGACCGTGGCCGTTGGCGTGATCGGCGCGAGCGTGGACGGCTGGTGCTCGATCGCCGGACACCGGCTGCTGGGCATGGAGATCAGCATCGTCGCCGTGGGCGGCGACAGCGCAGCCGATGCCGGCGACGGCACGTCGATGGACGGTATGGCGGGCGTGTCCGCAGACGGCACCCACACCGGCCGCGGCTCTGCTGCGACCGGGGCATCCGCCGCCGACGACCTCGACCCGATGGCGGTGCCCGGCGCCGCATTCGAGGCGAGGGACGCCACACTGCCGCCCGCCCCGTCCGACACCGTGCACCGGCAGACCCTGACCGTGCGCAATGTGGAGACCGAAGTGGCGCCGGGCGTCACCCAGATGCTGTGGACCTTCAACGGCACCGCTCCCGGACCCACCCTGCGCGGCACGGTCGGCGACGTGTTCGAGATCACCCTGGTGAACGAGGGCACGATGGGCCATTCCATCGACTTCCACGCCGGCGACATCGCCCCCGATGACGTGATGCGCACTATCCAGCCCGGCGAGAGCCTGGTCTATACGTTCACCGCCACCCGGTCGGGCATCTGGCTGTACCACTGCTCCACCATGCCCACGTCGGTGCACATCGCCAACGGCATGTTCGGCGCCGTCATCATCGACCCGCCCGGCCTGGCCGAGGTTGATCGGGAGTACCTCGTCGTGCAGTCCGAGCTCTACCTCGGCGCGCAGGGCGGCGAGGTCGACGACCTCAAGGTTGAGGCGCAGACCCCCGACCTCGTCGTCTTCAACGGCTACGCCAACCAGTACGCTGCCCGCCCGATCGAGGCCCGGGTGGGCGAGAGCGTGCGGGTCTGGGTTCTGGATGCCGGCCCGAATGTGGGCAGCGCCTTCCACGTCGTCGGCGGCCAGTTCTCCACGGTCTTCAAGGAGGGTGACTACTCGCTCAAAGACGGCGGCAGCACCGGAACCGGCGGTGCCCAGGTGCTCGATCTCGCCGCGGCGCAAGGCGGTTTCGTGGAGCTCAGCTTCAGCCAGGCCGGCCACTACCCGTTCGTGAGCCACACCATGTCGGATGCCGAGAAGGGCGCCCGCGGCGTCATCGAGGTGCTGCCGTGAGTGAGCCCCGGCGCACGGTGCCGCTGCGCAGCACCTGCGGACGCCCGCACCCGTGCCCGCCCGCGATGCAACTGCGCATCCTCGGGCAGATCGGCCTCTTCCACGACCTGCCCGGCGTCGAGCTGGCCTTGATCGGCAGACAAATGGAGTCGCTGGCCTGGTCCGCCGGCGAGGCCGTGTTCACCGCCGGCGACCCCGCCGAGCACGTCTATCTGCTCGCGGCCGGCCAGGCGAAGGCCTTCCGCACCACCCCCGCCGGCCAGCGCACCAGCCTCGACTTCTTCGGGCCGGGAGACGTGCTCGGCGGCCTCACCTGGGCGGGCCGCAGCGGCTACACCGAGACGGCCGTGGCCCTGGTCACCACCTGCGCCCTCCGCATCGACGCCGGCGCCTTCCGCGAGGTGATGCTTGCGTATCCGTCGGTGGCGCTTGGCGTGCTCGACGTGGTCGCCGACCGTCTCGCCCGCGCCCGCTCCACCGAGCAGGAGCAGGCCTCCGCCACCGTCACCGAACGGGTGGCGGCCGGCCTGCTCCGCCTGGCCGACAGCTTCGGCGTGCCGGGCGACGACCCCGGCGCGACCCTCATCCAGCTACCCCTGACCCGCGCCGACCTGGCCGCCATGGCGGGCACCAGTGCCGAGTCGGTGTCCCGCACGATGAGCCGGCTCCGCCGCGACGGACTCATCGACTCGGGCCGCCGCTGGACCGCGGTGCTCGACCGGACCGGCCTGCTCGCCGCAAAGTGACGGCCGTCATGGTCGCCGGCGAGCCGGCTCCGTAACGTCGTGACTGCCCCGGTCAGCCGGGGTGCACGGCCCCTACGAAAGGACACACCATGACGACGCTCACCACCACCCACACCATCCTGCGGGCCGACGGCTTCTCCTGCCCCTCGTGCGTCGCCAAGATCGAGAAGCTGGTCGGCCGGCTGCCCGGCGTCACCGGGGTGGCCGTGTTCTTCTCCTCCGCCCGCATCGAGATCGACCACGACCCGGCCCTGGCAACGACGGATGCCCTCATCGCCGCGGTCGGCAAGGCCGGCTACACCGCCCGCCTGGCCGCGTTCTGACGCCCAGGTCGGGGGAGGGACATGCGCACCGCTGCCGGCCTCGGCCGCCGGCTGAACACCCGTTGGACGATTCCGGCCGTGTCCGGGACGCTGATCGCGGCGGCCTGGTTGGCCGGTCTGGTGCCATCGCTGAGCCTGGTCTCGGACACGGCGATGGTGGCGGCCGCCGTTGTGGCCGGCACCCCGATCGCCCGGGCGGCCCTGCGCGGCCTGTCGGGGCGTGTGGTCGGCATCGACCTGCTCGTCACCGTGGCCACGGTGGGCGCTGTCGTACTCGGCGAATACTGGGAGGCCGCCGCGGTGACCTTTCTGTTCGCCATCGGCCACGCCCTCGAAACGGCGACCCTGAACCGCACCCGGTCCGCCCTGACCGCCCTCGTGGCGCTGGCGCCCGACGTGGCCCTGGTGCTGCGTGGCGGCGCGCAGACCGAGGTGCCGGCCGCCGCCGTGCTCAGCGGCGAGACCGTGCTGGTCAAAACCGGCGCGCGGGTGCCGGTGGACGGCATCGTGACGCAGGGCACCGGCACCCTCGACGAAGCCTCGATCACGGGCGAATCCCTCCCGGTGGCCAAGGTCCCCGGCGACAGGGTCTTCGCCGGCACGATGTCCTCCGGCGGTTTGCTGCAGGTTGAGGCCACCGAGGTCGGCGCGGGCACCACCCTGGCCCGCATCGTGCACAGGGTGGAGGAGGCGCAGGACGCCACCGCCCCGACCCAGGTCTTCATGGACAGGTTCTCCGCCTGGTACACCCCCGGCATCCTGGTGCTCGCCGTGGTCGTCGGTCTGGTCACCGGCGACCTGTTCCTGGCGCTGACGCTGCTGGTGATCGGCTGCCCCGGCGCCCTGGTCATCTCGATTCCTGTCGCGATCGTCGCCGGGATCGGCCGCGCCGCCCGGTCCGGAATCCTGATCAAGGGCGGCGAGTTCCTCGAGACCGCATCCAGGATCACGGTCGTCGCCGTCGACAAGACCGGAACCCTCACCCGCGGTCGCCCGGTGCTGACCGACGTGGTGGTGCTGAACCCCGAACTGACCCGCGCCGACGTGCTCGGCTGGGCCGCTCGGGCCGAGGCCGGCTCCGAGCATCCGCTGGCCGGAGCGATCGTGCTGGCCGCCGCGGAGAGCGCGACGACGGGCGCTTGTGCCGGAGCTCCCGGTGCCGGTGGAACCCACCTGCCCGACACCATCAGGTCGATTCCCGGCCAGGGCATAATCGCCGCCGTGGCCGGGCGCACCGTGCTGATCGGCAACCCGGCGCTGCTTGCCGCTCACGCCATCGACGACCCGGATGCGGCCGTCACGGTGGCCGCCGGCCTCGCCGCCCGCGGAAGCACACCGCTGATCGTCGTGATCGACGGCATCATGGCCGGGGTCCTCGCGGTTGCAGACGAGGTGCGTCCCGACGCCGCCCGCATGGTGGCGGGGCTGCGCGCCGCCGGGGTGCACAGGGTCATTATGCTCACCGGCGACGGCCCGCTGGTGGCCGCCATGGTCGGCGCCGCGGTCGGCATCGATGAGATCCGGGCATCACTGCTGCCCGAGGACAAGCTCGACGTCGTGACGCGGCTGCAACAGGACGGGCACGTTGTGGCGATGGTGGGCGACGGCGTGAACGATGCCCCGGCGTTGGCCACGGCGGACGTCGGCATCGCCATGGGCGCGGCCGGGTCGGCGGTGGCGGTCGAAACCGCCGATATCGCCCTGATGGGTGACAACCTGCTGATGTTGCCCGTGGCCATCGACCTGGCCCGGCGCACCGTGCGCACCATGCACCAGAACGTGGCCGTCGCCCTGATCACGGTGGTGCTGCTGCTGGCCGGGGTGCTGCTGGGCGGCGTGAGCATGGCCGTGGGGATGCTCGTGCACGAGGCATCCGTTCTGCTCGTGATCGTCAACGCGATGCGGCTGCTACGCCGAAGCCACCCGCGCCCGCTCGTGCCGCAGCAACCCCCAAACGATGAGCGTCTGGGCCGCGATGTAGGTGACCATGATCAGAAAATCAGCCAGGGGTATGCCGGCAGCCGGGAGGAATCTGTTGATGGCCAGCATCGAGTCCGAGACGACGAAGAGTGCCCCGCCCCACGCGACCCAGCGGTTGCACCGTGACGCGAATGCGGCCATCGCAGAGAGCACGATGCCGTAGGCGATGACCGGAATCAGCAGGGAGCCGGTATGTGCGCCCAGGATCGTCAGTAGCACGACGAGCCAGGCCGCATAGGCGACGGCCCACCATTGCACCCGACGCACGGCGAGCCGGGTGACGAAAAGCGCGAGGTAGGCAATGTGCGCCAGCAGGAAGAATGCCAGGCCGATGACGAACCACCGGAGGGTGACGTCGCCCACCCAGGAGAAGACCAGGGCGAGTACCCCCAGCACAACGGCCGGCGCTTGACGCTGCGGCGCGCCCCAGATGAGCCCGATCACCAGCGCCGGCATGAGCAACGGCTTCGTCCACTCCACGACGCCGTACAGGGACAGCAGAATGGCGCCCAGGTGGATCAGGCTGACTACGATGATCGGCAGAAACGGAAGGACGGATGGTGCTGGCCGAACGGCAACACGGGATTCTTGCACTGTGCTCACTTCGATGTGGGACGAATGTCTCCCTCACTGTACCGAGGTCCGGCCGGCGAGCCGGCGTCGTCGGGCGGGTCGAGGAACGTGAGCACGTCGGTCAGGAACCGGGGATCCAGGGCGGTGTTCATGTGGCCTCGGCCGGAGTAGAGGGCCAGGTGAGCGCGGGGGATGCCCTCCGCCGTCTGGCGGAAAAGTTCGGCCGAGTAGAACGCATCCCGGTCCCCGCCGATCAGGAGCGTGGGGGCGAGGATGTCGGCCAACCTGGTGTGCAGGTTGAAGCCATCCTCGGCCCGGATGGTGGTCATCAGGTCGGCGGTGACACGGGCGAAGAAGGGCTTGCCGACCAGCCAGCCCAGCCCCGCCAGCAGGCGGTTGGACAGGGCGCCGGAGCCCGTCATCCGCATCAGCTCCGCGCCGGCGGCGCGCGGCCGGCCGTCGAGAACGTGGTCGGCCACCCGCATCATGGTGTCGCGGCCCTCCTCGCTGAGCCTGTACGCGGCGGACACGATCACGAGCCGCTTCACGACGGCCGGATGGTCGGCGGCGAGCTGCAGCGCCACGCTGCCGCCGGTGGACTCGCCGATCACGTCGACGGGCTCGTCGAAACGCCGCAGCATCGCATTGGCGTAGTCGGCGGCGATGTCGGCCATCGTGGCGGCGGGGTCGAGGCCCGGCCGCCGGTTCACCCACCACACCCTGCGCGACCCGGCGTACGGCATCACCTGCCGGGCGTGGAAACGACGCTCGACACCCACGGGAGCCTCATGGTTCGGGGTGGTGCCGGGCAGGAACACCAGCGGCGGGCCGGAGCCGACGGCGAGGTAGGGCATCCCGCCCGGCCAGGTGCCGTAGGCGCGGGTCGGCGTGGGAGCAGGAGACATGAGGGTGGCCCTTCGCTCGGGGGCGGGTCGGCGCGTGGCGCTTCGACATAGCCGAGAGTAGCGCGGCTGCGTGTTCCCCGGCAGGGCCAGGGTGCCGAGAAGGCGGTCTCAGGCCCGGTCGTCGGTGCCCTGCTGCGGGGGCTGTTCGGTGTGGCGCGCCTCGGTGGCCGCCGGGCGCTCGTCTGACTCGCCGGCACCGGTCGCGGTGTCGTCGTGGCGCCCGCCGTGGCGCGTGTCCACGGTGGGATCGATCTCGTCGGCCTGACGGCTCTGCTGCTCGGAATGGGCGCGCAGGTCCTGCGCTTCGGCCTGGCGTTGGTCGGCTTCCTGGCGCAGCCGGTCGGCGTCTACCTGCGCCTGTTGGGCATCCGCCTGCGCCCGGGTGGCCTTGGCCTCGTTCTCGCGGGCGTCGATTGCACGGGCCTCGGCTTCCCGGCGCATCTCCTCGGCTCGCTCCTGGTCGGCGAGGCGTTTCTTCTCGCGCTGCTCCCTGCCGCGCCGGGAAGCGACGACGGCGATCACGCTGATGATGGCGAGCACGACGACGATGCCCACGATGATCCAAATGACTGTGGCAGTGTCCATGTTGATTCCACCTTCCGTGATCGCACCGGCATTACTTACCGGCGATAGTAGGCCGCTCGGCGGGGTTCCGCTTGCCCGGGCGGGTCAGGCGCGCGGTAGCACGCGCACGACCCGCATCCGTTCGAGCACAACCGGGGTGTCATCGATCACGGTGAAGGCAGGGTCGCCGATGCTGGCGCGCATGTCGTCGCTGTGCCAGAAAGTCTCATGGCCGGCCCGCCAGGCGGCCACGGAGGTATAGCCCTCGCCTTCGTCGCGGGCATGGTCGAGGTCGACGTCGGCGAGTCGAGTCACCCGCACGCCGGTGGTCTCGATGACCGCCACCGGATGGCCGGCCGAGTCGATCACGACCTGCCGGCTGCCGACGACGGGCAGCGGCACGTCCTCGATGCCGTATTCGATGAGCGTGGACGTCGTGGACGTCTTCGACCCGTCCAGGATGGCGGCCACCAGTCGGTCGCGCAACGGGCCGGGAAAGGCGAACTCCGCGATCGGCAGGTCAGGGGTTGGCGCGTCCGTGAGACCAGCGGCGATGTGCAGGGCCTCGGCGGCGATCTGCGCGGTCGCGGCCACATCGCTCATCCAGAGCGGCACAGCGACAGCGCGGATGCCGGCGGCCTCGAGCGCGGGCACAGCGTCGGCATCCGTCTTGTCGACGAGCCAGGCGTCGAGCACCCCGTCGCCGCGGCGGGAGCCGTAATGCAGCCCCACCGCGAGGGCGGAGGTCTGCACGCCGATGGTGTTCAGGCAGGCGTCGGCCATGCCGCGAACCGAGGCGCCGGAGATGATCGGCGAGACGCCCACGACCCGCGCCGTGGTGCTGCGGAGGGCGTCACGGATGCCCGGGACGCTCAGGATCGTGCCGACCGACACGACGGGGTTCGACGGCGGCAGGATCACCAGGTCCGCGTCGAGGATGGCCTCGATCACGCCGGGGGCCGCGACGGCGTCGGCCAGGCCCACCTGCACGAACTCGCTGACGGGCTTGCCGGCGCGGTAGCGCACCCACCACTCCTCGAAGTGGATGAGGTCGCCGGCCCGGTGCTCGTCGGCATCCGCCGCGAGCCGCACATGAGTCTCCACGAACTGGTCGCTCATCGGCAGCAGCCGGGCGCCGGGCTGCCAACGCCGGCACAGGAACTCGGTGGCAGCGCTGAGGGTGGCGCCGCCCCGCAGCAGGTCGGTGCGCACGATGTGGGTGGCCAGGTCGAGGTCGCCGAGGGTGAACCACGACCAGCCGCGCCCGTAGGCGGCGATCTCGGCGGAGGTGCGCCGGGACTCGTCGGGGCGGCCCCAGCCCTGCTCCTCGCTGATGCCGCCGCCGAGGGTGTACATCACGGTGTCGAGGTCGGGGCAGATGCGCAGGCCGTCGAGCCACATGTCGTCGCCGGTGTTGACGATCACGGTGACCTCGCTGGCGGTGGCTCCCTGCGCCGACGTGCCGGAAAATGCCCCTTCACGGCTGCCGAAGGGGTCATTCGCGGCAACTCGGGCGTCCACGGATGCCAGCTGCTGCAGCAGCCCGCGGGTGAAGCGGGCGCCGCCGACGCCGCCGGCGAGAACTGTGACTCGGGTCATGGGTTTCCTTCAGTCGGGGCTGCCGGGCCGGGCGCGGCGTGCTCGTCTGGCCCGGAGAACACGATCACCGGCAGCCCGGTGCGGGGGTGCGGCATGATGTCGCAGTCGACGCCGTACACCGCCCGGATGGTCTCGGGGCGCAGCACCTCGGCTGGCGTGCCGAACGCGACCAGCCGACCCTCCTGCAGCAGCACGATGCGGTCGCAGTAGGCCGCGGCGAGGTTGAGGTCGTGCAGGGCGAGCACCGAGGTGAGGCCCAGCCCGCGCACCTGGTGCAGCAGCGAGAGCTGCGCACTCACGTCGAGGTGGTTGGTGGGTTCGTCCAGCAGCAGCAGGCTCGGCCGTTGGGCCAGGGCCCGGGCGATCTGCACGCGCTGCTGCTGACCGCCGCTGAGGGTGTGCCAGCGCCGGTCGAGGAGGTCGCCTGCACCCACCATCGCCAGCGCCTCGACGGCCACGGCGAGGTCGTCGTCGCCACCGAAACTTCCGAGCAGCCGGCTGCGGTGCGGGATGCGGCCGAGCAGCACCACGTCGCGCACGGACAGGTCGACGCTGGGGGCGACGTTCTGCTCCAGCAGCGCGATGCGCCGGGCGGCCTCCCGCCGGCGCAGCTGCCCCACGACGGCGCCGTCCAGGGCGACGGTGCCGGCATCCGCCCGCTCGATGCCGGCGATGATCCGCAGCAGGCTGGACTTGCCTGCGCCGTTCGGCCCGAGCAGTCCGGTCACGGTGCCGGGCGGCAGGGTCGCCGAGATGCCCTGCAGGATGTTGGTGCCCTCGATGCTGAGGGAGACCCCGTCGAGCACGACGCCCGATGCGGCCGTCGCCGTCCCCGCGTCGCCCGGCGCAGCCGAGGTGGCAGTTGGGGCCCCTTGAGCGCTCCCGAACGGGCCCGAAGTGTCGTCTCGCTCGACGGCATCCGGCGAGGTGACCGTTGGGGCCCCTGGCGGGCTCCGGAACAGGCCCGACGTGTCGTCTCGTGACCTGGCGGCGGCGCCGCGCTCGACACTCATGCCCAGGCCGCGCTTCGCTTGCGCTTGATCAGCAGGATGAACACGGGCACGCCGATGAACGCCGTGATGATGCCCACCGGCAGCTCGCGCGGGTCGAAGACGGTGCGGGCGAGGGTGTCGGCCAGCACCAGGAACAGCGCGCCCACCACCGCGACCAGCGGAAGCAGGCGACGGTGCCCCGGGCCGCTGAGCCCGCGCACCAGGTGCGGCAGGATCAGCCCCACGAAGCCGATCGCGCCGCTCACGGCCACCATCGCGCCGGTGAGCAACGCCACCGCCACGAGAAACCCCCAGCGGGTGGCGTTCACGTTGATGCCCAACGACGCGGCGTTCGTGTCGCCGAAGGTGAACGCATCCAGCCGGCTGGCGGCGAGCAGGATGCCGGTGCCCACCACGACCAGCGCGACCGAGGAGATCAGCACGCTGCTCCACGAGCTGCCGGCCAGGGAACCGAGCAGCCAGTTGAGGATCTCCCGGTAGGAGTCGCCCTTGGCGGCCCAGAAGATGATGAACGAGGTGCCCGCGGAGCCAAGCTGGGCGATCGCCAGCCCGGCCAGCACGGCCCGGCCTGGGGTGATGCTGCCGCCGACGCGGGCGATGTTGAGGGTAGCGAACAGGGCGATCAGCGCCCCGGCGAACGCGGCCGCCGGCAGCGCGAAGCCGATGCCGAGGATGACCACGCAGACCGCGCCCAGTGACGCGCCGGAGGACAGGCCGAGCAGGTACGGGTCGGCGAGCGGGTTGCGGGTGACGCTCTGCATGACCGCGCCACTGAGCGCGAGGCCCGCGCCCACCGTGGCGGAGGTGAGAACCCGCGGCATCCGCAGCTGCCAGACGATCGCGTCGGTGAGCGGCGGCACCGGGGTGTCGCCGGCGAGCCCGGGCAGGCCGAGGTGGCCGGCCACACTGGCCCACACCTGCGCCAGGCTCACGTCGGCCGGGCCGATCGTCACGGCCACGGCGCTGCCGAGCACCAGCGCCACCACCGCCGCGACCAGCCAGACCAGGTACCGTCCCGGCCCGCTGCGTCGAGCGCGAGCGGATGCCGTATAGGTGCCTGGCGCACCATTTTCCGCGGGCCCGCCGGGCGCGGCGGTGCCGGGGCCCTGCCTGCTCGGGGTGACGGTCATCCGTGGTCCTTCGAATCGGTGTTACTCGGCCTCGAGCGCGGCGAGCTGGTCGATGATCGACCCGGCGGCCTCCACGTTGCGGATGCCCGCCTCGGTGGCCGCGAACGGCACCACGATGTAGCGGTCGTTCAGCACGGCGTCGAGCCCGGCGGTCGCCGCGTTGGCCTGGAGGTTGGCGATCTTCGAGTCGGCGGTGTTCCAGGTGGCGTCCACGAGCACGATGACGCTCGGGTTCGCCTCCACGACGGACTCCCAGCCGGCCGAGGTCCAGGTGTCATGCACGTCAGCGAAGATGTTGGTCAGGCCCGCCGCATCCATGATCATCTGCGGCGCGCCGATGCCGGCGCCCACGTACGGGGTGTCGGTGCCGCTGGAGTACCAGAGCGCGGTGGTGTCGCCGGCGGCGGGGGTGAGCGCGGCCAGTTCGGCCTCCTGCTCGGCGACGAGTTCAGCGGCGGCATCCGGCACGCCGAACAGGGCGCCGGCCTCGTCGATCTCCGCGAACACGGTGTCGAAGGTGAGCGGATCCGGCATGGCGTCGCCCTTGCACGCGGCCGGCGACACGTAGCTGCCGATGCCCAGATCGGCCAGTGCGCTTCGCTCGCCCACGCCCTCGGCGGAGAAGTTCGACTCCCAGCCGCCGTAGACGAAGTCGGGGGTGAGCGCCAGCACGGCCTCCTGGCCGGGTACGAAGTCACTGATCACGTTGAGATCGGCGGCAGCGTCGGCGAGGGATGCCGGCAGCGGGCCGTCCAGGAACGCCGACCCCACGATGCGCTCGCCGAGTCCCAGCGCGAGCAGCAGCTCGGTGGTGTTCGACTTGATCGTGACGATGCGTTCGGGGGCGGCGTCGAGGGTGACCGTGGTGTCGCAATTCTCAAACGACACCGGGAAGGCGCCGGCACCGCCGGCCGAGGCGGTGGGGGCGGGCGCGGCGGCCGTGGAACCGGAGGCGCAGCCGGCGAGCAGCAGCACGGCCGCGGTGGCGGCGGCGACGGGGTGGCGAGTCTTCATGGGACCAATCTGAGCGGCGGGAGCCGGGCCTCCGTCGGCGCGGTCGCGACGCTTCGGACCGAAACGACGGTGTCGCGGGCGACACCGGCGCCGGCCCGCACCGCAAGCGAACGCGTCGGAGCAGGGCTCGAACGAGGTGGGGGTGAAACTGAAGGCAAAGCCCCGACCTGCCGCCCAAATCCGGGCCAGCGCAACCGGTCAGATCGAACCGGGGGTCACATCCAGCCTAAACCCATGGTCTTAGTGGCGGTTGCCTCTGACCCGCCCTTCGGCCGCTAACGTTTGCGCTGCCCATTGCATCCCGTTGCCGTGGACGTCCGGTGCGGCGGGCACGCACGGTTTTTCGCCGGATGGTACCCAGCCGGCCTGGCTGCCGGCGGACTGCCCGGCTCAACTGTTGCCCGTGCGGACATTTGCGCCCGGTGCGCCGGCAACTATCGTCCGGATGGGCAACAGTTGTTCCGCGGGAGCGCCGCCCCGCCGGCTCAGGGCACGATGTTGTGGTTGCCGGCGAGCACGTTCTCCGGGTCGTAGCGCCGCTTGGCCGCCCGCAACCGAGCTGCCGTGTCCGGCGGGTAGATCCGGGCGAGGGTCGCCACATCCTGGTGCAGGCTGAAGTTGCCATACGCGCCTGCCAGGTCCCCCGCCACGGCGGCCCACCCGTCTTCCAGCACGGCGTCGACACGTCGACCAACGATGGGTTCGGACGAGACGGATGCCTAGCGCGCGGGCGCGGCCGCCGCCGCGATCGCCCGGGCAACCGGGAGCACATCATCGGTCAGGGCCCCGGCCGTCACCCTGATGAACGCCTCCGACCGGTCCACCGCGAGAAACGGGCTGCCGCCGGCCACCCGGATGCCCGACGCCGCCAGCCGCACCAGGGCGTCGCGCTCGTCGGCCACGGGTACCCAGGCGTTGATGCCATCGGCGCGGGCGAGCGGCAGGCCGAACCCGGTGAGGGCCTCCGCCAGCGCCTTCTGACGGGCGAAGTACACGTGCCGGGCCTCGTTCACCTGCGCCATGCTGGCGCCATCGGTGAGCAGCTCGTGCAGGATGGTCTGCAGCATCCGGCTGGTCCAGCCCGGGCCGAGCATCCGCCGCGCCACGATGCGGTCCACCAGCCTGGCGGGCCCGCCGAGCGCGGCGATGCGCAGGTCGGGCCCGTGCGACTTGGAGTAGCTGCGCACGTGCAGCACCCGCTCGGGAAGCCAACGGCCGAGCGACACGTCGGGGGAGGTGCTGATCGCGCCGGAGTGGTCGTCCTCGATCACCACGGTGTGCGTCGCGCGCGTGCTGGCGGCCAACAGCCGGGCCAGCTCCGCCGCCCGCTCAGGAGACATCGACGCCCCGGTGGGGTTGTGTGCGCGCGGCTGCAGGATGACCGCGGCCGGGGACAGGGCCAGCGCCGCCTGGAACTCGGCGGGGTCGATACCCTCCGCATCCACCGCAACGGGCAGCCGCTCGATGCCCATCTGGTCGAGCAGGTCGAACAACGGGGGGAAGCCCGGGTCTTCGACGATCACCCTGTCGCCGAACCTGGCTACCTGCTCGAGGCTGCGCGAGATGGCGTCGAGTGCCCCGTCGACGACCGTGATGGACTCGCACCTGTACGGCCAGGAGCCGGTGAGCACGGTGAGCAGCTCCGGGATCACCGGCGGCGCCTGGTAGCTGGGGGTCATGGCGCGCTGGGAGACCCTGGAGAGCGCGGGGCCGAGCGCGGGCAGGAGTAAGGGGTCTGGCGTGCCCCGGGACAGGTCGATGCGGGTGTCGCTCACATGGCCGGCCAGCGACTGGGTGCGAGCCGGCAGCCAGTGTGTGGACTGCTCCCGCACGAAGGTGCCGCTGCGGCCCCGCGACACGATCAAGCCCGCTGAGGAGAGCGCCTGCCAGGCGTGGCTGACCGTCGCGGGGCTCACCCCGAGCCCGCCGGCGAGGTCCCGCACGGTGGGCAGGCGCTCGCCGGGAGCGATCCGGCCGCTGCTGATCAGCCGGCCGAGGGCGGCCGCAATTCCGGCCGGCGTGGCCTGTTCGATCTCGACGAGATAGAGCTGCACGGGGGTCCTTCCGGGGCAAGTGCTTGCCAGCAGCACCCGCTAACGACAGGATGATGATTTACGCATACGTCATGTGAAGAAACAGAACAGAAATGTTTACGTCGAATAATAACAAAACCGGACACCGTAGTGTGGCTCGATCTCGACAGGCTCTCTCACCGTTTGGCTCGCAGAACATTGCGTTGCCGTCCGACCCCCGCTGACGAGGTTCCACCGTGTGAGACCCAGTGGAGGCAAACAGTATGAGCGTTGACACATCCAACATCGTGCGAGCGGCGATCACCCAGACCACGTGGACGGGCGATATCGACTCGATGCTGGCCAAGCACGAGCAGTTCGCCCGCGACGCGGCCGCCGACGGGGCGCAGGTGATCTGCTTCCAGGAACTGTTCTACGGCCCGTACTTCGGCATCACCGAAGACGCCAAGTACTACGACTACGCCGAACCGGCCGATGGCCCCATCGTGCAGCGCTTCGCCGCCCTGGCCAAGGAGCTCAACCTGGTCATGGTGCTCCCCATCTACGAGGAGGAGCAGCCCGGCGTCTACTACAACACAGCCGTGGTGGTGGATGCCGATGGCACAATCCTGGGCAAGTACCGCAAGCACCACATTCCCCACCTCGACAAGTTCTGGGAGAAGTTCTACTTCCGTCCCGGCAACCTCGGCTACCCGGTCTTCAACACCGCCGTCGGACCCATCGGCGTGTACATCTGCTACGACCGGCACTTTCCAGAGGGCTGGCGCGAGCTGGGCCTCAACGGCGCGCAGATCGTCTTCAACCCCAACGCCACCAAGCCCGGGCTGTCGAACCGGCTCTGGGAGATCGAGCAGCCCGCCGCGGCCGCCGCGAACGGATACTTCGTGGCCGCGCCCAACCGGGTGGGCCGGGAGGACAACGAATACGGCGACCTCGCCGTGACGTTCTACGGCACCAGCCAATTCGTCGACCCGCAGGGCAATTATGTGGGCGAGCTGGGCAGCGCCGACACCGAGGAGGTCGTGATTCGCGACCTCGACCTCGGCATGATCCGCCAGGTGCGCAACAACTGGCAGTTCTACCGGGACCGGCGCCCGGACTCGTACACCTCGATCCCCAAGCCGTAAGGCAACCTGCGGAACCAAAGTTCCGTTGGTCGAGCCTGTCGAGACCCCGCGACCCGACCATCCGTTGGCCGAGCTTGTCGAGACCCCGCGACCGAGCCTACGTTCAGAGAACGGCGCACGGGGGTTTCGACAAGCTCAACCAGCGGGATGGTGCGAACCGCAGACGAAGTAGCGAAGCACAGCGAACAGGAGAGCATCGTGAAGACCCTGATCAAGAACGGCACCGTGGTCAATTCCACGGGAACGGCCACAGCGGATGTGCTGATCGACGGCGAGAAAATCGCCGCGGTGCTCGCACCCGGCTCCACCCTGCTCGGCTTCGACATCGAGCGGAACGTCGACACCGTGATCGACGCCGCCGGCAAGTACGTCATCCCCGGCGGCATCGACGCGCACACCCACATGCAGATGCCGTTCGGCGGCACAGAAGCCAGCGACACCTTCGAGACCGGTACCCGCGCCGCGGCGTGGGGCGGCACCACGAGCATCGTCGACTTCGTGGTGCAGTACGCCGGCGAGAACGTGCTCGACCAGTACCACCTCTGGCACGAGAAGGCCCGCGGCGAGTGCGCCATCGACTACGGCTTCCACCAGATCCTCTCCGACGTGCAGGACTCCTCCCTCGTGGCGATGGACGAACTCGTCAACGAGGGCGTCTCCAGCTTCAAGCTGTTCATGGCCTACAAGGGCGTCTTCCTCTCCGACGACGGTCAAATCGTCAAGGCCATGCAGAAGGCAGCCGGCAACGGCAGCATGATCATGATGCACGCCGAGAACGGCAGCGTCATCGACCTGCTCGTGCAGCAGGCCGTGGCAGCCGGCAACACCACGCCCTACTATCACGGCCTCACCCGACCATGGCAGGCCGAGGAGGAGGCCACCCACCGGGCGATCATGCTCGCCAACCTCACCGGGGCGCCGCTGTACGTGGTGCACGTGTCGGCCAAGCAGGCCGTTGAGCAGATCGCTGTCGCCCGTGACCGCGGCCAGAACGTGTTCGGCGAGACCTGCCCGCAATACCTCTACCTCTCCCTCGAAGACAACCTCGGCGCCCAGAGCGACGAGTGGGGCAGCTTCGAGGGCGCCAAATGGGTGTGCAGCACACCGCTGCGGTCCAAGGCCGAGGGCCACCAGCACCACATGTGGCAGAGCCTGCGCACGAACGACATCCAGATGGTCTCCACCGACCACTGCCCGTTCTGCATGAAGGGCCAGAAAGACATGGGCCTGACCGACTTCTCCAAGATCCCCAACGGCATCGGCTCGGTCGAACACCGGATGGACCTCTTGTACCAGGGCGTGGTCGACAAGCAGATCTCCCTCGAACGCTGGGTGGAGGTCACCTCCACCACCCCGGCGCGCATGTTCGGTATGTACGGCACCAAGGGCGTCATCCAGCCCGGCGCCGACGGCGACGTGGTGATCTACAACCCGGGAGGCCACACCTCCATCGGGATGCCTGAAATGGGAAGGGAGAAGACCCACCACATGAACATGGACTACTCCGCCTACGAGGGCTTCGAGATCGATGGCCACGTCGACACCGTGCTCTCCCGCGGCAAGGTCGTCATCGACAACAACCGGTACCTCGGCGCCAAGGGCGATGGCAAGTACATCAAACGCGGCCTCAGCCAGTACTTGATCTAGGCGGGAACCCCATGGACTTCGGAGCAGTACTCCAGACCAACCCGCCGTCGGCGCGCACCGTGCAGCTGGCCCAATTGGCCGAGAACCATGGCTTCAGCCACGTGTGGACCTTCGACTCGCACCTGCTCTGGCAGGAGCCCTATGTGATCTACAGCAAAATCCTTGCCGAGACCCGCAAGGTCATCGTGGGCCCGATGGTCACCAACCCGGCCACCAGGGACTGGACCGTCACAGCATCCACCTATGCCACCCTCAACGAGATGTACGGCAACCGCACCATCTGCGGCATCGGCCGCGGCGACTCCGCGGTGCGGGTGACCAACGGTCGGCCCAGCACCATGAAGACGCTGCGCGAATCGATCCACGTGATCCGCGAACTGGCCAACTCCCGCCCGGTGGAGTACAACGGGGCCACTCTGCAGTTCCCCTGGAGCACGGGCTCGACCCTGGACGTGTGGGTGGCCGCCTACGGGCCGCTCGCCCTCAAACTCGCCGGCGAGGTCGGCGACGGTTTCATCCTGCAGATGGCAGACCTCGACGTGGCCGAGTGGATGATCACGACAGTGCGCACCGCCGCCAGCGACGCGGGCCGTGACCCGTACTCCGTCAAGTTCTGCGTGGCCGCGCCCATGTACATCGGCGAGGACATCCAGCACATGCGTAACCAGTGCCGCTGGTTCGGGGGCATGGTGGGCAACCACGTGGCCGACATCGTCGCCAAATACGGCCAGTCCGGGGCCGTGCCGCAGGCCCTCACCGACTACATCAAGGGCCGCGAGGGCTACGACTACAACGAGCACGGCCGCGCGGGCAACACCCACGCCGACTTCGTACCAGACGAGATCGTCGACAGGTTCTGCCTGCTCGGCCCGGCCGAGGCGCACATCGAGAAGCTCAAGGCGCTCAAGGCGCTGGGCGTCGACCAGTTTGCCGGCTACCTGCAGCATGACAATAAAGAGGAGACGCTCCGGGTCTACGGCGAAACCGTGATCCCCGCCCTCGCCAACCACATCACGGCCAAGGCATGACTCCGGCCGGCTCCGTGCGCACCGCCCCCGTGAGGGCGGGCGCTGCGTCGCGGGGCCGGGCGAGGCTCCGGGGGACGCCGCGGCGCCTACTGGTGGGCGCCCTCGGGGTGCTCGCGCTCGCGCTGCTGTGGGAGCTCTACATCTTCCTCGCACCGGCAGACGGCGTGATCGTCGGCGGCGTCACCGTGCTGCCCCGGGCCAGCGAGATGGCCATGCCGCACTTGTGGGTGATGCTCGAACGCATCCTCGAACCCGTCACCGGCAGCGCCAGCGCCGTTTCGATGTTGCAGGCCGTGCTCGAGGCGTCCCTGTTCACCCTCGGCATCTCGGCTGTCGGCTGGATCGTCGGCGTCACGGTGGGCCTGGCCCTGGCGTTGCTGATGCAGCGGTTCAAGCTGGCCGAATCGGCCATCCTGCCCTGGGTCATCCTCAGCCAGACCGTGCCACTGATTGCGTTGGCCCCGCTGGTGCGGCGCTGGGGCGCGCAGCTCGAATTCGGCGCCTTCACCTGGGAGAACTGGATGTCGGTGGCGCTGATCGCCTCCTACCTCGCCTTCTTCCCGGTCTCGATCGGCGCGCTTAAGGGCCTCGGCTCACCCGACGCCAATCACGTGGACCTCATGCACTGCTACGCCGTGGGCTGGTGGAAGACGCTCTGGCGGCTGCGGCTCCCGGCCAGCGTGGGCTTCCTCCTGCCGGCCCTCCGCCTCGCCGCGGCCAGCGCCGTGATCGGCAGCGTCGTCGCCGAGGTCTCGATCGGGCTGCGCGGCGGCATCGGCCGGCTCATCGTCGAATACGCCGGTGCCGCCGGCAGCGACCCCGGCAAGCCCTGGGCCCCCATCTTCGGGTCGATCCTGGTGGGCCTCGTCGCCGCCGGGTTCGTCGGCCTGATCTCACTGTTCCTACGTCGATTCCGCAGGGGAGAGGTGGCCGCATGACCACGGCAGCACTACCGGTACAGCACGCCGTGGAGGTGACCGAGGTCAGCCGCGTCTTCGCCGGCCGCAAGGGCGCCTCAGTCACGGCCCTGGATGCGGTGAGCCTCACCGTCGCCCCCGGCGAATTCGTCTCGCTGATCGGGCCCAGCGGCTGCGGCAAGAGCACCCTGCTGCGGCTGATCGCCGACCTCGACACCCCCACCAACGGGTCCATCGAGGTGTTCGGCAAGACCGCCAGCCAGGCCCGCATCGACCAGGACTACGGCATCGCCTTTCAACAGGCCGGCCTGCTGCCCTGGCGCACGGTGACCGGCAACATCGAATTGCCTCTGGAACTGCACGGCGCCGGCAAGGCCGCCCGCCGCGAGCGAGCCGCCGAGCTGATCGAACTCGTGGGCCTGACCGACTTCGCCGGGCATTACCCCGACCAGCTCTCCGGCGGCATGCAACAGCGGGTGGCGATCGCCCGGTCGCTGGCGGAGAGCCCGAGCCTGCTGCTGATGGACGAGCCGTTCGGCGCCCTCGACGAGATGACCAGGGAGCGCATGCAGAACGAGCTCGTGCGCATCTGCGCCGAGACCAGCGCCGCCGTGGTCTTCGTCACCCACTCCATCCCCGAGGCCGTGTTCCTCTCCAACCGGGTGGTGGTGATGTCGCCCCGGCCCGGCCGCATCCGCGACGTGCTCGGGGTGAACCTCGGCCGTATGAGCGACCGCGGCGAGAACCTGCGCGAAGAGGCGGAGTTCTTCCACTCGGTCAGCCGGGTGCGCGAGTTGCTGCATGGCGCCGCCCCCACCGGGGCGCGCGGAGTCGAGTCGCGATGAGCGTCCCCGCTGGAACGCGCGCGGCCGCACCGGCTCCCGCCGGGTCGGCACGCACAGCCCAAGCCGGCTCCGGGCCGGCCCGCACCGTTCTACCGCCGGTGCTGCTCGGCGCCCTGGCGATCCTGCTTTGGCAGGGCTTCGTCACGGTGCTGGCTATCAAGCCGTTCATCCTGCCCGGCCCAGTCACTATCGGCGAGCAGTTCGTCACCAACCTGCAGAACGTCGTCAACGGCATGGTCGTCACCGGACGCAATGCCCTGATTGGCCTGGTGCTCGGCGCCATCGTCGGCGTGCTGCTGGCCATCCTTTCCGCGCTGGTGCGGATCTTCGACGAGATGTCAGCGCCCGTGGTGGCCGCATTCGCGGTGGTGCCGATCGTGGCCCTGGCACCCGTGCTGTATACGATGTTCGGCGCCAACGCCGAGACCGCCAGACAGCTCGTGGCCGCGCTGGCGGTGTTCGTGCCGGTGTACTTCAACACCCTCAAGGGCCTACGCATGGTGCGGCCCGTGCACCGAGACCTGATGCGCGCCTACGCCGCCTCGAGCTGGCAGGCCACCAAGACCGTGACCCTGCCCACCGCGGTGCCGTTCGTGTTCACGGGCCTCCGCATTGCGTCCTCCCTCGCCGTGATCTCCGCCCTGATCGCCGAGTACTTCGGCGGCCCGGTCGGGGGCCTGGGCAAGTCGATCACCTCCGCCGCGTCCAGCAGTAACTACGGTCTCGCCTGGGCCTACGTGCTCGGCTCCATAATCCTCGGACTCCTCTTCTATAGCGCAGCGCTCGGCCTCGAGAAGGTGGTCAGCCGCCGCGCCCCCACCGCCTGAAACCATCCCGCAGCACCATCCCGCATCAGCAGCACCCGTAGCAGTACATAAAAGGAGGAACTCATGAAACACAGCACACGATGGCTGACGACGGCAGGCGCCGTCGCCGCGGCCAGCGCCCTCGTCCTTTCCGGATGCAGCGCCGCCAGCGATGCCGATCCGACCGAGGACTCCGCCACCGGAGACCTCACCCCCGTCACCCTGCAGCTGCAGTGGGTGGCCCAGGCCCAGTTCGCCGGTTACTACGCGGCCGTCGACCAGGGCTACTACGAGGAGGAAGGCCTCGACGTGACCATTGAGGAGGGCGGCGCCGACATCGTGCCGCAGGACGTTCTCGCGTCCGGCGACGTGGACTACGCCATCTCCTGGGTGCCCAAGGTGCTCGGTTCCATCGAACAGGGCGCCAACATCACCGACGTCGCGCAGATCTTCGAGCGCAGCGCCACCACCCAGATCTCGTTCAAGGACAAGAACATCACCAGCCCGGCCGACCTGGCCGGCAAGAACGTGGGTAGCTGGGGCTACGGCAACGAGTGGGAGCTCTTCGCCGGTATGCAGCAGGCCGGCGTGCAGGTCGGCGACATCAGCCTCGTGCAGCAGGCGTTCGACATGAATGCCTTCCTGGCCGGCGACATCGACGCGGCCCAGGCGATGACCTACAACGAGTACGCCCAGGTGCTGGAAACCATCAACCCAGACACCGGTGAGCTCTACCAGCCCGAGGACCTCAACGTCATCGACTGGAACGACGAGGGCACCGCGATGCTTCAGGATGCGATCTGGGCCAACACCGACAAGCTCGCCGACGACGAGGCCTACGCCGACCAGACCGTGGCGTTCATCAAGGCCTCCATCAAGGGCTGGATCTACGCCTCCCAGAATCCCGAGGAGGCCGCGACCATCGTGGCCGACGCCGGGTCAGCCCTGCCCGCCGGCCACCAGCTGTGGATGACCAACGAGGTCAGCAAGCTGATCTTCCCGTCCACGAACGGCGTTGGCCTGATCGACGAGGCCGCCTGGGCCAACACCGTCGACATCGCCATGAACACGAAGAACGAAACCGGTGGCACCATCATCACCACAGACCCGCCCAAAACCGCATACTCCAACGAGTACGTGCAGCAGGCCCTGGATGAATTGACCGCGGAGGGAGTGGACGTCAAGGGCGCCGATTGGGCACCGATCGACGTCACCCTGCAGGAGGGCGGCGAGTAGTCAACCTCGACCGGGCGGCTGCCTCGCGCGGTCGCCCGGTCACCCACCGCCCCGCCTGGCGGGGCACACAGAGCAGCAGAGAAGGAACACACATCGTGACCGACATCGACACCACTACCGAGCTCGGCCTGAACGACCGCACCGCCCAGCTCGACAAGGCCCACGTCTTCCACTCCTGGTCTGCCCAGGGCAAGCTGGTTCCCCTTGTCATCGCCGGCGGTCTCGGCTGCCGGGTCTGGGACCACGACGGCCGCACCTATCTCGACTTCTCCAGCCAGCTCGTCAACGTCAACATCGGCCACCAGCATCCGGCCGTGATCAAGGGAATCATCGACCAGGTGCAGCTGCTCACCACCATCGCGCCGTCCACCGCCAACCTGGCCCGCGGCGAGGCCGCCAAACGCATCGTCGACCGGGCACCCGACGGCTTCAACAAGGTCTTCTTCACCAACGGCGGTGCGGATGCCAACGAGAACGCCATCCGGATGGCCCGCCTGCACACCGGCCGCGACACCGTGCTCTCCACCTACCGCTCGTACCACGGCAACACCGGCGCGGCCATCGTCGCCACCGGCGACTGGCGCCGCATCCCCAACGAGTTCGCCCGCGGACACGTGCACTTCTTCGGCCCCTACCTGTACCGCAGCGAGTTCTGGGCGACGACGCCAGAGCAGGAATGCGAACGCGCGCTGCACCACCTGGAGCGGGTCATCCAGAGCGAGGGCGCCACCTCCATCGCCGCCGTTCTGCTGGAGTCCATCCCCGGCACCGCCGGGGTGCTGATGCCGCCGCCCGGCTATCTTGCCGGGGTGCGCGCGCTCTGCGACCGGTACGGCATCATGCTGATCCTCGACGAGGTGATGGTGGGCTTCGGCCGCACCGGGCGCTGGTTCGCGTTCGACGGCACCGGCGTCGTGCCCGACCTGATCACCTTCGCCAAGGGCGTCAACTCCGGCTACGTGCCCGTCGGTGGCGTGATCATCTCCGACGCCATCTCCGCCGACTTCGACGACACGGTGTTCCCCGGCGGGCTCACCTACAGCGGGCATCCGCTGGCGATGGCCTCGATCGTGGCGGCCCTCGACGCCATGGAAGAGGAGGACATCGTGGCGAACGCCGCCCGGATCGGCACCGACGCCATCGGCCCCGGCCTGGAGGCGTTGAAGGCGAAGCACCCGATCATCGGGGAGGTGCGCGGCGAGGGCGTCTTCTGGGCGATCGAGCTCGTGGCCGACCGGGAGACCCGCGAGCCAGTGCCGCCGGCGGTGATGGCCCGCATCAAGACCGAGCTGCTGGCCCGCAACCTGTTGCCTTTCATCATGGACAACCGCATCCACGTCGTGCCGCCCTGCGTCGTCACCGACTCCGAGGTGGCCGAGGCCCTGGCCATCTACGACGAGGTCCTCGCCCTCGAGCTCGGTTACGCCTGACCTGCCTCGACAACGCCCCCATGCGTTGGTCGAGCCTGCCGAGACCCCGCGACCGGATCTCGACAAGCTCGACCAACGGATAACCCCAACAGAATCGACTGACATGAACGACCTTCCCATCCTCACCCACTGGATCGACGGCGCCCCAGGCGCCGGAAGTTCCACGCGCACCGCCCCCGTCTACAATCCGGCCACCGGCGCAGTGCAGCGTCTGGTCTCCCTGGCCACCGCCGCCGACGTCGACACCGTTGTCGCCTCGGCCCTGGCCGCATACCCCGCCTGGCGGGACGCCTCCATCGCCAAACGCCAGGGCGTCATGTTCACGTTCCGCGAGCTCCTCAATGCGCGCAAGGGCGAGCTGGCCGACATCCTCACCAACGAACACGGCAAGGTCACCTCAGACGCCCTCGGCGAGATCGCCCGTGGACTCGAGGTCGTCGAGTTCGCCCTCGGCCTGCCGCACCTGTCCAAGGGCGAGTTCTCCGAGAACGTCTCCACCGGCGTCGATGTGTACACCCTGCGGCAGCCGCTCGGCGTGGTCGGCATCATCAGCCCGTTCAACTTCCCGGCCATGGTGCCGCTCTGGTTCTTCCCCATCGCCATTGCCGCCGGCAACACCGTTGTGCTCAAGCCCAGCGAGAAGGACCCGTCCGCCGCCAACTGGCTCGCCGCCCTGTTCACCGAGGCCGGCCTGCCCGACGGCGTCTTCAACGTCGTGCACGGAGACAAAGAGGCCGTCGACGCGCTGCTGGTCCATCCAGACGTGCAGGCCATCTCCTTCGTCGGCTCCACCCCGATCGCCAAGTACATCTACGAGACCGCCGCGCAGCACGGCAAGCGGGTGCAGGCCCTCGGCGGCGCCAAGAACCACATGCTGGTGCTGCCGGATGCCGACCTCGACCTGGCCGCGGATGCCGCGGTCAACGCCGGCTTCGGTTCGGCGGGGGAGCGTTGCATGGCCATCAGCGTGATCGTGGCCGTGGAGCCCGTCGCCGACGAGCTGATCGCCAAGATCGCCGAGCGGGTCAAGGGACTGAAGGTGGGCGACGGCATGCGCGGCTGCGATATGGGCCCGCTGATCACCGAGGCGCACCGCGACAAGGTGGCCGGTTACATCGACATCGCCCAGGCGGATGGAGCGGACGTCGTGATCGACGGTCGCGGCATCAAGGTCGACGGCGAGGCATCCGGTTTCTGGCTCGGCCCCACCCTGTTCGACAAGGTCAGCCTGGACTCCGCCGTCTATAAGGACGAGATTTTCGGCCCGGTGCTCAGCGTGCTGCGGGTGGCCAGCTACACCGACGGCGTGGCCGTCATCAACGCCAGCAAGTACGGCAACGGCACCGCGATCTTCACCAACGACGGTGGTGCAGCGCGGCGCTTCCAGCATGAGGTGCAGGTAGGCATGGTCGGCATCAACGTGCCGATCCCCGTGCCGGTGGCGTACCACTCGTTCGGCGGCTGGAAGGACTCCCTGTTCGGCGACGCCAAGGCCTACGGCCCCGCGGGCATCAGCTTTTACACCCGTGAAAAGGCCGTCACCGCCCGCTGGCTCGACCCCAGCCACGGCGGCATCAACCTGGGCTTCCCGCAGAACACGTAGGTGACCTCGTTAAAAGGAAAAAGCGATATTACAAGGACGGGATTGGACGAAGGTTCCTAATTTCCGACCTTTGTCCTTATAAACGCCCGTCGCTCCGACCTGCCCGGATGCGCCGATGTGAGCAGAATCGAAGAAGCAGCCGTCCCGGGTGCGTCCTACAGTAGGTGCCATAGACCGAACCAGGGAGGAACACACAATGAGCACAGCATTCAGCAAAGAGGAGAAGGCCGCCATGCGAGCGGTGGTGGCCGAAGCAAAGGCCGCTCAAGTCGACGCCGACCTGGAGGCGGCGTGCCTCGCCGCCATCGCCGAGATGTCCGGCACCGACCAGGAACTGGCCGAGACTCTGCACCGGCTGGTCAAGGACAACACCGATCTGGGCGCCAAGACCTGGTACGGCATGCCGGCCTACGCCAACGCCGACGGCAAGGTGGTGGTGTTCTTCCAGAGCGCCGCGAAGTTCAAGGTGCGGTACGCCACCATCGGTTTCCAGCCGGACGCGAACCTCGACGAAGGCAATTTCTGGCCCACCTCGTTCGCGGTGAACACGCTCACCGACGCGGATCAGAAGCAACTGGTCGAACTGCTGGAGAAGGCCGTCTCCTGACGGAAGCCCTCACGGCGCAGCTGGCCCCGGTGACCGACGAAACGGCGGTCACCGGGGAGCCGGCTAGTGCTGAACGCTGCGACGGCCGCTGACGCGGATGTAGACCAAGAGCACGATGATCGCGCCGATGATGCCTGCCGGCTGGAAGAAGCCGTCCATCGGGTCGTGTTGGAAGATCAGGAAGCCGAGGAATCCGCCGACGAAGGACCCGATGATGCCCAGCACGATGGTCATCGGGATGCTGATGTTCTGCCGACCGGGCACGACGAGGCGAGCGACTGCGCCGGCGATGATGCCGACGACGATGAGGCTGATGATGAGACCAAGCATTGTGGTCTCCTTCCTGTTGGTTGTGGCTGAGCGTTCGATGAGACCAGCGGTTGCTGGACGATGAACAGCAAAACACCCGGACGGAGGCGGCGGTACACCCCTAGGGGTGTAGCCACGCTTCCCACAGGGGCGGTAACGTCCTACTGTGTCCCCGTTCCAGCCAGTGACTGTCGCCCTTGTCGATGACTACGACATTGTGCTGAAGGGCCTGGCGCACATGTTCGATCACTATCGGGATCGTGTGCTTGTCGCGGAGATCGATGCGAACACGGCTCTCTCCGACACAACCGACATCGTGCTGTACGACTCCTTCGCCCAACCCGAATCCGATCTGTCTGAGCTCTCAGCTCTCGTCCGGAACCCACGAGCCGGTCGCGTCGTTGTGTACACCTGGAACTTCCAGCCCGCGCTCATCGCCGATGCCTTGGATCGGGGTGTCAGCGGTTACCTGTCGAAGACGTTGCCCGCCCGTGACCTCGTGGCGGCCCTGGAATCGGTGCAGGCCGGCGAGATCGTGGTGAGCGATCCGCCCAGGCGGGTGGGCAGCGCTCCGGGATTGGACTGGCCCGGGCGTCGCGAAGGGATCACGGATCGCGAGTCCGAGATTCTGGCGCTGATCACCCAGGGCAAGAGCAACGCCGAAGTGGCCGCGCTCACGTATCTCAGTCCCAATACCGTCAAGTCCTATATACGTAGTGTCTACGGCAAGATCGGCGTTGCCAGCCGCACCCAGGCCGTCCTGTGGGGCGTCGGCAACGGATTCACCCCCGACCACCATCGGATCGACAGTTGGCTCGGCGGACCCTGACCGCGGTGCGGTGAAATCACCGCCATAATCGAGATATGACTAGCAACGATGCACTCGAGGCCACCCGGACCGCAATTCTCAGCGGACGGACGTCCTTGGGGATCGAGCTGGGGTCGACCCGCATCAAGGCCTGCCTGATCGGCGAAAATCCGGCTGACGTCCTCTCCGTAGGCAGCCACGAGTGGGAGAACCAGTTCGTCGATCGGGTGTGGACCTACTCGTTGGAAGACGTGTGGACGGGCATCCAGGCCGCCCACGCTGCCCTCGTCGCCGACGTCGAGAAGCAGTACGGTGTTCGCCTCGAGAGCTACGGTGCGATCGGCGTTTCGGCGATGATGCACGGCTATCTCGCGTTCGACGACGCCGGCGAACAGCTGGTGCCGTTCCGCACCTGGCGCAACACCACGACCGGTCCCGCGTCGGCCGAGCTGACCGAGCTGTTCGGCGTGAACATTCCGCTGCGCTGGTCGATCGCCCACCTGCACCAGGCGGTTGTCGACTCCGAGCCGCACGTGGCGCAGCTTGATTTCATCACGACCCTCGCCGGCTACGTGCACTGGCGTCTCACCGGCCGCAAGGTTCTCGGTGTCGGCGATGCATCGGGCATGTTCCCCATCGACGCCGCCACCGCCGACTACGACGCCGAACTCCTCGCCCGCTACGACGGCCTGGTCGCTGCCTCCGTTCCCGACCTCAACCTCGCCGCACTGTTGCCGACAGTGCTCGTGGCCGGGCAGCCGGCAGGCGAACTCACGGCGGCGGGAGCGGCCCTCCTGGACCCGACCGGTGTCCTGCGACCCGGCTCAGTGTTGTGCCCGCCGGAGGGTGACGCCGGCACGGGCATGGTCGCCACCTGTTCCGTCGCCCCGCGCACCGGCAACGTCAGCGCCGGCACCAGCATCTTCGCGATGGTCGTGCTCGAACGCCCGCTCAAGAAGGTGCACCACGAACTCGACCTGGTCACCACACCGGCCGGCGATCCCGTCGCGATGGTGCACTGCAACAACGGGGCAAGCGAGCTCGCCGCGTGGGCCGGAATGTTCGGCCGCTTCGCCGCGGCCAGCGGAAACCCCGTCACCAGCGACGCGGTCTTCGACGCCCTGTTCCGTGAGGCGCTCGACGGTGACGCGGATGCCGGCGGCCTGTTGGCCTACAACCATCTGGCCGGCGAGCCAATCGCCGGCCTCACCGAGGGCCGGCCCCTCTTCGTGCGCACCCCCGACAGCCGGCTCACCCTCGCCAACTTCATGCGCGCACAGCTCTACGGGGTGTTCGGCACGCTCAGCCTCGGTATGCGGGTTCTCGCCCAGGAGGGCGTCGAACTCGACGCGATGTTCGCGCACGGCGGGCTCTTCCGCACCGCCGGTGTCGCCCAGAGATTCCTCGCCGGCGCCCTGGACGCCCCGGTCTCCGTCGCCGAGACGGCGTCGGAAGGCGGCGCCTGGGGCATCGCGGTCCTGGCGTCCTACACGGCGGCCGCAGCATCAGGCGTGGACCTCGATCTCGACGGCTACCTGCGTGAACGGGTGTTCGTTGGGCAGGAGTTCGAGACCGTCGCCCCCGACCCGGTCGACGTCGCCGGTTTCTCCAGCTACCTCGACCGCTACCACGCGGGCCTCGCCGTCGAACGGGCCGCTGTCGACACGCTCTGATCCGAGCTCCACCGCCACCACCTCCCAACCGCGATGGAAGGACCGACATGGAACTGATCTTCGTCCACGGCGCTCTGGTGCGAGACGGGCAGTGGTGGTGGCAGCGGAGCGCTGACCTTCTCCGGGAACGCACGGGCATCCGAAGCCGCGCTCTGGCGCTGCCGTCTTGCGGCGAGACCACGCCAGAGCAGGTCGCGGGCGGCCTGATTGCCGACGCGGCGGCGCTTCGCCGTGAACTCGATGACGTGGACTCGGCGATCGTGGTGGGCCATTCGTATGGCGGAACCGTCATCGCCGAGGCCGGCGCGCATCCCGCCGTCGCGCACCTGCTCTACGTGTCGTCCTATTTGCCCCAGATCGGGCAGTCGCAGGGGGCGATCATGAGCGGTGAGAGCAACCCGGTGTCGATCGCGGTCAACGGCGACGGCACGCTCGGTGTTTCGGGTTACGACGCAACCTCGTTCGGCGCCCGATTTCTGCAGGACGCGGACGCCGACACCCAGCACCAGGCCTGGGATCGGGTGACCGCGCAGGCCGCCAGGGCGTTCATGACGCCCACCAGCACCGCCGGCTGGCAGGGGGTCGATTCGACCTACATCGTCTGCGGGCAGGACCGCAGCACATCGGTAGAATTGCAGCGCCTCCATGCCGAGCGGGCAACGCGCGTCGTCGAGCTTCCGACAGGGCACCACCCATTCATCACTCGACCCGACCTGATCGTCGAGCAGGTGCGAGCGCTCGCGCAAAAATCGTGATCTCGCGGGATGGTCACGTTTTTCCGCACTCGGCCACGCGAATTTCCGCACGCTGAATCGTCCCGTCTTCACGAATCCGATTTTCGCTCTCGATCTGCCATTCCTCCGGGTGACGTTACCCCGGGTGATCCGCCGGACCATCCGTCGCCGGGTACTTCGGGAGGAGTTGTGGAACGGCAACGATCGCAGGGTGAGGTCGAGCGCTGGCTGGACGGGCCTCTCAGCGAAGCCGTGCGATAGCCGGGCGAGAGTCCGACGTGCGAACTCGTGGGGGTGGGGCTGGCCGCTCCGGTCGACCCGCGCACCGGCCTCATCGCCACGCCCGGCCTGCTGCGCGGCTGGGACGGGGTGCCCGTCGCCGAGGAACTCGGGTCCCGTCTGCACCGGCCGGTGTTCGTCGACAACGAGGCCAATCTCGGTGCGCTCGGCGAGTACCGCATGGGCGCCGCACAGGGAGTTCGGCAGGCCGCCTACCTCCGGTTGTCGCATGGCGTGGGCGCCGGGCTCATCGTGGACGGCCGGGTCTACCGCGGCGGCAGCGGCAAGGCCGGCGAGATCGGCCACCTCACCCTCGACGAGCATGGCCTGGTCTGCCGTGCGGCAACCGCGGCTGCCTGGAAACCCTGGTGGGAGCCCCCGCGCTGGCCGCGAAGTTCCCCGGCAGCCACGGCGAGGTGAAGCTGCGCGATATCGTGCTGCGCCGATGCCGGTGAGGCCCTGGCGCGCCGGGTGATCGCCGACGCCGGCCGGCACGCGCTGGAACGGTCCACCCTCGCCACGGCATCCGGGGTGCCAGAGGTGGTCAAGGGTGAGTTGGGCGAGCGGGCGGAGGTGCTCGGCGCGGTGCTCTTCGCCATCGATCGGGCCCAGACCACGGAGGGCCAGCCCGAAGACGCCGTCCGCACCGTGGTCAGCGGCCGTTCCCCCGACATACTGCCCGGGATCGGCGGAATCATGCCCGTTCTGTCCCCTCGAATATCGCCCGAAAGGGGCGGTCTGGCCTCTTGAGTTCGTGCCTTGACGGCATTTGGCCCCGGGGCCATGCTCGTTACACCGCCCGACGAGGGCGGTCACAGCTGGAGGCATATCGTGAGAAAACCCAGGAAGAAGCTCGCGCTCCTGGCGGTCGCCCTGATCGCTACCGCAGGAACCCTGACCGCATGCACATCGAACGGTTCCGACGCCGAAAGCACCGATGGCGGCGGCGGCGACACCATCAAAATCGGCCTGCTCCTCCCCGAGTCCAAGACCACCCGGTACGAAAGCTTCGACCGGCCGCTCTTCGAAGAGAAGCTGAAGTCGCTCGGAGACTACGAGATCATTTACGCCAACGCAGATCAGGATGCCGCCAAGCAGCAGCAGCAGGCCGAGTCGGCGCTCACCGAGGGTATCAAGGTTCTCGTGCTCGACCCGGTTGACGGTGCGGCTGCGGCCAGCATCGCCGAGTCCGCCTCGGCGCAGGATGTGCCGGTGGTGTCTTACGACCGGCTGATCAAGAGCGACAAGGTCACCTACTACATTTCCTTCGACAACGAGCAGGTGGGTGTGCTGCAGGGCACTGCCCTCGTGGACAGGCTCACCAAAGACGGCACCACAACGGGTCTGATCATGATCAACGGGTCTCCGACTGACGCCAACGCGGCCGAGTTCAAGAAGGGCGCGCACTCCGTGATCGACCCGAGCGGCATTCCGATCCTTGCCGAATACGACACGCCTGACTGGAGCCCGGACAAGGCCCAGGAATGGGCGGCCGGGCAGATCACCCAGTTCGGTGATGAGATGTCGGGCATCTACGCCGCCAACGACGGAACAGCCGGCGGTGCGATCGCCGCGGTGAAGGCCGCCGGAACCGAGCCGATCCCGCCCGTCACCGGGCAGGACGCCGAGTTGGCCGCCATCCAGCGCATCGTCGCCGGTGACCAGTACATGACCGTCTACAAGGCCATCAAGCTCGAGGCCGAGAGGGCGGCGGAGGTCGCGCACCAACTCGCCCAGGGCGACACCCCGGAACCTGACACGACGTTCCAGGACATCCCCTCTACCCTGCTGACACCGGTGATGGTCACCGTCGACAACATCCAGGAGACCGTGATCGACGACGGCTTCTACACCGTCGACGACATCTGCACCGCTGAGTACGCCGACGCCTGCGCCAAGGCCGGGCTGCAGTAGTCAGCCGGCGCATCGAAACGGCCGGCCGGGGCACCGCACCCACGATTCGGTTCCCGGCCGGCTCTCATCTCGATCAGAGGAATCACAATGACTGTGCTTTCCACCCCGGAGGCACCGGAAAGCGACCTCGTCCTGTCGCTGCGCGGAATCGACAAGAACTTCGGCGCCGTGCAGGCGCTCACGGCTATCGACCTCGACATCTATAGCGGCGAGGTGGTCGCCCTCGTCGGTGACAACGGCGCCGGCAAGTCCACGCTGATCAAGATCCTGGCCGGGGTGCACCCGCAGGACGGCGGCACCATCAGCCACGACGGCAAGACAGTGACCATCAACAACCCCGCTGACTCCAACAATCTGGGCATCGCGACCGTGCACCAGGACCTGGCTCTGTGCGACAACCTCGACGTGGTTGCCAATCTGTACCTCGGTCACGAGCTCGGGCGCGGCACCATCAACGAGGTCGAGATGGAGAAACGCTCCTGGGGACTGCTCCGCCAGCTCTCCGCCCGCATCCCGTCGGTGCGCATCCCCGTCGCCTCGCTCTCCGGTGGGCAGCGGCAGACCGTGGCGATCGCCCGGTCGCTGATCGGTGAGCCGCGCATCGTCATCCTCGACGAACCCACCGCCGCCCTGGGTGTGGCCCAGACGGCCGAGGTGCTCAACCTCATCGAACGGTTGCGGGACCGTGGCCTGGCGGTGGTTCTGATCAGCCACAACATGGCGGATGTACAGGCCGTCGCCGACCGTATCGTGGTGTTGCGGCTGGGCCGGAACAACGGCGAGTTCAGGGTGGCCGACGTGAGCTACGAGGACATCATCACGGCGATCACCGGGGCCAGCGACAACGCCGTCACCCGGCGCGCCCAGGCACGGGTGGACTCGGCCGACGCCGCTGCCGCGGCGGGCGCACCCACCGCCACCGCACTCCCCAAGGAGGAACGGCCGTGACGACCCCGACGTCGACCCCGCTGCCGGCCGGCGCCGACGACGCCGCCCCGCCCGCCGAAACGGTTCGGCTGGCCGCCGTCGCAGCTGACCTGCAGGACGAACGCCTGATCCAGCCGCACGGCATCGGCGGCACGGTGCGCGCGTTCGGCAGGCGGGTGCGCTCCGGTGACATCGGTTCGCTGCCCGTCGTTATCGGCCTGATCTTAATCTGGGTGGCGTTCTCCCTGCTCAACCCCAACTTCCTCTCCAGCACCAACCTGGTCAACCTCACCCTGCAATGTGCGGCCGTCGGCACCATCTCCATCGGCATCGTGCTGGTGCTGCTGCTGGGCGAGATCGACCTGTCGGTCGGTTCGGTCAGCGGCCTGTCCGCGGCCATCCTCGCGGTCAGTTTCGTCAACATGGGCTGGCCCCTGCCGGTGTCGCTGTCGGCCTCGTTGCTGGCGGGTGTGGCCGTCGGCCTGCTCTACGGATTCCTGTACACACGGTTCGGGGTACCCAGCTTCGTGATCACCCTGGCCGGGTTGCTCGGCTTCCTGGGTCTGCAGCTGTGGGTGCTCGGCTCGACGGGATCGATCAACATCCCGTTCGACTCATGGATCGTACAGTTCGCCCAGCAGTGGTTCCTGCCCGACTGGCTCTCCTACGTGCTGGTGGTGCTCACGGCCCTGGCCTATGCCGCGCAGCTGTTCGTCACCGCGAATCGGCGGGCCGCTGCGGGGCTCTCAGCCGTACCGGCCACGTCGATCGTGGTGCGTAGTGTGTTCCTGCTGCTGGTGCTCGGTGTGCCGGCCTGGTACCTGAACCAGACTCGCGGGGTCGGCGCGATGTTCCTGCTGTTCCTGGTGCTGGTCGTGGTGATGAACTTCTTCCTTACCCGCACCCGGTGGGGCCGGTCGGTCTACGCGGTCGGCGGCAACGTCGAGGCCGCCCGCCGCTCCGGCATCAACGTCACGCGGGTGTACATCACGGTGTTCGTACTGTGTTCCACCTTCGCGGCCCTCGGCGGCATCCTTGCGGCGGGGCGGCTGGCGGCGGCCAACCAGGGCAGCGGCGGCGGAGACACCAACCTCAACGCCATCGCCGCGGCGGTGATCGGCGGCGCCAGTCTCTTCGGCGGCCGCGGCAGCGCGTTCTCCGCCCTGCTGGGCATCCTGGTGATCCAGTCGATCTCCAGCGGCCTCACCCTGCTCAACCTGGACTCGTCGATCCGGTACATGATCACCGGCGCGGTGCTGCTACTCGCGGTCATCGTCGATTCCCTGTCGCGCCGCACCCGGGTGTCGCACGGTAGAGCCTGACCGCCTCCCGCCCGGGGCCGGGCGGAGGCGGCAGAGGAAGGCGGCGGTTCTCGCCCCACGTCGGCAGCGGATCCGGCGAGGTGGGGAGGATCGCCGCCTTCGCGTTGCGCCGGTCCGGGCTGCCCGACCGGCTCCGCGAGCCGCCCCGAGCGCACAACTCCTGCAGAATTTCGCCGCTGCAAGGCAGTCCCGCGTCATTCCGGCAGCCGCCGCCGGGCGCCCGGACGAATTGCAGGAGTTATGCAACCCGTCCCGTGTGGGAGGCGAACTCAGGCTTGCAGGGTCGCGGCCTCGCGCAGGAGATCGGCGGCCGCCTCATCCCCGTGCGCGGCCAGGCTCACCACGTCGCCGATCACCACGACGGCGGGGGAGCGCACCCCGGCATGGGCCGCGAGCGCACCGATAGTGTCGAGGCGGCCGAAGGTCGAGCGCTGGTCGTGCGCGAATCCCCGTTCGATGATCGCCACAGGCATGTCGATGCGCATCCCGAGCCGGGCGAGGCCGGCGGCCATCTGCTGCAGAGTGCCGATGCCCATCAAGACCACAATGGTTCCACCGAGGCCGATGAGGTGGGTCAGTTCCGAATCAGTGATCGGTGCGTGGCCGGAGATCACCGTGAACAGATGACTGACCTCCCGGTGCGTCACGGGGATGCCCGCGGCGGCCGGCACGGCGATCGCGCTCGTCACACCGGAGATCACGGTCACCGGTACCCCGGCGGCGCGGCAGGCCAGAACCTCTTCGCCGCCCCGGCCGAAGACGAACGGGTCGCCGCCCTTGAGGCGCACAACGGTGCGGCCGGCCAGGGCCGACGCCACCATCATCCGCTCGGCGTCGCGTTGCGGAACCGCGTGGTGCCCAGGAGCTTTGCCGACGTCCACGTGCTCGGCGCCCGGCGCCCATTCCTCGAGCCGGTCGGTGGGACCCAGCCGGTCGTAGTAGACGATGTCGGCCGCGTTCAGGGCGGCGAGCGCGCCGACGGTGAGCAGCCGTTCGAGCCCGGGTCCGCCGCCGACGAGCGTGACCGACCCGACGGGGGAGGTCGACGCCGCGATTTCCCGGCTCAGCCAGGTGCGGTGCCTGGAGCACGCCGCGGCAATCACGGCGTCTGTGTGCGGGGTGGTCTCCACGACGGCGACCAGGTCGACCGCGGCGATGAGCGCATCCCATGCGCCTACCGACCGAGGAAAGACGGGGGCGGTAACCCCGGGCACCACGAGGCTGACCGGCGAATGGGGGCCAGGTCCGGCCAGGTGGTACACGGTCGCACCCGAGGTCAGGTACCGCGCGAGAACGCGGCGTGCCGCGTGGGCCCCGCCCACGACGAGCACCCGTTTCCCCGAAAAGTCGAGGCCGACGGACACGGGCTACTCCGCGCCGGTCGCCGAAGAAACCGGAATGTCGATGCCATCGCGGCGAACCGGGATCGTGAGCCCGGCCAGGTGAACCGGGCCGGCCGCACTGGTGCCGTCGCGTTCTTCCGGGCGAGCCGGGCGCGGCTGGCCGCGTTCGATCACCTGGAGGAGCGAGGGGTCGGGGGTGTCGGCGTTGACGAAGGGACGGAACCGGCGGAGCCGCTCCGGATCGGCGAGGGTGGCCGCCCACTCGTCTTCGAACACGTCGACGTGGGTGGCCATGGCCGCTTCCAGGTCCGCGGCGATGCCGAGGGAGTCGTTGACGACCACGTCGCGCACGTGGTCGATGCCGCCCTCGAGGTCTTCCTGCCAGCGGGCGGTGCGCTGCAGCCGGTCGGCCGTGCGGATGTAGTACATCAGGTACCGGTCGATGTACTTCACCAGTGTCTCGGCGTCGAGATCCTGGGCCAGCAGCACGGCGTGGGCGGGCTGGAAACCGCCGTTACCTCCGACATAGAGGTTCCAACCCAGTTCGGTGGCAATGACGCCGATGTCCTTGGAGCGGGCCTCGGCGCATTCCCGGGCACAACCCGAGACGCCGAGCTTGAACTTGTGCGGTGACCGCAGCCCGCGGTACCGGTTCTCCAGCTGGATGGCCATGGCCGCGGAGTCCTGCACGCCGAAGCGGCACCAGGCCGAGCCGACGCAGGACTTCGACGTGCGCAGGCTCTTGCCGTAGGCCTGTCCGGATTCGAAGCCGGCGTCCACGAGCACCCGCCAGATGTCCGGCAGCTGGTCGAGCCGGGCACCGAAGAGCGCGATCCGCTGGCCGCCGGTGATCTTGGTGTACAGGTTGAACTCCGCGGCGACCTGCCCGATCACGATGAGCTTCTCCGGGGTGATCTCGCCGCCGGGGATGCGCGGCACCACCGAGTAGCTGCCGTCCTTCTGCATGTTCGCCAGCGCACGGTCGTTGGTGTCCTGCAGGCCACCACGGCCGGCATCCAGGATGTAGCTGGAGGACTGCGACGCGAGGATCGACGCGATGGTCGGCTTGCACACGTCACAGCCGAGACCAGTGCCGAAGCGTTCCATGATCTGGTCGAACGTGGTGAGCTGCAGCACGCGCACGGATTCGAAAAGCTCGCTGCGGCTGATCGAGATGTGCTCGCAGAGGGCGTGCGACACCGCGATGCCCGCCTTGGTCAGTTCGGTTTCGAGCACCTTCTTGAGCAACGGCACGCAGGAGCCGCACTGGGTGCCGGCCCGGGTGCAGGCCTTCAGCGCGCCGAGTTCGGTGACGGGGTCGCCGTGGTCGCCGTGGATCGCGGCCCTGACGGTGCCGAATGAGACGTTGTTGCACGAGCACAGCTGGGCGTCGTCGGGCATGTCCGAGCTCGAGGGAAGCTCGGCGCCGGAAGCCGACAGGTAGGCGCCGGGTTCGGCGGGCAGCTCGCGGCCGAGCAGCGGGCGCAGCGACAGGAACGGCGACGCGTCGCCGACGAAGATTCCGCCGAGCAGCGTTTTCGCGTCGCTGGAGACGACGACCTTTTGGTACAGGCCGCGGGCCGGGTCGGCGTAGACGACCTCGAGGGCACTGTCGCTGGTGCCGAAGGCGTCGCCGAAGCTGGCCACTTCCACGCCGGACAGCTTGAGCTTGGTGGCGTCGTCAATGCCGGGGAACAGGGCGTGGCCGCCGTTGAGCCGGTCGGCGACGACCTCGGCCATGGCGTTCGCGGGGGCGACGAGCCCGATGCACTGGCCGCCGACGCTGGCGACCTCGCCGATGGCCCAGATGCCGGGCGCCGAGCTTGAGCAGTCGTCGCCGATCACGATGCCGCCGCGCGGGCCGATCTCCAGGCCCGCGGCGCGGGCGAGCTCGTCCCGAGCCCGGATGCCGATGGACCAGACGATCAGGTCGGCATTGAGCTGGCGGCCGTCGTCGAGGGTCAGCCCGAGAACCTGGCCGGTCTCCGCGACGAGGATCTCGGTGGGGCGGTGGCCGAGTTCGAGGCGGATGCCCTGCCCGTCGATGAGGCGGCCGAGGGCCATGCCGGCACCCTGGTCGAGCTGGGTGGGCATCAGCCAGGTCGCGCCATCCACGATCGTCGTGTTGGCGCCGAGGCGCTGCACACCACCGGCGGCCTCGAGTCCGAGCAACCCGCCGCCGATCACGGTGACGTTTGCGGGCCGGCCGAACTTCGTCTTCAGGCGGGCGGTCTCGCTGACGAGGAAGTCCACGTCCTCGATGGTGCGGTACACGACGCCCCTGTCGCCGCCGGGCACCGGGGGCACGAAGGCGGAAGAGCCGGTGGCGAAGACCAGGTCGTCGTAGACCATGGCCTCACCGTTGTCGAGCGTGATGGTGCGGGCCGCGGGGTCCACGGCGGTAACGCGACTGCCGCCGCGGTAGTGCACGGTCTCTGACTGCCAGAACGCCGGGTCGCCCAGGGTCAGGTCTTCCGGGCCGGCCAGACGGTGCGACAGGGAGACCCTGTCGTACGGCAGGTGAACTTCCTCGCCGATGACGGTGATGTCGACGCGCCTTGCGGACTCGCCGTCGGCCTCAGCCCGGGCGACCATGGCCTCGGCGAACCTGTGCGCGGCGGGGCCGCCGCCGATGACGATGACCCGGCGCGCGCCGTCCGATTCGCTCGAGTTCGGCAGGGGAGTGTTCAGTGTCATTGCGGCATCTCTCGGGTAAATCAGGCCGCATAATCCCGACGGCGTATTCCGCCGTCGCGCCGACCTCATGGCGTCTCTCAAGTAAGCCATACCCGCGCGCGCCTAAGGAGGGTACTTAGTCCCGAAAAACGTACCCGGGGCATGGGTAATCTGAAGGGGCGCCGAACGCATTCACTGGCCCGGCGCCGGAATCGAGGACATCATGCTGACAGCTCAAGACACCACGAACACGCGGAGTGCCGACGCGACCACCGGATGGGCGACAGTTTGCGAACTCTCCCAACTCGAACCCCTGTGGGCAGAAGCGGCCATGGTCGACGGTGAGCAGCTCGCGCTGGTGCGGATGCCCAACGGAACCGTGTACGCCGTCTCCAACCAGGACCCCGCGACCGGCTCCTTCGTGATGTGCCGGGGAATCGTCGGCTCGCACGGGGACACGGTCACGCTGGCCTCGCCGCTGCACAAGCAGGTCTACGACCTGGCCACCGGGGAATGCCTCACCTCCGCCGACCTCACCCTGCCCACCTTCGAGACCCGGGTCGAATCCGGCTCAGTGCGGGTGCGGCTCGCGCCGGAAGCCTCGGCCCGCGCCGCGGCGTGATGAGCGCCGCTCCCGCGCGAGAGACCGCGCCGCTGCTGCTCCTCGCCTCCCACGGCTCCCGGGATCCCGCTGCCCAGCGCGCGGTGCTGGCCCTCGTCGACGCGGTGACCCTGGCGCTGACCACGATCAGCCCGGCCACCCTCGTTGCAGCGGGATTCATCGACGTGCAGCAGCCGGATGTGCCACACTGCCTCGCCGCAGCCGAGCCCGGCCGGGCCGCCGTCATCGTGCCGCTGCTGGTGTCCGCCGGGTACCACGTGCGATTCGACCTCGCCAACGCCGTTGCCCAGGCCCAGCCGCGCCCGGTCGTCGTCACCGCGGCCCTCGGCCCCGACAGCCGGCTGACCGGCATCCTCGCCGACCGGCTGGCGCGAAGCGGCCTGCGCGCAGGGGACCGGGTGATCCTCGCCGCCGCCGGATCGAGCGACGCCAACGCCGTGGCCGACTGCCGCACCGCGGGCGAGCAGCTCGCCGCCCTGATCGGCCAGCCCGTCACCGTCGCCTTCATCGCCGCCGCCAGTCCGAGCCTGGTGGATGCCGTGGCCGCTGCGCGGACCGAGTCGCCGGATGCTCGCGTCGTCGTCGCAAGCTATCTCCTGGCACCCGGAACGTTCGCCAGATGGGCGCAGGATGCCGGTGCGGACGTGGTCAGCGAGACGCTTCTCGTCGAGGGAGAGAAGCCTCCAGAGGCGCTTGTTGACGTGGTGGTGGACCGGTACCTGACCGCCGTGGGCGCGGGCTGACGCCGGGGCCTACACCTCGAGGCCGTCGCGGATGATCGTCTGCCCGGTCGGCCACTCGGAGAACGGCGCGGTCACCGGCAGCACCATCGCCGGGCCGGTGAAGGTCTCCGGGCGCATGTGGGTGTCGATCATGCGGGTCACCTGCCCGGGAGACTGCCGCCAGCCGCCGGCGGTGTAGTACGCGACAAGCTCGGGGGCGCAGGTGAGGTAGCCGAACGGCAGGCCCTGGCCGGTCAGGGCCAGGGTCGCCTCGGTGAGCAGCCGGCGGCCGAGTCCCGTGCCCTGGTAGTCGGGATCGACGCCGACCAGGCCTACATCGCCGACCAGCTGCGAGCCGCCGGACTCGAGGCGCAGCATCCGCCGCACGAAGCCGAGGTGGGCGACCGGCCGGCCGTTGTCGTAGGCGATGACCCGGGCTTCAGGGCGGGCGCCCATCCAGCTGCGGGGGCCGGTGAAGGTGGCGTGATCCTCGGGGAAGTACCGCGCGAACAGGGCCGCCAGGGCGGTGTGGTCGTCGGCTGAGAGATCGGCTTCCCAGCGCAGGGTCCATTCGATGTCAGCCATCCGGTCAGCCTAACCGGCACGGTGCGGGTGGAACTCGGCTGGAACCGCACCTCGTTGTCAGGACACAGTGCCATTACCGGAACGGGATTGGACACAGGGTCCCTGTTTCCGACCGTTGTCCTGGCAAACGCCCGTCGCGTGGCCCGGCGTGCCGATCAACCGGCCGCCGCCGCGTGCTCGGCCTGCACCTGCGCCGCCCGGGCGCGCAGCGCGTCGACGACGGTGCGCACGGCCAGACGCTCGGCGCGGTCAGGCCGCATCAGCGCCACGATCTGCCGTTCGGCGTCGAGCCCCCGCAGCGGCTTGAGCACCATCCGGCCCGGCTGATCGCCGCTGGACGTGTACCGGGGAACCAGGGCGATGCCGAGCCCGGCCATGATGAACGATTCGATCAGCCGCATGTCCGCGAACCGCTGAGTCACCCGGGCGCGGCTGCCGGTCTGCAGTTCGATGTCGTGCAGGATGCGCCCGAACGGGTAGCCGACCGGCACACCGATCCAGGTCTCGCCGACCACGTCGCCGGCGCCGAGCGACACGCGGCCGGCGAGCCGGTGGCCTGTCGGCAGACCGACGTCGAGCGGCTCCGTCATCAGGGGCACCGAGGTCAGACCGCGTCCGCCCCAGGTGTGCTGCCCGCGCATGCTGTGGGCGAGCACGATGTCGTATTCGCTCGTGAGAGCGGGAAAGTCGCTGAGCTCAGGGTCCATATCGGTGCAGTGCACCGCGAGGCCGTCGTGGCCGGCGAGGTCCTGCAGCGCCCCCGGCAGCAGCATCTGTCCGGCGGTGGGGAACGTCACCAGGCTCACGTCGCCGGTGGCCCGGTTGCGGAAGGTGTCCCAGACCGCCGTGGCGCGCTCCAGGGCCACCGCGATATCTGTCGCGCTCGCGGCCAGCGCGCGGCCGGCATCCGTGAGCACGAGCCCGCGCCCGCTGCGCTTGGTAAGCGGCAGACCCGCCTCCCGCTCGAGGACTTTCAGCTGCTGCGAGACCGCAGACGGGGTGCGGTGGGTGGCCAGGGCCACGGCGGTGACGCTGCCGCGTTCGGCCAGTTCGCGGAGCAGTTCGAGACGCTGTACATCCATGAAGCCAGACTACATAGTCACTGCTAAACAATGTGATTGTGCTGAATGGTTGTTGGTGGTCAGATTAACATGTCGGTCACCGGGCAACTGCCCGCGTGACACGGCCATCCACTTCCCTCGAAAGGCACGTCCGTGTTCGTTTTCATGCTCCTCATCTCCCTTGTCGCCATTGGCTCCGTCGTCGGCACCGTCGTCGCGGTGAACAAGGATGGCTACGGTCGTGTTCCCGAGCGGAAGTTCGTTCGCAGCTTCTAATCACGCCGTCCGGCGCACGCCTGCATCGTGCACCGGGCGCGTGTTGGCCTAAAGTAGCCCTGTGATGGATACTCGCAGAAAACTCATCGACTACATCTCGGCCGACGCCGTCTTCCACGGTGACTTCACTCTGACCAGCGGCAAGAAGGCCACGTACTACGTGGACCTCCGCAAGGTCAGCCTGGACCACAGGGTCGCGCCGCTGATCGGTCAGGTCATGATCGACCTCATCAAGGACATCCCGGATGTTGTGGCCGTCGGCGGCATGACCATGGGCGCCGACCCCGTCGCCACTGCGATCCTGCACCAGGGTGCAGCCCGCGGCCTGGGCTACGACGCCTTCGTCGTGCGCAAGGAGCCCAAGGACCACGGCCGCGGCCGTCAGGTCGAAGGCCCCGACCTCGCCGGCAAGCGGGTCATCGTGCTCGAAGACACCTCGACGACGGGCGGCTCGCCTCTCGCCGCCATCGAGGCGCTCCTCAAGGTGGGTGCCATCATCGCCGGCGTCGCCGTGGTCGTGGACCGCAGCACCGGGGCCCGCGAAATCATCGAAGCGGCTGGCTACCCGTACTACGCGGCCATCGGACTCGAGGACTTGGGACTGAGCTGATGCCTGAGCAGCGGGACGGAAGCGACGACAAGGACCTCGGCCTTGACTGGCTCGCGGCTCAGCTGAACGCAGACGGCAGCGAGGCCGCCGCCGAACCCGACAAGGCCACGGCTAAAACCGGGGCCGACACCGCAGCAGACACCGCAGCGGATGCCTGGGACGACTCCGCCCCGACCGTCGCCATCCCCGTCGCGCCGCACGCAGAGCCGGCCGACGCCGAGCGGGCCGCTCCCCAGCGCCCCGCTCCCCAGCGGCCCGCACAGGCTCCGTCGTCGGATACAGGTCCGGCCGACGGCGACACCGCTCCTGCTCCGGCAGTGCCGGCCTCCGGCGGTTTCCGTTGGGGCCTCACCCCGAGCGTCGAGCCCGATCCGGCCGTTGACGCCGCGCGACGCACCCCGCCGGCCCCGGCCGCCCCCGCGACGCCGACCGCCGCCGCCCCGCCCGTCACCTCCGCCG
>NZ_SOFL01000015.1 GCF_004402695.1 Cryobacterium adonitolivorans | reverse complement strand
CCCCCTGAGCAGACCATATCCACGAACCTCGTCCGCGTGCCCGCCGGAAAAAGCTTGACCATCCAACACTCCTTGAATCAGAGCGTTGCTACGACCGTATGACTTTGCCTACAAGTTCTGGGGCTTTTCTCACAGCTCGCGGATGGGTTCGCCCGGGTGCGCGCTCGGGCGGGTTCAGTGTCGGTGGGAGCTGAGACGATCTCACTATGAGTAGCCCAGACCAGGCACCACCGCCCGCTCCGGACGATGACGACTACTCTCCGGAGCGCACCCTGGACGAATTGGTCCAGACCGATTTGATCAGGCACACCGACCTGATCGCGGCCGATGACCGCCTCATCGCGCAGGCGCAGGCCCGCCGGATCGAGCACCTGCTGGACCTGCAGGACTGGAGCGAACGGCCCCAGGTGGCGTCCCGGCTGCACGGTAATCCAGAGAACATCCGGACTGCCGACCACATCGCGGCCGCGATGACCGAGGACCAGGCCCGCGCCGCCGCCCACAACCGGTGGGACGACCACCAGGTCGCCCGCCGCACGATTGTGAGCGAAACCGCGTGCCTGACCCGGGTGGCCGAACGTACCATCGACCGGCAGCTGGACGAGGCCCGGTTCCTCTGCTCCTACGCACCGGCGACCTTCGAGGCGTTCTCCAACGGCGAGATCAGCTACCGGCACGCCACCACCCTGCTCGACCAGTTGCGCACGCTGCCCTCAGACGACCACGCGGCGTTCGAGGAAAGGTACTGCCGGAGGCGAAAAGCCTCCCGGTGGGCCTGTTCCGCGACAGGACGCGGCGGTTGCGGGAGAGGCTGCACCCGGAGTCGATCGTGACCCGCAGCACGAACGCCCTGACCGACCGGCGCACCTGCTGGGAAGCCGCGCACGACGGGATGGGCTGGTTGCACTGGTACGGAACCGCCCACCAGACCAAGGCCGCCTACGACCGGATCAACGGCATGGCCGTGCAGGTCCGGCAGCTCGGCGACCCCAGCCCGGCAGACACGACGGATGGCGTTGCCGGCAGCGGCGCAGCATTCGGAATCAGTCACGACACGGCCGAGGACCTCCCTACCCGCACTCTCGATCATCTCCGCGCCGACATCACCGCCGCACTTCTCCTGGACGGCATCACCCCCACCGGGATGGGCGCCGGGATCCGCGGCACGGTCATGGTGACCGTGCCCGTATTCACCCCGCTGGGCCTGAACGAGGAACCCGCCACCCTCGAAGGATATGGGCCCATCTCGCCCGAGGCCCACGGGAGATCGCCGGAAACTGCCCCGGCTTCACCCGGATCCTTACCCACCCGGAAACCGGGGTAGTGCTCTCCCTGGGCAAGACCCAGCACAAAAACACCAAAACCATGAAGAAGTGGCTGCGGGTACGCGACGAAACCTGCCGATTCCCGGGCTGCTCCCACCCGGCGGTGAAAAGCGACGTCGATCACACCGACGACTGGGCCGGCGGCGGCCGAACCGACAGCGACAACCTCGCCCACCTCTGCGAACCCCACCACCGACTCAAACACCTCTCCCAATGGCGAGTGACCCAGGAACCCGGCGGCATCCTGCTCTGGACCTCACCCGGGAAACGCAGCTACCGCACCGACCCCGCCACCCCGATGGGACCACCCCGACCCCAACCACCGGTCGTCGAACCGAAAACGCGGAAGCGACCCGCCGACGACACCTACCTAGTGCCCAGGCACCGGCCGACCCGGCAGCCGACACCACCGGCACCCGACAACCCGCCGTTCTGACGGAGGAATCAACAGCTCCTTCCGAATTGCGTGAACCCTCAAACGTCGAATCGGAGGTTGGCGCGCCGGCCGGACCCATCAGCTTCGTGCGCAGGCGCGAGATCGAGGCCGTGCACCGCGAAGTCGAGTCCAACACGGGCGACCGCACCCGCACCCTCATCGGAGTGCGGAAGTACCGCGAGGCCCTGTTTACGAACTACTTCCGTGCACGTCCGCCATTCGTTGTCACCTGGCCGGACAACCTCTAGATCCCCGCCGACGCCGACTATCGCAGCTACTGGCGCTCTCCGGCTCCCGACGATCATCGCTACCGGTATCGGTGCGCAAACGGACAGGACGGGCAGCCGGACGGCAGCGATGCATCAGAGAAGACCGGGCGCCTGTTCAGCTGGGTGAACGCGTCGGCCATGGATTCCGGCTACATCGTCTTCGCCGGGCTCGGGGTGACGGCCTCGGTAGACCTGGTCGCCGAGAGCCGGTGGTGGTTCCTGCCCGCCGGTCCGATCGGGTTCGCGGCATTCTGCTACAACTTTGGGCGTTGATCGTCGGCGTAGTTCCCAGCATCACCCTGACCACCTGAACGGCGCTCTAGCCGGTCACGCCCAGAATGGCATCGGTGAGGGCCTGCGGGTCGTCGATCGGGCCGCTGTACTGGCTCCCGTCGATCAGCACGGTGGGCGTGCCCTGGATCGACGAGAGCTCGGCGCCGGGGATCGGACCGGTGAGAGCGTCATCCGTATTCTGCTGCGACCAGGCGTGATACTGCTCGCCGGTGACGCAGTCAGCGATCGACCCGCTGCCGCCGGACAACGCCGTGAGTTCGTCGTCGCTGAGTCCGGTCGTGCCCTCGGCCGGCTGGTTCGCGAACAGCGCCGCCAGGTAGTCGAGGGTGGACTCCGGGTTGATCGCGGCCTCGCAGGTCAGTGCGGCGGAGGCCCGCGTGGAGTACTCGGTGCCCTGTGACGCCTGGTCGAGGAAGGTGAGCGAGTGCAGTCGCAGGGTGATGGTGCCGTCGTCAACCAGGGCCGCCAGGGTGTCGCCATTGGCGATGTCGAACTGGCCGCAGTACGGGCACATCGGGTCGATGTAGAGGTCGACGACCGTGACCCCGGTACCCACCATCAGGAACCCGTCATCGAAATACGCGGCGCCGGTCTGGCCGGTCGCCTCCTCGGACGACGTTGCCGACTCTGATGACGTCACCGACGAGGTGGCGCCTGCGACGGCGGTGACGAACGCACCCATCGCCGCCGTGAAGAACACGAGCGTCACGAGCAAGAGCGCCGTGAAGCCGATGCTCACGTACCCGAGCACGAGCCCGGCGATGGCCATGCCCTTCCCCGCCTCGCCGGTGCGCCTGATCTGGCCGATCGCGATGTGCCCGGTGATCACGGCTGCGATGGAGCAGCAGAATCCGGTCACCAGCGCCACGATCGCCAGGGTGTTCGTACGCGGAGCCACGGGACCGTAGTACGGGGTGGTGGGCGGAACCTTGTACGGAACCGGCACACCCGGCCGGTCCCCCAGGTCACCGGCGGGGTACTCCCCAATGCTTCCGTCAGTGCGTTCCGTCATGTTCTCCCCCTCGTGAATCCGGTCCCGGGCGATGTTCCCGGCACCGGCATTACGTGCTGCTCGAGCCGAAGATGCTGTTCGAGCTGATGATGCTGTTCAAACCGATGGCGCGGCTCTTCAGGCGGATGGCGCCGTCTGGGCGATGCGGCCGAGGAGTCCGTTGACAAAGCCGGCGGAGTCATCGGTCGAGAGCACCTTGGCCGCCTCGACGGCCTCGTCGATCGCGACGGCGTGCGGCACGGCGTCGTTGTACAGGATCTCCCAGATGCCGATGCGCAGGATGGCCCGGTCGATCGTGGGCATCCGCGAGAGCGTCCAGCCCTGCGAGTACGTCTCGATCAGTTCGTCGATCTCCTCGCGGTGGTCGACGACCCCGTCAACGATGTCGCGGGCGTAGAGCCAGGACACCATGCGGGCCGGTTCGTTGGCGGCTCGCTCGGCCTCCATGGCCAGCGACTGGGGAATCGTGGTCTGGCGGATGTCGGCGGCGTACAGGATGTCGATGGCGCGCTTGCGCGCCTTGGTCCGGGCGCTCACTAGTTGACGCGGCCGAGGTAGTCACCGTTGCGGGTGTCGACCTTGACCTTGGTGCCCTGCTCGAGGAACAGCGGCACCTGGATCTGGTAGCCGGTTTCAACGGTGGCGGGCTTGGTGCCGCCGGTGGAGCGGTCGCCCTGCAGGCCCGGCTCGGTGTAGGTGATCTCGAGGACGACGGAGGCCGGCAGCTCGACGTAGAGCGGGTTGCCGTCGTGCAGTGCGACGGTCACAGCCTGGTTCTCGAGCATGAAGTTGGCAGCGTCGCCGACGACCGCGGCGGAGACCGTGAGCTGGTCGTAGTCCGAAACGTCCATGAAGACGTAGGATTCACCATCCGCGTAGAGGTACTGGAAGTCGCGACGGTCAACATTCTCGGTCTCGATCTTGGCGCCGGCATTGAAGGTGCGGTCGACGGTCTTGCCCGTGACGACGTTCTTCAGCTTGGTGCGCACGAACGCGCCACCCTTGCCGGGCTTGACGTGCTGGAATTCGATGACGGCCCACAGCTGCTTGTCGATGTTGAGGACGACGCCATTTCTAATGTCGGCGGTAGATGCCATGAAGAGGTGTTCCGTTCGATTCAATTGGGAAGGTGCGCGGCCAAAGGCCTCAGACGAGTGTAGCCGACACGCCGCGCCCGATCGATTCCGGTTGCTGGATGGTGGGCGCGGATGGTGGGCGCGGGTGGTGGGCAGCTCAGGCCAGGCGCACGATGTGGTCGAGGGCCAGGCGGTAGGAGTCGAAGCCGAAACCTGCGATGACGCCGGTCGCCACAGCGCTGACCACGCTGGTGTGCCGAAAGGTCTCGCGGGCGTGCGGGTTGGAGATGTGCACCTCGACGAGCGGGATGCCGGCTTTGGTGACCAGGGCCGCGGCATCCCGCAGCGCGTAGCTGTAATGCGTGAACGCGGCGGGGTTGAGTACCACCGGCGTTTTCGTGTCCACGGCCTCGTAGAGCCAATGGATGAGTTCGGCCTCGTCGTCGGTCTGGCGCACGTCCACGGTGACGTCCTGCGGTGCGGCTTCGGTGAGCAGCACCCGCAGGTCGTCGAGGTTGGCGGAGCCGTAAACGTCGGGCTCCCGGCTGCCGAGACGTCCAAGGTTCGGGCCGTTGAGAACGAGGACTGTGCGCATGGACCCAGCCTAGGCCCGGCCGGGAGGCTGCAACGGCTCCCGGCCGAGGCCAATGGTTCTTCAGCGTTCTGAGTCAGAGCCAATCACTACTGCTGTGCGACGGGCGTGCTGACCTCGGCGTCCTGGCGCTCGATAACCATCATGAAGACGCGATAGAGCACCAGACCGAGAGCGGCGACTCCGGTAAGAATCAACAACACCGAACCGTAAGAGGACGCCTGGCCGGTGCCCGCGATGCCGCCCAAAAGCTCAGGCTTCAGCTTCATCAGCGCTGCCGTGTAGGCGATGCCGACCGGCACGGCGATGTTGATCGTGAGGTTGTAGAAGCCGATGGCGATACCGGAGTTCTCGACCGGTACGCGCATGATGGCGGTCGACACGAGCGGGCCGTACATCAACGCAAAGCCCATGCCGAACAACATCATCGAGATCACGAAGATCCCGATCCACTGGCCCACGAACAGAGCCGGGATCAGCAACGAGGCGATGATCACAATCAACGCGATGGTGATGGCCTGCTTGGACGGGAGGAACTTGGCGATCTTGCCGGTGGCCGAGCCGACGATGACCGCGGCGACATAACCGGGGACCAGCAGCAGGGAGATCTCGCCGAGGTTATAGCCGTAAACGTCGGAGATCAGGAACGAGAACATGAAGGTGTAGCCCAGCTGGACCGAATAGGTGACGAACACCACGATGATCATGAGCGAATACTGAGCGTTGGCGAAGAACGCGCTGGTGATCACGGCGTTGTCATGCGTTCGGATGTGCCAGATAAAGAGAATCAGGCCTACAGCGACCGGCAACAGGTACCAGGAATTGAAGTTCTGCATGAACAGGATCAGCCCGGTCGCGAACACCGAGATCAAAAAGAGCCCGAATACGTCCACACGGCTGGTGCCCGTTGCTTCCGCGGGGACCGTTCGCAACACGACCGGGATGGCCAGCAGGGACAACAGCGTGACCAGGAAGAAGGCCGCCCAGCCGATGTAGGTGGCGATGAAGCCGCTGCCGACGGCGCCGATGAGCAACGACAACTGGAAGGCCGCGGTGCTAAAGCCCAGGTACTTCTTTTGCTCGTCGCCCCTGAAATGCTTGGTGACGTAGATCACGTAAAGGGTCTCGGCGGCGGCCAAGCCGGCGCTCTGAATCAGACGGCCGACTAGGACCAGCCAGAAGTTGGTCTGAAAGACGAAGCCGACGATCGACCCGATCGTCATCAAAATGATTGCGAAGATGATGAGTTTCCGGATGCTGATCGAGTCGGCTAGCGCCGCGTAGACCACGGCGCCGATGCCGATCAGGACGCCGGCCAGAGTGGCCTGCAGGCTGACGGTGTTGACCGGGAGGTTGAGACTCTCCGCCAACGCCGGCGACATGAACTTGAAGCCGTTGTCCAGCACCAAAGAGAACACGAAGAGGGACAGCAGGATGGGGACGGCCCGGCTCGGCTTGAGGACCTGGGCGAGAGCCGTGGAGTGGGTTGCGGTGCTCATCAGGCCAGGTCCAATGCGATCTCGATCATTGCGGTGAAGGCGGTCTGCCGTTCCTCGGGGGTGGTCTTGACGTCTGAGCCGATCTTGTCGCTGACGGTGAAGATGCCCAGGGCATCGACGCCCGCGGCAGCGGCGTTGGCGAACAGACCTGCCGACTCCATCTCGACGGCCAGGATGCCCATCTTCATCCACCTGCCCAGGGCGTCGGGATCGGCGCCGTAGAACACGTCTGACGAGAGCACGTTGCCCACGTGGGTGCGTTGACCGCGCTCATCGGCGACCCGCTTGGCCTTCTCCAGTAGCCGGTAGGACGACAGTGGCGCCCATTGGCCGGGCAGGTCGAACTGTTGCAGGTAGTTGGAGTCGGTGGAGGCGCCCTGGGCGATGACCACGTCGTAGAGCTCCATGTTCTCCTGCATTGCGCCGCAGGTGCCCACACGAATCAGGTTCTTGACCCCGAAGTGGTGGATCAGTTCGTAGCTGTAGAGGGAGATGGAGGGAATGCCCATTCCCGTGCCCATGACGGACACCGGGCGGCCCTGGTACGTGCCCGTGAAGCCCAGCATGTTGCGAACCTCGTTGAAGCAGCGGATGTCGTCGAAGTAGGTCTCGGCGATGAACTTGGCTCGCAGCGGGTCGCCGGGAAGGAGGATCGTCTCGGCAATGTCCACCCCCTTCGGATCAATGTGGGGTGTGCTGGTCATGGTGGTTGAACTCATGTGGGCTCCTTTGCCTGGACTGCTGTGTCTCGACTGCAGTATGAGGTTATACCTCTGCGGGCACATGTCAAACGTGATAGCGTCGGGCACACAAGGAGGTCTCGTGACGACCCGTCTGGAATCCCACTCGTTTTTGCAAGAGCAACTCCAGCTCGCCGTCGGCCAGCCGATTCGAGTCGCCGTCTACACGCGGCTCGCCGAAGGGATCCGCTCCGGTGTGTTCCGGCTCGGCGAGATGCTGCCGAGGGAAACAGAGCTCTCTGCAACACTCGGCGTCAGCCGCACCCCCGTTCGCGAGGCGCTGATGCTCCTCGAAGAAGACGGGCTGCTGGTCACCCGCCGCGGTGTCGGGCGATTCGTCACGGACACCATCCCGCACGGCGGACTCGAGCAGCTTCGGCCGTTCGAGGTCGCCCTGGCCGACCCGAACACGACCATCACCGTGCAGCCGGCGCGCTTCGAGTTGGAAGGGGTCACCGACTTCGTGTCCAACAGGCTCGCGCTCGACCCGGCTGCGAACGCGTGGATCCGCGAGAGCGTCCTGCTGCATGACGGCCGTCCCATTGCCACAGTTCAGGAACACCTCCCTGCGGGGCGCTACCTCAGCGATGTGAGCGCGCGGATCGCATCCGAACTCATGGAGGTCGCCGCCGAACCCCGAACGCTCCTCGCATCCATGCAGGCCAACGGTCACGTCTTCACAAACGGCGTGTGCCAGATCGTCGCAACCGACGCCGGCCCCACGCGAGCAAAATTGCTGAACATCAAGGCGTCAGCGGCGGTCCTGATCCTCACCCAGACAGCGGAGCACGGCGGAGTGCCGCTCTACGCCGCCAAGTGTGTCGTGGCGCCCGGTCACGGGTCACTGTCGGTCATGCAGCACAACCCGAACTGAAGCAACCGACACTAGGGGCCCTGCGGACCATTGACACGCTGACCTCGCCCCGGTTCGCTGCCTACCCGCTGAACGAATCCATCAGCTCCGAGCGGATGATGAACCGCACCCCGCGCGGAGCCTCGGCCGAGAACCCGCCACCGCGCCCTTTGACGGTGTCGATGAGCAGGGCGGTGTGGCTCCAGTACTCGAACTGTTCGGCGGAGATCCAGAAGTCGATCACCTGTTCAGGTTCCCCCGCCGGGGCGATGTCAAGTCGGCCGAGCAGCACGTCCTGGTCTGAGGTGATGAACTCCCCCGCCGGAAAGCACATCGGCGAACTGCCGTCGCAGCAGCCGCCGGACTGGTGGAACATCAGCGGGCCGTGCTCCTCCCACAGGCTCCGCAGAAGGTCAACGGTGGCCTGCGCCAGCGCAACCCTGGACCGGGTCTCGCCCGGGATGGTGATGGACGCCTCGACCGCGGCCACGACGGGCGCATCCGGTGCTGGCGTGATCAAGTCGGTCATGGGTTCCTCCAACTTCAGCGGGTAGAGCGGTTTGGGGTTCGGGAGGCGGTGCCGGCCAGACAATCTGCGAAGCTGCCCGGCCGGCACCGCCTGTTCGCGGTTAGAAGAAGCCCAGGGCGTCTTCGGAGTAGGACACCAGCAGGTTCTTGGTCTGCTGGTAATGGCCGAGCGCCAGCTTGTTGTTCTCCCGGCCGATTCCCGAGCTCTTGTAGCCGCCGAAAGCCGCTCCAGCCGGGTAGTTGTGGTAGTTGTTCACCCACACGCGTCCGGCGTGCAGGTCGCGGCCTGCACGGTACGCCGTGGTGCCGTTACGCGACCACACCCCGGCGCCGAGGCCGTAGAGGGTGTCGTTGGCGATCGAGATGGCGTCGTCGTAGTCGTCGAAGCTGGTCACCGCGACGACGGGGCCGAAGATCTCCTCCTGGAAGATGCGCATCTTGTTTTGGCCCTCGAAAATGGTCGGCTGCACGTAGTAGCCGCCGCTGAGGTCGCCGCCCAGGTCGGCCTGCTCGCCGCCGAGCAGCAGCTTGGCGCCCTCCTTCTTGCCGATGTCGATGTAGGAGAGGATCTTCTCGAGCTGGTCGTTGCTGGCCTGCGCGCCCACCTGGGTGTCGGTGTCCAGCGGGTTGCCCTGCTTGGCCAGCTTGGTGCGCTCGATGGCGCCGCCCAGGAAGCTGTCGTAGATGGGCTTGTGCAGCAGCGCACGGCTGGGGCAGGTGCACACCTCACCCTGGTTGAAGGCGAAGAGCACGAAGCCTTCCTGCGCCTTGTCGTAGTAGCTGTCGTCCTGCTGCGCCACGTCGTCGAAGAAGATGTTGGCGCTCTTGCCGCCCAGCTCCACGGTCGACGGGATGATGTTGGCGCTGGCGTACTGCAGGATCAGCCGGCCCGTGGTGGTCTCACCCGTGAACGCGATCTTGCGGATGCGGTTCGACGAGGCGAGGGGCTTGCCCGCTTCGATGCCGAATCCGTTGACGATGTTGAGCACCCCGGGCGGCAGGATGTCGCCGATCAGTTCGATCAGCACCAGGATCGACGCGGGGGTCTGCTCCGCGGGCTTGAGGACGACCGCGTTCCCGGCGGCGAGGGCCGGCGCGAGCTTCCAGACCGCCATCAGGATCGGGAAGTTCCAGGGGATGATCTGCCCGACCACGCCCAGCGGCTCGTGGAACTGGTACGACATGGTGTCGTTGTCGAGTTCGGCGTGATCGCCGTCCTGGGCGCGGATGGCGGAGGCGAAGTACCTGAAGTGGTCGGCGGCCAGCGGCAGGTCGGCGTTCAACGGCTCCCTGATGGGCTTGCCGTTGTCCCAGGTTTCGGCGACCGCGAGCAGTTCGCGGTTCGCGTCGATGACATCCGCGATCTTGTTGAGCACGGCGGCTCGGTGAGTGGCTGTGGTCTTGCCCCACGCCGGTGCGGCCTTGTGCGCTGCGTCAAGGGCCAGGTCGATGTCTTCGTGGGTACTGCGTGCGACTTCGGTGAACGGTTTGCCGTTGACCGGGGAGATGTCCTCGAAGTACTGGCCCTTCACGGGCGGCACCCATTCGCCTCCGATCCAGTTCTCGTAGCGGGGCTTGAAGGTGACTTTCGCATCCGGCGTGCCGGGGACGGCGTAAACGGTCATTTCACTCCTTGTTCGACGGCTCTGTCGATGGTTGCCGCGTCGTCGCGGTCCATGGAGGGAGCCTACGAAGGCAGAGGTTGCGAAAAGTTGCGGTGGCTTGAAGTGCGGCCTGGTGGGCGAGGTCATCCTCCGGTTTGCTTCGGTCACCCTCTGGGCGGATGCCCTGTATGCCCGGCATGCCTAGCGTTGGTGAGATGGAAACCCTGGAGACTTCACGCATCGTCGAGCCGGCGCACTCGCGCAGCGGCTGGTGGCACGCCGACACCCGGTCGTCGGCGCTGCGGGCCGCCGTCCTGGTTATCGTCGGAGGGGTGCTGATCGGCGGGCTGACCAGTTTCGCGCAGCAGTACCTGCCACCCTCGGTCAATTCGCTCAGCAATTCGGCCGGTGGCTGGACGATGTTCAGTTTCCTGATTGTCTGGCTCAGCCGCGCCCGGCCGCTGCTCGCGGGCTTCCTCGGCATCGTGGTCTTCCAGCTTCTCGTCGAGTCCTACAGCGTGGTGGCCGAGTGGAGAGGGTTCGACGACGGCGATCCGTTCACCTCGATCTGGACCATCGTGGGCCTCGTCGCCGGGCCCCTGCTGGGCGTTGCCGCCAGCCTGGTCCGTTATGCCCCACCGGTGTGGCGCGCACTGGCGGTCACGCCGCTGAGTGCTGTTCTGCTGGGCGAGGGCATCTGGGCGCTCAACACCATCGCAGACACCACGAGCCCGGTCTATTGGACGCTCGAGATCGTGCTGTCGGTCGTCGTCCTGCTGGCGGCGATCCTTCACTGCGGGCTCACACACCGGTACATCTCGCTGGTGGTCAGCGTGTGGCTCGTGGGAACTCTCACCTTCGTGGGAATGCTCGTGTTCATCCTGAACTGACGGCTGGCCCTCACAGCGACTACGCGCAGAGCTCGGCCTCGATGCGGGCGAGATTCGCCACCACGGCGGCGCGCTGGGGCGACCGGGCGGGCAGGAGTTCGAGGCAGGCCTGCCACACCTCCGTGTCCCAGGCGGCGTCCTCGGTGCGGGCGTAGTCGAGCAGCACCTCCACCGAGGCATCGCTGAGCAGGGTCTGGCGCAGGCGCCGGCCCACCTCGAGACGGATCTCCGCGACACCCGGCGCCGCGGAGCCCGGCAGCACGGTTCCCCGGTAGGCCGCCAGGGCCATCCGGTGGGCACCGCGGGCGAGCAGACGAAGGACCCGGCCGGCATCCGTGTCGACGCTGGTCTCCAGGCGGTACGGGCGTGAGCCGATCCGCAGCTGCGGATGGCTGACCGTGAGCGCCCGGCGTAGCCGCACCATCTCGGCGCGCAGGTTCTCGACGGCGTGCGGCTGCTCGTCGCTGAGGAGGCCGGCGAGCCTGTCGGCGGATAGGCCTTGCCGGTGCCAGGCGAGCAGGAGCAGGATCTCGGCGTGCCGGGGACTGAGGTCGGTGCTGTGCCGGGTGCCGGGCACCGGAGCGCCGAACCCTCCCGGGGTGCTCGCGGGTGTGGCCCCGTGCAGGGCGCCGTGGTCGGAGCCCAGCACGTTCAGCAGAATTCCGGGCGCGGTGAAGCCCGACGGTCGTGCCGGTGCCGGCCGCGGAGCGCTCAGGCTCTGGATGCGCAGCTCCGCCTCGAGCGCGGCGACGGCGGCCTCCACGAGCGGCAGGGTCTGCGGGGCCACGGCCGCGTCTCCCCCGGTGATGTCGATGACGCCGAGCACCGCCCCGGTGACCGGGTCGTGGATGGGCACGGCGGTGCAGCTGAAGGGGTGAGCCAGCTGGTTGAAATGTTCGGCGCGCTGGATCTGGATGCCATGATCCAGCGCCAACGCGGTGCCGGGCGCGCTCGTGCCGACCCGGGCCTCAGACCAGTCGGCGCCGACCACGAAGTACATGTCTTCGGCGCGGGTGCGCACTGAACTGTCGCCGTCGATCCAGAGCAGCCGGCCAGACTCATCGGCCACCGCCACGATCAGCCCGAATTCGGACGCGTGCCGCACGAGGAGGGTGTTGATCACCGGCAGCACCGCGGCGAGCGGGTTCCGGGCGCGCAGCCGTTCGAGCTCGTCTGCGCTCAACGTCGGAGCGGCCTGTGCCGTCAACGGGTCCAGGCGAAGTGAGATCGACCGCTGCCAGGATTCCCGCACCAGTCGGCGCACCCCGGCCTGCACTGCACCGGAGCGCAGGTCTGTTCGGTCACCGATGGCGGCCTCATGCAGACGTTCCTGCCGGGAGAACGTACCCAGAGGTGAATCGGCAGGAGTTATCGTCCACGGACTGCTCACAACACCTCCGATCAGCGCTGGTCGTAGGCGACCTGCGCTTGGCGGCTGGTCGGGTGCTTCATTCTAGGCGAAGTCGGCCGGAACTGTGCCGTGCACGCAGCGCGGTGAACCGCGGACGCGAACGCTCAGGGCTGCGGCATGACCGGTCGGTCTCCTTCGCGCAGCCAGTCGTCGAAGAAGGTGTCGAGCTGTTGGCCTGAGCTCTCTTCCATCACGGCTTCAAAGTCCTCGGTGGTGGCAGTCGAGTCGTTGTATCGGGTCAGCCACAGGCGGGCGCCGGCGAAGAATGCGTCGTCGCCGATCTCCGCACGCAGCGCGTGCAAGGCGGCCGCTCCCCGCTGGTAGACCGGGCTATCGAACAGACCGTCGCGACCCGGGTCTGCGATGTTGAGCGTCCAGCCGTTGTCCGCGTCCAGCTCTGCCACCGTGTCGGCGAACTCGTCGGCAACGTCTGCAGTGCCTTGGTGCTCGGCCCACAACCACTCGACATAGGTCGCCCAGCCTTCGTTCAGCCAGATGTCCTTCCAATCGGCCGGGGAAACCGCGTTGCCGAACCACTGGTGCCCCAGTTCGTGCACCACCGTCAATTCGTTCGCGACCTCGGAGTACACCGGACGGGTCTGGGTCTCCAGGGCATAGTCGACAGAGTCGTCATCGACGATCGCGCCGAACGCCTCGAACGGGTACGGCCCGAACTGGTCCTGGAGGAACGCGATCATCTGAGGTTGCAGCGCGAGGGACGCCGTCGTTTCGGCAAGGTCCTCCCCCGTCACGCCATCGTCGATGGCATTGATGATCGGCAGACCGCCAGGACCCTCGTCGCGAGAAACGGCATAGTCACCGACGCTCGCCGTCGACAGGTAGCTGGCCATCGGGTCCGAGGCCCGCCAGTTCCAGGTCGTCCACCCTGCCCTGGTCTTGGGCTTTCCGGCCGGCAGCCCGTTCGCCACCGCTGTCTTGCCGGCCGGCACCGTGAGGCGGAACGTGTATGTCGCCTTGTCCTGCGGGTCGTCGTTGACCGGATACCAGGTTGCCGCGCCGTCGGGCTCGTTGACCACCATCGCGCCATCAGCAGTGGTAACCCACCCGTAGAGGGCACCGGTGGTGTCCAGCGGCTGCCCGGTGGCACCGCCGTAATCGATCACGATGGTCGTCGTCTGCCCTGCTTTGAGCTTAGGCCGCAGCCCGACGGTGAGTTCCCAGATACGGTTCACGTCGTCCTGCTGCTGTGACCACTCGGCGTTGTCTCCGCCATGTGACTTCCCGTGTGCCGCGGCCTTGCCGTCCACCCGGACGGATGCGACGTCGAGGCCGCGCAGGTCGAAGTTGAGCGACTGCAGATCCTGTGTCGCGCGGAGTGTGATGGTCGCGACGCCGCTGAGGCGGCCGGTGAGCACCGCGGGATCCGCCGGTGGCTCGTAGCGGAGGGCAAGTTCGTAGTCCTGGACGTCATACCCGCCGTTGCCGGCGTAGGGAAAGTACGTGTCGCCGGTTCCGGCAGCGCCGGCCGAGTAGCGCGGCCCGCCCTTCCCGGAGGAGGCCGGCGCCGTTCCACTGAAAGCGCTGAACCCGATCGTTGCCGGAGCGGCCGCTGCACTAGTCCTCTGCGTGGCGGCGGACGAGACGGGGGACACTGCTGTCGCATTCCCACAGGCAGCCAGGGCGAACACCGACAGGCACCCCAATGCGATGGTGTGGAGCTTTCTCAATGACTGCACGGGACATCTCCTTCGATGGGCGTGGCGAGGGGTTCAGTCGGGGAATCCACACCGTAGTGCTGCTTCCGGGAAACGGCAACGGCCCGCGTTGACTCATATAAAGCCTCCGCCTCGTGGTGTCGGTTTCCCATCTGGACGACGCGGTGCCCGGTTTCGTGGAGATCGACCGCCGCCCAGAGGCGACCTGCGCTCAGCGGCCGGTCGGGTGCGTCATTTCAGGCATGTCGGCCGGAAAGGGTGGGACCGGCTGTACCGACCCGGAACACTGATCCGTGGCGGTACCGTTGAGGGCAGTTCCTGCGACAAGGAGGTCCCCGATGATCCTTCCGACGGTCCGCGACCCTCGCTTCATCACGATCCGTCGCGGTGGGAACCTCACCGATTCCGATCACCGGCTGCTCGCGCTCTGGGCGGCTTCGTGCGCGGAGCATGTGCTGGGTCTCTTCGAGGCCGCACGGCCGGAAGACCCTCGCCCACGTCAGGCGATAGCGGCCGCCCGCGGATGGGTTCGCGGCGAGATCCCCATGATGGAGGCACGCGCGGCGGGCGGGCATGCGATGGGTGCGGCCAGAGACCTTCGTGGGGCGGCTCGCCATGCCGCATACGCTGCCGGGCAGGCCGGTGCGGTTGCGCACGTTGCTGCGCACGAGCTCGGTGCGGCCGCATACGCGATCAAGGCCGCCCGTGCGGCCGTCCCGGCAGACGAAGGCATCGCCGCAGGACGACTGGAGTGTCGCTGGCAACGCGAGCAGCTCCCGGAAGCGATACGGCCTCTGGTGCTGGACGACCAGCGGCTGCGCAACGACATCTGCTGGTCGGTGTTCGACGGCTGAGCACGACCGCTAGGAGCCGATCTCCTGGTAGGCGGCGAACAGCAGCGACGCATCCGGGCCCTCGAGCACCGTGGGCTTGCCGATGTCGTCGAGCACGATGAAGCGCAACATGCCGCTGCGGGTCTTCTTGTCACGCTGCATGGTGGCCAGCAGGGTAGGCCATCGGCCCACCGGATAGGTCGTCGGTAGGGTCAGCGACTCCAGGATGCGGCGGTGCCGGTCGACGGCCTCGTCGGAGAGCCGGCCGCTGAGCCTGGCAAGTTCGGCGGCGAACATCATGCCGACGGCGACGGCGGCGCCGTGGCGCCAGCCGTAGCGTTCAGCGTGCTCGACGGCGTGGCCGAGGGTGTGCCCGTAGTTGAGGATTTCGCGGAGGCCCGCCTCCTTGAAGTCCGCGCCGACGACGCGGGCCTTCATGGCGATCGAGAGTTCCAGCACCCGGCGGAACTCGGGCGTGGTCGGGTCAGTGACCGCGGCGACGTCCGCTTCGACGATGTCGAGGATCTCCGGGATCTGGATGAACCCGGCCTTCACGATCTCGGCGAAGCCGGCGAGGATCTCGTTGCGGGGCAGGTCGGCGAGGATGTCGAGGTCGCAGACCACGGCGGCCGGGGCGTAGAAGGTGCCGACGAGGTTCTTGCCCTCGGCGGTGTTGATGCCGTTCTTGCCGCCGACGGCAGCGTCGACCATGCCGAGCACGCTGGTGGGAATCTGCACGAGCTTCACGCCGCGCAGCCAGGTCGCCGCGACGAAACCGGCCAGGTCGGTCACGGCGCCGCCGCCGAAGCCGATGACAGCGTCGGTTCGAGTGAAGTCGGCCTGTCCCATCACCTGCCAGCAGAATGCGGCCACCTCGACCCGTTTGGCCGGTTCGGCGTCGGGGACCTCGGCGATGAGTACCTCGTAGCGATCCAGGAGGCTCTCCCGCAGGGCAACGGCGCGGGCGCCGAGGTGAGAGGTGTGCACGATGAGCACCTTCTTGACGGTGTCGCCGAGCTGCTCGGCGAGATCGGCGACGATGCCGCGCCCGATGAGGACCGGGTAGCTGTCGACACCGCTGACGGTGATGGTGGTGGTGCCGGTCTCTTCGGGCTGCATGTCGGTCACGATTGTTCTCTTACCCATTTCACGATATCGGCGGCGATGGCGTCGACCGGCCTGGTCGACGTATCGAAGTGGATGCTGGCCAGCGCCTCGTACAGGGGGCGGCGTTCGTCGTAGATGCGCTGCCACGCGTCCGGTCCCTCGGCCAGGAGCGGACGCTTGGCGTTCCTGGTGCGGTTGCGTACGGCCTCAGCGGTGGTGCTCAGGGAGATCACGGTGCTGTGCCGCAGGTCGGCGCGGGTGGCCGGGTCAAGCACCGCTCCCCCGCCGAGCGAGACCACGGACCGCGTCTGTTGCAACGCGTCGGCGACGGCCGCGCGTTCGAGGGCCCGGAAGTGGCCCTCGCCGTGTGTGGCGAAGATCTCGGTGATCGGACCGTGCTCGGCGACGATCAGTTTGTCGGTGTCCAGGAACGGCACCCGCAGGGTGCGCGCGACCCGGCGGCCGATCTTGGACTTGCCCGACGCCATCGGTCCGATGAACACGAGCGGATACAGCGGGGCGTCCGTGTCCCGGCGCGGCTCCGCGCCTTCCGGCGACACGTCCTCCGGCGACACGCCTTCGAGGCGACCGGGAACCGGCGTGGGTGCGGCCGGCCAGCCGTCGGCGGGACGGGATGCGTCCGGGCTCAGGAACAGCACGCTAGAGCGTGGCGTCGCTGGACGCCCCGGTGCGCAGGTTCGCCGGGATGCTGGCGAGGTAGGAGTCCAGGTTGCGGCGAGTTTCGCCGAGAGAGTCGCCACCGAACTTCTCCAGCACCGAGTTCGCCAGGACCAGCGCCACCATTGCCTCGGCGACGACGCCGGCAGCCGGCACCGCGCAGACATCGGAGCGCTGGTGGTGGGCCGGTGCCGCTTCGCTTGTGGTGATGTCCACGGTGCGGAGCGCGCGCGGGATCGTGGCGATGGGCTTCATACCGGCCCGCACGCGCAACACGGTGCCGGTGCTCATGCCGCCCTCGGTGCCGCCGGCCTTGTCGCTGGCGCGCAGGATCCGGTCATCGACCTGGACGAGTTCGTCGTGCGCGTCCGAGCCTCGGCGGGTGGTGGTGAGGAAGCCGTCGCCGACCTCGACGCCCTTGATCGCCTGGATGCCCATTAACGCCGCGGCGAGCTGAGAATCCAGCCGGCGGTCCCAGTGCACGAAGGAGCCGAGACCCGGCGGGAGGTTGTACGCGAGAACCTCGACAATTCCGCCCAGGGTGTCGCCGTCCTTGTGCGCGGCATCCACTTCGGCCACCATCAGCGCGCTGGTCGCGGCGTCAAAGCAGCGCAGCGGGTCGGCGTCGAGGGCGTCGACGTCGCCAGGACGCGGCAGCGGCGACCCCTCTGGCACACGAACCGGGCCGATCGACAGGGTGTGGCTGACCAGTTCGATGCCGAGGCCGGCGAGGAAGGCACGTGCGACGGCGCCGAGGGCAACGCGGGCCGCTGTCTCCCGGGCACTGGCGCGCTCGAGCACCGGGCGGGCCTCGTCGAAGTCGTACTTCTGCATGCCGACCAGGTCGGCGTGGCCGGGTCGCGGGCGCACCAGGGGTGCGCCTCGGCCGCGGGCGAGCAGGGCGGGGTCGACGGGTTCCGGGCTCATCACCTCGGCCCACTTGGGCCATTCGGTGTTCCCGATCCGCAGCGCCACGGGGCCGCCGAGGGTGAGGCCGTGGCGGACGCCACCGGAGATGTTCAGTTCGTCCTGTTCGAATTTCATGCGCGCACCCCGGCCGTAGCCGAGTTTGCGGCGCGCAAGGTCGAGGCGGATCGCATCTAGTGTGACCGGGATCCCAGCGGGCAAACCCTCGACAATGGCGAGGAGTTCGGGGCCGTGGGACTCTCCGGCGGTGAGCCAACGAAGCATGGTCCCTATCCTTCCACAGCGCGGCCGGGAGCCGTCCCCCCGGCGGCGTCGACCGGCGCGGTGGCGGCGGGTAGCACTGCGCGCATGGCCTCCAGCACGGCGTCCTCGCCGGGAAGCGGCAGGAAGGGATCGTTGGCCAGAAAGATCCGGATCTGCACCACAGCCTGGTGCAGCAGCATCGTGCGGCCGGACAGGGCGCTGCCGCCGGCCACCGCCCATGAATGGGCCAGTGCCGTGGGCCAGGGAGCGTAGCCCACGTCGAAAAGCAGAGTGGTCGCCCGCAATGTGGCCGGGAACTCGTGCTCCAGCGCGGCGTCGCCGGGCATGGTGCTGATCACGAGGTCGGTGACGCGGTCGGTGGCGGCCATGGTGGGCAGGCCTGACACCGTGACGACGAGCCCGAGCTTGCGGCCGAGGTCCAGGAGCGGGTCGGCGCGGGAAGGCGTCCTGGCTATGATGTCCACGGTCTCCGCGCCGAGTTCGGCGGCGGCGGCGAGGGCGGATGCGGCCGTCGCGCCGGCACCGAGCAGGGTAACGTGCGCCGCACGGTCCATGCCGGCCTCGGCCAGGGCACGCACGAGCCCGGGCACATCGGTGTTGTAGCCGGAGAACGGCCGCCGCGCGGCTCCCGTGCCGTCACCCTCCCCCGCCGCTGCGTGGCCGAACCGCACCGTGTTCACGGCACCGGTCAGGGTCGCGACCCGGTCCAGGTCGTCCAGGCGCGGCTGGACCTCGTGCTTGAGCGGCATGGTCAGCGAGAGCCCCAGCCATTCCGGCGTGAGGGCGTCCAGGAAGCCGTCGAGTTCCCCTTCGCCGATCTGGACCGCCGTGTATTCCCAGTTCAGTCCGAGCACCCGGTACGCGGCAGCGTGCAGAGCCGGGGAGAGCGAATGCGCGATCGGCGAACCGAGCACGGCCAGCCGGCGGCGCGGCGCGGCGCGTCCTGCTGCGTCTGTCGGATCAGCCATATTCGGGGTGCTCATCCATCCAGGCCAGCCACTTGGCGACGCCCGCGTCGTGTTCGTCCGCCGTTGTCGAAAAAATGGTCTCTCCGGTATCCAGGTTCCACGTGACGAAGAATAGCCAGGTTCCGTCCGCGGGGTGCAGGGCGGCATCGATGGCCAGGTCGCCAGGGTTGCTGATCGGTCCGACCGGCAGACCGGGGTGCATGTAGGTGTTGTAGGCGTTGTTGGCATCCGCACGCTCGGCGTCGGTCGTCGTGACCAGGTGGGTGTTGCCGGTGCCGTAGGCGACGGTGGCATCGGACTGCAACAGTCCGGATTCCCACTGCGCCGGGTCGAGCCGGTTGTAGAACACCCGGGCCACCTTGAAATAGTCGTCCCGCAGTCCGGCCTCACGCTGGATCAGCGATGCCATCACGATGGTCTTCCACCGATCGGCCGGGGCGACCCCGGCAGTGTCGAGGGCCTCGAACTGGCGATCGACGAGGGTCTTGAGGGCGTCGTGCGCACTCGTCGCGGGCTGGAACGTGTATGTGGCCGGGAACAGGAAGCCTTCGAGGCTGGTGGCCTCGGCCGGGAGCCCGAACCCGGACAGGTCGGCGGCCGCGGCCTGCAAATCCTCGAGCGGGATGTCGGTACCCTCAGACATCGAGGTCAGCACGTCGACCGCAGCGGTTCCTTCCGGGATCACCACGGTGAGGTCCTGGCGGGTGTCCGGGTCCTGCAGGGCCTCGAGTGCAGCCTGGGCGCTCATCTGCGAGGCCAGCTGGTAGGCGCCCGGCTGGAAGACCGGGTCGGTCGACTGGGCGAGGAGAAGGTCGTAGAAGGCGTCGTAGCTCTTCACCACATCCTGGTCCACCAGGGCTTTGGCTATGTCGGAACCGGTGTCGCCGTCGTGGATCATAATGAGCACATCGCCGCTGCCGGAACCCTCGTAGTCCTCGGGGGCCTGGGTGGCGGCGACGAGCTGGCTGATCGGCCCCTGCAGGGCCAGGGCTGCGGCGCCCATCAGCCCGAGAAGGACGAGAATCACGACCAGGCAGCCCCAGCCGCCCTTGCGGGACTTTTTCTCCACCAGCGTCGGGTGGTCGGCGAGCCGCGCACGTCGATTCGCGCGGGAGCTGGGGCGTCCGGCGGCCGCGGGGGCGTCCGGAGCACCCGCGACCTGACCGTCGGACGCGTACGCCGGCTCGGGCACGGAGCCGAAGCCGAGCCCCGCGAAGGGGTTGTGGTCGCCGGCGGGCTGCTCGTCGGCAGGCTGTTGGTCGGCAGGCTGTTGGTCGGCAGGCTGTTGGTCGGCAGGTTCTGCTGCGCTCGCACTCTCCTGCGCCGCCTGCGCGTCCCTGGCCGCCTGGGCTTCCCGCAGGGCCCGGCGGGAGGGCAGCGGCGTGTCGCCAGTGCCGCCCGATAGGTTCGGGGCGGGGTTTTCCGGCGGACTTTTCGCCACGGTCACGGCCTTCCGGTCTGGTCGACGGACGTGCCGGCTGGCTTGCCCGAGGCACGTTCGGTGTCGAGAGCGTGCTGCAGAATAATAGTCGCGGCCACCTGATCGACCACTGGACGTTGGGTGCGGGTGCTGCGCCCGACGCTCCGCAGGGCGGCCTGAGCCGACACCGTCGACAGTCGCTCGTCGACGAGGCGCACCGGCACCGGTACGGTCGCGGCAAGGGTTTCGGCGAAGGTGACGGCGTCATCCGTCGAGGCGGTGTGCCGCCCCGACAGGGCCAGGGGCAGTCCCACGATCACTTCGACGGCATCCAGCTCGGTGACGATCGCGGCGATCCTGGTGAGGTCCGCCGGCACCGTCGCACCCAAGTCCCTCGGCACAGTCTCCACCGGAGTGGCGAGCATGCCGTGGAAATCGCTGCGGGCGACGCCGATCCGCACGGTGCCGACATCGATTCCCACCCGCACTCCCGGTCGCATGGGCTAGCGGGCTACGAGCGTGCGCAGCGTGCTGAGCGCCTCGGGGATCAGGTCCACCTTCGTGCCGCCGCCCTGGGCCAGGTCGTCCTTGCCGCCGCCGCCGCCGCCGAGGATGCCGGCGAGCTGCTTGGCGAGTGCGCCGGCCTTCTGCCCGGCATCACGGGCAGCTGCGTTGGTCGCCACGATCACGACGGGCTTGTCGCCGACGGTCGCCGCGAGGGCGACGACGGCGGGGTCGTCGCCCAGCCGTTCCCGGGTGCCGGTCACCAGCATCCGCACGTCGTCTGCGGAGTTCAGGGTGCCGAGGTCCTCGGCAACCACCGTGAGGTCGCCGATCCGGCCGGCCTGGGCGACGAGGGCGGGAACCCGGTCGCTCAGGGCGCGGGCCTCGAACGATGCGATCTTCTTCTCGGCCGCCTTCAGGCTCTGCATGAGGTCCATGATCTTGGCGGGAAGCTGCTCACGCGGCGTCTTGAGGTTGCTGGTGAGCTGGGACACGATGGCCCGCTCGGCGGCGAGATCGCGGAAAGCCTCGAGCCCGACGAGGGATTCGACGCGCCGGTTGGTCGAGCCGACCGAGGCCTCGCTGACGAGGTTGATCATGCCGATCTCGGCGCTGGACGCCACGTGGGTGCCCGCGCAGAGTTCGCGCGACCAGGGGCCGCCGATGTCGACAACGCGCACGGTCTCGCCGTACTTCTCGCCGAACAAGGCCATTGCGCCAAGCGCCTTGGCCTCGGCCAGCGGCAGTTCGCGGGTGCTCACCTCAAGGTTGTCACGGATGGCGTTGTTGGAGATCTCTTCGATCTCGCTGCGCGTCGCCGGCGACAGGGCCTGGTTCCAGGAGAAGTCCAGGCGGAAGAAGCCGGCCTTGTTGTATGAGCCGGACTGGTGGGCGTTCGGCCCGAGCACCTGGCGCAGGGCCGCGTGCAGGATGTGGGTGCCGGAGTGCGCCTGGCGGGCGCCGCGGCGCCAGTCAGGGTCGACGACGCTGGTCGCGGGGTCGCCCACGCCGACTTCGCCGGTGGTGACCTGCACCTTGTGGCTGATCAGGCCCTTGACGGGCTTCTGCACGTCGAGAACCTCGAGTTCGTAGCCGGGGCCAACGATGAGGCCGGCGTCGGCCTCCTGACCGCCGGACTCGGCGTACAGGGCGGTCTCGGCGAGGATGACCTCGGCGATGTCACCGGCCACCGCACGGTTCACAGAGGCGCCGTCGACGATCAGGCCCAGGACGCTGGACTCGGTCTGCAGCATGTCGTAGCCGGTGAACACAGTCTCGCCGTGAGCGCGGTACGCGCTGTACACGGAGAGGTCGGCCAAGTGGGTCTTCTTGGCCCTGGCGTCGGCCTTAGCCATGGCGCGCTGCTTGGCCATCAGAGTGTCGAACGCCTCGCGGTTGACGCTGAGGCCCGCCTCCTCGGCCATTTCGAGGGTGATCTCGATGGGGAAGCCGTAGGTGTCGTGCAGCAGGAACGCGGTATCGCCGGGCAGTTCGACCTTCTGGGCGCTCTTGGTCTTGGCCACGGCGAGATCCAGCACGCTCGACCCGCTGGCAAGGGTGCGCAGGAAGGTCTCTTCCTCAGCGTACGCGGCCTGGCTGATCCGGTCGAAGTCGGTGGCGACCTCGGGGTAGGCAGAGCTCATGGCGTCGCGGGAGGCCGGGAACAGTTCGGTGAACGAGGCGGCGTCCACCCCGAGCAACCGCATGGCGCGGACGCTTCGGCGCATCAGGCGGCGCAGGATGTAGCCGCGGCCCTCGTTGGACGGCATGACGCCGTCGCTCATCAGCATCAGCGAGGAGCGCACGTGGTCGGCGACGATGCGCATCCGCACGTCGTCCTCGTGCACGGCGCCGTAACGGCGGCCGGAGAGGGCCGCGGCACGATCGAGGACCGGGCGCACCTGGTCGATCTCGTACATGTTCTCGACGCCCTGCTTGAGGAACGCGACGCGCTCCAGGCCCATGCCGGTGTCGATGTTCTTCTTGGGCAGGTCGCCGAGGATCTGGAAGTCGTTCTTGCCGGTGCCCTCGCCGCGGAGGTACTGCATGAAGACGAGGTTCCAGATCTCCACGTAACGGTCGTCGTCGGTGGCGGGACCGCCGTCGATGCCGAATGCGGGGCCGCGGTCGAAAAAGATCTCGCTGCACGGGCCGGCAGGGCCGGGCTGGCCGGTGGACCAGTAGTTGGTGTCCATGCCGAGGCGCTGGATGCGGTGCTCCGGCAGGCCGAGCGCGCGCCAGTAACCGAACGCCTCGTCGTCGTTCTCGTAAACCGTGACCCAGAGGTCCTTCTCCAGGAAGCCGTATCCGCCGTCGGACTCGCTCGAGGTGAGCAGCTCCCAGGCGTAGCTGATCGCCTGCTCCTTGAAGTAGTCGCCAAACGAGAAGTTGCCGCTCATCTGGAAGAAGGTACCGTGCCGCGGCGTCTTGCCGACCTCTTCGATGTCGTTGGTGCGGATGCACTTCTGCACGCTGGTGGCCCGGGGGAACGGGGCGGGCACCAGACCGGTGAGATAGGGCACGAACGGCACCATGCCGGCCACGGTGAAGAGGAGGGAGGGGTCATCGCTCACGAGCGACGCCGACGGGACAACGGTGTGTCCACGGTCGGCGAAGAAGTCGAGCCAGCGCCCGCGAATGTCGGCAGTCTGCATGGGGTCCGTACTGTTACAGGATCGAAAAATCCGACCGGGAGAATTGCGGTGGAAAGGGGAAAGCGTTTAGGGCTTGGACAGCTCTTCGATGGTCTCTTCTGCCTCGCCGAGTGCGGCGTGCAGTTCGGCTTCGCGCTTGCGGTAGCCCTCGGAGATGGCCTCTCCGAACTCCCGAGTCTTCGCGTCGAGGTCGGTGAAGAACCGCTTGCCCTGCTGGGTCTTGTTCACCTCGTGGGCGGCAACGAATCCGATTCCGACGCCGACGACTAACCAGATGAAATTCTTCATGGCACGTGCTCCCTGAGTTTGAGGAATGGGTGGCTGTTGGGCCGGGGCACCCGCTGGTACAGCGGGCCGAGGTCCTGGCAGTCTGCTTTCCAGCGTAGTGGACTTACTTCGCGCCGCGACGGGGCCTGGCCGCCAGGAAGGCCGCCCGGACACCGGCGGAGAATCCGGCAAGCTTGATCAGCGGACCGCCGACGGTGGCCGCGAACAGTGCAACCATCGCGGACACGTTTCCGGTGACCTCGGCCACGTTGGTGGTGATCGTGTCAATCGCGGCCAGCTGGTGGTTGGTCTGGGCAACGGTGCTCGTCGTCTCCTCCAGCAGCGGGGTCACGTTGTGGCTGAGGTCACGGATGGCGAGGGTGGTCTCGTCGAACACCCGGCCCAGCTTGATCAACGGGATGGCGAGGAACGCCACCAGAACGGCGAAAACGCCAGCGGCAATCAGGCCGGCGATATCTCCACCAGTCATTCGGCACCATCCATTTCGATTCGGCGGAACAGGCACATCACAATAATGCAAAACAAAAAGGGCGGATCACCTAGGTGATCCGCCCTCAAGCGTAGTTCAGTTCCGTTGCGGCAGGCCGCGCCGGAGGCGACTAGCGTGCTGCGTAGTACTCGACGACGAGCTGGACTTCACAGGTCACGGGGATCTCGACGCGCTTCGGGGCGCGCACGAGGCGGGCCTGCAGCTTGTCGAGTTCGACCTCGAGATACGGCGGGAGCTTGGGCAGCAGGTCGACGTGACCGCCGGCCGCGGCAACCTGGAAGGGCTCGGTGCCCTCGCTCTTGGCCTTGACGTGGATGAGCTGACCCGGCTTCACGCGGAAGGAGGGACGGTCGACCAGCTGGCCGTCGACGAGGATGTGGCGGTGCACAACCATCTGACGGGCCTGGGCGGTGGTGCGAGCAATGGCCGAACGCACGAGGAGCGCGTCGAGACGGGTCTCGAGGATCTCGACGAGGTTTTCACCGGTCAGGCCCTGGCGGCGACGCGCTTCTTCGAAGGCGATCTTGAGCTGGGCTTCGCGGATGCCGTACTGGGCACGTAAGCGCTGCTTTTCGCGCAGACGCACGGCATAGTCCGAATCGGTCTTGCGCTTGGTGCGGCCGTGCTCGCCCGGAGCGTAAGGACGCTTCTCGAGGTACTTGGCGGCCTTCGGGGTCAGGGCGATGCCCAGGGCCCGCGAGAGGCGGGTCTTGCTACGGGTACGTGACTTGGTAGACACAGTGTCCTTTCGGATGGATCTGAAAAATGGATACCAGGGCGCCGGTGTCCGACGGCAGAAGCCGGGAACAGCACGGATCTGAGAACCGCACAGGCGTCATGGGAGATCAGAGGGGTGGGTGCCACGGGCCGCCCGGCTACAGGGCGAATCCACTCCAACGTCGGTTTCGTACGCAGCCGCATGACGAAACCGGTTGTAGGCGAGGTCAAGGCTAGCACACGGGGTCCCCGTGCCTACTGTCCGCGGATGATCTTGCGCAGCTTGGCCAGGCGCGCGGACACGTCGCGTTCGTTGCCGTGTTCGGTCGGTGTGTAGTACTGCTTTTGGCGGAGTTCAGTGGGCAGGTAGTCCTGCTGGAGGACGCCGAGCGCATCGTCGTGCGGGTACTTGTAGCCCTTTCCGTGGCCGAGGCGTTTGGCGCCGGGATAGTGCGCGTCGCGGAGGTGCTTGGGCACCCGGCCGGTGTTGCCGTTGCGCACGTCGGCGATGGCGGCGTCCAGCGCCATGTACGCGGCATTGGACTTGGGCGCGCAGGCCAGGTGCACGACGGCCTGGGCCAGCGGGATGCGACCCTCCGGCATGCCGATGTACTGCACCGCGTCGGCGGCGGCGATGGCGATCACCAGGGATTGCGGGTCGGCCATGCCGATGTCTTCGGAGGCGAGCACGATGATCCGCCGGCAGATGAAGCGGGGGTCTTCACCGGCCTCGATCATCCGGGCCAGGTAGTGCAGGGACGCATCGACGTCGGAGCCGCGCACCGACTTGATGAAGGCACTGATCACGTCGTAGTGCTCGTCGCCGTTGCGGTCGTAACGCAGCAGCGCCCGGTCGACCGCGAGCGACACGATCTCGGTCGTGATGACCGGCTTCTCGCCGTCGACGACCTCGGTCGTCGCGGCGGACACCGAGGCGGCCTCTAGCGCCGTGAGGGCCCTGCGGGCATCCCCCGATGCGAGCCGGATGATCGCCCCGCGAGCCTCGGGATCGAGCACGAACCTGTCGGCCAGGCCACGCAGGTCGGTGACGGCGCGGTCCACGACCGTACCGAGGTCGTCGTCGCTGAGGGTCTCCAGGGTGAGCAGAAGCGACCGGGACAACAGCGGCGAAATCACCGAGAACGACGGGTTCTCGGTCGTCGCTGCCACGAGGATGATGATGCCGTTCTCCACCCCGGGCAGCAGGGCATCCTGCTGGGCCTTGCTGAACCGGTGGATCTCGTCGAGGAACAGCACCGTGGACAGTCCATAGAGGTCCCGACTGGTGCGGGCCTCCTCCATCACCTGGCGCACGTCGCGCACCCCGGCGGACACGGCGGACAGCTCGACGAACCGGCGCCCCGAACTGTGCGCGATGGTCTGGGCCAGAGTGGTCTTGCCGGTTCCCGGCGGGCCCCACAGGATGACCGACACCGAGCCCTGCTCACCGGACTTGTCGTTGGCGAGGCTCACCAGCGGCGACCCCGGGGTCAGCAGGTGGCGCTGGCCGGCGACCTCGGCCAGGCTCTTGGGGCGCATGCGCACCGCGAGCGGCGTCGCGCCGGTACGGAGGCCTGGTTGGACGGAAGACATGGTTCCAGCGTAGTTTGTGCCGCCGACGCCAATTTTTCCCGCCGCCCCCGCATGCGTAGAGTTCACAGTGACCCGGGCCATGATGCCCGACAAGCCCGATTTCCCGCCGCAGGCGGCACCTGGAGGATTACCGTGGCACCGAACACCAAACAGGAACGCGAAGCCCGCGGCCGGGCTCGCGCGTATCAGGCCCGCAAGGCCGTGAACGAGCACCAGGTCAAGCGGCGCGTGCGCGACAACATCGTTGCCGGCAGCGTTCTTGTGGTCGCTCTGGTCGTGCTCGTCGGCGCCCAGCTGTTTTACTTCGGCGGCGGCCCCGGCACCCCAGAGCCCAGCGCGTCCGGTTCGGCGACGCCCGAACCCACGGCCGCCACCCCCGCTGCGGGCGCGAACTCCGGCGCTGTCCCCGACAGCGCTCTGGCGGAAGGCCGCACCTGGACCGGCACCCTCACTCTCAACGGCATTCCCCTGGGCGTCGAACTTGACGGCGCGGCGGCCCCGCAGGCCGTGTCATCGACCATCAGCCTCGCGCAGTCCGGCTTTTACGACAATCTGAGCTGCCACCGGCTCACCACCGGCGGTTTCTCGGTGCTGCAGTGCGGCGACCCCGACGGTGACGGCACTGGCGGACCTGGCTACAGCTACGGGCCCATCGAGAATGCGCCGGCCGACAATGTCTACCCGGCCGGCACTCTGGCCATGGCCAGGGCCGGCGGCGACGGCTACAGCACGGGCAGCCAGTTCTTCCTCGTCTACGCAGACACCACCATCCCCGCCGACGACGCCGGCGGCTACACGGTCATCGGCTCGGTCACCTCCGGGCTCGACCAGGTTGTCAACCAGATCGCCGCCGGCGGTGTCGCGGACGGCTCAGCCGACGGCGCACCCCTGATTCCGACCACCATCTCCTCGTTCTCCGTGCAGTAGAACTGCTGGAGAAAACGGTCCGGTACCACCAGTTCGGTCGTTTCCGCTGAACGATGGGCACGCTTGCAATAGGCTTGTGCGCGTATTGGCTTGTGCCAGTACTGGCTCGTTCAGGGATTCGCCCGCTGCAGTGCTGAATTGCACGGGGAATCAACCAGATCATTAAGGTGAGGCTCTTGACTACGACAGATCAGCAACCATGGGGTCGCGTAGACGAAACCGGCACGGTTTACGTGCGCGAAGCAGACGGCGAACGCGCTGTCGGCCAGTATCCCGACGCGACACCGGAAGAGGCACTGGCCTACTTCGAACGTAAGTACGTGGAGCTGAACGGACAGGTCACCCTGCTCGAACAGCGCGCGAAGGGAGGAGCCCCGGCCGCGGATATCGCCAAGTCGGTCGCGAACCTGTCGAAGTCTGTGGCGACGGCCAACGCCGTCGGCAACCTCGCCGTCCTCGCTGAGCGCCTCGGCGCCCTGGGCGGTACGGTCACCGAGCTCACCGAGCAGCAGAGCGTCGAGGCCAAGGCCGCCGGCGCTGCGGCCCTCGCCGAACGGGCCGCCATCGTCGAAGAGGCCGAACGCCTCGCCGCCGAGGACCCGGCCAAGACGCAGTGGAAGCAGACCAGCGCAGCGCTGGACGCGCTCTTCGCCAAGTGGCAGGCCCACCAGCACGACGCCCCGCGCATCCCCAAGGGCGAAGCGAACGAGCTCTGGAAGCGATTCCGTGCCGCCCGCACCACCATCGAACAGAACCGTAAGGCGTTCTTCGCCGAGCTCGACAGCGCCCACAAGGACGTGCGCAACCGCAAGCAGCAGCTCATCGAAAAGGCCGAGGCGCTCGCGCCCCAGGGTGCCGACGGCATCCCCGCCTACCGCAACCTGCTCGAGGACTGGAAGTCCGCAGGCCGCTCCGGCAAGAAGCAGGACGACGCCATGTGGGCCAAGTTCAAGGCCGCAGGCGATGTGCTCTACTCGGTGAAGTCCGAGATCGACGCGCAGGACAACGAGGAGTTCGCCGGCAACCTGGTCGTCAAGCTCGAACTGCTCACCGAAGCCGAGACCCTGCTCACCGAAACGGACCGGGTCAAGGCCCGCGAGCTGCTCAGTTCGGTGCAGCGCCGCTGGGACGCTGTCGGCAAGGTCCCCCGCGACCAGGTCAAGCCCGTCGAGGAGCGCATGCGCAAGGTGGAAGCCGCCGTGCGGAAGCTCGACGACGACCACTGGAAGCGCAACAACCCCGAGACCAAGGCCCGCGCCGAAGGCCTCGCCGGTCAGCTGCACGACGCGATCGCCAAGCTCGAGGCCGAGCTGGCCGCCGCGCAGGAGACCAAGGACGCGCGCAAGATCAAGGACGCGACCGAGGCGCTCGAGACCCGCAAGGCCTGGCTGAAGGCCATCGGCCAGTAGCGAGTCGTACCGCGCAGCGAGAAGTGCACATGGAAAACGGGATCGGAATCTGTCCACAGATTCCCGGTCCCGTTTCGGCGGGTGCCGACGGCTCCGCAGGCTGGAGTCATGTCTCCCCTTCTCCCAGCCGCGCTCACCCCGGCCGACCTGCCCTTGGCCGAACTGAACTGTGCCCGCCTCGACGGTGAGCTGTTCCCGCTTGCCGGGGCCTGGTGCCCCGTCGACGCGCACGACGGTCCGGAGACCCGGGCCGGGGCGCTGGCCTCGATCTCACCGAGCCGGGCCGTCGCCGAGCGGATGACCGCGGCCTGGATCTACGGCCTCGCGGCCGAGCCGGACTTTCATCAGTTCTGCGTCGACGTGAGCGCGCGCACCCGCAAACCCAACGACACGACGACCCAGCTGCGCGAGGTGCGCCTCGGCCGGGACGACGCGAGGGCGCTGGGACGGCAGCTCGTCACCACTCCCCTGCGGACCGCGATCGACCTGGCCCGCTGGGGTCGCACCCCCGGGTGCCCCGCAGACACCGCGCTGTTGGCGGCGCTGCTGGCCTACGACGGAACAGACGATCCACGCTCCGGCTCGCTGGGGCTGGCCGTTCAGCGGGGAATCTCGTTCAGCAAGGTCGCGGCCGCCCAGTTATCGGAGGCACGCCGGCTGAACCTCAGCCGTCGCTGACCCTGTAGACGTCGTAGACGGCGTCGATGCGGCGCACCGCGTTCAGCACCCGGTCGAGGTGGGTGGTGTCGCCCATCTCGAACACGAAGCGGCTGATGGCAAGCCGGTCGCTGGAGGTGTGCACGGTCGCCGAGAGGATGTTGACGTGGTGCTCGGACAGCACCCGGGTGACGTCGGAGAGCAGGCCGGACCGGTCAAGGGCCTCGATCTGAATCTGGACAAGGAACAGGCTCTTGGAGGTCGGCGCCCAGTCGACGTCGATCATCCGCTCGGGTTCCTTGAGCAGCTCCTGCACGTTGTGGCAGTCGAACTGGTGCACGGACACACCGGAGCCGCGGGTGATGAACCCGACAATCTTGTCGCCGGGAACCGGCGTGCAGCAGCGCGCCAGCTTGACGAGGATGTCGGGGGCGCCGCGCACCAGGATCCCGGAGTCGTTGTTGCGCAGCGTCTGGGTGCGGCCGTTCGGGGTGAACGGCAGGTCCGTCGCGTCGCTTTCCTCCACGCTCTGCAGCGTGGCCACGACCTTCTCCAGCACCGACTGCGTCGACACGTGGCCTTCGCCGACGGCGGCATACAACGCCGAGACGTCTTCGTAGCGCATGACGGCGGCGACCTCGGCGAACGAGTCCTGGTTCATCAGCTTCTGCAGCGGCAGGTTCTGCTTGCGCATGGCCCTGGCGATGGCGTCGCGGCCTTGTTCGATGGCCTCGTCGCGGCGTTCCTTGGTGAACCACTGGCGAATCTTGTTGCGCGCGCGGGGGCTCTTGACGAAGTTCAGCCAATCCTGGCTGGGACCAGAGTCCGGGTTCTTGGAGGTGAAGACCTCCACGACATCGCCGGTGCTGAGCGAGCTCTCCAGCGGCACGAGCCGGCCGTTGACCTTGGCGCCCATGGTGCGGTGGCCCACCTCGGTGTGCACGGCGTACGCGAAGTCCACCGGGGTGGCGTCGGCGGGCAGGCCGATCACGCGCCCCTTGGGCGTGAAGACGTAGACCTCCTTGGCGCCGATCTCGTAGCGCAGGGAATCGAGGAACTCGTTCGGGTCGGCCGTTTCGGCCTGCCAGTCGGAGATATGGGCCAGCCAGGCCATGTCGGTGTCGCTCTGCGGGCCCGGGCCGGAGCTCTTGCCGTTGACCTGCTCCTTGTACTTCCAGTGCGAGGCGACGCCGTACTCGGCGCGCTCGTGCATGTCCTGGGTACGGATCTGGATCTCAACGGGGCGTCCGCTCGGGCCGAGAACCGTGGTGTGCAGTGACTGGTACAGGTTGAACTTGGGGGTGGCGATGTAGTCCTTGAACCGGCCGGGCAGCGGTGTCCAGCGCGCGTGGATGGCACCGAGCACCGCGTAACAGTCGCGCACCGAATTCACCAGGACTCGGATCCCGACGAGGTCGTAGATCTCGTCGAACTCGCGGCCGCGTACGACCATCTTCTGGTAGATCGAGTAATACTGCTTGGGCCGGCCGGCCACCTTGCCGCGGATGCGCGCGGCCTTGAGATCGTCATTGATCGCGTCGATGACGTACTGCACGAACTCCTCGCGCTGCGGGGTGCGCTGCTTGACGAGGCTTTCGATCTCGGCGTACAGCTTCGGGTACAGCACCCCGAAGGAGAGGTCTTCGAGCTCCCACTTGATGGTCTGGATTCCCAGGCGGTGGGCCAGCGGGGCGTAGATCTCGAGGGTCTCGGTGGCCTTGCGGCTCGCTGACTCGGCCGGCACGAAGCCCCAGGTGCGGGCGTTGTGCAGGCGGTCGGCAAGCTTGATGATGAGCACCCGGATGTCCTTGGACATCGCGACGATCATCTTGCGAACGGTCTCGGCCTGGGTGCTGTCGCCGTACTTCACCTTGTCGAGCTTGGTGACGCCGTCCACTAGCATGGTGATCTCGTCACCGAAATCGGCCCGCAACGCATCCAGGGTGTAGTCGGTGTCCTCGACGGTGTCGTGCAACAGGGCCGCGGCCACGGTCTTGGGACCGATCCCGAGGTCGGCCAGGATCTGGGCGACCGCGACGGGATGGGTGATGTACGGCTCGCCGCTGCGGCGTTTCTGGCCCTCGTGGGCCCGCTCGGCGGCCGCGTACGCCCGTTCAATGATCGACAGGTCCACCTTGGGATGGTGGGTGCGCACGGTCTTCAGCAGTGTGTCGACGGCGCCGACGGGCTGAGCCCTGGAGAAGATGCGGGGCACCAGGCGACGCAGTGACGCGGCGGATGGCGTGGTGGTTTCTGTCATCTCGTTACCTCACTCCCTGGCGCCAATTATCCCTGTACTAACGGATAAACGGTAACCCGAGGGATGCGGTCGAATATTCCCGGGCAGACCGGCTCACGCGGAAACGTCCGCGGGGGTCGCATCCGTGCCGGCGACAGGCAAGGTACCGGTGGCCTTGGCTCTGAGGGCGAGAGCCTTCTTGTCGCGCTTGCGAATCTCCGGCTCGTTCTCGCGCAGCTGAGCATAGAGCGGCGCAGCGATGAAGATCGTGGAGTAGGTGCCCACCAGCATACCGATCAGCAGGGCCAGGGAGATGTCCTGCAGGGTCCCCGCACCCAGCACGAACGCACCGATGACGAGGATCGAGGCGACGGGGAGGACGGCCACGATCGACGTGTTGATCGAGCGCACCAGGGTCTGGTTGACCGCGAGGTTGACCGAGCCAGCAAACGTGCGCCGGGATTCGGGACCGTCTTCCATGGTGTTCTCGCGGATCTTGTCGAACACCACAACGGTGTCGTACAGCGAGTAGCCCAGGATCGTGAGGAAGCCGATTACGGCCGCCGGAGTGATCTCGAAGCCGGTGATGCCGTAGAAACCCGCCGTGATCACGAGGTCGTGCAACAGAGCCACCATGGCAGCCACGGCCATCTTCCAGGTGCGGAAGTACAGAGCCATTACCGCTCCGGCGAGAACCAGGAAGGTGAGCAGGGCGCGGATGGCGGAACCGGTGATGTCCTGACCCCAGGACGGGCCGATGAACGAGGACGTCACCTGGGCAGCGTCGACGCTGTATGCGGTGGCCAGAGCGGCGCGTACCTCCCGGCTCTCGGTGTCACTGAGCTGGTCGGTCTGTACCCGGATGCTGTCGCTGCCGACGACGGACACCTTCGGGACGGCTTCGGGCACCACGTCGGTGACCGCAGTGGCTGCCGCGTCCTGGTCCTCAGTGGAGATCTCGGACAGCACGAACTCGGAGCCTCCGGTGAACTCGATGCCGAAGGTGAAGCCGCCGCGGAGGACCGGGCCGAGGATCGCGATCAGGATCATGACCGCTGCGATGGAATACCAGACCTTGCGGCGTCCGACGATGTTGTAGGAAAGCTTGCCCGTGTGCAGATCGTTGCCGAACTGGTTGAAGCTGGCCATTAGGAATCCTTCCCGTCGGTCGACTTACTGGAGCCGGAACCGACGAGCTCAGCCGCCTTGCGTTCGGCGATGGTCTGGCGCTTCGCGGCCTCCTTGCTTGAGGACGTGGCCTTGCGTGAGGCCACCTCGGCGGAGGGCTGGAACTGGGCGCGGCCGCGGTAGACGGCACCGAGGGCCCGCGGGTCGAGCCCGCTGAGCGTGTGCCCCTCGCCGAAGAACTTGGTGCGGGCGAGCAGCTGCAGCACCGGGTGGGTGAACAGCGCCACGACCAGGAGGTCCACCAGTGTGGTCAGTCCCAGGGTCAGGGCGAAACCACGCACGTTGCCGACGGCCAGGATGAACAGCACGGCGGCGGCGAGGAAGTTGACCGTGTCGGAGGCGATGATGGTGCGGATGGCGCGGCGCCAACCGGCTTCGACCGACGACACCAGCCCCCTGCCGTCGCGCAGCTCGTCGCGCACTCGCTCGAAGTACACGATGAAGGAGTCAGCGGTGATACCGATGGCCACGATGAGGCCGGCCACACCGGCCAGCGACAGCCGGTAGCCCTCCCGCCAGGAGAGCAGGGTGATCAGGAAGTAAGTGATCACGCCCGCAACGGCGAGCGATGCCACCGTCACCAGCCCCAGGAGCCGGTACTGGGCCAGGGAGTAGAGCACCACGAGTATCAGGCCGATGAGGCCGGCGATCAGGCCGCTCTGCAGCTGGGTCGAACCGAGGGTGGCCGAGATGGTGTCCTGGCTCTGCACGGTGAAGCTGATCGGCAGGGCGCCGAACTTCAGCTGGTCCGCGAGGGCCTTGGACGTGTCCTGGTCGAACGAGCCGGTGATCTGGGGCTTGCCGTCGGTGATCACGGCCAGCGTGCGCGGTGCGGAGATGACGCTGCCGTCCAGCACGATGGCGAACTGGTTCTGCGCGCCCTCGAGGCCGCTGAGGCGGGTCGTGACGTCGGCGAACGACTTGGTGCCGGTGCCGTCGAAGACGATGTTGACGGCCCATTCGCCGGTGGTGGCGCCGCTCTGCGTGGTGACCTGGCCGTTGGTGGCGTCGGAGATGTTCTCGCCGCTCACCTCGACCGGGCCGAGGATGTACTTGACCGACCCATCGGTCTCGCAGGTGATCAGGGGCTGATCGGCCGGTGCGACGTTGCTGGTGTCGATGTCGCTGCACTGGAACGAATCGAACTCCGCCTGCAGGGCGGGGGTGATGTTGTTCAGGTCGCTCGCGTCGGTGGGGGCGACAGCCGGCGTCTCAGCGGCTGGATCTGCCGCGGCATCCGTTGCCGGCGCGGTGGCCTCATCAGTGGCGCCGGGCGTGGGCGTCGCGGTAGAGCCGTCGGCGCCGACACTGTCTTCGGTGGGCGCTGAGGCCACCAGGACCGGGCGGAACTCGAGCTTGGCCGAGGACTCGATGCGGTTCAGGGTGGCGTCGTCCGGGGTTCCGGGAATCGAGACGACAATGTTCTGTCCACCCTGGGTGTTGATCTCCGATTCGGAGACACCCGAGGAGTCGATGCGCTGGCGGATGATCGACACAGCCTGGTTGAGCTGCTCGGACGAGACGGTCTGGCCGGACTCGAGCTTGGGCGCCAGGATGATCTGGGTGCCACCCTCGAGGTCCAGCGCCAGCTTCGGCGTCCACGACCCCCCGCCGGTGAGAACGCCGGCTCCGTTCAGAGCGATGAGACCGACGATGATCAGGCCAAGCCAGGTCAGGGAGCGCCAGGCCTTCTTGGTCGGAGACGACTTAGCCACCTATTGAACTCAGCTTTCTTTGCTCGTGCCCGCGCCCGAGGGTGCGTAGCCGGAGTGGGTGTGTTACGCGTCGCCCTGTTTGGGTTCGGTGTTGTTGTCGGGCGCGACCTCATCGGTCCTGGGCTCGAATTCTGTGCGCTGGCCGTACTCGGGCTCGCCGACGACGGCCGGGGTGCCGGCGTCGCCGTCAGCGGTCTCATCGAGGACGACGTCGTCGCCGGCAACGGTGGGCTCGACGACGCGAGCGATCGTCTGGCGGTGGATCTGCACGATGGTGCCGGGTGCGATCTCCAGGGCGACCTTGTTCTCTTCCTCATCGATCGACACAATGGTGCCGTAGAGGCCGAAGTTGGTCATCACGTCTGCGCCGGCCACCATCTTCGACTGCAGGGCCAAGGTGTCCTTCTGGCGCTTGCGGCCATTGCGAAACATGAAGAACACGAGCAACGCCAGAACGGCGAGCATGACAAGAGTCAACGGATCCATAGAACTGTGAAACCTTCCCGTGCGAGCGTGGTGTCGCGACGAAGTTTTTTGTGTGCGTGGCTGTTTTTGTGTGCGTGGCTGGGGGGAGCCGGTCGGAGGTACGTGCCTGACCAGCTTGAATTATAGAACATCCAAGGTGAGCGCAGCCTGAGGATTACTCAAGCCGAAATGCCGCCACGCTGCGGAAGTGGCAACCCGCCCACGCGGGGTACGCGTGAGGAAGCCTATCCGTACCAGGAAGGGCTCGACGACCGATTCGATGGTTTCGGGCTCCTCCCCCACCGAGACGGCCAGCGTATTGAGCCCAACCGGTCCACCCCCAAACCGGGTGAGGACGATGTTCATGACCTCGCGGTCGAGCCTGTCGAGTCCGATTTGATCGACATCGTAGAGTTCCAGGGCCGCGTGAACGGCCGCCAGATCCGCGTCTCCGCCGTGCACGAGCGCGTAGTCGCGCACCCGGCGCAACAGCCGGTTGGCGATTCGTGGGGTCCCCCGGCACCGGCCGGCGATCTCGGCGATGGCTTCCCGGTCGATGACCAGCCCGAGCAGGCGGGCAGCGCGCACCAGCACGAGTTCGAGTTCGGCGTCGGCGTAGAACTCGAGGTGGGCCGTGAATCCGAATCTGTCGCGCAGAGGGTTCGGCAGCATTCCCGAGCGTGTCGTGGCGCCGACCAGTGTGAACGGGGCCAGGTCCAGCGGCACCGACGTGGCGCCGGCGCCCTTGCCGACCATGATGTCGATGCGGAAGTCTTCCATCGCCAGGTAGAGCATCTCTTCGGCGGAGCGGGCCATCCGGTGGATCTCGTCGATGAAGAGCACCTCGCCGGGCACGAGGGAGGACAGGACGGCGGCCAGGTCACCGGCGTGCTGGATGGCGGGGCCGCTGGACATGCGCAGCGGCCGGTTGCCCTCGTAGGCGATGATCATGGCGAGGGTCGTCTTGCCCAGGCCGGGCGGGCCGGCCAGCAGGATGTGGTCGGGGGTGCGCTGTTGCATGGCCGCCGCGGTCAGCAGCAGCTGCAGCTGGCCGCGCACCTTCTGTTGGCCGACGAACTCGGTGAGGCTCTTGGGGCGCAGGGCGCCCTCGAAGGCCAGCTCCGCGTCGCCCTCGAGAGCCGGATTGGTCAGGTCGACGCCGGGATCCTGGGTCATCAGCGACGCTCCGCCGCGTTGGCAGCGCCGGCGTGCTGCGCCGGGCCGAGCCGGGCCAGCGCCAGGCGCAGCACAGCCCCGACCCCGGCTTCCTCTGCGTCGAACTCGGCGGTGCTGCCGGCCAGGATCTCCTCAACGGCCTGGGCGGCGACCCGCTCAGACCAGCCGAGGCCGATCAGGGCCGCCTGCACGCTGGCTCCGACGGTGGCCGTGGCGACGCCGGCGCGTCCGGGGGTCGCGGCGGCGCTGGTGACAGCGACCTTGCCGATCAGGGACAGCACAATGAGCTTGGCGGTCTTCGGTCCGATCCCGCTGACCTTGCGGAACACCGCATCGTCTTCGGCGTTGACGGCGATGGCGATCTGGTTGGGGGTGAGCACGGCGAGCACGCCGAGCGCGGACTTGGGACCAACGCCGGTGACACCGACGAGAAGCTCGAACACGGCGAGTTCTTCGGCGCTGGGGAAGCCGTAGAGGGTCAGGGAGTCTTCACGAACGATCAGGGTGGTGGCGAGGCGGGTTTCGATGCCGACCCTGGCGGCCAGGGCCGTCGACGGGGTGACCTGGAGGGCCAGTCCGACTCCGCCGACCTCGATCACGACGGTTGAGCCCAGGGCTGAAAGGACTGGGCCACGCACTGAAGAGATCACCTAGCCAGCCTACGGTGCGCCGCCGACGCTGCAGCCGTCGACCCCGGCGCGTTGCCGCGCTCGGCGTCGCGCCAGGCCTTCTGCGCCGGGGTGAGCGCACCGGGCGTGAGCGTGGGGGTGGACCTGGTGCCCGCGGCGACCGTACCGCTGGTGGGGAGCACCCCGCCGGCGGCGCCGGTGCGCCACGCGTGGCAGATGGCCAGTGCGAGGGCGTCGGCGGCATCGGCCGGTTTCGGGATCTCGGCGAGTCCCAGCACCCGGGCGACCATGGTGCCGACCTGCTTCTTGTCCGCGGCGCCGTAACCCGTGATCGCGGCCTTGACCTCGCTCGGGGTGTGCTGCGTCACCGTCAGGCCGCGCTTGGCGGCGAGCATGAGGGCCACCCCGCTGATCTGGGCGGTGCCCATCACCGTGCTCACGTTCTGTTGCGCGAAGACGCGCTCGATGGCCACGAAGTGTGGCTGGTGCCGGTCGAGGAGCTCTTCGAGGCCCTCACTGATCAGCAGCAGGCGGCGTTCGAGGGGCAGGTCTGGTGAGCTGCGCAGTACCTGCACGTCGACCAGGGTCGCCGAACGGTTCGCTGCGACGTCGACGATCCCGACGCCGCAGCGGGTCAGGCCCGGGTCGATGCCCAGCACCCTGACCGTCATCGGTGGGCTATTCGCTGTCTGCTTCGAGCTCGGCCTGGACCGCGGCCGAGACGTCGTAGTTGCTGTAGATGTTCTGCACGTCGTCGAGTTCCTCGAGGGCGTCGATGAGCCTGAACACCTTGCGGGCGGTCTCGGCGTCGACCTCGATCTTGAGCTGCGGGACGAAGGCGATGTCGGCGGAGTCATAGTCGATGCCGGCCGTCTGCAGGGCGGTGCGGGTGGCGACGAGGTCGTGGGCCTCGCTGAAGACCTCGAACTTGTCGCCGTCATCGATGACTTCCTCGGCTCCGGCGTCGAGCACCGCAGCGAGAACGTCGTCTTCGGTGACGTCGTTGCCTTTGGGAACCACGACGATGCCCTTGCGGTGGAAGTTATAAGCGACGCTGCCCGGGTCGGCCATGTTGCCGCCGTTGCGGCTGACCGTGGTGCGCACCTCGGCGGCGGCACGGTTCTTGTTGTCGGTGAGGCACTCGATCATGATGGCGACACCGTTGGCGGCGTAGCCCTCGTACATGATCGTGGTGTAGTCGACGGCTTCACCGGAGAGGCCGGCGCCGCGCTTGACGGCGCGGTCGATGTTGTCGTTGGGGACCGAGGTCTTCTTCGCCTTCTGGATGGCGTCGACGAGCGTCGGGTTGCCCGAGAGGTCGGCGCCGCCCATGCGGGCGGCCACCTCGATGTTCTTGATCAGCTTGGCGAACGCCTTCGCCCGACGCGAGTCGGTGACAGCCTTCTGGTGCTTGGTGGTCGCCCACTTGGAATGCCCGGACATGAATCTCCCGATTGTCGCTAAATCGTATTGTCGCTTACGCGTGCGACGCGCTTCCTGCGTCGTCTGCTGGCACCGCGATCGGGTGACCGCTCAGTGCCCTCCCAGTGTAGCTCGGGCGCCCGCGAGCCGTCCCTCGGCTCACCGGGCTGGACGTACCGGGCTGGACTCACCGTGCTGGCGGCACGGCGAGGATCTTGCGCAGCGTGCGCAGATTGCGGTTCGTGGTGCTCGATTTGAATCGCGCCTTGGCGCTGAGCGTGCTGAAGGGGCTCTTGATGCCCACCTCCCTGCGCACCTGCCAGTAGAGCAGGCTCTCGCCCGGCTGGACATTCTCGTCCAGAGGATCGAGCTTGGGTGCGGCCTGGACCAGCTCGTCGAGCACGGCAGGCTGTGAGGCGAACAGGATGTAGGAGTGCCAGCCGTCACGGTCGTCGAAAGGATAGGCGTCAACGGCCGCGGCGAGTTCGCCGCTGGTGAGCAGCACCACCCAGGCGTCGTAGCCGAACCGCTCCGACAGCGCCAGCTCCAGGTCGGTTTTGAGGGCGGCGACATCCGTCTGATCGCTCTCGAATACCACGTTGCCGCTGGCCAGGATGGTCGTCACTCCCGTGTGGCCGAGTGCGGCGACGGCCTCGGCCAGGTCGGCCATCTTTATGGTGATGCCGCCGACGTTGATGCCGCGCAGCAAGGCGATGTATCGAGTCATGCGTTGTGTCGAATCATGCGCTGTATCGAGTCATGCGCTATACCGGGTCATGCGCCCAGTCTGACGCAGGAGAGGCAGATCGGCCTAGCCGCGGAAGGCTGCCGAGCGCACCTTCTGCAGGAAGTACTCGTGGAAGCGGTACTCCCCCGTGATTTCCGGGTGGAACGACGTGCCGAGCAGGTTACCCTGTTCGACGGCCACGCACCGGCCGTCGGCGATTGTGGCGAGGGCTGTGGCCATCGGACCAACGCTCTCGACCACAGGGGCGCGGATGAAGACGGCGTGCACGGGAGCCTCGCCAAGCGCCGGCACCTCCAGATCGGTCTCGAACGAGGCCGTCTGGGAGCCGAAGGCATTGCGGCGCACGCTGATGTCGAGGCCGCCGATGCTCTGCTGCCCGCGGATGGCATCGAGCACGGTGTCGGCGAGCATGATCAGGCCGGCACAGGTCCCGTAGACCGGCATCCCGCGTTCGACAGCTGCCCGCAGGGGTTCGGCCAGGCCGAACATGCGGGTCAGCTTGTCCATCACGCTCGACTCGCCGCCCGGGATCACCAAGCCGGTGACACTGGCCAGTTCCTCCGGGCGGCGCACGAGGGTGACCTCACTGCCGAGTGAGCGCAGTACGTCGGCGTGCTCGCGAAAGTCGCCCTGAAGGGCGAGTACTCCAACGCTCATGAAGCGGGTGTTACCAACCGCGCTCTGAGAGACGGTGCGGGGCGGCGAGGTCGGACACGTTGATGCCGACCATCGCTTCGCCGAGGCCGCGCGATACATCCGCGATGATCTTGGCGTCGTCGTAGAAGGCGACGGCCTTGACAATGGCGTTGGCGCGTTCCTGCGGGTTGCCCGACTTGAAGATGCCAGAGCCCACAAACACGCCGTCGGCGCCGAGCTGCATCATCATGGCCGCGTCGGCCGGGGTGGCCACGCCGCCGGCGGTGAACAGCACGACGGGCAGCTTGCCGGTCGCGGCGATCTCGGCAACGAGCTCGTACGGCGCCTGAAGTTCTTTGGCGGCCACGTACAGCTCGTCCTTGGTGAGCGAGGACAGCCGGGCGATCTCGCCCTTGATGGTGCGGATGTGCTTGGTGGCCTCCGAGACGTCGCCGGTGCCGGCCTCGCCCTTGGAGCGGATCATCGCGGCGCCCTCGGTGATACGACGCAGCGCCTCACCCAGGTTCGTCGCGCCGCAGACGAAGGGGATCGTGAAGTTCCACTTGTCGATGTGGTTGACGTAGTCGGCCGGGCTGAGCACCTCGGACTCGTCGATGTAGTCGACCTCGAGGGCCTGCAGCACCTGCGCTTCAACGAAGTGGCCGATGCGGGCCTTGGCCATCACGGGGATGGAGACCTCGGCGCGGATGCTGTCGATCAGGTCGGGGTCGCTCATGCGGGCGACGCCACCCTGGGAGCGGATGTCGGCCGGGACGCGCTCGAGCGCCATGACGGCGACGGCGCCGGCGTCTTCGGCGATGCGGGCCTGCTCGGCGTTGACGACGTCCATGATGACGCCGCCCTTCAGCATCTCGGCGAGTCCGCGCTTGACGCGGCTCGAGCCGAACTGTGCGGCGCTGTCGACCTGCTCGGTGGAAGTGGTGTCAGTCATAGCTACGATTCTATTCCTTGCGTCTGGTGCCGCTGTTCGGGGCGAGGGGCACGGGTGATGAGATCTGGGTCAGGAGACGAGTGGTGCGGGGAGCCGTGCGAGCGAAGTCAGGCGGTGGAGACGGGCCATCCCTCTGCGACCTCTCGGCGCACCTCGCCCAGAAGTTTCGGGATCGCCTTGGTGCCGGCGATGATCGGGAAGAAGTTCGAGTCCAACGCCCACCGCGGAACGATGTGCTGGTGCAGGTGTTCGGCGATCCCGGCGCCCGCGATGCGGCCCTGGTTCATCCCGAGGTTGAACCCGTCGCAGCCCGAGGTGGCCTTGAGCACCCGCATGGCCACCTGGGTCAGGCTACCGATCTCGGCGACTTCCTCCGGGGTGGCTTCGTCATACGTCGCAACATGCCGGTATGGGCACACCAGCAGGTGGCCGCTGTTGTAGGGGAACAGGTTCAGCAGCACATAGGCGTACCTGCCGCGGGCCACGATAAGAGCCTTCTCGTCGTCCATCGACGGTGCGATGCAAAACGGGCAATCGTCGGGATGCGGCTGCTGACCGTCCTGAATGTAGACCATCCTGTGCGGCGTCCACAGCCGTTGGAAGGCATCCGGTACTGCGGCGAAGTCGCCGGAGTTCTCGACCTGGACTCCCTCGGCAAAATCTTGCGGGCTGCCGGACAGCCGGTCCCAGGGAGTGTCTCTCGGCGCGTCTTTCTCTGGATCTGCCGAAGTGGCGTCGGTCATCGTCAGGCCTGGTCCGCGCCGGCCGCAGCGACCGGGGCTCCGGCAGTGCCGCCCTCGATGAAGTCAGCTGTGCCGTGAACCTGCGCGCGGGTTTCGATCGAGGCGACGATGCGCCGGATGGCGTCGGCGACGGGAACACCGTTTTCCTGGGTGCCATCGCGGAAGCGGAAGCTGACCGCGCCATTGGCCTGGTCCTCGTCGCCGACGATGAGCTGGAAGGGGACCTTGGCCTTGGTGTGGTTGCGGATCTTCTTCTGCATGCGGTCGTCGGCGTGGTCGACCTCGGCACGCACGCCGTGGGCGCGGAGCTGGGCGATCACGTCGTCGAGGAACGGGCCGTACTGCTCGGAGATCGGGATGCCGACCACCTGCACCGGTGACAACCAGACCGGGAAGGCACCGGCGTAGTGCTCGGTGAGCACGGCGAAGAACCGCTCGATGGAACCGAACAGGGCACGGTGGATCATCACCGGTCGCTGGCGCGAACCGTCCGGCGCGGTGTACTCGAGTTCGAAGCGCTCAGGCAGGTTGAAGTCCAGCTGGATGGTGGACATCTGCCAGGTCCGGCCGATGGCGTCACGAGCCTGCACCGAGATCTTCGGGCCGTAGAACGCGGCTCCGCCCGGGTCGGCGACCAGTTCGAGACCGGACGCCGCGGCGACCTCGGCGAGGGTCTGGGTCGCTTCGTCCCACGCGTCGTCACTGCCGACGAACTTGACCGGATCCTTGGTCGAGAGTTCGAGGTAGTAGTCGTCGAGCCCGTAGTCCGCCAGCAGCTGAAGCACGAAGTTGAGGGTGCGGGTGAGCTCCTCTTTCATGCCCTCGCGGGTGGTGTAGATGTGGGCGTCGTCCTGGGTCATGCCGCGCACCCGGGTGAGGCCGTGCACCACGCCGGACTTCTCGTAGCGGTAGACGGTGCCGAACTCGAATAGGCGCATGGGCAGGTCGCGGTAGCTGCGGCCGCTGGCGCGGAAGATCAGGTTGTGGAACGGGCAGTTCATCGGCTTGAGGTAGTAGTCGACGCCCTGGCGGGTCACGTGGCCGTCGGCGTCGATCTCGGCGTCGAGCTTCATCGGCGGGAACATGCCGTCGGCATACCAGTCCAGGTGCCCGGAGGTCTCGAACAGGTTGGACTTGGTGATGTGCGGTGAGTAGACGAAGTCGTAGCCGGCTTCGGTGTGGCGCTTGCGGGAGTAGTTTTCCATCTCCTGGCGGATGATGCCGCCCTTGGGGTGGAAGACCGCCAGGCCGGAGCCGATCTCCTCGGGGAAGCTGAACAGGTCCAGCTCAGCGCCAAGCTTGCGGTGGTCGCGCTTGGCGGCCTCCTCCTGGCGGGCCTGGTAGGCGCGCAGTTCGTCCTTGGAGGGCCAGGCGGTGCCGTAGATGCGCTGCAGCTGCGGGTTCTTCTCCGAGCCGCGCCAGTAGGCGGCGGCCAGGCGGGTGAGCGAGTAGCCGTTGCCGATCATGCGGGTGTTGGGCAGGTGCGGACCGCGACAGAGGTCCTTCCACACGGTCTCGCCGGTCTTGGGGTCAACGTTGTCGTAGATGGTCAGCTCGGTGCCGCCGACCTCGACGGACTCGTTGTCGGCGGTCTCGGCTGCCCCGCCTTTGATGCCGATCAGCTCGAGCTTGTACGGCTCAGCGGCGAGTTCGGCGCGCGCCTCGTCGTCGGTCACGACGCGGCGCACGAAACGCTGGCCCTGGCGGATGATGCGGTCCATGGCCTTCTCGAGCGACTTGATGTCTTCGGGCGTGAAAGGTTCGGCCACGTCGAAGTCGTAGTAGAAACCGTCCGTGACGGGCGGGCCGATGCCCAGGCGCGCCGCGGGGTTCACGGTCTGCACAGCCTGAGCGAGCACGTGGGCGGCGGAGTGGCGCAGGATGTTGAGGCCGTCGGGCGAGTCGACGGTCACCGGGGTGACGTCATCCGTCTCGGTTACCGGAGTCGCGAGGTCCTTGAGCTCGCCGTTGACGCGCATTGCGACAACGGATCGGTCGGTGAATAGCTCAAAGCCGTCAGCCACGTGTATTTCTCCCTGTGTTTGCGTACCCGACAACTTTAGTGGAGTCGAGCAGGCGGGGATGCGGGCTCGGGTCGCGGGTCGTTCGAGTCCAGGGCTGAGCAGGAATCGTCGGCCTCGTGAGCGATCACAAAAAAACCCCGGTTCGAGAACCGGGGATTTGTCTGTGGGCGATACTGGGATCGAACCAGTGACCTCTTCCGTGTCAGGGAAGCGCGCTACCGCTGCGCCAATCGCCCAGGGCCGCGGATGGTGCTCGCGGGCTGGAGGTGGATACGGGATTCGAACCCGTGTAGACGGCTTTGCAGGCCGTTGCCTCGCCTCTCGGCCAATCCACCGTGTTCTTTAAAACCTGTACACCCAAAGAAAATCGGCCTCTCGGCCGATTCACTTCGAGCGGATGACGAGATTCGAACTCGCGACCCTCACCTTGGCAAGGTGATGCGCTACCACTGCGCCACATCCGCAACTGCTCGCATTTCTGCGTGCTTGGAAGACTCTACCGCATCCCGAAGGGCGCCAGCGCACATGACGTGCTAATCCGGCGCCCTGGGCCTGTCACGACAGATCACATGTTGTTCGACGTGGCGTTTGTGCGGCGGCCCCCTAATACGACGCCGAGCAGGATCATGCCGATACCGAGCCCCAAGTGCAGCCAGTTATCGGCGACGTTGAGCGGCACGAAGTTGATCGGAGCGTCCAAATCGATGAAGAGGCCGTAGAGCCATAGGACGAGATAGATGACTCCACCCCAGATCAGGTAATTGCGGGCAGTGCTCGCCTTACGTGCCAGGGCGATCCCGGCGACGCCGTACAACAGGTGTACCAGGTTGTGCAGGATCGAGACTTGGAAGAGGCCCAGGAGCAAGGCTTCCGACTCGTGACCAGCGAAGAGCATCTGGTCGAGGTTCGTGGTGATCCCAGGGACGAACCCCAGAATTCCCACGAGAACGAAGACGATACCGACACCCAGTGATGCTCGTTGTACGTTCGTTGCGGTCATGGTCGTAGTAGTGGTTTTGCCCGATGATGTTGACATGCCGTGTCCTCCACTTTCCTCGATGAGTGAGGCCGAGCACACCATTGCCGACGAGCCACTTTCGGTGGCGCCGAACCGGCTCCGGCGTTCGGACGGTTCCCATGTGCAACACAAGTTAGTCCCAGCCGGCCGATCATTCAAGCAGGAAACGACAAAACCCCCGGGGTTACCGGGGGTTTGTTCCTGTGGGCGATACTGGGATCGAACCAGTGACCTCTTCCGTGTCAGGGAAGCGCGCTACCGCTGCGCCAATCGCCCAGATCCTGCGAAGCGAGTCAAAAACTTCTCAGGCTGGAGGTGGATACGGGATTCGAACCCGTGTATACGGCTTTGCAGGCCGCTGCCTCGCCTCTCGGCCAATCCACCGTGCTTGTTTATCGCCGTATTTATACCAAAGAGAATCGGCCGTTCGGCCGATTCAATTCGAGCGGATGACGAGATTCGAACTCGCGACCCTCACCTTGGCAAGGTGATGCGCTACCACTGCGCCACATCCGCAACTGCCTGCATTTCTGCGTGCTTTGAAGACTCTAGCCGATAGTGCGATGCATATTCAAACCGAGCGATTGCAGCGTGTCGCGGCGTCTCGATGTGCGTTCAGACCCCGGTCTGGTCTAGTATCAAATGTCGCAGTCGAGAGGTTTTCGAGTGTGGTTCGGGCGATTGGCGCAGTTGGTAGCGCGCTTCCTTCACACGGAAGAGGTCGTGGGTTCGAGTCCCGCATCGCCCACCGAAAAAGCCCCCGGAAACCCCGGGGGTTTTGTCGTTAACCGGCCGTTGACACCGGCCGAAAGTGGCGCGACTCTCGTTCAGAGACACACTGGACGGCATATCGGGAGGCCCTGATGGCTGACTCCGCATTCGAACAGAAAGCACTCAGGAACAGACTCCGGGTGGCCGGCGGGCTCAGCGTCCTGGTCGGTCTGGGGTTCGGTCTGCCCGGGGTCTACGGCGCACTCGCGGCGTGGCCGTCCCGTCGCGCTGCCGTGCCGGTCTGGTTCTACGGCGTCGCGCTACGGCGTTGCGCTACGACCGAGCGGTTACTGGCGTCGAGGCGAACAGCACCCTGTCGCTGGCCACGAGGTCGTCGAGTGTCAACACCCTGTCGAGGTCGTGCCCGGCGGCCACGGCCAGGGCGAGTTGATCATCGCTTTGGGGAGCGAGCCTGCCCTCCATGAATCCACCGAGCGCCCGAATTGCGCAGGCGGTGAGCACACCCTCTGGTGTGCCGCCGATTCCCATGGCCAGGTCGATACGCCCGCCGGGTGTGGCTGCGTCGATCGCGGCGGACACGTCGCCCTCCCCCGCAAGCACGACCTGCGCGCCGAACCCGAGCAGTTCGGCCACCAGGCTCGCGTGCCGCGGCTTGTCGAGCACGGCCACGGTGATCTCGGTCACCGGCTTCCCGAGCACCTCAGCCAGCCGGCGCACGTTCTCGCTCGGGGTGGCGCGGAGATTGAGAACACCGCGGGCAGGTGCCGAGGAAATGAGCTTGTCCATGTAGAAGACGTCCCGGGGATCAAAGAGGGTGCCGCGCGGGGCGAGTGCGATGACGCACACCGATCCGGGCAGGCCTTCCTGCACGAGCCGTGTGCCGTCGAGCGGGTCAACGGCGATATCGCAGGCCGGTCCCTGCCCGGAGCCGAGCTCCTCTCCGTTGGCCAGCATCGGGGCTTCGTCCTTCTCGCCCTCGCCGATCACCACGTACCCGGCGAACGGCGCCGGCAACAGTTCACCCCTCATTGCGGCGACCGCAGCGGCGTCCGCCGCGTTCTTGTCGCCGCGGCCGAACCAGCCGCCGGCTGCCAGCGCCGCCGCGACTGTCGCCGCGCGCACCGCATCGACGAGCTCGGCTGAATAGTGCTCGCCACCGAGAACGATGCTGGTGATGGTGCCCGACCTCGGGCCTGTGCTCGGTATGGCGGCGTCGGCCGTCGTGTTGCTGCTCATGGGAGTCGATGGTACCCGCCGAGCCGGGCCCTCCAGCCGGGATAGTGTCGACGGGTGATCAGAGAACACGCCATCCTGCCCGTGCGTCCCGGCCTCGAAGATGACTTCCTGACTGCTTTCCAAACAGCGCGGCCACTCATCGAATCGATACCCGGATTCCGTGGGCTCAGCCTTTCCCGGTCGATTGAGGACCCGTCGTCCTTCCTGCTACTGGTCGACTGGAAAAGACTCGAGGACCACACCCAGGGATTCAGGGGCTCCCCCGAATACGCCAAATGGAAGGAGCTGCTGCACAGGTTCTATTGCCCGTCCCCCGACGTGCAGCACTTCATCGCCGTGGCCTGATCCGGGTCGGCCGGTCCTCCACAAGGGGCCGGTCAGGGAACTCTTCCACACCTGGTTTTGCTGGGGCTGGAGTGTCGGTGGTCGGTGCGATTATCAAGGTATGAGCAGCCCAGCAGAGCAGTT
>NZ_SOFL01000037.1 GCF_004402695.1 Cryobacterium adonitolivorans | reverse complement strand
CCCCCTGAGCAGACCATATCCACGAACCTCGTCCGCGTGCCCGCCGGAAAAAGCTTGACCATCCAACACTCCTTGAATCAGAGCGTTGCTACGACCGTATGACTTTGCCCGCGAATCCTGGTGCTTAAGTCACAGCTCGCGGATGGGGGCAGGGCTTGTTCGCGTAGGCTGGAGTGACTATGGATGACTTCTGGGCCAACGCTTTGTTCTCGCTCGCGCCCACGGTTCTGGTCGGGGTGATCTTCTGGATCATCATGCGCGCCATCATCCGCGCCGACCGCACCGAACGAAACGCCTACGCGCGGGTCGAAGCCGAGGAACGAACCAGACTCGGCCTCGACAAACCGGCCAGCTAACCGTGTTCGGTATCGACCTGTCCACCATCCTTCTCGTGGTGGCATTCCTTGTTGACTTCGCCATCCGAGTGATCGCGATCATCGTCGTGCCGCGCAACCGCAGGCCCACCTCCGGCATGGCGTGGTTGCTGGCGATCTTCCTGATCCCCTTCTTCGGTTTCCTGCTTTTCCTGCTGATCGGCTATCGCACCCTGCCCAAGCGCCGGGTGGAGATGCAGGCCGAGATCAACCAGTTCATCCTCGACAGCACCGCCGGCATGGAGCGGGTGCAACGCGACCACCCGTGGCCGGCCTGGCTCGAATCCGTGGTCGCGCTCAACCGCAACCTCGGGGCGATGCCGCTCGTCGGCGACAACCGGGCGCGGCTGCACGGCAACTATGAGGAGACCTTCGCCGCGATGGTCGCCGACATCGACAAGGCCAGGAAGTACGTGCACGTCGAGTTCTACATCCTCTCCCTCGACCCCACCACCACGCCGTTCTTCGACGCCCTGGAGAACGCCGTCAAGCGCGGCGTGACGGTGCGCGTGCTGATGGACCACATCCAGTCGATGCGGAAGCCGGGCTTCGCACAGACCAAGAAACGGCTCACCGCCTCCGGAGTGCAGTGGCAGTTGATGCTTCCGCTGCAGCCGTTCAAGGGCAAGTGGCAGCGCCCCGACCTGCGCAACCACCGCAAGCTCGTCATCGTCGACGGCCGGGTGGGGTTCATGGGGTCGCAGAACGTGATCGACCGCACCTACAACATGAAGCGCAACATCCGCCGCGGCCTCAAATGGAAAGACCTGATGGTACGGCTCGAGGGCCCCATAGTCTCCGGCCTGAACGCGATCTTCATCACCGACTGGTACAGCGAGACCAACGAGCTCCTCACCCGCGACATCGAGCCCGTGCACCCCGAAGACATCTCCGATGCCATCGACTGCCAGGTCGTGCCCAGCGGGCCAGGCTTCGAGGGGGAGAACAACCTGCGACTGTTCCTCGCGCTGCTCTACTACGCGCAGGATCGCATCGTGATCACCAGCCCGTACTTCGTGCCCGATGAGTCGATCATGTACGCCGTCACCACCGCAGTGCAGCGCGGACTGCACGTGGAACTGTTCGTCTCCGAGATCGGCGACCAGGCTCTCGTGTACCACGCGCAACGCTCCTACTACGAGGAACTGCTCCGGGCGGGCGTGAAGATCTACATGTACAAGGCGCCGTACGTTCTGCACGCCAAGCACTTCACCATCGACGACGACGTCGCCGTGATCGGCTCGAGCAACATGGACATGCGCTCGTTCAGCCTCAACTTCGAGGTGTCCCTGATGGTGCGTGGGGCCTCGTTCGTGCAGGCGCTGCGGGCGGTGGAGGACGGCTACCGGGCCGACAGCCGCGAACTCACCCTCGACGAGTGGATGAAGCAGCCGCTGCGCTCGACGATCCTCGACAACCTCGCCAGGCTGACCTCCGCCGTGCAGTAGCCGCGGCCCCCGGCCGGTTCAGCGGCGGGGCTTGAGCCGCACGGTGGGCAGCACCGGTGCCGGCAGCGGCGCACCGTGGTAGGCGACGTGACCGAACCGGCCGGCGGCATCCGTGCCGTCGATCACCTCTGACTGCCACTGGGCTCGCCAGGCGGTGATCTCCTCGTGGCTGCGGCCGATGAAGTTCCACCACATCACGATCTGCTCGCCGAGCGGTTCGCCGCCCAGCAGCACCACCCGGGCGGTGCCGTCGCCGGTGTTCTGCAGGCGGATGGCCGAGCGGCCGGCCAGGGCGACACCCAGTTCGTTTTGCTGCACCGTCGCGCCGGCGAACAGCACCGTGCCGGCGTCGACGAGCACCCCGTGCTCGAAGGACCAATCCACGTCGAGGTCGATCGACGACCCGGCCGGCAGGTCGATCTGCGCGCCGACCAGCGGGGTGTCCCCGGTGGCGGCGGCCCTCTGCCCGGCCAGGGTGCCCATGAACACGTGCAGGGTGACCTCGCCGAGCGTGATGGGCTCGATGACGTGGTTCTCGAAGTGCGGTGCCTGGTGCCGGGTGAGGTCGGGCAGCGCGATCCACAGCTGCACGCCGTGCAGTGCCGTGGTGTCTGGCGTGGAGACCTCGGAATGGCTGATGCCGGAGCCCGCGGTCATCAGGTTCAGCTCGCCCGGCCGCACCAGGGCGAGACTGTCGACGCTGTCGCGGTGCTCGACCTCGCCGGCGAACAGCCAGCTCGCCGTCTGCAACCCGGTGTGCGGATGTGGCGGCACCACCATCCCGCCGGTGACGGAGACGTCGTCGGGGCCGTAGTGGTCGATGAAGCACCAGGCGCCGATCAGGCTTCTCTCGCGCTGGGGGAGGGTGCGACGCACGCCCATCGCACGGAGGCCGCCCAGGGGGACGTCCCGCGGCGTCAGGATGACGACATCCGCCTCGGTGATCGTGCTGGGGTCGCAGACGATTTCGGCCGGTTCGGTTTCGAGGTTGCTCACACTGCGAGCCTAATCCGGGCGTGCCGGGGTGCGCAGCGGTTCGAGGGGTTCTGTCGGGCCGGTCTGTCCGCGCAGATCGTCGGGGTCTCCTGGCGGCAACGGGAGGGTGGGGTTGACCGGTTCCGTGCTGGCCGTGGCCGTCGGTTCCTGCGGTCCTGGACCCGTGCCCGGCCTGGCCCGGGGGACCAGGGGGACGCCGGGGGTGACCGGCGGGCGCTGCAGCAGCTCGACGAGCAGCACGGCCAGCAGCGCGAGGACCGCCGTCCAGATGATTACCGGCACGGCGAGCGGCCGCCAGAAAATCGCGACGGCGGCGGCGGCCAACCCGATCAGCACGTGGACCAGGCGCCGGTAGTGGTAGAGGAATTCTCCGAAGCCGCCCGTCGTGACTCCGGCGTTCTCCGCAGCCGTGCGCAACCGTGCGGTCGTTCCGATGGTGGCCCGGCGGAGCATGGTCGACCCGCGGAACGGCCCGGCCAGGTACGCCACGACGGCCACGGTGAAGCCGACCAGCCCCACCGACAGGGCCGTGGTGTTGATGAACGGCACCACGGCGTCATAGAGCGCCTGGGCCACATTATTGGGGAGGTACGTCGGCGACAATGCGCTGATGAAGAGGATTCGCCCCACCGCGATTCCGGCGGCGAGCAGGGCCATGGACAGGGCCAGGGTGAGTCCGGCCCAGATCATGGTGCGCGAGCGTCGTTTGGCCACCAGCACGCCGAGGACGATCAGGCCCAGGCTCACCAGCGGCAGGATGAAGCCGAGCACGTTCAGCAGCTGATAACCGGTGCGCGCCTGCACGAGGGAGTCTGACTGGGCCACCACGATGGTGCGATTCACCTCGGGGATGTTCTGCGCCAGCGAGAAGCCCCGGTTGACCAGTTCCTTCTTCACTTCCTCGATGATCGGTCCGAGCTGGATGCCGAGTTCGCCGGTGTCGCTGATCATCAGCGCCGTGGAGGTGTCGCCCTCCAACGCCGCGATGACCTGGGTCTGGCTGGTCCGCAGCGCCTGTTCCCAGAGCTCGGCGAAGGCATCCGAGGCGACGATGTTGGTGGCGGCGGATCGGATCAGGCTTTGCACCCCCTGCGTGGCGGGCTGTTCGAGCAGCCCGAGGGCGTTTTTGGCCTCCGGGGGGAGGTCGAGGTTGGCCAACCCGTCGAACAGGTCCTTGGTGATGCCGTCGATGTCGACGTTGTCGTTGACGACCGTGACGATCTCGTCGACCAGGTACGCCTGCACGGCGGGGTCGTCCGCGAGCGGGGCGAGCGAGGCGACGAACCTGTCGGTGTCGTTGACGTACCCCTTGGTCCAGTACGCCACCACGCTGATCGGTGCCAGGAGCACGCCGATGGTGATGAGCAGCGCCGCGAAAAACGCCCGCCACCTGGCGGACGCGCGGTGTTCGGCGGCCGGGCCGAGCTGTCCGCGCAGCCGGGAATTCTCGGCGGAGAGCCGGGCGATCTCGGCGGCTGGGTCGGTGATGCCGTTGGAACGAGCCGGATTGGCGAGGTTCGGGGAGCCGTCCATGGTGCCGCCGCCTTTCGCCTGCCTGCGCAGGTCCCGAAATAGTGGAGCCGAATGGTGACAGTATTGCGCAGTCCGGTGCCCTCGCAAGGGCGCGACGGGGTTGGCCGGGTTCAGTCGGCGCGCACGAGCAGGTCGCCGACCTCACAGTTCAGCGCGACGCAGACCGCGGCGAGGGTCGAATACCGGATGGCCCTGGCCCGGTCGTTCTTGAGAACCGAGAGGTTGACCACGCTGACCCCGACCAGCTCGCTGAGCCTGGTGAGGGTCATGCCCCGCTCGATAAGCAGCTCGTCGAGCCTGCAGTGGATGCCCGTGGCCTCGTCCTCGGCGGCGGGTGCCACTAGACGAGTCCGTCGGTCTCGCGCTGCAGGCGCTGGCCCATCGAGATGGCCGCGGCCGCGACGAGGAGCACGACTCCGGTTCCGCCCGGAGCGAGGTCGACGAGGGTTGCCAACGGCCAGAAGCCGCCAGGGGCGTCGCCGTTCAGCTCGCCAGCAGCGATCATCCGGCCGAGCCCACCGAAGCCCTGCCAGAGCACGGTGCCCAGGAGCAGCGCATCCGCGAAGAGTGTGACGACGAACCTGTCGGTCAGGAGCTGCCCGACCACGGTGGCGACGCCGATTCCGGTCGCCAGGAGGCCCCAGAGCAGGGCGCCGCCCAGAGCCAGCCAGGTGAGAACTCTGCCGAGCCGTCTTTCCAGCCGGGCCGTGCGGTCCGCCAGATGCAACTCGTCCGAACGGGGGCAGGTCGGGGGAAACACCGCGCAGCCGTCGGCGCGGCGTGCGGCGGAGCGGACCCCGCACGTCACATCCGTCACGCCCACGGCGAACAGAGGCACGCATCCGGCCTTGCGCTGGTTACTCTCGTTGTATCGGTGCCATAACCGCCCTGGCGCCAAGGGAGTGTTCATATGTTTGAGAGATTTACCGACCGAGCTCGTCGTGTCGTCGTCCTGGCCCAGGAAGAGGCCAAGATGCTCAACCACAACTACATCGGAACCGAGCACATTCTGCTCGGGCTCATCCACGAGGGTGAAGGCGTGGCCGCCAAGGCCCTGGAGAGCCTCGGCATCTCGCTGGATGCCGTGCGTGAACAGGTGCAGGACATCATCGGCCAGGGTCAGCAGCAGCCGACCGGGCACATCCCGTTCACGCCGCGCGCCAAGAAGGTCCTCGAGCTGAGCCTTCGCGAAGCCTTGCAGCTGGGCCACAATTACATCGGAACCGAGCACATCCTGCTCGGGCTCATCCGCGAAGGCGAGGGCGTTGCCGCCCAGGTGCTGGTCAAGCTCGGCGCCGACCTGAACCGGGTGCGCCAGCAGGTCATCCAGCTCCTTTCCGGCTACCAGGGGAAGGAGCAGGTGCAGGTGGGTGCGAACGAGACAGCGGCCAACCCCGCGGGCAGCCAGATCCTCGACCAGTTCGGGCGCAACCTCACCCAGGCCGCGCGCGATAACAAGCTCGACCCGGTGATCGGGCGCGAGAAGGAGATCGAGCGGGTCATGCAGATCCTCTCCCGCCGCTCCAAGAACAACCCCGTGCTCATCGGTGAGCCCGGCGTCGGCAAGACCGCCGTCGTCGAGGGCCTCGCCCAGGCGATCGTCAAGGGCGATGTGCCGGAGACGCTGAAGGACAAGCAGCTGTACTCGCTCGACCTCGGTTCGCTCATCGCCGGCAGCCGCTACCGCGGTGACTTCGAGGAACGCCTGAAAAAGGTCACCAAGGAGATCCGCACCCGCGGCGACATCATCGTGTTCATCGACGAGATCCACACCCTCGTCGGAGCCGGTGCCGCCGAGGGCGCCATCGACGCGGCCTCGATCCTCAAGCCCCTGCTCGCCCGCGGTGAACTGCAGACCATCGGCGCGACCACGCTGGATGAGTACCGCAAGCACTTCGAGAAGGATGCCGCGCTCGAGCGCCGGTTCCAGCCCATCCAGGTGAACGAGCCGTCGCTGCCGCACACCATCAATATCCTCAAGGGGCTGCGCGACCGCTACGAGGCGCACCACAAGGTGTCCATCACCGACGGGGCCCTCGTGGCCGCGGCGAACCTCGCCGACCGGTACGTCTCCGACCGGTTCCTGCCGGACAAGGCCATCGACCTGATCGACGAGGCCGGCGCACGCCTGCGCCTGTCGATCCTGTCCAGCCCGCCCGAGCTGCGCGAATTCGACGAGAAGATCGCCGTGGTGCGTGCCGCCAAGGAAACCGCGATCGAGGACCAGGACTTCGAGAAGGCCGCTGGCCTGCGCGACGAGGAGAAGAACCTCCTCGGCGAGCGTCTGCGCCTGGAGAAGAAGTGGAAGTCCGGCGACGTCAAGACCACCGCGGTGGTCGACGAGGGCCTGATCGCCGAGGTCCTGGCGCAGGCCACCGGCATCCCCGTGTTCAAGCTCACCGAGGAGGAGTCCTCGCGGCTGGTCTTCATGGAGAAGGCTTTGCACCAGCGCGTCATCGGTCAGGAAGAGGCCATCTCGGCGCTCGCCAAGACCATCCGTCGCACCCGTGCGGGCCTGAAGGACCCGAAGCGTCCGAGCGGTTCGTTCATCTTCGCCGGCCCGACCGGCGTCGGCAAGACCGAGCTGGCCAAGGCGCTCGCCGAGTTCCTCTTCGACGACGAGGCCGCCATGATCTCTCTCGACATGAGCGAGTACGGCGAGAAGCACACGGTGTCGCGCCTGTTCGGTGCGCCTCCCGGGTTCGTCGGCTTCGAAGAGGGCGGCCAGCTCACCGAGAAGGTGCGCCGCAAGCCGTTCTCCGTGGTGCTGTTCGACGAGATCGAGAAGGCCCACCCCGACATCTTCAACTCCCTCCTGCAGATTCTGGAAGAGGGCCGGTTGACGGATGGCCAGGGTCGCGTGATCGACTTCAAGAACACCGTCATCATCATGACCACCAACCTCGGCACCAGGGACATCAGCGGCTCGCCCGTCGGCTTCCAGCTCGAGGGTGACACCGCCACCAGCTACGACCGGATGCGCGGAAAGGTGAACGAGGAGCTGAAGAAGCACTTCAAGCCCGAGTTCCTCAACCGTGTCGACGAGATCATCGTCTTCCCGCAGCTGTCCAAGCCCGAACTGCTGCAGATCGTGGACCTGTTCATCAAGCGCCTGGGCGACCGGCTGCTCGACCGCGACATGACCATCGACCTCACCCTGGCGGTCAAGGAGCACCTCATCGAGGTCGGCTTCGACCCCGCGCTGGGTGCCCGGCCGCTGCGTCGCGCGATCCAGCGTGAGGTTGAGGACCGCCTGAGCGAGAAGATCCTGCACGGCGAACTGAACGCCGGCGACCACGTGCACGTGGACTTCGTGGACGGGGAGTACGTGTTCACCACGACGAACCGCAACGAGGCCGTCTCGGTGGGCATCAACACCGCCGCGGGTATCGGCACCGGACCGGGCACGCCCGACCTGGCCATCACCAGCGAATAGGCACCACCCAGCACTACACGAACGGCCCGGCGGACTCCCGCCGGGCCGTTCGTCGTGCGCCTCTAGACTTGACCTCTCGGCGGAACAGAATCGGCGGCTTCGGCGGCCAGGAGAGCGGGCGGACGTGACACAACAGGAGTTCATCGTGCGCCGGGCCCAAACCCGTGACGTGCCGCTCATCCAGGCACTCGTTGAACCCCTCGTGCAGCAGCGCATCCTCCTCGGCAAGGACCGCGTGGTCTTCTACGAGGCCGTGCAGGAATTCAGGGTGGTCGAGGACCTGGACGGCAACCTCGTCGGCTGCGGCGCCCTGCACGTGATGTGGGAGGACCTCGGCGAGGTGCGCACTCTCGCCGTGTCAGAGGACTGGCTCGGGCACGGCGTCGGGCACGCGCTCATGGGCCGGCTCGAGGCGGACGCCAGGGAGCTTGGCCTCAGCCGCCTGTTCTGCCTCACCTTCGAGGTGGGCTTCTTCACCCGGCACGGCTTCGTCGACATGGGCACCGAAACCGTCGACCCGGCCGTGTACGCGGAACTGGTTCGCTCACCGGACGAGGGTGTCGCGGAATTCCTCGACCTCGCCCGCGTCAAGCCGAACACCCTCGGCAACACCCGGATGCTCAAGCGCCTGGTCTGATTCGGCCACAGCACGCTCAGATGTGGGCACTGTCGGCGTTTTTGTGCTCATCTGAGCATGTTGTCGTCCCGTAACCAGCTGGACATAGACGGTCGTTAGGCTGCCCCCGAAGCACTCCGGCCAACCTGCACGGTTCCTGCGCCACCCGCCCCGCGGGGTTCGTGGCGCGCCCACTGGCACGTTCGGCGTGCCCCAAACCCGAGCTCCACCGTCGGCCCACCCGGCGCCCTGCTCTGCTCTGCCCTGCCCCTGCTCTGCTCTGCCCTGCCCCTGCCTGCTCTGCCCTGCCCTGCACACTGTTCCGCCAGACCGTTCATCGCACCCACCCAGGAGACTCCATGCCGCTCGCCCCGCCCCGCCCGCTTCGGCTGGCCCTCGCTTCGCTGATCGGAGCGTGCCTCGCCGTCGCCCCGGTCGTGGCGTTCCCCGCTCAGGCCAACACCGCCGGCACCGGCGTCGTCATCAACGAGGCCTACCTCAGCGGTGGCAGCGCCAACGCCGCGTTCACAAACAAATTCGTCGAGCTGTACAACCCCACCAGCGCTCCCATCGACCTGTCCGCCTGGTCGCTGCAGTACCGCAAGGCCTCCGGCACCGTCACGGATGCCCCGAGCGCCGTGGCCCTCACCGGCACCATCCCGGCCAACGGGTACTACCTCGTCTCCGGCGGGTCGAACGGCACCAACGGTTCGGCGCTGCCCGCCGCCGACCTGGTTTCCACGCTGAACCCGAGCGGCACCGCCGGCACCCTGATCCTCGCCAACTCCACCACGCCGCTCGCCCTTGCAGCCGGTGACGCCGCCGGCAACCCGAACGTGATCGACCTGGTCGGCTACGGCACGTCCCTCACCTATGAAGGGGCCGTCGCAACGGCGCCGACGGCCAATTCCGACGTCAGGTCGTTCAACCGCGGCAACGCCGCCGACACCGACAACAACGCCACGGACATCAGCCTGTCGGCCACCATCAGCCCCACCAACGCCGCCGGGCAGACCAGCGCGCCCCCCGCGCCGGTCCCCACCGGCACCCCGACCCCGACGCCCACCACGGCACCGCCGACCGGCACCACCGCGATCAGCGCCATCCAGGGCACCGCGGACGCCAGTCCGCTGGCCGGCGGCACCGTGAGCACCGTCGGCGTCGTCACCGCCGCCTACCCCACCGGCGGGTTCGCCGGCTTCTACCTGCAGACCCCCGGCTCCGGCGGCGCCAACGCTGCCGCCGCGGATCCGGCCTCCCACGGCATCTTCGTCTACACCAGGACCATCGCCAGCACCGTGGCCATTGGCGACTATGTGAGCGTCACCGGGGCCGTCAGCGAGTACTACGGGCTCACCCAGCTGACCGTCAACACCCTCGGCGACATCGCCCAGCTCGATCGCGCCGGCATCACGCCGCCGGTCGGCACGGCCCTGCGGCTGCCGGCCACCGACGCCGACCGTGAACGGCTCGAGGGCATGCTCGTCGCCCCCGCGGGCGACTTCACGGTGACGAACAACTACACCACCAACCAGTACGCCGAGATCGGCCTCGCCGCCGGTACCACGCCCCTGGTGAACCCCACCGTCACCGACCGCCCCGGCAGCGCCGGGTACACGGCCGCCATCGCCGCCAACGCAGCGCGGGCGATCACCCTCGACGACGGCGCGAGCACCAACTACCTGAGCTCGTCCAACCAGGGCAAGCCGGTGCCGTACCTCTCGACCACCGCCCCGGTGCGGATCGGCGCCGCGGTCACCTTCACCCGGCCGACGATCCTGGACTACCGCAACAACGCCTGGAAGCTGCAGCCGACCAGCGCCCTGGTTCCCGACAACGCCGTCACCGTGCAGCCGGCCACCTTCGCCAACACCCGCACCTCGGCACCGGAGAAGGTGGGCGGGGACATCCGCCTGGGCACCTTCAACGTGCTGAACTACTTCTCCACCACCGGAGACACCCTCACCGGCTGCCAGTACTACACCGACCGGGCCGGCGCCAAGACCACCGTGAGCGGTGGCTGCGACGCACGTGGCGCGGCCGACCAGGCGAACTTCCTGCGCCAGCAGGCGAAGATCGTCGCGGCCATCAACGCCCTCGACGCCCAGGTGATCTCCCTCGAAGAGATCGAGAACTCGGCAGTGTTCGGCGTCGACCGTGACACCGCGCTGGCCACCCTGGTTGCCGCGTTGAACGCGGACCTCGGCCAGGATGCCTGGGCATTCGTGCAGTCCCCGGCCGCGCTGCCGGCCAACGAAGACGTCATCCGCACCGCCTTCATCTACCAGAAGGCAATGGTCGAAACCGTGGGCGGATCCACGATCCTCACCGGCTCCGCAGCATTCAGCAACGCCCGCCAGCCACTCGCCCAGGCCTTCCAGCTTGTCGGCGACACCGGCAGCCGATTCCTCACCATCGTGAACCACTTCAAGTCCAAGGGGTCGGGCACCGGCGTCGACGCCGACATGGGCGACGGCCAGGGCGCGTCGAACGCCTCCCGCGTCAACCAGGCGACCGCCCTCGTCGCGTTCGCCGACACGATGTCAGCAGAGACCGGCATCGACCGGGTGTTCCTCACCGGCGACTTCAACGCCTACGACCACGAAGACCCGATCAAGGTGATCACCGACGCCGGCTACCTGAATCAGGAGGCCAAGAGCGGCGAATACACCTATGCGTTCGGCGGGTCGGTCGGGTCCCTCGACCACGTCTTCGCCTCCGCCGAGGCGGACGCCGTCGTGGCCGATGTGGATGTGTGGAACATCAACTCGGTCGAGTCCGTGGCACTGGAATACAGCCGGTACAACGCCAACGTCACCGATTTCTACGTCGCAGACCCGTTCCGGTCCTCCGACCACGACCCCGCGATCCTGGGCCTGAACCTGGCCACCTCGACGACGGAGCCGACCCCGGAGCCGACCACCGAGCCGACCCCGGTTCCGACGACCGGGCCCACGCCGGTCCCCACGACGACGGCGCCCGCCGTCCCGACGGCCACGGCGCCGGCGGTCGCCCCGACCGCGGCACGGGAGAGCGCCCTCACCGCCGCCTTCCGCGACCGGATCAGCACCAATGCGGCGCGCTACATGGCGGGGTCAGCGATCACCATCACGGCCGGCACCCCGCACGCCGGTGAGATCGTGTCGGCCTGGGTGCGCTCCACCCCGGTCAACCTGGGCGGCTGGCTGCAGGTCAGTGCCGCGGGCACGGTGACCACGGCGCTGCCGAAGGACCTGGCCGCGGGGACGCACCGCATCATCCTGCAGGATGCCGCAGGCGCCGTCATCGGCTGGACGGAGATCACGGTTGTCGCCTCCGGTACGGCGGCGGCCGGCACGCTCGCCAGCACCGGCGTCGAAAGCGCGCCGGTGCTGGCGGGGGCCCTGCTCCTGCTGCTGCTCGGCGCGCTGCTCGCTCGTCGTCGCCGGTCCACCCTGCCGAGCGCATAACCGGGCGTCGATCAGAGCGGGCGTTCCGCAGCCGGGGGACGCCCGCTCCCAGTTGCTCAGAAGTTGGCCTGGTCGGCGTTTTTCTGCTCATCTGAGCATGTTGCCCGGCCGTAACCCGCCGGACATCCGGCGTCGTTAGGCTGCCCCCACAGCACTGACCGGCAGGTGTCGTCGTCGCCTCGCGCGCGGCACCAGCACCGGCCCCTTCACCTGCATCCCGTCACCACACGGTAATTCCCTTGAGGAGAACAATGTCGCTCAACCCGTCCCGCCCGCTCCGGCTGGCCTTCGCTGCAGTGATCGGAGCGTGCCTGGTGGGCGCGCCCGTCGTCGCCGTCCCGGCCATCGCGGCCCCGCTCCCGGTGCAGCTGAACCTGCTGAACATCAACGACTTCCACGGGCGGATCGACGCGAACACCGTGAAGTTCGCCGGAACCGTGGAAACCCTCCGCGCCCAGTTCCCGGACAGCACCCTGTTCCTCTCCGACGGGGACAACATCGGCGCCTCGCTCTACGCATCCGCCTCGCAGAATGACACCCCGACCCTCGACGTCCTCGACGCCCTGGAGCTGTCTGCCTCGGCGGTCGGTAACCACGAGTTCGACAAGGGCGTCGCCGACCTCACCGGCCGGGTCGCGGGCGAAGCCGACTTCGACTACCTCGGCGCCAACGTGTACCAGGCTGGAACCCAGACGCCCGCCCTCCAGGAATACGTGATCCGGGACGTGCAGGGCGTCAAGGTCGCCGTCATCGGCACCGTGACCGAGGAGACCCCCACCCTGGTCTCGCCCAACGGCATCACCACGGTCAGCTTCGGCGACCCCGTCGCCGCGGTCAACCGCGTCGCCGGCCAGCTCACCGACGGCGACCCCGCCAACGGCGAGGCCGACGTCATCATCGCCGAATACCACGAGGGCGCCGGCGCCGGAACAGTGGAGAACGCCACCCTCGAGCAGGAACTGGCCCTCACCGACAGCGCCTTCGCCAAGATTGTCACCCAGACCTCGCCGGCCGTGGATGCCATCTTCACCGGCCACACCCACAAGCTCTACGCCTGGAACGCCCAGGTGCCCGGCGCCGCGACAGGCGTGACCCGCCCGGTCCTGCAGACCGGCAACTATGGTGAGAACATCGGCCAGGTCGTGCTCAGCTACGACTCCGTCACCAAATCCACCACCACGGTCCTCAACCAGAACGTCAAGCGCAGCACCGCGGCCGACGCCGATCTGGTGAACGCGTTCCCGCGGGTCGCCGCGGTCAAGTCAATCACGGATGCGGCGCTGGCCCAGGCGGCCGTCACCGGAAACGTGAAGGTCGGTTCCATCACCGCCCCCATCAGCCGTGCCTCCATCGGCGGGGCAAACCCGGTGGTAGAAGACCGTTCCGCACCGTCGACCATGGGCACCCTGGTTGCCAACTCCCTGCGCGAGTCCCTGGCCGACCCGGCCAAGGGCGGCGCCGAGATCGGCATCGTCAACCCCGGCGGCATGCGCGCCGAACTCTCCACAACACCGGACTCGGACGTTAGCTTCTCGGAGGCCAACGCCGTCCTGCCTTTCCTGAACAACCTCTGGACCACCACCCTGACCGGGGCGCAGTTCAAGGTCGCCCTGGAACAGCAGTGGCAGCGCGACAGCAAGGGTGCCGTGCCGAGCCGCCCGTACCTGCAGCTGGGACTCTCCGACAACGTGAACTACACGTTCGATGCGACCCGCGCCGAAGGCGACCGGATCACCGGCATCTGGATCAATGGCGCACCCATTGATCCCGCCCGCGGCTACCGGATCGGCTCGTTCAACTTCCTGCTCACCGGCGGTGACAACTTCCGCATCTTCACCGCGGGCACCGGAACCCGCGACTCCGGTCTGATCGACCGGGACGCCTGGATCTCCTACATCACGGCCAAGAGCCCGCTGTCGCCGTCGTTCAAGGCGCTGCAGGCATCCGTGACCGGCGTTCCGGCCACCGCAGTGAAGCCCGGTGACTCGGTGAGCTTCACCGTGGGCAAGCTCAACCTCACCTCACTGGGCTCGCCGAGGAACACCGAACTCGCCGTCACCTGGGCTGGCAGCAAGACGGTCTTCGCTCCGGCATCCGTCGACGCCACCGGCGCCGCAACGGTCACCGTCACGGTGCCCGCCGACGCCGCGCCCGCCAGTGAGATCACCCTCACGGCCAAGGAATCCGGCACCACGGTGCGGGTGCCCCTGGCCGTCACCGTTCCGGTGACGAAGCCGACCCCGGTCCCGACCACGGAGCCGACCCCGGTCCCGACGACGGCTCCGACCCCCGCCCCCACCGAGCTTCCCCAGACCGGATCGGCCGCTCCCACGAGCGCACCGACCGCCGCCGCGGAGTCCGCTCTGACCAAGGCCCTGCAGAACAAGATCACGGTCAATGACTCCACGGTGGCCGCCGGCGATAAGCTCACCATCGGCGTCGGAACCGCGTTCGCCCGTCAGTATGTCTCCGTCTGGGTTCGCTCCACGCCGATCAACCTCGGCGGCTGGCAGCAGGTCAGCGCCGCGGGCACCGTCACCGCGGTGGTTCCGGCCGGTCTCGCTGCCGGTACGCACAGCATGATCGTGCAGGATGCCGCGGGCGCCGTGATCGGCTGGACCGAGATCACCGTCGCCGGCGTCACCCCGGCCGCGACACTCGCTCAGACCGGACTGGACGCCAGCCCGTGGCTGGCCGGCGGCGTGCTGATGCTGCTGCTCGGCGCGGTCCTGATGCGTCGTCGCCGGGTTTCGATGGAATCGTAACCGACACGCAGAGCATTACCGGCGGCGCCGGTAGACCTCGCTAGCCTTGGACCATGTCGACGATCAAGCACCCCGTCGGCCCCCAGACCAGCAACGTCTACCGGCGCCGCCGTCTGGTGGTCGGCCTCGGCGTGCTCGCCGTGCTCCTGATCATCATTCTGATCGTCCTGCGTCCCGGCGGCGGCAGTGGCCCAGCCTCAACAGCGGCACCGGCGCCGACCGGCAGCGCGGCCGACCCGGCAGCGACCGCCGACCCGGCCGCCACCGACGCTGCCGCCGGCCCGGCGTGCGACCCCGCGACCGTGCAGGTCGAGGCGATCACCGACCAGGACGCCTACGACCCTGGCGACGAACCCGAGCTCTCGCTGAGCGTGACCAACACCGGCAGCACACCCTGCAACCTGAATGCCGGCACCTCCACGCAGGTGTTCACGATCACCAGCGGCGCCGATGTGTACTGGACCTCGACCGACTGCCAGACCGACCCGGCAGACGCCGAGGTCACCCTGCAGCCCGGCGTCGCGGTCAGCACCAAATCCCCGCTCACCTGGGACCGCACCCGGTCCAGCCCGGAGACCTGCGAGATCACCGAACGGGAGGCAGTGCCCGGCGAGGGTGCGTCGTACTACCTCTCCGTGAGCGTGGGCGGCGTCGAATCGGCCGGCCCCACGCAGTTCCTGCTCAACTAGTCCGGGCGGGCCGTTCGCTCAAGGCTGAGACCTGAAGTGGGTGCGCGTCGACACCGGATGATTGAATGGAGCACGTGACAGACGCGACCCAGGACACCCGCTCAGAAGCCCTCGCCACCGCACTGGCCAACCAGGATGTGGCCGCGGTGGCTTACGCACTCCGCAACGATGTGGTGATCGCGCCGCTGCTCGTGGTGAAGGGCTCCGCCGAACAGGTGCGGGTCTTCGGCCGTGAGGGCAGCGACAAGCGCACCCTGCTGCTCTTCTCCTCCGGCGAGAACTACGCCCGGATGATTCCCGACGAGATCAATCCGCAGGTGATGGTGGCCGACGGTCAATGGCTGAGGGAGTTCCTCACCGTGCACAGCGAGTCCCTCGAGATGGTGTTCTTCGACGTTGCCGGCCCCGCCGTGATGCAGGCGGCTCCGGCCGACCTGCTGCGCGCTCTCGGACCGATCGAAGACGTCGGCACCGACGCGGCCGAGCCAGACCCCGCCCCGTAGCCGCACGGGCCCAGCCGGGCTACCGGAACGCGTCGTCCAGTTCGGCGTCGCGTCGGGAAATGCCCGTGCCCAGCGCCCGGTTCACCGCGGTCTGCACGGTGCTGCTGGACGCGTCGATGCGGGTGCTGAACCCCATCCGGGCGGCCTCGGCGGCGCGCTGCTTGGCGGCGCTCACCGGGCGGATCTCGCCAGCCAGGCTGATCTCGCCGAACGCCACCACGTTGTGGGCGATAGGTTCATCGAGGATCGCCGACGTCAGCGCAATCGCAATGGCGAGATCCGCGGCTGGTTCCACCAACCGCACGCCGCCCACCGTCGACACGTAGACATCCTTCTTCGAGAATTGGTGGCCCACCCGCTTTTCCAACACGGCCAGCAGCATGGCCACCCGGGAGCTGTCCACGCCGTTGGTCACCCGGCGCGGGTTGGGCATGGCGGTGTCGATCACGAGCGCCTGCACCTCAACCGGCAGGGCACGACGGCCCTCCATCGCCACCGTCACGCAGGTGCCGGAGACCGCGGTGGTGCCGCGGCTGAGGAACAACCCGCTCGGGTCGGCGACCTCGCTGATGCCATCACCGGTCATTTCGAAACATCCGACTTCGTCGGTGGAGCCGAACCGGTTCTTCAGGGCCCGCACGAACCGCAGCGCGGTGTGCCGGTCGCCCTCGAACTGGCAGACCACGTCCACCAGGTGCTCGAGCAGCCGGGGGCCGGCAATGGTGCCGTCCTTGGTGACGTGCCCCACCAGCAAAACCGGCAGGTTACGGTCCTTGGCGAGCCGGATGAGCGTGGACGCGACCTCGCGCACCTGGCCGGGCTGACCGGCCTGGCCGTCGTTGAGGGAGCTGGACACCGTCTGCACGGAGTCGATGATCACCAGGTCGGGTTTGACCGCGTCGATCTGACCGAGGATGGTGGCCAGGTCGGTCTCGGCGGCAATGAAGAGCTCCGGCTGCAATGCGCCGGTGCGTTCAGCGCGCAGGCGCACCTGCGCCACCGACTCCTCGGCGCTCACGTAGAGCACCCGGGACTTGGCCACGGCCGCCTTGGACGCCACCTCGAGCAGCAGGGTGGATTTGCCCACCCCGGGCTCACCGCTGAGTAGGATCACCGAGCCGGGCACGATGCCACCGCCGAGCACCCTGTCGAACTCGTTGATGCCGGTGGGCCAGTGCGCCACCGCTGTCGTGTCGACATGGGTGATCGGGCGGGCGACGCCGGTGCCGCTCACAATGGAGGGAGCGACCGACCGGCTGATGCCGGTTTTCTCCGCGGTTTCCACCACGGTGCCCCACTGCTGGCATTCGCCGCAGCGGCCCGCCCATTTCAGCGTGGTCCAGCCGCACTCGGTGCAGCGGAAGTTGGAGACGGGTTTAGCCATGCTGCGAGCCTAGCTGCGGCCGCCGACAGCCCTCACTCGGTCAGGGCCTCCTGGGGCACGCGTCGCGCCACGGCCGAACTGAGCAGCGGCAGGAAAGCCTCCGCCCAGGTACGGTAGCCGCGGTCGTTCGGATGGAACATATCGTTGGCAACCTGCGTCAGCACGCTGCGCCAGCCCTGTCGTTTGGTGGTCGCGTGCAGCGGCACCACCGTGAGGCCGTGCTCGGCGGCCACGTCGCGCACGATCTGGTTGGCCACGGCCACCTTGCGTTCGTTGTGCGGCAGGTGGAAGCACGGCAGGTCGGCCACGAGCGCGTGCGGCGGCAGAGCCGCGAACACGGTTCGGATGCCGGATTCGAAGCGATCCGCATTCCACAGGGCGATGTCGTTGGCGCCGATGGCGACGGTGACGAAGTCGGGCTGCAGCTTGGCGAAGCGCGGCAGCTGGTCGCGCACAGCCAGCTCCACGGTGGCTCCCGAGACGCTGAGGTTGATCACTCGCAACGTCCGTCCGGTGGCCAGGCGGATGTGGTCGGCCAGGATCCCGACGTAACCACGGTTGGGCGCGCTGGCGCCGATGCCCTGCGCGGCACTGTCGCCGATGGCGACGTAGAGCAGGTCGCCTTTCTCCTTGGCGTGGGTGCGCCACCAGAGCGAGTTGATCGGCAGGGTCTCATTGAGCTCGGCGGCGCTGGCGGCCAGGTGAACCTTGAAACGCCGGTAATTGGCGACCGCCACTGCGGTGATGCCGGCGGTGGTGGCCAGGGCGCCGGCGGCGAGGGCGAGAGTGCGGGGAGCGGAGCTGTCGTTTGTCACGACGCGAGAGTACCGCCGGCCTCTGACAATTGCCCGGATTCGCGCCGGCCCCCTCTCTCAACTAGAATCACTCTCGGTACCGTGTCCGAGCGGCCGAAGGTGCAACTCTCGAAAAGTTGTGTGGGGGAGACTCCACCGTGGGTTCAAATCCCACCGGTACCGCCATGCAAAAGCCCCGTCAATCTCAGTGATTGCGGGGTTTTTTGCTCCCCAGAAGCGCTCAAACTCACGAAAACCACGACTGATTGGGTTCGTGCGGCATCCATGCGCCCAGGGCTCCGGAGATTCCCACGGACCGACCTCTGATGCGTTGCCACTCGCGTTCACAGAGTTCAATCGCCCGTGAACAGATTCCCAATCATGGGTACGCTCGATGAGGCGCGTTTGCAGAACTAGTTCACGTGCCGCTCGGCGGGCAATGTTCCGTCGCGCTCAGCTCGAACGTGAAGGAAACACCGTGTCTGATCACGCAAGAATCAAGGGCCACACCGTGACCCGCACCGTGCACATCGAGGCCTCGCGTGCGAGCGTCTGGAAGGCGCTGACCGACCCCGAGGTGATGGTCAAGTGGTTCGGAGACGGTGTGAGGTTCGCCGCGCTCGAGCCCGGGGCTGCTGGCAGCATCGACTGGGATGACTACGGCAGCTTCCCGATCGAAATCACCGAGGTGGTGCCCGACGGCTCGTTCGGCTTCCGTTGGTCGGGAATCCCCGCCGAAGAGCTCGACCAGTACTCGACGCACGTGCGTTTTACCATCGCCGATGCAGGTACCGGGACGGATGTCACGGTGATCGAATCGGGCTTCGATACACTCCCCGGTGGCACCCGCTACCGTCGCGAACGTCTTGAGCAGAACAGAGAGGGCTGGGACGTCGAACTCGACGAGCTCGCGATCCTGCTCGAGGGTGTCGCCCAGTAGTTCACGATTACGGGGGAGTCGACGCCTGATGCTGCGCAACGCGCCCGGGCCTAGGGCTGGACTGCTCACCGACAGTATCGCGGCGGATGGTACGAGCCGCCTTAGGCGGCAGGTACTTTCGGCGGGACCTTAGCAACGGCAAGTGCGCTGTCCATAACGACGCGCACGATCGCCTGGAGGTCGAGCCCAGAGCCTTTGGCCAGCTCGAGCAGCTGCTGGATAGCGATACCGTACGACGTCGGCCAGAGCTGCGGGTCGGGAGCATAACGTCGCAGCGAGCCACTGACGTTGGGCCACAGTGCGTCGGCGTACTCTAGAGGCGTCGAGCCGACCCCCGTCCCAGGAGCGAAACGCGGTACCCCGAAGGTCGGCCCACCCAACGACTGCACGCTGTGCGTGAAGTACTCGCGAGCCTCGGGGATCGGCTCTCCCACGCTGTGCAGGTAGCCCGCGATGAGCGCGAACACCGAGTACGGCCCCTCGGCGAGCTGCCAGTTTGTCGCGTCGCCGACAAGGTAGGTGCCGCCGTCCTTGGTGCTGATTGTGTTGAGGGTCTGCTTGTTGAGTGTCGGATCGTTGCCCGACTGCCCGGAAATGCCGGCGATGAGGCACGCGCGCCCGGCGAGGCCGCCGAGAATTGTCGCGACGACCTCGACCTGCACCCCGCGCTCGTCTTTGACCATCGTGAGGATGTTCTGAAAAATCTCCTTGCCCGCGATCTGCGCACCGAGCAGCGGCTTCTCGGCGAGCCGCGAATGCACCTGGCGCATGAGCGCCTGGGTGCCGGGGCTTTCGAGCGGCTCCGTGGGCTGTTCCCGCGGGGGTTGCTTGCGTCGTCCGAACATGCTCCTCACGCTACCGATGCGCGCGCGTCGGTTCAGGTCCCACTACGAGGGTGGGCGACGGCCCGGCCGGAGTTGCCTCCCCCGCGCTCAGCCGGTTCTCCGAACTATTCGCCGCAAGAACCACCATCCCGGGCCCAAGCCTTCCAGCCGCGAAGTCGCCGCTTACGCCCACAACGGCACAGGAACAGTGGACTCGCTGGTGATTCACGATCTCGGAGTACCGACTTCACTGCGACCTAGACTTTGACCATGGCCAAGATCTTCGATGCAACCGACCGGAACCTGCGATCGTGGATCGAGGAGCAACCGATGTGGTTCGTCGCCACCGCACCCCTCGGCGCAGACGGGCACGTGAACATGTCGCCTCGCGGCCACGACTCCTTCTCCGTCATCAGCGACTCGCGTCCCCACCATGGAAATGACTGGCGAGCGTGACCTTCTCCGCTTGCAGGCCGAGAAGAAGGGCGCGGACGGCATGGATCAGTACCGCGCCGAGCGCAACGCACGGAGCATAGATGGCTTGCCCGGGTACCCCCTCGACGAGGCCTGGTGATGCTCAGCCGGCCTAACCTTGAGCAATGACTGAATCAGGCTGGCTTGAGGTTGGTCCTGGCGTCTTTCACCGGCGCTACGACCCGATGGATGTCTCCGTGGTCGTGGTGGTCGGCCCCACCGGTATCACGGTCGTCGATACGCGCAGTAACCCGGCCGAGGCCGATGAGGTCATCCGTGATATCGCCCTTCGATTCGACCTTCCGATCGTCGCGGTGGTCAACACCCACGCCCACTACGACCACACGTTTGGGAACCAATCCTTCGCGGCTCTCCCAGCGGTGCCGGTCTACGGCCACCACCTCATCCCGAGCCACTTCGCCGACTACGAGGGTCCACGGCTGGCTGCCCAACAGGCCGATCCCTCCCTCGAGCCCGACAAGCAGTGGGCGGATGTTGTGCTCAACCCGCCCAGCATCCTGCTGGAGGAGCCCGGAACCGTGCTGGCCGGTGGGCGAACTATCGAGCTGATCCCGCTCGACCCCGGCCACACCGACACCGACCTGGCGGTCTACGTTCCCGACTGCCGGGTGTGGCTGCTGGGCGACATCATCGAGGAATCCGGCCCGCCTATGTTCGGCTCTGGCAGCTTTCCGCTGACCTGGCCCATTGTGCTCGCCGGGCTGTTGCGGGAGATCCAGCCGGGAGACGTCATCGTGCCCGGCCACGGGGCGGTGGTGGACCGGGATTTCGTACTGCGCCAGACGGAAGCGTTGCAGAAGGTCGTGGACACCATCCGTGCGTGTGCCGCCGACGGCACGTCGATCGACGGCCTGCCGGAGGACCACGGACTCTTCGCGCTCTGGCCCAAGGTCATGCTGGAGTCCGCCTTCGCCCGCGGTCTCGCCCAGATGGGCGCCTGAGCGCACGGCGTCCCAGCCCGCAGAGGTCGCGTCGGGTGTGGAGGTCCCGAGGTGCCGGCGGTTGTCTCCGATCCCTGGTCGAGCGTGTGCGTTGCACCGGCGTGGTGCGGGGTTCGTTTAGCGGGGTCTCGACAGGCTCGACCAGCGGATGGGTCGCCATCGCTCCGTCGTTCCAACGGCGTGGGGCGGATGCGGCGAGTGGCCAGGTGGGGGGCCCGAAGTGTCGTCTCGCGCGAGCAGCACGGGGGCTAACTGTTGCCCGAGCGGACATTTGCGGCCGGTGCGCCGGACGCAGAAGTCCGCATTGGCAACAGTTGCCCGAATCTCAGCCTAGGCGGCGACGCGCAGGGCCGATCGCAGGTGAATGAGTCCTTCGCTCAGGCGGGAATCGGCGACGTCGACGCTCACCCCGAGCAGGTCGGCGACCTGGTCGTTGCTGAAGCCCGCGTAGTAGGCGAGGTGGATTGCCTGGCGGTGCTCGGGCGACAGGGTGTCGATGGCTTCCGTGGCGTGGTCAAGGGTATGGGTGGTAGTGAACATGAAGCGTACTTTTCGTTATGACGTGTGAAGGCGGCGCGCAGCATTGCGTGCGCCGGAATTCGAACAGCGTGGGTGATCGACCGTAAGTCCCGGTCGAGTGCGTCCGAACGAGTACTACCCGTTCGAGCGGTGCGTGACTCCGGCCATGGATTGGGGCAGCGGAGTGGTCGGATCGTGATAAAGATCGACGCGCAACTTTCTACGCTACCACACGGGCAGGCCAGGTCCCGCCCCGTCCGCTACGGCAGGCCGAGCAGCCGGAGCCCGGCCGCCGCGGCCGCTCCGACGATCACCACGGCCAGGAACGGCGCCTTCAGCCAGAGGGCCACGGCGGCGGCCACGAGCGCTCCCAGCCTGGCGTCGAGCACCAGCTGCTGCCCGGTCGCCACGGTATTCGCTACGGTGAGGGAGGCCAGCAGCCCGATCGTGAGGGTGCCGGCCACCCGGGCCACCCGCGGATTCGCAAGCCACTTCTTCGGCACGAGGTAGCCGAGGAGCTTGGTGAGAAACCCGACGACGCAGGCGACGACGATCCAGAACCACAGGGTCACGAGGGGGCCGTCCGTCCGGTGTGGTCGGTGCCCGGGTACGGGTCGATGTCGGGTTCCAGGCCTTCTCCCTCGGGTCCGGCCCGGTAGCCGAACCAGCCGACAGCGGCGGCAACGACAGCCGCCACCAGGATCGGCACGCCCGGCGGCACGAACGGCACGGACAGGATCGTGGCGAGCGCGCAGGCCGCGGCGATCGCACCGGCCTCCCGCGATCGCAGCCGGGGCCACAGCAGAGCCAGGAACGCGGCCACGGCGGCGCCGTCCAGGCCCCACTGCTTCGGGTCGCCCAGCGCGTCACCGGCCAGGGACCCGACCAGGGTGAACAGGTTCCACAGCACGAAGATGCCGACCCCGGCCACCCAGAACCCGCGCCGCTGCTCGAGCGGGTCGGTCTGACCGGTGCTCGTGGCCAGGGACTCGTCGATGGTCACCTGGGCGGCCGCGAGGCGCCGCCACCCGCGCGGATGCAGCAGCACGTTGATCTGCATCCCGTAAACGGCATTGCGGATGCCCAGAAGCGCCGCCGCGCTCGCGGCGGCCACCGGTGTGCCGCCGCCGGCGATGACCCCGATGAACGCGAACTGGGACCCGCCGGAGAACAGCAGCACGCTCAGCGCCTGCGTCTGCCAGACAGTGAGCCCGGACGCGACGGACAGCGCGCCGAACGAGATGCCGTACAACCCGGTGGCCACGGCGATGGACAGGCCGACCCGGGCTCCGGGGGACTGGCGCAGGGACGTGGGCACCGGCTGATTTTAGCCGAAGCGGCGCCCGGCCGCGGTTCACTCCCTGGCGGTGCCGGGAGGGCGGAGGGCGAGCCGGGTTTGGGTCTGGCCGGCACTGGCCTGCTTTTTCAGGCGGTGCAGCAACTCGTTCAGGTGCGTGGTGTCGTTGACCCAGACGTGCAGCAGGTAGTCGTAGGGACCGGTCACGTGCACGGCGTCGCGCACCTCGGGTTCGGACAGTGCGGCGAGGAGGAAGGAGTCGGAGTCCGTGTCGGCGCGGAGCCGCACGTCGATGAACGCCTCCAGCCCGAGCGGGCCCAACGGGGCGTCGTCGGCCAGCACGGCCCGGTATCCCACGATGACCCCGGTGGCTTCGAGCTTCCGCACCCTGGCTGCCGCCGCGTTGGTGCTCAGCCCCACGGCGGTCCCGAGCGCACTGAAAGAAATGCGCCCATCGGTGCGCAAAATGCCGATGATTTCGCCGTCCAGATCGTCCATGCCGCGATTGTAGCCGTGCTGCAGCGAAAAGCTAAGGGCCGGGCGGGTGGCCGGGTCAGGATCGTGAACATGGAGATCGAGCTGGGGCCACTGTTCGTCGGCGGACTGCTGGCCGGGTGGGGAGTGGCCGTGCCCCTCGGCGCTATCGGCGTGCTCCTGATGCGGGAGGCCATGGCGGGCGGCTTCGGCGTCGGCGCCGTGGCCACGCTGGCGGTGGCGCTGGTGGACGGACTCTATTGCGTCGCCGCGCTGGCGATCGGCGCGGTTGCCGCCCCGGTGATCGCCTCGTGGGAAGGTGTGCCGGCGTTGGGCGCGGGGTTGATCCTCCTGGTGCTGGGCGGCCTCGGGCTGCGGCGCCGGGCCGCGGCGGGAGTGCCGCCCGACCGGCCGCCACGACCGTCATCGCCCGGCCGGGTCTTTGCGACGTTCGCGGGCCTCACCGCGATCAACCCGGCGACACTGCTCTACTTCGGTGCCTTGACTGCGGCGTTGCCGCCGTCCCTCGGCCTCGATAGGGCGCCGGCCGTGTTCGTGGTCGGCACCCTTGCGGCCTCCCTGGCCTGGCAGCTGGTCCTGGTCGCGGTGGGCGCCTTCGCCGGCGGCCGGATCGGGGTGCGCGGCCACGCAATTCTGAGCGCTTGCGGGTACGGCCTGGTGATGGTGCTCGGCGCGGCGGCCGTCGTCGCCGCGCTGGTGGCGCTGAGACCCGGTTAGATGACCTGCCAGGCCGGCTTGTTCGCGTAGGTGTAGCGGTAGTAGTCGAGGTTGGCCAGGCGGGAGGCCGCGGCCTCATCGACGAGCACGGTGACGTGCGGGTGTAGCTGGATGACGGAGCCCGGGCTGCTGGAGCTGACCGGACCCTCGACGGCCGCGGCGATGGCTTCGGCCTTTTCCTCGCCGAAGGCCAGCAGGATCAGGTGGCGTGCCCGGCGGATGGTGCCCATGCCCTGGGTGATGCAGTGGATGGGAACGTCGTCGGGGGAGCTGAAGAACCGGGCGTTGTCGAGCCGGGTCTTCTCGGTGAGGGTCTTGACCCTGGTCAGCGAGGCGAACGAGGAGCCGGGCTCGTTGAAGCCGACGTGGCCGGTGCGGCCGATGCCGAGAATCTGCACGTCGACGCCACCGGCGGCGCGGATAGCGGCCTCGTACTCGCTGCCCGCGTTCTCGAGGGTGGCCAGGTCGCCGTTCGGCACCCGGATGTTGGCGGGGGTGAGTCCGAGGGGCAGCACCGCGTCGCGGGTGATGACGGCCCGGTAACTCTCCGGGTGGCCGCTGGGCAGTCCCACGTATTCGTCGAGCGCGAAACCGCGCACCCGGCTGACGTCAAGTGGGTCGCTTCGCAGCGAGTCGGCGAGGGCGCTGTACAGCGACATCGGCGTGGAGCCGGTGGCGAGGCCGAGGACGGCATCCGCTTTCTGGCTGATCAGTGCTCTGATCGATGCGGCGGCGAGAATGCCGGCGTTCGTCTCGGATTCGAGGACGACTACTTCAGCCAAGGGATGCTCCAGGTGCGATTGAAAGTGGTGGGTGGTGCGAGAAACGGTGTTGCCGACCGGTGTCGCGAGCGGGGGCCCGCTCGCGACACCGGCCGGCCGGGCTAAACCGTGGTTTTCGAGGTGGAGTCGGGTGCTGCCTCCTCCACGATGTCGTCGCCGCGGCCCGGCGTCTTCAGGTTCCAGCGGCGGATGACGAAGCGGAACAGGAAGTAGTAGACCGCTCCGTAGGCCAGCCCGATGGGGATGAGCAGCAACGGCTTTTCGGCGAGGCCGAAGTTGAGGATGTAGTCGAAGGCTCCGGCGCTGAAGCTGAAGCCGTCCCGGATACCGAGGAAGTTCACCAGGGCGAGCGAGGTGCCGGTCAGCACCGCGTGGATGGCGTAGAGCGGGAAGGCGACGAACATGAACGAGAATTCCAGCGGCTCGGTGACGCCGGTGAGCATCGCCGTGAGGGCGCCGGTGAGCATGATTCCGCCGACGATCTTCTTCTGCGACTTCTTGGCTTCGTGCCAGATGGCCAGGGCGCCGGCCGGGAGGGCGAACATCATGATGGGGAAGAACCCGGTCATGAACGAGCCCGCCGTGGGGTCGCCGGCGAAGAAGCGGTGCAGGTCGCCGGTGGCGCCGTTGTAATCGCCGATTACGAACCACATCATCGAGTTGAGGATGTGGTGCAGGCCGACGGGGATGAGCAGGCGGTTCGCGGTTCCGTAGAGGAAGCCGCCCCAGATGTTGTTGGAGCTGACGAACTCGCCAAACGAAGTGAGTCCGCTGCTGAACGCCGGGTACACGAAGCTGAGCAGAACACCGAGCACGAGGGCTGCGACGGCGGTGACGATCGGAACGAACCGGCGACCACCGAAGAAGGCCAGGTAGCTGGGCAGTTTGATGCGGTGATACTTCTGCCACAGCACGGCGGAGACGACGCCCATGAGCACGCCGGCGAGCACGTTGTAGTTCACCAGTACCTGGTCGGCGCCCTCGGCGGGCAGGCCCATCACGAGCGGCGACATGGCCTTGCCGACGTTACTGAACACGAGGTAACCCACGACGGCGGCCAGGGCGGTCGAGCCATCCGCCTTCTTGGCGAAGCCGATCGCCACGCCCACCGCGAAGAGCAGGGGGAGGTTGTCGAACAGGGCGCCGCCGGCGGAGGCGATGACGGCCGCGCCGGTCTCGAAGCCCGGGATGGCGCCGAGCAGGTCAGGTTGACCCAGGCGCAGGAGCAGGCCGGCGGCCGGCAGGGCGGCGATCGGCAACATGAGGCTGCGGCCGATGCGCTGGAGTTGGGCGAGGCCCGGGATTTTTCGTCCCGTTCCGGCATCTACGGTGGTGCTGGACATGGATTCCTCCGATGGTGGTGCTCGTTGGTGTGGGTGGATGGGTGAATGGTGCGCGTGCGTCTATGAGGATGTGAGAGGGCATGCTGGCGCTGCCGATGGGCTCGGCGGGCCACCCTGGTGGGGCGGGGCAGGCTGACTTACAGTTCGTGGTTGAGGTCGAGGGTCATGTGGATCTGGTAGCGGTCGCCCCGGTACCACGAGGTGACGTGCTCAACGGGGGTGGACCCCGCCGATGATGTGCGGAGGAAAACGAGAAGGGGAACGCCCTCGGTGATGCCGAGGGGTTCGGCGAGTTCGGCGGTTGCGGTCTCGGCCCACGCGGTCTGTTCGGCGTGGTCGATGCGCAGCCCGTACTCGGTGGCGAAGGTGGCGTAGAGCGAACGGGTGAGGTCCTGGCCACCGAGGTCGGGCAGCAGGCCGGCGGGGTAGTAGCCGCGTTCGAAGGCCATCGGGATGCCGCCGGCGAGCCGCAGCCGCTCGACCTGCTGCACCTGCGCACCGGCCTTGAGGCCCAGCGCCGCCCGCACCTCAAGGGGCGCCTCAATCAACCTGGACTCCATCACGACGGTGGCGGGCACGAGGCCGCGCCGGCGCATGTCCTCGGTGAACGAGGCAAGGTGCAGGTCGCTCTGCACGCGCTCGCCGGTGACGAAGGTGCCCTTGCCCTGGATGCGGTAGAGCACGCCCTCGTCGACCAGTTGGCGGATCGCCTCCCGCACCGTCGACCGGCTCAAGCCGTACTTGGTCATCAGCTTTCGTTCCGGCGGGATCGCGGCGTGGGGCGCCAGGGTGGTCTCGACTCGTTCGAGCAGGATGGACCGCAACTGCACGTGCTTGGGCACGGCGCCGTTGGCGAGGACCGGGCTGTCGAGTGTCACGACTGCACCACCTTTCCGGGGTGTTGGCTTTCGGGGGAGCTTGCTTTCTGTGATCCAGCTGACAACCAACCGGACCACTTCCGCTTTGTGGTCCGTACTGGTACGGTCCAATTACTCGATAATGAAGGTGCGGCGGTCTGTTTGTCAAGGGCTGGCCCGCAAAGACGTCTCGTCGACGAGCGTCTCCTTCCCCGACCGTTCCATCCCATCGATCCGTAAACATTCCGAGGAGTAACTGATGAGTAGCAAGGCAGAGCAGATCCTGGCCGGCCTCGGCGGCGCCGGCAACGTCGTCGACATCGAGGCATGCATCACCCGGCTGCGCACCGAAGTGACCGACCCCGCGCTGGTCAACGAGCCCGCACTCAAGGCCGCCGGCGCCCACGGCGTGTTCAGGTCCGGCACCATCGTGCAGGTCATCGTCGGCCCCGAGGCAGAGAACCTCGCCGACGACATCGAGGACCTCAGGTGAGCGTCGCACCCCTGATCGTGCTCGCGCCCGTTCCCGGCCGGGCCGTCGAACTCGGCCTGGTGCCAGACCCCACCTTCGCCCAGGCGATCGTCGGGCCCGGCGGCGCAATCGATCCTCCGCGCGAGGTCGTCGACGCGATCGCACCGATCAGCGGAAAGCTGCTCAAGGTGTTCCCGCACGCCTATGTGATCGTGGCGCCGGAGGGCGTCGGGGTGCTCGTGCACCTCGGTATCGACACCGTGCAGCTGAAGGGCGCGGGGTTCACCCTGCGCGCCCAGCAGGGCGACACCGTCACCGCCGGTGACGTCATCGTCAGCTTTGACGTTCCCGCCATCGTGGCGAGCGGTCGCGACCCGATCGTGCCGGTGATCATCCTGGAGCGCCAGGCGGAGAACATCACCCTGGCCGACGCCGTGGCCGCCGGTCTAGATCTCGCGGCAGGGGACACCTTCCTCACCGTTCGCAGCTGACCCCGCCGACGCGCCAACGAGAACCCTGGAGACCCCGTCATGACACCGCTCACTTCCCGATCCGCCACCGCAGAACACGGGCACGTTCCCGCGCTGCCTGGCGCTGGCAGGCCGGGCACCGAGACGCCGCTGCTTCTCGCCGCCGGCACGGTGATCCTGCCCGACCGGGAGCACTCACCCGGTTGGGTCGAGGTGCGCGGCGGCGTGATCGTCGCCTGCGGAGCCGGCGAACCGCCCCGGCCCGCGGATGTCGAACTGCCGGCCGGTGTGCTGGCGCCGGGCTTTATCGACGCCCACAACCACGGCGGCGGCGGGGTCAGCTTCAACGATGCGGACACCAACGCCGTCGCCGTGCGTATCACGCAGACACACCGCGACCACGGCACCACCACCATGATGGCCAGCCTGGTGACCGCTCCCATCGACGAGATGGAGCGGCTGGTGCGGGCGCTCGCCGAGCTGGTGCGCGGCGGCCTGCTGGCCGGCATCCACCTGGAGGGCCCGTGGCTGAGCCCGGCGCACCGCGGTGCACACGCCGAGCAGCTGTTGCTGCTGCCGGATCCGGCCAGCGTCGACCGTCTGATGGGAGCCGGCGCCGGCGCGGTGCGCATGGTCACCATCGCCCCGGAGTTGGAGGGCGGCCTCGCCGCAGTGGCACGGATCGTCGAATACGGCGCCGTGGCCGCCATCGGCCACACCGACGCGGACTATGACCTCACGCAGGCGGCGATCGTGGCGGGGGCATCCGCGGGCACCCACGTCTTCAACGCCATGCGGCCGCTGCACCACCGCGAGCCGGGCGCCGCCCTCGCGCTGCTCGATGACCCGACGGTGTTCGCCGAGCTGGTCGCAGACGGGGTGCACCTGCACCCGGCCGTCGTGCGCCTGATCACCGAGAGCCCCGCCCGCCCGGTCTTTGTGACGGATGCCATGGCCGCGGCCGGCGCCGCAGACGGCGACTACAAACTGGGCGCCCTGGATGTGCGGGTGGTGGACGGCCAGGCGCGGTTGGTCGACGGCACCATCGCCGGCAGCGTGCTGACGCTGAGCCACGCGGTGCGGTACGCCGTGCTGACCGCGGGGGTGCCGCTGCCGCTCGCCATCCGGGCCGCCACCCAGAACCCCGCCGACCTACTCGCCCTCACCGACCGCGGCCGCATCCGGCCGGGCCTCCGTGCCGACCTGGTGCTGCTCGACGCCGACCTGAACGTGCACGCGACCCTGCTCGAGGGCGCCTGGGTCTGAGCGTGCGCGGGGTCTCGCGAACTGTGAGCTGAGCCCCGGAAATCTCGGGTTTGAGGTGCTTTTCTCACGGCTCGCGGGCGGATGGGTAGGCTCGCGGATGTGAATGACACCTTGAGAGCACGGTTGCGCGCCCTGCCCGACTTTCCCGACGACCTGCCGGTGTTCGACCCGAGCGCCGCCCCGGCCGACCCCGTGGAACTCTTCCTCAGCTGGTTCGAGGCGGCGCTCGCCGCCGGGGAGCGGCAGCCTCACGCCTTCAGCCTCGCCACCGTCGGCGCGTCCACCGGCACCGGGGCCGGGGCACCGTCATCGCGGATGCTCATCCTCAAGGACCTCGACGATGGCTGGCAGTTCGCCACCGCGCGCACCTCCCGCAAGGGCCGTGAGCTCGCGGCCAACCCGCAGGCGGCGATGAACTTCTACTGGTCCCGGCTCGGCCGTCAGGTGCGACTGGTCGGCCCAGTCGTCGAGCTCTCGGCCGAGGCATCCGCCCGGGACTGGTCCGAGCGCCCCGCCGCCGATTCGGCGCCGAACCCGGCCTGGCAGCTCTACGCGCTGCGCCCCACCGAGATCGAGTTCTGGCAGGCCAGCCCCGACCGCCGGCACATCCGCCACCGCTACGACCTTCCCGGGTAGGTCGCGGGCGGCACTCAGGGTTCGCTCAGGGTCGAGTCAGGGTTTGTCCCGATGCCGCGGTGCGGGGCAGAGGGCAACACTGGGGAGCGACCCCAGCGCGCTCGCGCTCCGACTCAGTGAAGGACCGTACATGACCGCCCATACGCTCACCTCGAACCACCCGGCGAGCTCGCTCGCAGCACCGCCGGCATCCGTGATCGCGTATGCCAGGGGCCTGGTCAAGACCTACGGCGCCGGCGAGACCGAGGTGCGTGCCCTGGACGGGATCGACGTGGACTTTGCCCGGGGCGAACTGACCGCCATCATGGGTCCATCGGGGTCGGGCAAGTCGTCGCTGATGCACTGCATGGCGGGACTGGACACCGTCACCTCCGGCACCGTGGTCGTGGACGACATGAACGTGGGGCGGATGTCAGAGCGGCAGCTCACGGCGCTTCGCCGCACCCGCCTCGGCTTCATCTTCCAGTCGTTCAACCTGATTCCCACCCTTACCGCCGCCGAGAACATCACCCTGCCGCTCGACATCGCCCGGCGCCCGGTGGACCGGGCGCACTTCGCGGCGATCGTCGCGGCCGTCGGACTCGAGGACCGCCTGCACCACCGGCCCAGCGAACTCTCCGGCGGCCAGCAGCAGCGGGTGGCCTGCGCCCGAGCCCTGGTGGCCCGGCCTGCCGTGGTATTCGCCGACGAGCCCACCGGCAACCTCGACTCGAAATCCGCGGGTGACCTGCTGCGCTTCCTGCGCGGCTCGGTCGACGACCTCGGCCAGACGGTCGTGATGGTGACCCACGACGCCCGGGCGGCGGCCTACGCCCACCGGGTGCTGTTTCTCGCCGACGGTCGGCTCGTGCACGAACTCACCGACCCCACCCAGGCGTCGGTGCTCGACGTCATGCGGTCAATGGGCGACGAGACCGAGGCCGAGCACGAGCACGACGGTGCCCGGCGATGACCAGGGTCGCGTTGCGCGGCATCCGCGCCCACCTCGTGCGTTTTCTGTTGTCGCTGCTCGCGGTGACCCTCGGGGTCGCCTTCGTGGCGGGCACCCTGTCGCTGCGCACCATGATGTGGTCCACCTTCTCCGGCATCGTGGCCAGCTCGATGCAGGGGGATGCCTACGTGCGCGGCAGCGAGCCTGCCGCCAGTGCCGCCCAGACCGGTAGCTCGGCCGGCGACGTGCGTGAGGCCATCCCGGCCGATCTCGCGCGAACCATCGGCACCGTCGACGGTGTGCGGCGCGCCCTGCCCGCGGTATCCGGCCCCATCGTGCTCGTTGGCGCCGACGGCACGGCCGTGGTGAGCTCGCAGGCGCCCAGCTTCGGGATGGCGCTCTACCCCGCCGACGACACCCTCGACGTCGTCGCCGGGCACGCACCCGTCGGCGCAACGGAAATCGCACTCGAATCGGCCACCCTCGAGTCCTCGGGCCTGGCCGTCGGCGACAACACCTCGGTGGTGCTCGCCGGTGAGGTGCAGACCGTCTCGGTGGTGGGGGAGGTGTCGCTCGGCGCGCCGATGGCCGGAGCCACCATCGTCTTCCTCGATGTGGCTACCTCCACCGCCGCCTATGCGGCCGACGGCCTGGTGGCGAGCATCGACGTTTACGGTGACGCCGGGGTGGACGAGCAGACCCTCGTCGACCGGATCGACGAAGCCCTGGACGCCACCGACGCCACCGGACTCGAGACCGTCAGCGGCACCGCCATTCGCACGGAGGCCACGGCCGACATCAACGACATGCTCGGCTTCGTGCAGACGTTCATGCTGATCTTCGCCGGCATCTCGCTGTTCGTCGGCGCGTTCATCATCTCCAACACCTTCGCGATGTCGGTGCAGCAGCGGATGCGCGAGTTTGCGCTCCTGCGCGCCGTCGGCGCCTCGCCCGGCCAGGTGTTCGCCTCCATCCTCATCCAGGCCGCCGTGGTGGGTCTGGCCGGCTCCGCGCTCGGCATCGCCGCCGGCCTCGGCCTGGTGTCTCTCGTGCGCCTGGCGCTCGCCCAGATCGGCATGAACCTGTCCGGCAGCATCCCGCTCAATGTCGGCACCGTGTTGACGTCGCTGCTGGTGGGCACCCTGGTGAGCATCGCCGCGGCAGCACTGCCGGCCCGCCGGGCGGCGCTCACCCCGCCGGTTGAGGCCATGCGGGAGGCCGGCGGGGCCCGGTCCAAGTCGCTCCGGCTGCGGGCCATCGTCGGATCGGTGCTCACTGTCGCCGGTCTGGCCGGCCTGTTTGCGGCTTGGTCTCGCCCGGACCCCGACGGCCCGGTACTGCTGGGCCTGGGCGCCGCCGGGGTGGTCGTGGGGGTGCTGGTCCTGGCCCCGGTCATCGCCCGGTACTCACTGAGCGCCCTTGCCGTGGTCTTCGTCGTGGCCGTCAAACCGCTGGGTCGGCTGGCCCGCGGCAATGTTATCCGCAACCCGCGCCGCACCGCGAACACCGCGGGGGCGCTCATGATCGGCATGGCCCTGGTGGGCGCGGCCTCGGTGCTCGCCGCTTCGGCGACGGTCTCGACCCGCGCGATCGTGGACGACGGCTGGATCGCCGACTTCTCGGTGCAGTCCGCAGCCGAGGTGGTGCCGACTGGGGTGGTGGCCGACCTGCGCGCCCTGGGCACGGTGGCCTCGGTCGACGAGCTGCGTTACGGCCCGGCGATGCTGGCCCCCGCGGCCGGTGGCACCGTCGCCGAGCGGTCCCTCATCGTGGTGGCGCTGCCGCCTGCCGCCCTCGGACACACCCTCGACTTCGACGCCGTCGAGGGCACGCTCGACGGCTTCGCGGCGGGGCAGCTGGCCGTTCAACGCGGCGTGGCCGACGACCGGGGGTGGAAGGTGGGCGACGACGTGACCTTCACGACGGCGGCCGGTGAGGCATCCGCCCCGATCGGCGCCATCGTCGACACGGCCGTGATCGGCGCGCCGATCATCATGCCGGACGACGCGTTCGAACGCATCGTGCCGACGTCGCAGATCGCGATCGACTCGCTGCTGATCACCGCGGCCGCGGCCGCCACGTTGGCCGAGGTTCGCGCCGACCTGACCGAGGCGGCCGCGCCCTACGTCGTGCTCGCGGTGCTCGACAAGGACGAGTTCGCCGGACAGCTGGCCGGGCAGGTCGACCAGATCCTCGGCATCCTCTACGCGATGCTGGCGCTCTCGATCATTATCGCGATCCTCGGCATCGTGAACACCCTGGCGTTGTCGGTGATCGAACGCACCCGGGAGATCGGGCTCATGCGCGCGGTGGGCATGGGCCGTACGCAATTGGCCGGGATCATCACCATCGAATCGATCCTCACGGCCCTGTTCGGCACCGTCTTGGGCATGGCAGTGGGTGTGGGCATTGCGTCGCTGATGCCGGCGGTCTTCACCGAGATCGGCCTCACCGAACTCGCCATCCCGTGGGCCCAGCTCGCGTCGATGCTCGGGGTTGCCGCCCTGGTCGGGGTGCTGGCGGCACTCTGGCCGGCGATCCACGCCGCACGGTTGCCCGTGCTGCAGGCCGTGTCGGCGGACTGACCCCGACACACGCACGCGAGCCGTGAGCTAAGCCCCAGAAAACGCTTGTTTTCGGGGCTTTTCTCACGGCTCGCGGGATGAGCGCTGATTTTACAGCGTGATCAGGCCGGACGTGGTGTCGCGCGCCTTCGTGAAGCGAGCGGAGACGTTCTCCCAGTCGGTGACGGTCCAGAATGCCTTGACGTAGTCGGCACGCACGTTCTGGTAGTCGAGGTAGTAGGCGTGCTCCCAGACGTCGAGCATGAGCAGCGGCACGATGCCGGCGGGCAGGTTGCCCTGCTGGTCGTAGAGCTGCACGATGATTGGCTGCTGGCCGAGGGTGTCCCAGGCGAGGATCGACCAGCCGGAGCCCTGAACGCCCATGGCAACGGCGGTGAAGTGCGCCTGGAACTTCTCGAACGAACCGAAGGTGTCATCGATCGCGGCAGCGAGCTCGCCGGTGGGCTTGTCGCCACCGTTCGGCGACATGTTGGTCCAGAAGATGGAGTGGTTGACGTGGCCGCCGAGGTTGAAGGAGAGGTCCTTCTGCAGCTTGTTGACGAAGGTGAGGTTGCCTGATTCGCGGGCCTCAGTGAGCTGGTCGAGCGCGGCGTTGGCGCCGGTCACATAGGCCTGGTGGTGCTTGCTGTGGTGGAGCTCCATAATGCGCCCACTGATGGCGGGCTCGAGGGCGGCATAGTCATAGGTCAGCGGGGGCAGCGTATATGCGGTCATTTGTTTACGATATCGTCTCAAGTGCACTTGAGATCAAGGAGAAGGCCAGTGTCAGAGCACTTGTCCAGCAATGATCTTCTGCCGATCGGGCAGGTTGCCGCCCGTGCTGGAGTCCCGGTCTCCACCGTGCGCTACTACGAGACGCTGGGGCTGATCCCTGCGATGCGCTCGAACGGCAACGTGCGCCTCTTTCCGCGACACGTGTTGCGTCGCATCGCCCTCATCCAGGTTTCGGTGCGTTACGGGATCTCGCTCGCCGAGGTCGCCGTCATCCTCAAGGACCTGCCGGACAGCCGCCCGCCGAGCCGGGCCGAGTGGGGCACCATTTCCGCCACCTGGGGGGCGCACCTGGCCAGGCAGCAAGCCGTACTCGAACGGATGCAGGCCGAGCTCACCGGCTGCATCGGCTGTGGCTGCCTGTCCCAAACCCGGTGCGCCGTCGTGAACTCCGACGACCGCCTGCGCACCGACGGTGCCGGCCCACGCCGGGTGCTCGACAGGCCGGAGGCCGCCGGAGTGGAATAATCTCGGCCGTTTCGTGTTTGCTCTGGTTAACCGACGGAAGGGAGCCAGGATGAAGGTACGTAACTCACTGGGTTCGATGAAGAAGATGCAGGGTTCACAGACGGTGCGGCGCCATGGGCGCACATTCGTCATCAACAAGTTGAACCCCCGATTCAAGGCTCGCCAGGGTTAATCCCTCGAACGCGGCGTGACGGGTCCGGCCGATCCGCGTGGCCGCTCGATAGGCGAGTTGGCATTTCCAGCCCAAAGAGAATGACCCCGGCGTAGCGCCGGGGTCGTTCTGCGTATGAGGGCCTGTTCACACGGTGTTCGCTGGTCGAGCCTTGAGAAACCTAAAGCAGGGTCGTCAGGTCGCGGGCGGCGGTCATCAGAAGAGGCGCGTGGGATTCGAGCTTCTCCCGCGGCACGAGCGGGGCGATAGTGGTGATGCCGATGCCGCCGACCAGGTTCTGCTGGGCGTCGAAAACCGGAACGGCCATGCAGCGGATGTGCTCCTCATTCTCTTGGTCGTCGATGGCGAAGCCACGGTTGCGCACGAGCCGCCCGTCGGCGAGCAGGGCGGCAACGTCGGTGATTGTGAACTCGGTGCGGGTGCGCAGCCCGTTGCGGGTCGCGTAGTCGCGCACCTCGCTCTCGGGGAGATTGGCGAGGATCGCCTTGCCGATGGCTGTCGAGTGCAGCGGGATCTGCCCGCCCACCCTGGACGCGATCTGGATGGGCGTGGTGTCCTCGATCTTTTCCACGTAGGTTGCGAAGTCCCCGGTGCGCAGCGCGAAGTGGATGGTGTTGTGCACGTCGTCCTGCAGGCGTCGCAGCCTGACTCCGATCAGGTCGGAATCGTCGGACGCGGCGGTCAGCTTGAGCGCCAGCAGGCGCAACGCCCGCCCGGGTGCGTAGCTGCCATCCGGGCGTCGGCTGACATAGCCGCTCGCACTGAGCTCGCTCAACAGGCGGAAGACACTCGTCTTGGCGAGCCCGGTCTCCGTGACGAGGTCGCTGAGCCGGTGGGTGTCACCGGGGTTCGACACGGCCTCGATCACCCGCAGGAGCTTCTGGGCGGCGTTGTCCTTGGTGGCTGGAGGTCTGGCCGGAGCCGCGGAAGCAAGCGTGTGTGCCATGGGTCCCACCGTTGAAATGACGTTCTGTCTCATGGATCAGCTAATCACGGTTATGGAACCCCGGCACTAAGCCTGAGCTGAATTGCCGACCAGGAAGGTTGCCAACGCACGCCACCGATGACTATGGTGAGTTCACGTGCCGGACTTTGGTTCCGCCAGGCGGAACGACGAAGAGATGATCTGGCGGATTCTCACAGTGGAGGAAACGATGCAGGCACCCACGGTCGTGTGTTTCGGCGAGACGATGGGCATGTTCACGCCCACCAGCTCGGTGCCGTTGGACACCGCACAGGCCTTCACCCTGGGCACCGGCGGCGCAGAGTCCAACGTGGCCATGCATCTGGCCGAACTCGGCCACCGGGTCGCCTGGGCCAGCTCCGTTGGCACCGACCCGGTCGGCACCAAGATCATCGACGCCCTCGCGAACGCGGGCGTCGACACCCGGTGGGTCGGCCGCACGACCGACGCACCGACCGGGCTCTACCTCAAGGAGCCCGACACCGGCAGTGGAGCCCATGTGTTCTACTACCGCCGGGGCTCGGCGGCATCCACGCTGAAGATCGCGGATGCCGTCGGCTGGCCTCTGGCCGGCGCGCGCTGGATTCACACCACGGGCATCACCCCCGCGCTGTCGGCCAGCTGCTCCGAACTCGTGGAACATGTGCTCGACCACGCTGCGGCGTGGGGCGCGTCGGTGTCGTTCGACATCAACTACCGCCCGGGAATCTGGTCGGTCGACGAGGCCGCGCCGCGCCTGCTCGCCCTGGCCCGCAAGGCCACGGTGGTGCTCGTCGGCCTCGATGAAGCCGCCGTGTTGTGGGGCTGCGGCACCGCGGCCGACGTGCGCGCCCTGCTTCCCGACCTGCCCTACCTCGTGGTGAAGGACTCATCGATCGACGCCACCGAGTTCGCCCGGGCGTCGGACGGCACCGAGACCGTCACGGTGGTGCCGGCCCGCGCCGTTGATGTCGTCGAGCCCGTGGGCGCCGGCGATGCTTTCGCCGCCGGCTACCTGTCCAGCCTGATCAGCGCACAAACCTCTGCCGAGCGCCTCGAACGTGGCCACTCGCGTGCCGCCTGGGCGCTGGGCAGCCGCGAAGACTTCCGTGCAGGACTCGGCCAGCGCATGTCGGCCGAAGAGCTCGCGCTTGAATTGAGGAGATAAGTCGCATGACCGCATCAACCGGCACCATCCAGCCGATCAAGTTCACCCAGTGGTTCCCCGGGGACTTCTTCAGTGTCCCCGTGATCGCCGTTTTCCGGGGCCTTTCGGCCGCCGAGGCCGTGCGCCTGTCGGTGCGCGCCTGGGACGCCGGCGTCGAGCACGTTGAGATCCCGATCCAGACCACTGACGCCGTTCCCGTGCTGCAGGCCGTCGCCGATGCCGCCACCGAGCGAGGCCTGGTCATCGGAGCCGGCACCGTGACCACGATGGAGCAGCTCGACGCCGCGACCAACGTTGGCGTGGCATTCACGGTGTCGCCCGGCCTCGACCCGGCCATCGTGGCCGAGAGCGTGCGCCGCGGTATCCCGCACCTGCCGGGCATCGCCACCGCCACCGAGATCCTGCAGGCCCGGGCCCTGGGCCTCACCTGGGTGAAGGCCTTCCCAGCTTCGGTGCTCGGCGCGGCCTGGGTGAAGGCGCAGAAGGGCCCGTACCCTGAGACGAATTTCATCGCCACCGGCGGCGTCACCGCCCTCAACGCCCCGGAGTTCCTTGCCGCCGGCACGAGCGTGGTGGGCTTGTCAGGGGCCTTCGCCGACGACGCCCAGCTCGACCTGGTGCGCGCGCTGATCGCCGGCGCCCGATAGCAGGTCACGGCTCGCCGGGCGGTAGGCTGAGCCGAGATCTGAGGGAGAGTCACGTGAGGGGCAACTGGCGCGACACGAGTCTCCGCAGCGTCGGAGACCGGTGGCTGATCTGGACCGTTTTCGTCCTCTTCGCTGCGTACACGATCGGGTTGCTGCTGCATGGCGAGGGCCCGAAGCCCATCGTCGACATCGTGCTGGCGGAGCTTACCCAGTGGCTCCCCGTCGCGGTCTTCTGGCTGGCCACCGTGCGAACCGGCTTCGCGCGCGGTGACGTGTTGTTCGCCTCGCTCGCGCTGACGTTCAACGCCGCCGCCGATACGTACTACATAACGGCGATGGATGCGGCGGGGGAGCTGCCGTTCCCATCTCCGGCCGATCTCGGGTACGTGCTGTTCTACCCGCTGATGCTCATCGCCCTGGTCGCCCTCGTTCGCAGCCAGATGCGCGGCCTGGCCTGGTCCGTGCTGCTGGATAGCACGGTCGGGGCGCTCGGTGCCGCTGCCGTCCTCGCCGCCCTCCTCGGCCCGGTGCTCAACGAGGCGGTCGACGAGTCCGCCATCCTGGCCACATCCGTAGCGGTCGCCTACCCCGTCTTCGACCTGCTCCTCGTCGCCGCGATCGCCGGCATCGCCGCCGCTCCGGGTCTACGCATCGGCCCGCGTTGGGGCTTCCTGGTCGGCGGCCTTGTTGTCTTCGCCGCCGCCGACGTCGTGTACGCGCGCCTGGAGGTGAGCGGGACCTACTACGTCGGCCTTCCCCTCGATGCCGCATGGGCGCTCGGTACCGCCCTCATGGCTCTGTGGGTCGACGCCGCCGGACGCCCGCACTCCGGTACCTTCGTCAGCGACCGGAAGACCCCGGCCCTCTTCGTTCCCGCGGTGGCTGTCGCCGCCGGACTGGGCGTGCTGATCCTCGGCACGCAGGTCGTCCAGCCCGTTGCGGCTGTCATCCTGGCCAGCCTCACCGTGTCTCTGGCTGCGATCCCGCTGGTGTTCCGGCAGCGACTGTTGCGCCGGCAGGCGCGCACCGACGACCTGACCGGCTTGCCCAACCGGCGAGCGCTGTACGCGGATGCGCCGGCGCTGCTCACCCTCAGCCGTGCGAGCGCGCGTCAACGACACTGCGCGCTGCTGCTGCTTGACCTCGACAGGTTCAAGGAGGTCAACGACAGCCTCGGCCACGATGTCGGCGACAGGCTTCTGGTGCAGGTGAGCGCCCGCCTGGCGGCGGCACTGCCGGAGGAGGCCAGCCTGGCCCGCCTCGGCGGCGACGAATTCGCTATCCTGCTCACCAACGCCGGTGAGACCGAGGCCACCGCCGTGGCGCTGAACCTGCGCGACGCGCTCGCCCAAACCTTCACCCTCGAGGGTCTGGCCGTGCAGACCAGTGCCAGCATCGGCATCGCGCTTTTCCCCGAGCAGGGCCACGACCTCAGCGACCTCCTGCGTCGTGCCGACATGGCGATGTACAAGGCCAAGTCCGGTCGGCACGGCCACCACGTGTACCAGTCCGAAGACAACAGCCACGGCGAGATCAGGCTGCGCACACAGCAGGAACTGCGCCTGGCCGTCACAGACGACCAACTCGTCGTGCACTATCAACCCAAGATCGGCCTGAAAACCGGCGAGGTCACCGGAGTCGAGGCGCTTGTGCGCTGGCAACATCCGACCCGTGGGTTGCTGCTTCCCGAGGACTTCCTCGACCTCGTCGAGGAATCGGGGCTGATGCACGCGCTCACCCGGATCGTGCTGACCAAGGCGCTTGATCAGGCCGTGCTCTGGCAGGATGACGGCCACGCCCTGACCATTGCGGTCAACATGTCGGCCAGCTCGCTGGTCAACGTGGAATTCCCCGAGGAGATCGTGCGCATGATCGCCGCACGTGGACTGCCGGCTTCGTCGCTGATGCTGGAGATCACCGAAGATTTCCTGATGAGCGACAGGGACCGGGCCAGGAACGTGCTCACCCGGCTGCGCGAGGCCGGGATCCAGATCGCGGTCGACGACTTCGGCACCGGGTACAGCTCGCTCTCCTACCTGCGCGACCTGCCCATCGACGAACTCAAGCTGGACCGGTCATTCGTGATGCCGATGGCCGACGACGCCCGCGCCGCCTCGCTGGTGGCGTCCACCATCGACCTGGCGCACAGCCTGGGCCTGCGCATGGTCGCAGAAGGCGTTGAAAGCAGTGTGGCGTACGACGAACTGGCCCGTTTCGGCTGCGATCACGCGCAGGGGTTCTTCATGTCGCGGCCGGTTCCGGCCCTGGAACTCGACAGTTGGTTGGCGGCTCGCCACGATCTGGAACCGGCACCCGCGAACGAAATCCAACTGCTGCCGTGACGATTGGGCCGCAGCAGGAGCACCCCGGCCTCACCGGTGCGACCCTGCCGCGGCCCGACCGCGGCGAAGACACCTATGCAGGCGCCGGCAAGCTCTTGTGCGAGCGGGCGCTGACCACCGGCGGCGACGTGGGGATCGGCCGTGCCGTCGCGATCGCCTTCGCTAGGGAGGGTGCCTACGTGGCCCGTGCTGCCGGTCACCGGCGCGCGCGCTCCAGACCGCCCGCGGGCATAACGACAGCGGGCGGCGGCATCTCGGATGCGCCGCCCGCTGTCTGGAGTCGTCGGACGACCGGATCAGACGACGTCGGAACGAGCCTGGGTGTTGCCCAGTGCCCGATCCTTTAGAACCGCGTACTCGCCCTGGCTGATCGCTCCGGAGTCGAGGAGCTGCTTGGCTTGGGCGATGTCCTGGGCAGGACTGCTGCCGGCGACCGACTTGATGTACTCGTCGGTACTCGCCTTCTCCTTCATCCCAGCGCTGACCTGGCGCTCCGCCATGCCGCGGCCGCGTGCGATGACGTACACGAGCACGGTCAGGATAGGCACGAAGACCATGAAGAGCAGCCACGCCGCCTTGGCCCAGCCGTTGAGCGTGCGATCCCGAAACACATCGATGATCACTGCGAAGAGCGCGAATAGGTAGGACACGAACACGTATGTCCAAAAGAAGAATCCGATGAAATCCCAGAAATTAGACCAGAAACTCATGGTCGGTACCTTTCTCTGTAACGTCTGGCCGAGGCCCTGCCGCCGCATGGGGCAGCACGTCACAGTCCTTGGCTGGTGTTCACGGTAATCACCCAGGGCGGTTCTGAATCACCCGGAACGGGTGAGAACAGAACGGTGTCGACCTGATCCGGGGGAGCCCGCGTGCAGCGACGCTGTCGAGCAGCAGACGGTCGATGAACGTCTTGCCTGGGTCGAGCGCCAGTGCCGGATCGATATGGATGTCGCGCTCGCCGCCGCGCGGGACTGGTTGCCTGAGCTGGGACCAGGCGAGCACGGAACGCTGAGCCGATGTCTCGAGGTGCGGGTGGTCTCGATCATGACCCAGGGTGCGACCAAATGCCCCCTTCCGGACCAGTTGCCCCGATGTGCTGGGGCAACTCGTCGAGAAGGGGGCAAGTGGTGGGTGGCTGAGCGCTACAGGCCTTGCGCCAGGCGGTAGTACGCCTGGTTCCAACGCACCTCGCGGGAGAAGTCCCGCAGGGTGGTGGTCTCATCGATCACGAGAAGCTCGGTGTGAGCGATCT
>NZ_SOFL01000058.1 GCF_004402695.1 Cryobacterium adonitolivorans | reverse complement strand
GGTGCGCGCGGCCGTTGTGCGCGCGGCCGTGGTGCTGGCGGCGGTGGTGCGCGGGCGGGTGGCGCGCACCGGGCCGAGGCCGGTCTGCTCGTGGTCGTGCCCGCAGCCGCCGCCGGCCGGGGTGTGCCGGTCGCGGATGGCGTCGTCGATGGCCCGGTAGCCGGTGCAGCGGCACAGGTTGCCCTTGAGCAGGCGGGGCAGGTCGTCGAGCTGGTGCTCCTGGATGGTCGACGCCGTCACGATCATGCCGGGCGTGCAGAAGCCGCATTGGAAGCCGGCCGCGTCGATGAAGCGCTGCTGGATCGGGGCCAGGTTCTCCGGGCCGCCGATGCCCGTGGCGGTGGTGACCTCGCGTTCCGCGGCCCGGTAGGCCGGGTAGATGCAGGAGTGCACCGGGGTGCCGTCCACGAGCACCGAACAGGCGCCGCAGTCGCCGGTGTCGCAACCCTTCTTGACCTCGAAGTGTTCCTGCTCGCGCAGGTAGCTGCGGAGGGCCTGGCCGGCCGCGGCCGGCGCGTCGACCGGGCCGCCGTTCACGGTCAGCTTCATGCGCGGCTCCCATCGCCGGTGGTGATGTGGTCGCCCGGAGCGGCCAGTTCCGAACGGATCTCCTCGCCGAGCAGCCCGCTCATGGCACGGCGCCAGTCGGCGGCGCCGTGCGCGTCGGTGAACCAGGCGTCGAGACGTTCGATGTCGGCTGCCAGGTCGGCCGGGTCGGGCAGCCAGGGGTAGCGCAGTTGCACCGGACGCACCGTGCCGCCCGTCACAGTGAGCACGAAGGCGCCGTCGGTGTCGAGCCGGCCCATGAGCACGGCACCGGACCGCCCGAGCGGGGACAGAGCGATCTTGCGGTATGCGGTGCGGGCGGCCAGCGCGGCGGCCGGGACGTGGATCGAGCGCAGCACGTCGCCGGGCTCGAGCACATTGGTGGTGTTGCCTGTCACGAAGGCCAGGGCGGGCAGTCGCTCATCGGTGCCGTCGGCGCGCCAGATCAGCACCTCGGCGTCCAGGGCGGCGGTGAGGCAGATCATCGGGCCCGCGGGCAGCGAGGTGCACAGGTTGCCGCCGACGGTGGCCACGTTCCAGACCTTGAACGAGCCGAACAGGGCGGTGCAGGCCTGGTGGAAGACTGGGTGGGCGATCCAGCCGGGCTCCGCGGGCATCCGTGACAGCTCGGCGAGGGTGCAGGTGGCGGCAATCTCGAGACCGTCGGCGTCGATGGTGAGCGCCGGCCAGCCCATGGTCTGCAGGTCGACGAGGCCGGTGAGGTGGATGCGCGGGTCGGCGAAGAGCTCGGAGCCGCCGGCCAGCGGCACCACGGTCGCGCCGAGCGCGGCCAGGTCGGCGCGGGTACGGGCGGGGGTGATGGCCGCAACGGTGCTCAGGTCCATCTGTGCCTCCCATGATCGAGGATGCAGGGCATCCTGGGTGTCGCCGGGCCTGTGGGCGCCGCCGAGGGGCGCCCTCGCGGGCGCCGACATCCCTAGTCAAGCGCAGCATTGTGTCGGCCGTGTAAACCGGCCACGCGGCCCTCAGTCGATCCCCAGTTTTTGAGGGGTGATCTGGGCCCAACTGTTGCCCGTGCGGACGATTGCGTCCCGCACACCAGACGCAATCGTCCGATTCAGGAACAGTTGCACGGGCGGGGCGGGCGGTCAGCCGAGCGCGGCGACCCACTCGGTGCTGCCGTCGGTGAAGCCCTGCTCCTTCCAGATGGGAACGCGGGCCTTGATCTCGTCGACCAGGGCCGCGCAGGCCGCGAAGGCCTCGGCCCGGTGCGCGGACGCCACGGCGCAGGCCAGCGCCACATCGCCGATGCCCAGGTCGCCCACCCGGTGCGCGGCGGCCATCCGGCAGCCCGGGTGCGCCAGGGCCACCTCGTGCGCGACCTCCTCGAGCACCGTCTGGGCGCTCGGATGGGCGCTGTAGCGCAGCCAGGTCACGCCCCGGTCCTCGTCGTGGTTTCGCACCACGCCCGCGAACGACACGACGGCGCCGGCGGTGGCGTCGCCCACGGCATCCGTGCACTCGTCGACGGTGATCGGGGTGTCGTCGACGCGGGCGAACAGCACCAGGCCCGGGGCCTCGGGGACGGGTGTTTCGGCATTCGGGGTGGGCTCAGTGGCCATGACGGAGGTCCTTGGGGAGTATGCCATTGCGGGGGGTGGCCGTGGCCGGTGCGGCCCTGGATGGTGCGGCCCTGGCCGGTGCGGCCCGGCCCGTGTCAGCGGCCGGCGCTGCGGCGTGGTCGGCTCCGCGCACCTGGTCGATGAGGTGGTCGAGCACCTCACCGAGCACGGCCAGGCCGTCGCGCACACCACCGGTGGAGCCGGGCAGATTGATCACGACCGTGCGGCCGCGGGCGATGCCGGCGTAGCCGCGCGAGAGCACGGCGAGCGGTGTGGCGGAGGTGCCGCGACGCCGCAGCTCCTCCATTATGCCTGGCAACTGGCGGTCGAGGAACGGCAGGGTCTGCTCCGGGGTCTGGTCGGTCGGGCTCACGCCGGTGCCGCCGGTCGTGATGACCAGGTCGAGGCCGGCCTCGATGGCCGCGGCCAGGGCGTCGCCCACGGGTTCGCCGTCGGTGACGACGGCCCGGTCCAGGACGAGCCAGCCATGCTCGCGCAGCCAGCCGTCGATGACGGGTCCGGTGCGGTCGGTGTACACACCGGTGGCCGCGCGGGTCGACGCCACGATCACCTGCCCGGTGCGCCCGCCGGCCCGAGCGGCGCCGGACTCGCTCGTCGGCTTCGCGGCGGCGCTCACTCGGTGCTCCAGTCGCCGCTCTTGCCGCCGGACTTCGCCAGCACCGAGATGTCGGTGATCACCGCGTGCTTGTCCACGGCCTTGATCATGTCGTACAGGGTGAGCGCCGCCACCGACACCGCCGTCAGCGCCTCCATCTCGACACCGGTCACACCGGTGGTCTTCACCGTCGCACGAAGGACCACACGATCGTCGCCGGGTGCGAAGTCGATGGTGGCACCGCTCAGCGGCAGCGGGTGGCAGAGCGGAATCAACGCCGAGGTCTGCTTGGCGCCCATGATGCCGGCCACCCTGGCCACGGCCAGTGCCTCGCCCTTGGGCAGTTCGCCGGCGACGAGCAGGTTGATCACGTCGGGCCGGGTGATCAGCGTGGCCGTGGCCGTGGCGCGTCGTTTCGTGACGGGCTTGTCGGTCACGTCCACCATGAGTGCGGCGCCGTCGGCGCGCACGTGGCTGAGCTGTGCGGGTTGGGCCTCGTCCGGCACGGCTTGATTCGGCTGCTTCTGGTTCGGCGTGGTCTCAGTCATCGATACTCCAATAGTCCACGAGATCGCCCGCGGCGACACTGCCGACCCCGACGGGCAGGTGCACAAGCACCGTCGCGGTGGCATAGGCGTGCAGGAGGTGCGAACTCGCACCGCCCACCAGATCGAGTGCGCCGTCGGGGCGCAGGATGCCGCGCCGTAGCTGGTGCTTACCGGGCGGCGACTCCACCGGAGCGGCGAGGGGGGCGCTCCGCAGCTCCCGGTCGGGACCGGGCAGTCCGGCCAGGCGGCGCAGCACCGGACGCAGGAACACCTCGAACGAGATCAGCGCGCTCACCGGGTTGCCGGGGAAGGTGATCACGGGCACGGTCTTGACAGGCGCAGTGCTGGTAGGCCTGGTGTTCCGAGGCGCGCTGATCTCGCCGAGCCCCTGCGGTCCGCCGGGCTGCATGGCGACGTGTTGGAACGTCACACCGAGCGGGCCGAGCGCATCGCGCACCACCTCCCGGGCGCCGGCGCTGACCCCGCCGACGGTGACCACGAGGTCCACCTCCGGGGCGTCCGCGAGGAGGGCGAGCAGGTCGGCGGCATCGTCGGAGCGGCACGGCCGGGCGGTCACCGTGCAGCCGGCATCCAGCAGGGCCTGGCCGAGGATGACGCTGTTGGAGTCGTAGATCTGGCCGCCGGCCAGGCTCTCGCCGGCGTCGCGAATCTCGTGGCCGGTCGCGACGAGCAGCACCCGGATGCGCCGGAGCACGGGAACCGAGGTCAGGCCGGTACCCGCGAGAACCCCGTACTGGGCCGGGCCGAGCCGGGTTCCCGCGTCGAGCAGCCGGTCGCCGGGGCGCACGTCGCTGCCGGTCGAGCGCACGAACGAGCCGACCGGGACCGGGGCGGAGAACGAGACGCTCCCAGCGGCGGACCCGTCAGGTTCCTGCGGCAGGAAGCGGGGTGGATCGGCCCGCTCGATCGGCACCACGGCATCCGCGCCCGCCGGGATCGGCGCACCCGTCATGATCGGGGCGGCTGTTCCCGGTCCCAGGTGCCCGCCGGCGTCGCCCGCGGCGATTTGGCCGGCCACGGCGAGGGTCGTCGGCAAGAGCTCCGAGGCGGCCGCGAGGTCCTCGGCGCGCACGGCATAGCCGTCCATCTGTGAGTTGTCGAATGGAGGCAGCGCCACGGGGGAGTACACGGCGCTCGCGAGAGTCCTGGCCCGGTAGCTGTCGGGGTCACCGGTCAGCCGGGCACTCGAGAGGGGGAGGACTTCGGTGGCGCGGTCCTGAGAAAGCGGCGCGAGAAGCGAGGCCACGGCCTCCCGGTGCTGGTCGATCGTGCGCGCGGTCATGCCACCATCTTGCCGCAGTTCGCCGCCACGAGACCGTTGGCGCGACGGATCACGCCGTGGCCGGCACCGATGGTTGCTTGAAGGGGGATCGGCCCGGGCGTATCGTGCCTCGGATACGCGGTGCCGGAAGACGGCGCTGACACACGGAGTCGACGGACGGTGTCGACGGACGGTGTCGACGTACGGAAGGGCAACTCATGGGACACCTGGTGGTGCAGCAGTTCGTGACCCTCGACGGCTTCGCGGCCAACCTCGACAACGAGTTCACGGCATACGAACTTCTCGACGGCGGCACCGACGATTTCGACCAAAGCCAGGTGACCTGGCTCGACGGCGTCGAGGCGATGGTGCTCGGCGCCAACACCTACCGGATGTTCGTGGGCTTCTGGCCCACACCGGAAGCGGCCGACGAGGTCATCACCGGCCCGCTCAACGCCCTGCGTCGCCACGTCTTCTCCCGCACCCTCAGCCACGCTCCGTGGGGCGACCTGCCCGCGGCCACCCTGGAGTGCGGCGATGCCGTCGAGGCCATCCGCCGGATCAAGGCCGAGACCGCCGGAATCGTCGTGCTGTGGGGCAGCCTGAGCCTCAGCCGGACCTTTTTCGCTGCCGGGGAGGTGGACGAAGTGCGCCTCGTGGTGATGCCCGTGGTGATCGGCGCCGGCCGCGGGGTGTTCCCGGCCGACACCGACCCCGCCGTTCTCGACCTGCGCGGTGCGCGGTCCTTCAATGACGGCCTCGTCGAACTGCACTACGCCCTGCGCGCCGCACCGGAGTGGTGACCCGTCGTAGGCTGGACGAACGGGCCGGCACGTGCGGCCCGCCCACCGACGAAGGGTTCATCACCATGCAGGTGCAGGTGCGTTATTACGCCGCGGCCAAGGCTGCGACGGGGGTGGCGGAGGAGACCCGCGAGCTGCCCGCCGGGGCCACCATCGGCGCCTTCCTCCAGGATCTCGGCAGCACCTCGCCCGCCGTTTTCGCCCGCTGCTCCTTCATCGTCAACGGATCGGCGACCACCGACAGGTCCCGCGTGCTCGACGAGGGCGACAGGCTCGACGTTCTGCCGCCGTTCGCCGGCGGCTGACACGCACCCGGCGCGTCAGGGAGTCACGACGGCGAACGCCGGATCCGGGCTGTCCAGCAGCGCGAACAGCCTCGGCAACGCACCGGCGTCCCCGGTCATGTCCACCCCGCTGAAGGAACCGCCGGCCAGGGCCTGGGCCAGCCGGGCATGAGTGATGCGCACATGGAGGTCCGCCGGGCGGGGCTTATTGATCGGAAAGTGGATCAGTGCTCCGTGGCTGAGTTCCAGCCTGTAGAGCTCCCGCGTGTCCGTGATCACCCAGTTGATGGCCAAGCTCTCGTTCCACGACCGCGGACCCACCAACCGGATCGCGAGGGTGTCGAAAAGCTGGGTGACGGTGAGAGCGCCGAGCAGGCCACCGGCACTGAGATCGTTGCGGCCCACGCCGTAGCGCAGCTCGGTCGCCCCGGTGAGGAAGACGTTGCGCCAGGTGGCGTTCTCCGCGCCGAAGCCCAGCCGCTCCAGGCCCGTCGCCAGCAGCTCCCGGGCCGCACCGTCACCGGGATCGGCGAAGACGGCGTGACTGGCCAGCTCCACGGCGAACCGCAGGTCGCCGGCATCCAGGTAACGCCTGGCGTGCTCGAGGGTGGCCGCGATCCCGCCAATCACGTCGACGTACCGAATGGCCGCGGCGGTCGGCGGATGCTGCCACAGGTGGGCGGGGTTGCCGTCGTACCAGCCGAGGTAGCGCTGGTAGATCGCCTTGACGTTGTGGCTCACCGACCCGTAGTAGCCGTGGGTGTGCCATTTCTGGGCCAGTGACGGCGGCATCTCGAAGTCCTCGGCGATCTCGCTGCCGGTCTGGCCCTGGTTCATCAGGCGCACGGTCTGGTCGTGCAGGTAGGCGTAGAGGTCGCGCTGCTCGGTGAGGAAGGCGACGATGGCGTCCGTTCCCCAGGTCGGCCAGTGGTGCGAGGCGAATTCCACATCGGACCGGTGGCCGAACAGCTCGGTGGCCTCACCCAGGTAGCGGGACCACATACGGGGGTCCCGCACCTGCGCGCCGCGCAGGGTGAGCAGGTTGTGCATGGTGTGGGTGGCGTTCTCGGCCATGCACAGGGCGCGCTGCGCCGGGAGGTACAGGTTCATCTCCGACGGGCATTCGGTGCCGGGAGTGAGCTGGAAGATGATCCGCACGCCGTCGATCACCTCTTCCTGGCCCGTCTCCGTGATGTCGAGGGTGGGCACGATCAGGCCGATGTTGCCCGTTGACCCGCCGGCGCCCAGGCCGATGCCGACCCGGCCGGAGGCCTTCCGGGCCAGCGGATGACCGTCGTAATAGTAGCCGCGGCGGAACATCGCGGTTCCGGCGTAGACGTTCTCCGACACCGCGTTGTCGAGGAAATGCTCGGGGGCGACGATGGGGATGCCGGAGTCTGGTTCGACCACGCCGAGCACGCCGCCGAAATGGTCGACGTGCGCGTGGGTGTAGACGATCGCCGATATCGGGCGGTCGCCGCGATGGCTGCGGTAGAGCGCCAGCGCGGCCGCCGCGGTCTCCGCGGAGATGAGCGGGTCGATCACGATGACGCCGTGGTCGCCCTCGACGAGTGTCATGTTCGAGAGGTCGAAGCCGCGCACCTGATAGATGCCCTCCGTCACCAGGTAGAGGCCGTGCCTGGCGGTCAGGGCGCTCTGGCGCCAGAGACCGTCGTGGACGTTCTCCGACCCCTCGCCGGCGAGGAAGGCGAGGGACTCCATCTCCCAGACCACCCGCCCGTCGGCGGCCCGGATGATCAGGGGTTCGAGGGTGCCGAGGAAGCCACGGTCTACGGCCTCGTTGCTTCCGCATGAGCCTGTCACCGTGCTCCCCGCCGTGCTTCCCGCCGTTCTCCCCGTTGAACGCTTGTCATCGCCCATGATGACCACCTCTCAGCTGCTGTGTTGTGATTCCGCGCACTGGGCCCGGTGCGCACACCATAACCGGGGCGTCACCCGGCAACCACCCCGCGTGTGCGCCCGGCGCGGCGCGGCCAGCGGCGGGATCGATCAGTAGCGCTGTTTGTCCGGTTCGATCCGGCGCACCCAGTCGTCGACGCCGCCCGCGAGGTGGCTGACCGCCGCCCAGCCGTTGTCGCGGAGCACCTCACGGGCGTACTCGGAACGGGTGCCGTGGTGGCAGTACAGGATGATGCGGTCGTCCGGCTTCATCACCGTGCCGGCCTCGTCGGTGAGTAGCTGCGCCATCGGCACCAGGACCGAACCGTCGATGGCGACGATGTCGCGCTCCCAGGGCTCCCGGATGTCGACGAGCACGAAGTCGACGGTGCCCGCCTGCCGGTCGGCGAGCAGGCCGGCGAGTTCGGCCGAGGTGACCTCGTCGGGAGCCGGTGCGCCGGCGCGCGGCGGCACCGGGACCGGGCGGGTGTGCACCTGGCTGTGGCTGGTGTCGCGGGGCGGGACGGCGGCGGGGGGCTCGGAATCGCCGGTCGTGGCGGTCGCGGCCGCCGAGGCGGCGTCGGCCGGAACAGAATCGACCGGAACAGAACCGACCGGAACAGAATCGACCGGAACAGAATCGGTGGGAACCGTGCCGGCCGGGGCGGCCGCGCCGTATGGCACCTCCCGCCAGGAGGCGTCGAGGCCGTCGAGCACCAGTAGCCGGCCGAACAGCGGTTCGCCGAACCCCACGATGAGCTTGAGGGCCTCACTGGCCATCATCGCGCCGATGCCGGCGCACACCGAGCCGAGCACGCCGGCCATGGCGCAGGTTTCGGCCTCGTCGGCGCCAGGGGTGCTCGGGAACAGGTCCTCCAGGCGGGTGCCGCCGGTCGGCCCGTCGACCCAGAACGTCGTGACCAGGCCGTCGAAGCGCAGCACGGAGCCCCAGATGTATGGCTTGTGCAGCAGGGCCGCGGCGTCGTGGGCGAGGTGTCGGGTGGCGAAGTTGTCGGTGCCGTCGATCACGATGTCGTAGCCGGCGATCAGGGCGAGAACGTTGTTGGCCGTGAGGCGCGTCTGGTGCGCAACGACCTCGATCAGCGGGTTGTGCGCGCGCAGGGCGGCCGCGGCGGCCTCGGCCTTGGGCCGGGCCAGGTCGGCCATCGTGTAGATGGTCTGGCGGTGCAGGTTCGAGACCTCGACGCTGTCGGAGTCCACGACGCCGATGGTGCCGACGCCCGCGGCGGCCAGTGCGGTGAGCACCGGGGAGCCGAGTCCGCCGGCACCGATCATCAGCACCCTGGTGGCCGCGAGGCGGCGCTGGCCGAGGTCGCCGACCTGCTCGAGCGAGAGCTGGCGGGCGTAGCGCTGGCGCTGGGCCGGGGTGAGCGGCGGTCCCGGTGAAACGAGGGGAACGTGCGGCATATATCGGCCCTTTCTGCTGGCTTCCAGCCTAGGCCTGAACCGCGCCCGGCCGGCCGGCCACCTTCGTTGTTGCGTATCCTGCCGTCATCCTCTGCCGGGGCCTGGCAGGTGGCGGTACCCTGAAGTATGACGTTCGTCGCACCACCCCCTGCCTCCGCGCATGACCGGACCCCGGATGGCCAGAGCCTGCATGACCAGACCCTGAGCCACGACGAGGTGCTGCGCATCCGCAATGACTTCCCGGTGCTGCACCAGCTCGTCAACGGGCATCCGCTGGCCTACCTCGACTCCGGTGCCACCTCACAGAACCCGATCAGCGTGATGGAAGCCGAGCAGGAGTATTACGAACAGCGCAACGCCGCCGTGCACCGCGGCGCGCACACCCTGGCCTTCGCGGCCACCGAGGTGTTCGAGGCCGCCCGCGCCACCGTGGCCGCCTTCGTCGGCGCCTCCGAGAACGAGATCGTCTGGACCTCCAACGCCACCGAGGGCGTGAACCTCGTCTCGTACTCGTTCTCCAACGCGTCCCTCGGCCTCGGCGGCCCCGCCGCCGCCCGGTTCGCACTCGGCGCCGGTGACGAGATCGTCGTCACCGAGATGGAGCACCACTCCAACCTCATCCCGTGGCAGCAGCTGGCACTCCGCACCGGCGCCACCCTCCGCTTCATACCGGTGCTGCCCGACGGCACTCTCGACCTCGCCGCCGCCGCCGAGATCCTGAACTCCCGCAGCAGGCTGTTGGCGGTCACCCACGCCTCCAACGTCGTGGGCACCATCAATCCCATCGACGACCTCGTGGCCATGGCGCACGCCGTTGACGCCCTCGTGTTCCTCGACGCCTGCCAGTCGGCGCCGCACCTGGCCCTCGACCTCGCCGCCCTCGACGTGGACTTCGCGGTGTTCTCCGGGCACAAGATGCTCGGCCCCACCGGCATCGGCGTGCTCTACGGCAAGGCCGAGCTGCTGGCCGCGATGCCGCCGTTCCTCACCGGCGGCTCGATGATCACCACCGTCGACATGGGGACCGCTGAGTTCCTCGCCCCGCCGCAGCGGTTCGAGGCCGGCACCCAGCGCATTTCCCAGGCCATCGCCCTGGCCGCGGCTGTCGACTACCTCAGCCACACCGGCATGGGCCGCATCCGCACCCGCGAAGCCGAGCTCGGCCGCCGCCTCGTCGAGGGCGTCACCGCCATCCCCGGCGTGCGCCTGCTCGGACCCGGCCGGGGCGCCGAACGCATCGGCCTGGTCGCGGTGGATGTCGCCGGCGTGCACGCGCATGACGTGGGCCAGTTCCTCGACGAGACCGGCATCGCCGTGCGGGTCGGCCACCACTGCGCCCAGCCGCTGCACAAAAAGCTCGGCGTCACGGCGTCTACTCGCGCGAGCACCTACCTGTATACGACCGACGACGAGGTCGACCGGTTCCTGGTCGTGCTCGCCGAGGTCGGCCCGTTCTTCGGGGTGTCCCGATGACCTCGTCCGCCATGCAGCAGCTGTACCAGCAGATCATCCTCGACCACGCGAAGTCCGCCCACGGCGCCGTCGCCGAGCTGTCGGACCTCGACGACGCCGCTCAGGTCGCCTCGGCCGACGGTCTGCGCCGGGCGCAGTCGCACCAGGTGAACACCACCTGCGGTGACGAGATCACCGTGCGGGTGGCCCTGTCCGGTGCCGGGGCGGATGCCCAGATCGACGGCTTCGCCTGGCGCGGTGTCGGCTGCTCCATCTCGATGGCGTCGGCCTCGGTGCTCAACGACACCGTGCGGGGCACCAGCGTCGCCGAGTCCGAAGCCATGCTCGACCTGTTCCGGGAGATGCTCCGCTCCCGCGGCACCATCGAACCCGACGAAGAGGTGCTGGGCGACGCCGCCGCGTTCGCCGGCGTCTCCAAGTACCCGGCGAGGGTCAAGTGCGCCATGCTGCCCTGGGTCGCCTTCGAGGCCGCCCTGCTCCAGCTGCTCTAGCTCGGGTTACCGCCCGGCATTTTTCCGGCCCGGGAGTTGCATAACTCCTGCTGGATTCTCCGCATCCGTTGACGAGGCCCGCAGATTCGGGCCTCCGCCGGGCCGCGGGGAAGAACTGCAGGAGTTATGCATCCTGCACTGGGCTGGGGCGGCTAGCCGATCGAGGTGGCGATGCGGTCGCGCAGGGCGCTGGTGGGAGCCAGCCGCGACAGGTACTCGGCGCCGTCGAGGGCGTTGGCGATGGCGGGGCGGATGTCGACGTCCGGCCACAGGGCGCGCAAGCCTTGCTCGAACCGGGCGGAGACCTCGGGGGCGCGCAGCACCCCGCCGATACCGCAGACCACGGGGGACGGGCGCGTGTCTTCACCGACCCGGCGGAGCCCGGTGGCGGCGGAGAGCACCAGTTCCGCGGCGGCACCGTCGCAGATGGCGGCGGCGACGGCATCCGTTGCGGCCAGTTCGGTGACCTGACGGGAGTAGGCGGCGATGCGGCTCACCCGCAGCGGATCGGCCTGCAGGTCGAGGTAGGCCATTTCGAGGTTGGGGAACTCCCGGCGCATGACCGCGGACAGCGCTGTCGCCGGGCCTCGGCCGTCGTAGGCGCGCATGACGGCATCGAGGGCCGCGCGACCGAGCCAGTAGCCGCTGCCGGCGTCACCGATCAGGTTGCCCCAGCCGTCGATGCGGGCCACGTCGTCGGCGCCCACGGCGAGGGTGACCACGCCGGTTCCGGCGGCGACGACCACGCCGAGCTCATCGCCCAGCGCGCCGAGGTAGCTCGTGACGGAGTCGTGCGCCAGGAAAACCTCGTGAACGCCGTGCGCCGAACCGTAGGCGCGGAGTTCACCGGGGTCGGTTTCGGCCTTCGAAAAACCAGAGATGCCGGCGCTGACGGTGAAGATCGGCTGGTCGGTCGTTGACGCCACCCGGGCCACGACGTCGCCGAGCTGGGGGATAAGGGCGCTGTCGGTGCGGATCCCGCCGAATTCGAACGGGAAGGACTTACCGTCGCCGGTGTGCAGTCGCGCCCGGATGCCGGTCTGGCCGGCGTCGATGGTGAGGGAGCGGGGTTCGACACTCATGGGTGGTCCGTTCTTGCGGGTGGTGTGGTTGTGGTGGGTGGTGCGGTGGTGGGTGCGGCCATCCGGGAGGCATACTCCCGGCCCAGGAAGTCTGCGGCGGGTTTGCCGCAGACGCAGTCGTCGTCGTTCTGCGCCGCATCGGCCGCCGCGTACAGAGTCGTCGGCCAATCCCAGAGCATGAAGCCGCGCATCCATTCTCGCCGACCGGTGGCCGCGAACATGTCCTCGCAGTAGTGCAGCTGCTCGGCACCGGACGGCACCCCGGGCAGGGCCCAATCGTTGGGCTTGGCGGGCGACCCGGTGCGGCTCGGGCAGCCGGCCTCCATGAAGAAGAACGGCCTTCCGGCGGCCGTCACCACCGTCTCGATGCAATTCAGCTGCTCGTCCCAGCTACCGATGGGGCAATAGCCGCTGGACGTGATCACGTCGACGGCGTCCCACCAGGTGACGTGGTCCTCCTGGAACGTGTCGCAGTTGTAGGGCACCAAGCCGCTGTAGACCTCGCGCACCGCGGTGATCAGGGAGCGCCAGCGTGCGTCCTGGCCGTCGGCGCGCACCATCTCGCAGCCGATGCAGAGCATCTCGGCGCCCTCCTCCTCGGCGAGCCGGGCGGCGTGCAGGATGAAGGCGGTGTACGACTGGAACCAGGCCGCCCAGCGGATGGCCCAGCGCACCTCGTCGGTGACCGTCGGTGTGTCGCGCACGCCGGTCCAGCCCCAGGTCATGCCGCAGACCGGTTCGTTGAGAACGGATGCCGCGCCGGGCCGGGCCGCGTTCGTCACCGCCGCACCAGCTGGTTGGTGCTGCGCAGCACCGCCGCCGTGGTGAAGGCTTCCGGGTCGACCTCGAGCAGAGAGGTGACGGTGAAGACCACGCTTTCGCCCGGCAGCAGGGTGACCAGCATGTCGTCGACCAGGGCGTTCGGGTCGACCTTGTCGACCAGCAGGGCCAGGTCGCGGGTGAGCACCGGCACGGTGACCTGCACGCTGTAGCCGCTGTCGGTGCGCACGGCGCTCACCTCGGGGTCGCCCGGCGTCAGGGTGCTGTCGCGGGCCTCGGCGAAGAACCAGTGCCCGCGCACCCCGGCCAGGTCGGCGCGGAGGAGTTCCGCTGCCGCATGCGTTGCCGCGGACACGGATGCGGGCAGCGGCACGGTCACCGTCGACCGCGCCGGCAGGGTGACCTGCTCGGTGTGCTCGGCCAGGACGGCTCCCGTGTCTGTATACCGCCGCACCAGGAGCTCGCCGCTCCAGGTGTCGGCGGAGTCATTGACCGCGATGACGGCCAGGCCGCCTTCGCGGGGCTGGATGGTGACCAGACGGTCGGCGTAGGCGTGCCTGATCGCGTACAGCAGCGGCTTGGGCCGGCCGTAGCCGTCCACCGCGGCCCAGGAGGTGACCGGCCAGCAGTCGTTGAGCTGCCAGACGATGCTGCCCATGCAGTGCGGGAAGAGCGAGCGGAAGTGCTCGATCGCGGTGCTGATCGCGGTGGCCTGGTTCAGCGACATCGCCCAGTGCCAGTCGCCGATCTCGTTCGGCAACGGCAGGTGCGGCAGCAGCCCGTCAGTGAGCTTGACGTTGCCCTCCATGGCCTTCTGGTGCACGAGCATGCCCGGGGACTCCGGGGTCAGCGGCACATCGTGGATCGACTCGGTGAGGGTCGACCAGGTGGGCGGGCCCTGCCAGCCGAACTCGGCGACGAACCGGGGCTGGTACTCGCGGTAGGCGGGGTAGTCGCGCTGATTCCAGAGGTCCCAGATGTGCACGGTGCCGTGCTCGGGGTCGTTGGGGTGCAGGTCATTCGGCTCGGAGTGGTTCTGCATGCTGCCGGCAACGGGCGAGAACGGGCTACCGGGCGTGTAGCCGATGTGCGGGGCCAGCTCGGCGACCAGGGCCGGGAACACATCGTAGTAGAAGCCGCCACCCCAGGTCTTGCCGTCCAGGCGCAGCTTCCAGTTCCACTCCTCGAACCCCCAGAGGTTCTCGTTGTTGCCGTTCAGCACCACCAGTGACGGGTGCGCGGCGAGCCGGGTGATGTTCTCCCTGGCCTCGGCCTCGATCTCGTCGCCGAGCGGGGCCTCTTCGGCATAGGCGGCGCAGGCGAGCAGGAAGTCCTGCCAGGTGAGGAGGCCGCGCTCGTCGCAGAGGTCGTAGAAGTCGTCGCTCTCGAAGATGCCGCCGCCCCACACCCGGATCAGGTTGATGTTGGCGAACTCGGCCTGCTCGAGACGGTCTGTGTAGCGGGCCATGGTGACCCGGTGCGGGAAGGCGTCGTCGGGGATCCAGTTGGCGCCGCGCACGAAGACCGGCTGCCCGTTGATGACGAGAGTGAACGGGGTGCCGTGCTCGTCCGGTGTGGTGTCGAACTCGACGGTGCGGAAGCCGATCCGGGTGCTGGATCGGTCCAGTTCCGCCGCCGTGCCGGCGGCATGCAGGGAGACGACCAGGTCGTAGAGCGGGTGCTCACCGTAGCCGAGCGGCCACCACAGGTCCACGTCCGGCACGCTCAGGCTCACAGTGGTGCCGGTCGCCCCGGCCGGCAGTTCCACGGTGCGGCTGATCCCGGCGACGGATGCCGTGATGCTGACGGGTGTTTCCGTGGCACGGTCCACGTCCACGTGCACCTCCACCTGCCCGGTGGAACCCCGACCGGCCGGCGACACGTTCTGGGACACGGTGGCGATCGGCCGCACCGTCGCCAGGCGGGCCGTCGACCAGCTCACCAGGGTCACCGGCTTCCACAGCCCGGAGGTGGAGGTGTCGATGCCCCAGTCCCAGCCGAAGCTGCAGGCCATCTTACGGACGGCGTTGTACGGGTGGTGGTTCGCGTGCGGGCGGTAGCCGAGGTCGAGGCTCGCGGCATCCGCGGCCTTGACGGGGGAGCGGAACACCACCACGAGTTCGTTGAGTCCTGCCTTGAGGCGGGCGCCAACGTCGAAGCTGTAGCTACGGTGCATGTTGCGGGTGGTACCGAGCGACACCCCGTTGAGCTCGATCTCGGCGATGGTGTCCAGCCCGGCGAAGACCAGGTCGGTCCGCTCGGCGTCGGCCGGGTTCCAGACGAAGCTGGTGCTGTAGCGCCAGTCGGTCAGCCCGATCCAGGAGAGCAGCTGCTCGTTGCCGTCCAGGTACGGGTCGGGGATGAGGCCGGCGTCCAGCAGGTCGGTGTGCACCGAGCCTGGCACGGTGGCGGGCACCGTCAGTCGCCGGATGCTCTGGGGGACCGGTCCGGCCAGGGCGGTGACGCTCCAGTCGGCGTCGAGCAGCCGGGTGACGGGCGTGCGGGAAGACAGGGGCGTGGTGTGTGCAGCCATGACGGGTTTCCAGACATTGCTCGATGCTGTTGGGCCTCATGCTAGGCCCGAACTCGGGGACCCGTCAATCGAAAATGTCAACGCTGTCCGACGTTGTCCTCTCGTTGCTTGCGCGGCGCAGATGCCTGCAACGGCGGGCAACGCGCGCATATCGCAAACAATGCTCTGTTGCTGATGTCCGCAAAATGTCCTACGTTGACATTTGGGTGATCCCACACGGTTTGGAACACCTACGCAACCGGGGAGATTTAATGACGACACAATCGCGCGCGACGCTGGCCGACGTGGCCATGCTGGCGGGAGTCAGTTCCAAGACTGTGTCGCGGGTCTTCGCGGGTGCCGGAAACGTCTCGGCCGACACTCGCGAGCGGGTGCTCAGTGCCGCCAAGCGGTTGCGCTTCCGGCCCAACAACCTGGCCCGAAACCTGCGCCACGGGGGCGTGACGAACACCGTCGCGTTCGTCATCGGCGACCTGAAGAACCCGTTCTACTTCCACGTCGCCGCCGGCATCGAACGCGAACTGGCGCTCAGCGGCCTCACCATGGTGCTCGCCACGACGGATGACTCGCCCGACAGCGAGGAGCGGGTGGTGGACGCCCTGATCTCCCAACGTGTGCGTGCTCTGCTCCTGATCCCGATCGCCGACGACCAGTCCTACCTCGAGGGTGAACGCCAGCTGGGCACCCCCGTCGTGAGTGTCGACCGGCCGGCCCGTAACCTCCTGGCCGACTCCGTGGTGCTGCAGAACCGCCGGGGCATGGCCGAGGCGGTGCGCTCGCTCACGGCCATCGGCCACCGCAGGATCGGGTTCATCTCCAACCCGTCCGCGCTGTACACCCAGCGGGAGCGCCTGGCCGGGTACCGCGAGGCGCTGCGCGAGGTGGGAGTGCACGAGACCGCCGCGTGGGAACGCCTCGACGACGACCCCGACATCTCGCCGGAGCTGGCCGTCCAGAGCCTGCTCGCGCTGCCTGAACCGCCCACGGCGATCGTGGCCGGCAACAACCGGGGCAGCGCGGGCGCCGTGCGGGTGCTGCGCAATCTCGAGCCGCCGGTGGCATTCATCGGCTTCGACGACTTCGAACTGGCGGACGCGCTGGACATCTCGGTCGTGGCCTACGACCCCATGGAACTCGGCCGCACCGCCGCCCGGCTGGCCCTCGAGCACCTGGCCGACCCCGATTCGTTCACCAAGCAGGTCGAGATCCCCACCCGGCTCATCCACCGCGGTTCCGGCGAAATCCCGCCGCCGCGCTGACCGGGGCCGGCGTACCCCAGGGCCGCAACTGTTGCCCGCGCGGACTTCTGCGTCTGGTACGCCGGGCGCAGAAGTCCGCAGCGGCAACAGTCGGCCCGGCCGTCGCCCCCGGGCGGGCGGTCTAGCCCGCCGGCTGCGGGGCCAGCTGCCGGGCGAGCCAGGCGGCCTGGCGCACGAAGTGGTAGCCCTGGCCGCCCTCGTGCTCGTTGAACGGGTACACCTCGATCTCGGCGTTGCCTGCATAGTGGTTGCGCGCGGCGAAGACCGTCGACGGCGGGCAGATCGGGTCCAGCAGCCCCACCGAGAAGATCGCCGGGGCAGTGGCACGCTTGGCGAAATTGACGCCGTCGAAGTAGGCGAGGGTGGCGAATGTCGCCTCGACGTCGTCCCGGTGCACCGAGAGGTACCGCACGATCTCCTGGTACGGGTCGTTGTCGGTCATGCCCACGGCGCGTTCGAAGTGGCACATGAACGGCACCTCGGGCATCACGCCGACCAATCCGTCGGTCAGCCCCGCCGCGGCCAGGGCGATGCCGCCGCCCTGGCTGCCGCCGCAGACCGCGACCCGCTCAGGGTCGACCCTGTCGAGGGTGCGCACGGCGTCGATGGCCCGCACGGCGTCGGTGAACACCCGGCGGTAGTAGTAGTCGTCGGGTGAGTGGATGCCGCGGGTCATGAACCCCGGCGCGGAGGGGCCCGTGCCGTGCGGGTCGGGTGTGTCGCCGCCCGAGCCCCAGACGCTGCCCTGGCCGCGCGTGTCCATGAACAGGTACGCGTAGCCGCTGGTCACCCAGGCCAGGCGCTCGTGCGGGAAGCCACGGCCGCCGCCGTAGCCGTTGTACTCGACAACGGTGGGCAGGCGGTCTGGCAGCACGCCGGAGCGGTCGACGGGCAGCAGGAACCAGGCCTTGACCGGGTCGCCGGCGAAGCCGTTGAAGGTGACGTCGTAGACCTCCACCTCGCTCAGCGGCGAGTCGACCCTGGTGAGCCGTGGCTCGGCCGGGTGCAGCCGGGCCTCGGCCAGGGTGCGCTGCCAGAACGCGTCGAAGTCGGCCGGTTCGGCGACCTCGGGGCGGTACTTCGTGAGCTCGGGCAGGGACATGTCTAAGCGGGGCACTGGTTGCCTTTCGGGGAGTGGGTGTGGGCGTCGGTGCAGGGTCTGTAGGTGAGGGGGATGAGGGGAACGGGACGCTCGCCAGCCCTGCTGGTGCGCGACGATGGCCGAATACCGGCCGCCGAGCGCCATCAGCTCGTGGTGGCTGCCGAGTTCGACGATGCGGCCGGCTTCGATGTGTGGAACGGGTAGTTCAGGCTCAGCAGCGCGAGGGCGCAGGCCGCCCAGAACCGTAGCTGCGGCAGGGGCCGCGGTCGACGACGATGTCGATGACGGCGGTCGTCATGGGCGGCAGCAGCCAGGCCGGGCTGTCCTTGATCAGGAACGCCAGTGTGGCCAGTGAGAGCTTGCCCCCGGTGCGGCCGCATCAGGCGCAGTAGCGAGCGAACGGGGGAGGATGCGACGAAGGACGCCTCGATCGATCGAAGTGCGGAATTGTCACCCATGGAACACCTTTGGAGCGTGGCCGCGGTGCGCACGAGCGCAGGCGGCGGCCTCGACACAGGTCGAGGGGCTGGGGTGCGTCCTCAGCCGGGAGCTGTCGGAGCCCACGGCTGTCGCGGGGTGAGGTCGCCGGCACCAACGCTGGTGCCAGTACCGACTATACCGGCGTGCTCCGTGCCGGCGCCATCATGGCGAGACGACGCGCAGCTCGACGACGCGCAGCTCATCGGCTCCGTGCCGCTAGCCTGCGGCGGGTTCCGGCTCGGCGAGCGGGGTGAGCTCGGCGCGTAACGGCCAGTCCTGGCCGTCCAGGATGATCTGGGCGCAGCGGCCGGTGGTCGCGTTGACCACGATGGGAGCCATCAGGTTGACCGTCGTGCCGGTCTCGCCCGGATTGGTGACCACGAGCACCATCGCCTGATCAGGGTCGGTGAGCTCGAGCGCGAGTGCGTGCTCGTCGGAGATCACCGGGGAGTAGTCCGGCAGGTAGACGGACGCGTCGAGCACGAACAGCCGGGTGCGCTCGTCGTCGGCGGACTGCAAGGCGAAGAGCCCGGCGGCGCCGGCGATCTCGTTGAGCTGGAAGTCGGTCAGCGGTGCCAGGCCGGGCGGCGGGGAAACGAAATTCAGGGTGGCGGTCATGAGAGGAAGTCCATCAGGGTCGGTTGAATCACGCGGGCGGTCACGGCCAGGGCGGACTGGTAGGCGATCTCCTGCAGCTTGAGGTCGAGGATCACCGTCGCCAGGTCGGCGTCCTCGAGCTGCACGCGCTGTGCTTCGAGGGTGCCTTTCTGGGTGGCCAGTGCGGCGCTGGCGCCTTCGATCCGGGCCTGCCGGGCACCGACGTCGGAACTGGCCGCGATCACCGTGGTCAGACGGCTGTCGATGGCGCCCAGGCTGACGGCCACGCTCACGGACGGGTCGGTGCTGCGCACGGCGGCCGACACGGTATCGAGCAGGGTGAACACCGAGTTCGCGCCGGTGCCGAAGACGGCAGCGCCGTCGGCATCCACCCGCACCGTGCTGCCGGCGCCCACGCGACGGTCGACCGGCACGGCCGCCCCGGCGGCAGCGCCGCTGGAGTAGCTGCCGTCGGCCGCGAACGCGACGCCGGCGTCGGAGTTCCCGGCGAAGACCGTGCGGCCGAGGTAGGTCGCGTTGGCCTGCCTGAGCAGGTCCTGTTTCAGCCCGTCGATCTGCGCGGCGATGGCTTCCCTGGTTGCCGGTGTCATGGTGCCGGCGTTGGAGCCCTGCACGGTGAGGTCGCGCACCTTGTTCAGGATGGTCGTGCTCGCGCTGAGCGCACCGTCGAGTGTGGTCAGCCAGCCGTTTCCGTTGTCGGCGTTGCGGGTGTACTGGGCGGTGGCGCGCTGTTCGGCGCGCACGGCAAGGGCATTCGCGGCACGGGCGGGGTCGTCCGACGCGCGGCTGATGGTCTTCAGCGACGAGGACTGCTCCTGCAGCTGGGCAAGGCGCTGCGCGCTGGCCTGCAGGTTCGCCTGCGCGGCGCGCATCTGGGTCTGGCTGGTCACTCGGGAGATCATCGGTTACCTTCCCACCAGACCGGTGCGGTTGATCAGGGTGTCAAGCATCTCGTCCACGGCCGTCATCACCCTGGCGGCGCCCTGGTAGGCGTGCTGGAAGGTCAACAGGTTGACGTTCTCCTCGTCGATGTCGACGGAGGAGTTGGACAGCTGCAGGGTGACGGCCGAGGTGGCAGAGAGGTTCGCCGCGGAGGCCTGGGCGAGTTCGATGCCGGTGTCGACGCCGAGCTTGGTGACGAAGTCGGACCAGGCTGCGCTGGGGGAGATGATCGGCCCGGTGGCACCCACGGCCCGTCCCGCGCCCAGTTGGGCGATCTGATCGGCCACCGTGCCGTTGGCCGCTCCGGCGCCGGGTGTGCCGGCGGCGATGCCGGCGGCGGTCGTGGGCACAACGCCCAGGGTCGCGGCGGCGTTGCCGTCGACGTAGGTGAAGAACGCCAGGCCGGTTACGCCGGTGCTGGTGGCCCCGGTCTGGTGGATCGCGTTGACGGTGTCGGCCAGATAGGCGGCGAAGCCGTTGTAGGAGGCCGCGGCCTCGGCGAGGGCGCCTCCGGTGCCGTCGGCATCAGCGGGTCCCAGCAGGGACAGGGCGCCGGCGAGTTCGCCACCGTCCACGACAACGGGCTGGCCAGGGTGATGGGCCCATTCGAGCTGAACCGGGCCATTGCCGGCGGACAGGCTGGTGGGACCGGACACCGTGAGCACCTGCACGTCGGTGCCGGATACCAGGGGGTTTCCCCCGATGAGGACGTCCACGGTGCCGTTGGCCTGGGGGCGCACGCTGGCCCCGGTGATGGCGGCGATGGTGGCGGTGAGCCCATCGCGCTTGTCGATGAGCTCATTCGCCGACCCGCTGGAGGCGAGGGTCTGGCGGATCACGCCATTGAGTTCGGCGACCTGCTTGGCGGCACCGTTGACCTCGGTGACCAGCGCGTCGGTGCTGCTGCGCACGGCGGCCCATTCATCGGTCACTGCCCGGTATCCGGTGTTGATCTGCGAGGTGAGCGTTCCGGCCTCGCCGAGCAGGACGCCGGCGGCCGCGGCCGTATTGGTGCCGTTGGAGAGTTCCTGCCAGGCCGCCCAGAATTTCTGCAGCTGGTCGGAGAGGCCGTTGACGCCGGGTTCTTTGAGCGAGTTCTCGACCGAACCGAGGGCATTGGCCCGCACGGCGGCGTAGCCGGCGGTCGCGGCGGTCGCCCGCACCTTGGCGTCCAAGGTGGCACTGCCCAGGCGCGAGATTCCGTCGACGGACACGCCCGTGCCCGGCACGGCGCCCCACGCGACCAGTCCGGCGCGGGCGGCGGCGGTCGTCGAGGATGTCGTCACCCGCTGGCGGGTGTACCCATCGGTGTTGACGTTGGCGATGTTCTGCCCGACGACGTCGAGGCCGGCGCGCGCCGCGACCAGTCCGGTGTATGCGGTGTTCAGTCCGCCGAAGGTGCTCATGCGTTGGTCACGGGTTGGGTTCTCACAGGCTCTGGTCGAAGAGTCGGGCGCCGGTCGCCTGGGCGCCGGAGGCTCCCCGGGCATCGTAGGTGGTGGCCTGCGCGTCAACGCCGGCCAGGGATTCCTGGGTGTAGCGGGCGGCGGAACGCAGGAACTGCTCGTTCACGTCGCGCAGGCTGCGGATCTGCGCGATCAGCTCGGTCATGGCCGTCAGATGCGCGGTGAGGATGTCGCCCCACGGGCCGGCGGGCGCCTGTTGGACCAGTTCGCTCAGCGTTGCGTCCTGGGAGGTACCCCACTCGGTGGCGAGCGCCGCGACCTCGACCGAACGGCCAAGTCCCGCCTCGCGGACCAGCTCGAGAACCTGCTCCACCTCGCGGGTGGCGTGCTGCACCCACCGGGTGCGGCCTGCGCTGAGCAGCAGCTGTTCCTCGTCGAGCTTGAAGACGAGCAGTTCGAGCAGCTCACGTTCGCGCCACAGCAGGGCAGACAATTCATTGGCGCTCACGTCGTCACTGCCCTCCCGCTGTTGAAAATCCGTTGGTCTATCGTACGAGGCCATGCTCGTTCGGTGGCACTGTCGGCCGGTTCTCGCGCTTGGTTAGGTGTCCTCTAAAGAGAGGACGCCGGATGCCCCGTTCTGGGGGCAGGTCTGAGCCAGAATCGACAAGTGCGGTTGTTACCGTTATATCTAGGCGCAAACGCACTGAAACGGGACCCGAACCCCGGTTCTGGTGGGCTATCTGCGCTCTTGATACGACGTCACCCCTCACGCGCGCTTACCCGGCAGTGAAACGCAAGATTCGTCTTGCGTCCACCGTCAGCGAGAACAACGCCGGCACCAACCAGGAGGGCAACCGTTGAACCGTTCGGAACGTAACCGGCTTGTCGTAGACAACCTGCCACTCGTCGGCTATCTCGTCTCCGAAGTCTGGGCGAAGGCCCGCCATCTCTCCCGCGACGACCTGGCCTCCGCCGGCTCACTGGCCCTGGTCACCTCCGCCGATGCGTTCGACCCGGCCCTCGGCGTGCCATTCGGCGCCTTCGCCCGCCGCCGCATCATCGGCGCCTTCGCCGACGAGATGCGCTCAAACGACTGGGCCACCCGGATGGCCCGCCGCCGGATCAAGGACACCCGCCAGGTGCAGGAGACCCTCGCCGCGGCCCTGGGCCGCAGCGCCACCGTCGACGAGGTCGCCGCAGCCCTCGGTGTCGACCGGGAGACCGCGCTTGCCGGACTGGCCGACTCCGAACGCACCCTCACCGCCCTCGACGACACCACCGCGGAATTCCTCGTCGCCGACACCGTGCTTCCCGAGGAGTCCCTGCTGTCCGCCGAACGTCTCGCCTACGTGCGGGCCGCCGTCGTCGCACTCCCGGAGCGGATGCGCCTGATCGTGGAGCAGGTGTACTTCGAGGACCGCTCGGTCAAGGAGATCGCCGCAGACCTGGGCATCACCCACTCCGCGGTGTCCCAGCAGCGATCAGAGGCCATCCGGTTGTTGCGTGATGGCCTGGGCACCCACTACGCCGACGACGCCGAGGCCGAATACGTGCCCGAGTCCACCGTGGCACCGGCCCGCCGCAGCGCCTACCTGTCGCGCCTGGCCGACCAGGCGATGCTCGGCATGGCCCACCTGGCGCACGACAGGATGCCGGATGCTGTGCCCACGCTCTCCACGACTCCGGCGTCTCCTGCCTCATTCGGGGTTTCCACGGTCGACGGGCTGGCCGGTGTCGCCGACATCGCCCACGCGGAGCCGGTCACTCTGGACGCCCGCGAACTTTTCTCCAGCAACGGCTAACGCGCCGCGCGGTGGGGCCGATAGGTCTCTGTGTCAGCCCATGGATGGGCCGGCGAACACCACCCAATCACGGAGGAACACATCATGGGTATGCAGATCAACACCAACCTCGCGGCAAACAACACGTACCGCAACCTGGCTTCGACCCAGACCGACATGGCCAAGTCGCTCGAGCGCCTCTCCAGCGGCCTCCGCATCAACCGCGCAGCGGACGATGCGGCCGGCCTGGCCATCTCCGAGGGACTGAAGTCGCAGGTCGGTGGCCTCACGGTCGCCAGCCGCAACGCCCAGGACGGCATCTCGGTCATCCAGACCGCTGAAGGTTCCCTGAGCGAGGTGCAGACCATTCTGCAGCGCGTTCGTGACCTCGCCGTTCAGGCTGGTAACGGCTCGAACAATGCCGATTCACGTAAGGCCATCGCCACCGAAGTAACTGCCCTGGGCAAGGAACTGACCCGCATCAGCGAGTCGACCAACTTCAACGGCATCAAGCTGCTTGACAACGCGGCGTCCACCACCCCGCTGACTTTCCAGATCGGCGCGGGCGGCGTTGCTGGCGCCGACCAGATCAACGTCACACTGACCGACGTCGCGGCAATCGGCACCACGGTGAGCGGCCTCGCGGCCGCCGGCTTCGCCGACTCTGCTGCTGCACTGACGACGATCAACACGCTCGACACCAACATCACGGCTGTGTCCACGTCGCGCGCTTCGCTCGGTGCCGACCAGAACCGGTTCGAGAGCGTCATCCGCAACCTGGCCGTCTCCAAGGAGAACCTCACCGCTGCCGGTTCGCGTATCCGCGACACTGACATGGCCGAGGAAATGGTCAAGTACACCCGCTCCAGCATCCTGTCGCAGGCCGGTACCGCCATGCTCGCGCAGGCGAACCAGTCCAACCAGGGCGTCCTGACGCTGCTGCGCTAGATCGCGGACGACTGACGCCCGGCCCAGCCGAATCGTCGACTGACCGAGAATCGGCCGGGGGCACGCGCGAACTGACCTGGACCTCAGTACGCGCGAGCCCTCGGCCACTCGCACTCCCGCAGACGAATGGAACGGAAAGGCGGACATGGGACTCTCCATCGATGGCCTGATCAGTGGCCAGGACACCACGACCCTGATCAACAACCTCATCGCCGTCGAGGCGATCCCGCAGACCCTGCTCAAGGGCAAGGTCAGCGCCGCCCAGAACTACACCACGGCCGTTCAGGCGCTCAACACCAAGGTCGCGGCCCTGGCCGACACCGCAACAGCAGCCGCCAAGCCCGCCAGCTACAACCTCTACTCCGCAACCAGCAGTTCCAGCCAGGTCACCGCCACCACGAGCACCGGCATCGCCGCCGGCGTGCTCGACGTCACGGTCAGCCGGCTCGCCCAGAATCAGGTGTCAGTCACCGGCGCCCTCACCGCCTGGCCGGACAGCACCCTGACGTTCACCAACGCGGGCGGCACGGCCACCGTGATAACCCCGGCATCCGGCTCGCTCGACGACGTCGTCACGGCCGTCAACACCGCCGGGCTCGGCATCACCGCCACCAAGGTCGCCGTGGGCGCCGATGGGTACCGCCTGCAGTTCAGCAGCACGGCTCCCGGCGCCGCCGCCGCCTTCAGCGTCACCGGCGGTACGGTGCCGACCACGCAGGTCAAGGCCGCCCAGGACGCCCAGGTGACACTCTGGGCCGGCACCTCCGCCGAACAGGTCATCACCTCAGGCACCAACACCTTCGCCAACCTTCTCCCCGGCCTAGACGTGACGGTCTCTGCGGTGTCGACGACACCGGCCACCCTCACCGTGGCCAGGGACGACACCGCGATCACCGCCATCGCCGCGGGCCTGGTGACCGGCCTCAACGACATCTTCGCCCTCATCTCCAGCCGCACGGCGGTGTCGACCACCACCGACTCCACGGGCAAGAGCGTCACCACCGCCGGGCTCTTCGCCGGCGACGGCACCATCCGCACGGTCAGGCAGAACCTGATCACCTCGGCCTCGATGCCCGTCGATGGGCGTTCCCCGTCGGAGATCGGCATCAGCCTCACCAAGACCGGCACCCTGGAATTCGACGCCGAGAAGTTCGCCGCCGCCCTGGCGAAGGATCCCGCGGGTGTAATGAAGACGGTGCAGGAAATCTCCGGCCGAGTGGCCGGCGCCGCCGCTGTGGCCTCCGACAAGTACGACGGCACCCTCACCGCCACCATCACCAGCCAGCAGTCCCAGGTGCGCACGATGGGCCTGGAGATCAGCGACTGGGACCTCAGGCTCACCGCGAAGCGCACCTCGCTCGAGCGGGTCTACACGGCCATGGAATCCAGGCTGGGGGAGCTGAAAGCGCAGTCTTCCTGGCTCACCTCGCAGATCGCCTCGCTACCCGACGCCTACACAGGGAGTTCAAGCTGATGACCACAGCACTGTTCACGCCTCAACTTTCCGCGCCGCTGCTGTCAGCGCAGCAGCAGTCAGCCCAGCCGTCGACGGCCCAGCTGGCCGCCGCGCAAGCCAAGCGCGCCCAGCTCAACCGCGAGGCCGTGCTCTCGGCCACGCCGGTGCGCCTGCTCACCATGCTCTACGACAGGCTGATGCTCGACCTCGCCCGCGCGGAGGCAGCCCAGGACGACGAGAACTGGCCGGTCGCCTCCGAGAACCTCCTGCACGCGCAGGCCATCGTCGACGAACTCACCACCTCGCTCAACGTCACCGCCTGGGACGGAGCCGACGGGCTGCTCGCCATCTACACCTACGTGTCGAACGCCCTGATCGGCGCGAACATCCACCGTGATGTGGCCCGCACCCGTGAGAGCATTGTCCTGCTCGAGCCGCTGCGCCAGGCCTGGCACGAAGCCGCCGGTGCGCTGCCGGCACCGCAGATGGCGCCGAGCGGAGAGGGCTACCGTGGAGTCGCCTGAGGTCCACTCCAGCAGTGCCCGGCCCCACAGCACCCGTCCGGGCGTTGGCGCGCCGGGGGAGCCCCGCACCAGCAACTCCGAATGGCTGCAGGTGCTCGATGACCTCGAGGCGAGCCTGGGGAGCGGTGCCAGGGATGCCGTGCTCTCCGCCCAGGGCGGAAGGCTGGTCACCGGGGTGCAGTGGCGTGCCCCCGAGTACATCGGCCAGCTCCCGCGCGAACTCGAGGATCGGGCGCGAATGCTGCTCACCGGGCAGCTCGAACTGATCCGTGAGATCGAGGATGCGCGCCGCTCGGCCGGCGCCCACCTGGCCGCCGTGCGCACTATCCTCTCCACCCACAGCTCCGACCAGCCCGTCTATCTCGACATCGCGGGCTGACTCGTCAAATCCCCTGACGACATTCCTGAAAAGTCCTAACGCACCGTCGTCGACGGCCGATAGCTACGGATGAGCACGGATTGCTCATTCCAGGCCACGGATCGGCCGTCCAGCACTTTGACGACGAAACGGGCCTTGCGTGATCGAATCCGTGACCAGCGCGGCGCTGTCCAGCGCCCTGGACGGCCTGGCCCTGCGTCAGCGAACCATCGCCAACAACATCGCGAATGTGAACACCCCCGGCTACCAGGCCCAGCGGGTCTCCTTCGAGGACGCCCTCGCGCAGTCGGTGCAGGCCGGTGACGGCCACAGCGCGGCCACGACGGCCCGGTCGCTGGAGCCGACTCGGCTGGATGGAAACAATGTGAACCTCGACACCGAAACCGTCTCAAACATCGACACCGTGCTGCGCTACCAGTTCGCCGCGCAGGCCGTCACCGGCGCCGACACGAGCATGCGCGCCGCGCTTCGGACCAGCTGATGGGCCTCGACGCTCTCGGCATCGCCGGCACCGGCCTCACCCTGCACCGCAAGTGGCTCGACGCCGTCGCCGACAACATCGCCAACGCCAACACCGCCACGGCCACCTCCGGGGATGCCTTCCAGGCCCGGTACATCGTCGCCCAGGAGGGTGAGGGCGTCTCGGGGGCCTACGTCGCCGGCACCGCGCAGGGCGACGCAGAGGGCCTGCTGGTCTACGAACCCGACAACCCCATCGCGGATGCCGACGGCTACGTGCGCCGGCCCGACATCGACCTGGCCGAACAGATGGGTGAGCTGATCATGGCCCAGCGCGGCTACCAGGCCAACGCCGCTGTCATCGACCGGGCCAAGACCTCCTACGAAGCCGCCCTGCAGATCGGACGTTCCTGATGACCATCCCCGCCATCGGGTCGGCACCCGCCGTCAGCGCCACGGCCTACCTGCCCGCCAGCACCGCCACGAGCGCCGTGGAATCCTCCGACACCGGATTCGCCAGCGCCCTCACCGGGGCCGTCGACAACCTTCAGCAGCTGCAGTCCACGTCGAACAGCTACGCCATCCAAGCCGTCACCGGCGACCTCGACGACATCCACACGGCCACTATCGCGGCCTCGCGGGCGCAGGTCACCCTCGAGCTCGTCGCCGCCGTGCGCAACAAGGGTGTCGAAGCGTTCAACGACATCATGAGAATGCAGGCCTGATGCCCGCTCAGATCACGTCGGTGTTCCGTCGGCTGGGCAACGCCATTCGCGAATTCACCGTCGCCCAGCGCACCATGGCCATCATCGGCGTCGCCGTTCTCGCCCTGGGCACGGCAGCGCTCACGATGTGGGCCACCCAGCCGGCGTACACCCCGCTGTACTCGGGCCTGAGCGGCTCCGACGCCAATACCATCGTGGAGCAGCTGCGCACCGACGGTGTCTCCTACGAGCTGAGCGACGGGGGAGCGACCATCCTGGTGCCGGAGGCCGACGTCTACGACCAGCGGCTCAAGTCCGCCGCCGCCGGCCTGCCTTCGTCGAGCACCGGCGGCTACTCGCTGCTGGACACCATGGGGGTCACCGCCTCCGAGTTCCAGCAGTCGGTCACCTACAAGCGTGCCCTCGAGGGCGAGCTCGCCGCGACAATCGAGGCCATGAAGGGCGTTCAGACCGCTTCGGTGCGACTGGCGATCCCCGAGGCTACGGTCTTCACCGAGGAGACCAACGATCCCACCGCATCCGTCTTCGTGGGCACCCAGAACGGCGTGACCCTGAACGCCGACCAGGTGCAGGCCATCGTGCACCTCACCAGCGCCTCCATCGACGGCATGGCGCCCACGGATGTCGCGGTCATCGACGCGGCCGGCGTCGTGCTGTCCGCGGTCGGCGTCGGGGCCACCGGGTCGGCCGGGCAGCAGGCCAGCGACTACGAGGAACGGGTGCGCGGTTCGGTGCAGGCCATGCTGGACAAGGTCGTGGGACCGGGCAACGCCACCGTCGTGGTCGCCGCGGACATGAGCTACCAGAGCGCCCAGGTCGTCGAGGAGTCATTCACCGTTCCCGAGAACGCCCCTGCCCTCAACGAAGCCGTGACGACAGAGTCGTACACCGGTGCCGGGGATGCCGCGGCCGGAGTGCTCGGACCGGACAACATCGCCGTCCCGGCCGAAACCACGGCTGACGGCACCTTCACCAGCGAAGACACCACCCGCAACAACGCCATCAACAAGGTCACCGAAACACGCACGGTGCCCGCCGGGGAGATCAACCGGCAGACGGTCTCGGTGGCGGTGAACTCCGCCGTCGCCGACGACCTCAACGTCGCCGACGTGACGAGCCTGGTGTCCTCCGCCGCGGGCATCGATGTGGCCAGGGGAGACGCCGTGACCGTGGAGGTCGTCAGCTTCAACGCCGCCGGCGCCGACGCCGCTGCTGCGGCCCTCGCCGAGGCCGCCGCCGCCGAGGAGGCCGCCCGCAACGCCGGCATCCTGCAGGTGGGCCTGATCGTGGCCGGCACCGTGATCGCGTTCGTGCTCGGACTGATCCTCTACGCCAGGCGCTCACGCCGGCAGAGCCGCCAGGCCATCGAATTGAGCGACCTGGTGCAGGCGCGGTCCGCGCTGGATGCGCCGACCGTGCCGTTCGCGCTGCCGCCTCAGATGGTGCCCCTGCACATTGACCCCCTGCCCACCCAGGCGTACCCGCTCAGCGGCGGCCCCGGCGCCCTGCTCGGCGGCGGCGACCAGCGGGTGGCCGACATCGACGCCCTCGCCCTGCGTGACCCGCAGATGGCCGCCGAGATGCTGCGCGGCCTGATGGACGATCGGCAGCCGGCCTGATGGACACCAAGACCGGCCTGACCGGTACCCAGAAGGTGGCCGTGGTCCTGATGACCATGGACCAACAACGCGCCTCCGAGGTGATGAAGCAGTTCTCCGAGGTCGAAGCGGCCGAGATCATCGCCGAGATCGTTCAGCTGCGCCGGGTCGACGCGTCGGTCATGGACAGCGCCGTCGCCGAGTTCCACGAACTCACCACCATCGGCGCCCGCAACCCGCGCGGCGGCCATGCCGTGGCGGTCGGGCTGCTGGAGAAGTCGTTCGGCGCCGAGCGGGCCGCCGGGGTGATGAGCCGGGTGGCCACCTCCATGGCCGGCAAGGCGTTCGAGTTCCTCGACACCGTCGACCCGCTGCAGGTGCTCGCCCTGCTCGACGGCGAACTGCCGCAGACCATAGCCCTGGTGCTCGCGCATCTGCGACCCGAGCACGCCTCTGCGATCCTTTCCGGGCTGGACGGCCCGGTGCGCACCGACGTCGCCCAGTGCATCGCCTCCACCGGGCCGGCCACGCCGGAGGCCGTGCGGGTGGTCACCGACATCCTCAAGAAACGCATCGGAGCCGTTGCCGCGTCGCGGGACTCCGCCGAGGTCGTCGGCGGTGTGCAGCCGTTGGTGGAGATCATCAACCGCGCCGACATCACCATCGAACGGGCCCTGCTCGATGCGCTCGAGGAACGCGACCCCGTGCTCGCCGAAGAGGTGCGTTCACGCATGCTCACCTTCGCGGACATCATCAAGTTGGAGAACCGGGATGTGCAGCTGGTGCTGCGCGGCATCGACGCCGCAGTGCTGGCCGTGGCCATGAAGGGGTCCACCGAGCTGGTCGTCGACATCATCCAGCGCAACCTCTCCGAGCGGAACCGCGAGATCCTCAACGACGAGGTCAACAACCTCGGGCCGGTGCGGGTCTCGCAGGTCGAGGAAGCCCGCGCCACCATCGTGCGGTCGATCCGCGACCTGGCCGCGCAGGGCGCCATTACCGTGCAGCGGGCCGACGAGGATGACTTCGTTGTTTAGCGCGGCTCGAACCGGTGCGGCAGGCCCGGGGGACACGGACTTCTCGGCGCTGGTCTTTCCCACCCTCGCCGACGGCGGGGCGCGCGGCGCACAGGACGACGACCGCGTCAGGCTAGAGCGCCAGTGGCAGGCCAGGGGCCATACTGCCGGGTACACCGAGGGCCTGCGGGCGGCGGCGGCGGCGGTCGACTTGCGGGTGGCCAGTCTCGAGGCCGAGCACGCCGAGCTGATGCGGGCGGCCGCCCAGCAGCGCGACCGCAGGCTGGAGGTGCTCAACGCCGCGGTCCGCGCGCTCGAAATCCGCACCGTGCCGGTGCTCCGTGACGCCGAGGAGACCCTGCTCGGCGCCGCCATCGACCTGGCCGAGGCGATCATCGGCCATGCCCTTGCCGATGAAGCGACCGCGGTGCGCTCCGCGCTGGGACGCACCCATTCCGGCGTGGAGGCGGGGTCGCCGGTCGGCCACACCGTGCGGCTGAACCCCCACGACCTGGCCGTGCTCGATGCCTCCACAGTGGCCGGGTCGGGCGTCACCCTGGTGGCGGATGCGACCCTGGCCCGCGGCGACGCCGTCAGCGAGTTCCCCGACGGCTATCTCGATGCCCGCATCGGCAGTGCCCTGCAGCGGGCCAGGGCGGTCCTGGCCGGAGGCGTGTCGTGACCCTCACCAGGCCGGACAGCACCGACCGCCTGGCCCGTGCCCTGGCGGCGGCCCGCCCGGAGCGGGTGGGCGTTGTGTCGTCGATCGTCGGACTGAGCCTGGACGTGCGCGGGCTGAACGGCGCCATCGGCGACCTCGTCGTGATCGGCGGACCTGGCATCGGAACCCAGACCGGCGCCGGCGCTGCCACAGCCACCGGCACCGGCACCGGCGGCGTTGACGCCGAAGTCGTCGCCACCACCCCTGACGGCATGCGCTGCATGCCGCTGGCCAGGCTCACCGGAATCAGGGTCGGCGATCCCGTGCGTGCCGGCGGCGGCGGCACCGGCTTCCTCGTCCCGACCGGGTCCGGCCTGCTCGGCCGGGTGATCGACGGGCTCGGCCGCCCCATCGACGGCAAGGGGCCACTCGTCGTGGAGCAGCGGGTGCCCCTCGACCACGCCAGCCCTTCCGCCATGGCCAGGTCGCGCATCCAGTCGCCGTTGCAGTTGGGGGTGCGGGTGCTCGACACCCTCACCACAGTGGGCAAGGGCCAACGGATGGGCCTGTTCGCCGGCTCCGGCGTGGGCAAGTCGTCGCTGCTGTCGATGATCGCCCGCGGAACGGATGCCGAAGTGTCGGTGATCGCCCTGGTGGGCGAGCGCGGCCGCGAGGTGCGCGAGTTCCTCGAAGACGACCTGGGTGCCGAGGGACTGGCCCGGTCGATCGTCGTCGTGTCGACCTCGGACGAGCCGGCCATGATGCGCCTGCGGGCCGCCTTCGTCGCAACACGCATCGCCGAGTCGTTCCGCGATCGGGGCGCCGACGTGATGCTGATGATGGACTCGCTCACCCGGGTGGCGATGGCCCAGCGCGAGATCGGACTCTCGGTGGGCGAACCGCCCGCCACCCGCGGCTACCCGCCGTCGACCTTCTCGCTGCTCGCCCGGCTGCTCGAACGAGCCGGAACCGACCAGGCCGGTTCGATCACCGGCATCTACACGGTGCTCGTCGACGGCGACGACCACAACGAACCCATCGCCGATGCCGCCCGCTCCATTCTCGACGGCCATGTGGTGCTCGACCGCAAACTGGCCGTGCTCGGCCATTTCCCCTCCGTCGACGCCCTCGCCTCGATTTCCCGGGTGGCCTCGCGGGTGACGACGCCGGAACAGGCGGCCGTGGCCGGCACCCTGCGCGCGGTGCTCGCCGCCCGTCGCGCCGCGCAGGACTTGCTCGACGTGGGCGCCTACCGCCGCGGCACCAACCCGTTGGTCGACGCTGCCGTCGAGCACGACGGGGCCATCACGGCGTTCCTGCAGCAGCGGATGGACGAGCACACCCCGGCCGCCGAGGCCTGGGACCGACTGGCCGCGCTGGCGCGGCTGCTGGGCGGCACCCGATGAGCCGCGCGTTCTCGCTCGCCGGCCTGCTGCGCCTGCGGCACCTGCAGCAGGACCAGGCCGCGGGAGACCTCGCCGTCGCGAACGCGCGTCTGCGGGCCGCCGCGACCCGCATCGACGAGACCCGAGCCGCGCTCGAGCACCTGCCGATCAACGCCACCGGCGCTGACACCCTCTACGCGATCGCCGCCGCCCGGGCGTCATCCCGCAGCATGCTGGCCGAACTCGCGGCCCTCGACACCGTCGCCCAGCAGAGCGTCACTGACGCGCAACGCGAGTTCGAGGCGAGGAAGTCCGCCGCGGTGAGCCTGGAGAAGCTCGAGGGGCGCCACGGCGACCTGGCCGCCGCCGAAGACCTGCACGCCGAACAGACCATCATCGACGAAATCGCGTCGACGGGCTGGCACCGCCGGCTGGGCGACGAACGCGCCGGCACCGGGTCACCGGGTCCCGGCGGGGCACCAACGAGGGAGAAGCGATGACGATGGTGGATGCGCTCGGCCGGATGGGCGAGATCCAGGCCAGGCTGGTGCAGCTGGGCGACCTGGTCGCCGGCGGTACCGGGGCGGCGACGAGCAGCACTCTCAGCGGCGCGGCGGCAAGCACCGCCGGCTCGTCCGTCTCCGCGACCAGCTTCGCCGGTGCCCTCGCTGCGGCCACCGGCACGACGGCCACGACTTCCGGCACCACCGGCTCGGGGGCGACCGGCGCCGGAGTCGTCGCGGCTGCCGAGAAGTATCTGGGCGTGCCGTATGTGTTCGGGGGCGAAGACAGCACCGGAATGGACTGCTCGGGTCTCGTGCAGCGCGTCTACGCCGACCTCGGCATCGAGGTGCCCCGGCTGGTGTCCGGGCAGATGACCATTGGCACGGAGGTGGCGTCGCTGGCCGAGGCCAAGCCCGGTGACCTCATCGTCACCGGCGGCGGCGACCACATCCTGATCTATGCCGGCAACAACCAGGTGATCCACGCTCCCTACGAGGGACGAACGGTCAGCAAGGTGGATGCATACATGGACGATTCGGAGATCACCACCATCCGCCGGGTGATCCCCGATCAGGCGGCCACCGCCGGCGTGGCATCGAGCTCCACCGACCTGCTCACGGCGGCATTCGCGTCGATGTTCACCGGCTCCGCGTCCGCGTCGGCACTGTCCACGTCGGGACTGTCCTCGTGACCTCGACCGCCTCGGCGCAATTCCCTCGTTCCCCGGGAGTGGCCGGCGTCGCCCCCGGCCGAGGGTCTCGCGGGTCCCAGCCGGATCCGTCCGGCGGTGCCGATACCTTCGCGGGAGCGTTGCGCGGTGCCGTGTCCGGTCCGGATACCAGCGCCGGCTCGGCCGGAGTACGGCGTATCGCCGCGGTGCACGCGGTGTGCGACCGCGCCGACTTCGATGCCACTGCACCCAGCCGACCCGCGTCGGCCCCTGCGCCTGGCAGCCCTGCGACCGCAGGGCCCGCGCCGCACGGTACCGAAAGAGGAGGGGTCGTGCCCGCGGGCGATGCCGCCCCGAGCCACGCAGCACTCACCGACGCAGCACTGACCGACACCGAACTCACCGACGCCGAACTCCCCGACAAACCCCGTGGGTCAGCGCCGGACGCGTTCGTTCCTGCCGGGCCCGTGCCGGGCGCATCCGCTCCGGTCACGCCACGTCAGCCCGGATCCGAGTCTGCCACGACCCTCGTGCCTGTCGCCGACCCGGCAGCAGCCGTGGCCGGAGGGGTGCCAGCCGGAACGACTAGCGACGCAGAGTCCGGCGCCGACCCCGGCACCGTCACGATCGAACCGGGCGACGTCGGACTCGCGTCGGGAGCCGGGCTGGCGTCATCGATGGCCCAGCCGATGGCCCAGGAGGTGGCCCAGGCGTCCGCACAGTCCGGCGCACCCGTCTGGACCGCCCTGACCGGGACCGCTCAGACCGGGCCCGCGTCGCCGGCCGCGTCCGGCAGCGCCGACGCCGACCTCGCCGTGACCGGAACTGCCGCGACCGGGCCCGCCCTGATGGGTACCGGCACTGGCGCGACCGGCGTTGTCGCTTCCGGCGTTGCAGCGGCCGGCACTGTGGCGACCGGCACTGTGGCGACCGGAACTGTGGCGACCGGAACTGTGGCGACCGGCACTGTGGCGACCGGAACCGTGGCGACCGGCACTGGAGCGACCGGAACCGTGGCGGCCGGAACCAGGGCGACCGGAACCGTGGCGGCCGGAACCAGGGCGACCGGAACCGTGGCGACCGGAACCGGGGCGGCCGGCGCTGTGGCGAACGGGACTGCCGCGGCCTGGACTGCCGTCGACGGCGCCGCCAGCGTTGTCTGGTCGACCCGGTCGCACGGCGCGGACACAGGTGAACCCGCCGGTGCCGAGTCCCCGTCGGCCGGCCTGGTTCCGCAGGCCTCCTCCGGGCCGGTTGCTTCCCTGCCCGTCACCGGTTCCCCCGCCGGTGCCCTGGCGGCGGCGCCGTCGACCGTTCCCGCCGTTCCGGTGCCGCTGGCGAGCCAGGTGGCGCGTCCGCTCTTCACCCTGGCAGCCGCCGGTCCCGGCGAACACACGATGTCGATCAGCGTCACTCCCGACGATCTCGGGCCGGTCCTGGTGCGCGCGCGGATCAGCGCCGCCGGCATCCGTCTGGAGCTGTTCGCCCCCACCGACGCTGCGCGGGACGCCCTGCGGCTCATCCTGCCCGACCTGCGCCGCGACCTTTCCGTCGGCGCACTGCCGGCGAGCCTGGACGTCTCCGCGCGCAGCCAGCCCGGCGATGCCGGCTCGTCAGGCCGGCAGGACCGCCCCACGGCCGACCAGCCAGGCCAGGGCAACGCGGCGCTCGGCGGAGATCCGCGCGGAGCCAACGACCGCCGACGGGAGTCCGGTGCCTCCGACCAGTGGCTGCGGTCCCCTGCGATCGACGCCGATGCCGCAGCCGCGAATGCCGTGGTGGACCCGGCCCGACCCGACCAGACCAGGGGGCGTGTCGATGTTCTCGCCTGACCCGCCGCCCAGCACCACCCCACCCCGCACCCCTCACCGCATGCAGCCTCCCAGAAACGAGATCCCATGACCGTCGACGCCGTCGGCTCCGTGTCCACCGCCGCAACCGACTCGACCGCTGGAACCAGCCTCTACTCGACGACCCCGGTGCGCACGCCTAAGCAGACTCTCGATTCCGAGACCTTCATGTCGCTTCTGGTGGCCCAGTTGCGCAACCAGGATCCGAGTTCGCCCATGGATACCAACCAGATGATCTCCCAGACCACCCAACTGGCCATGATGGAGAAGCTCACCGCGCTGTCCACCACAGCGGACGAGAACTTCTCGCTGCAGATGCGCACGGCTGCGGCAGCCCTCGTCGGCCAGAGCGTCACCTACACGGATGCCGCCGGCGCGAGCGTCACCGGCATCGCGTCAGCGGTGTCCTACGCCGGCCCGGTGCCCCAGGTCACGATCGGCACGGCCAGCGTGGCTCTGGACGCGATCTCGGGGGTGACCGCCCCGACGGGGTGACCGCGCTCCGCGTGAACCACGCGCGAATCCGCCTCTCGCCGCCTCTCATCGCCCGTCCGCCAGTCACCAAGCTGCCAGTCACCCGGGTGACTAGCCGGCCCGGCACCCGAACGACATCACCGCACACCCACTTCCGCTGCAGTCTCTCTCGAAAGGAAGCTCCCATGCTTCGCTCCCTGTACTCCGGTATCTCCGGCCTTCGCGCCCACCAGACCATGCTCGACGTGACCGGCAACAACATCGCCAACGTCAACACCACCGCGTTCAAGGCCTCCGCCACCCAGTTCCAGGACACTCTCTCCCAGCTCACCCAGGGCGCCGGTGGCCCGAGCGCCACGACCGGCGGCACGAACCCGGCACAGGTGGGCCTCGGGGTGCAGGTCGCCGGCATCGCCACCAACTTCGCGCAGGGGTCGTCGCAGGCCACCGGCAAGGCCTCCGACATGCTGATCTCCGGCGACGGTTTCTTCCTCACCCAGCAGGGCGGCGAAACCATCTACAGCCGGGCCGGCTCCTTCGACTTCGACTCCGCCGGCCGCCTCGTCACCCCGTCGGGCGCGATCGTGCAGGGCTGGGGCGCGGTCGACGGCGTGGTCAACGAGGGCGGCGCTGTCAGGGACCTGACCCTGCCGATCAACACCGTCATAGCGGGGGACAAGACGACGAAGGTCGCCATGGATGGCAACCTGCCCTCGGATGCGGCCGCCGGCACCAGCCTGCTCCGCGACGTCAAGGCCTACGACGCGGCCGGTGCAGCCCGCACGGTATCCCTCACGTTCACCAGCACGGGCGGCGGCGGATGGACCGTGAGCGGCGTGGACGGCGGAACAACCGCCGTTGCGACCCCTGCTCTGGCATTCACCAATGGCGCACTCGTCTCGGGGGGCACTCTGACCATCAACGGGATCGACGTGGACATGTCGGCGCTCACCGGCCTCGCCGGAATCAGCACAGCGGCGGTCAAGTCGCAGGACGGCAGCGCCGCCGGCTCGCTCGAGTCGTACTCCTTCGGCAAGGACGGCACCCTGGTGGGCCTGTTCAGCAACGGCGAGCAGAAGGCGCTGGGCCGGATCGCCCTCGCCACGTTCACCAACCCCGGCGGGCTTGAGAAGACCGGCTCGAACGGCTACCGGGCCACCTTCAACTCCGGCACCGCCGAACTCGGCGCTCCCGGCTCCACCGGACTGGGCTCGCTCACCGGCGGGGCCCTGGAGATGTCGAACGTGGACCTGTCGCAGGAGTTCACCAACCTCATCGTCGCCCAGCGCGGATTCCAGGCGAACGCCCGCATCATCACCACCTCCGACGAGGTGCTGCAGGAGCTCACCAACCTCAAGCGCTAACGCAACACAGCTGCCGGAGCTGCAATCTGTCGCCGGCGCCGTTGGTCGAGCTTGTCGACGCTGTGCTGAGCTTGTCGAAGTGGACCCGGTGACGTGAGTCGCGAACGCGGCTTGTCTTTCGGGATCTCGACTGGCTCGATCAGCGGGGCGGTGGCAGGTCAGGGAGAGTCGAGCATGTTCCTTCTGGGCATCTCGATGAGCGTTTGTCCGGGGTCGATGGTGGCC
>NZ_SOFL01000039.1 GCF_004402695.1 Cryobacterium adonitolivorans | reverse complement strand
ACATCGACCACACCACCGCATGGGAGCACGACGGACCCACCGATCACGACAACCTGGCCCACCTCTGCGCCTCCCACCACCGCCTCAAACACCAAACACTGTGGGACGTGGTGCAGGAGCCGGGCGGGGTGCTCGCCTGGACGTCACCGGCCGGCCAAACCCACCGCACCTACCCCGAAACCACCCTCGGACCACCACCCACACTGGCTCCGACGCCTGACCCCGCCCCACTACCAGCCACACCACAAGCTGGACCTCGGACGAGCGACCTACCGGAAGATCCACCATTCTGAGCCCTACCGTGCGGGCGTCGTTCGGGCTCAGGACACCTGCCTGCCGCGGCAGGCATAAAGCGGCAGGCCTAAAGCGGCAGGCCTAAAGGGGACAGCGGATCCCGTTGCGCTGCACTAACCTCGCCAGCAGAGAACGGGGGCTCGGATGCCTGGCAGAAGCACTGTGCGGACACTGGTGATTGTGGCCGGGGCTATCACCCTGGCCGCGGGCGTGGGCGCCGCGTTTGTCGTGCCACCGCTGCTGGCCACCGTCGGGGCTGAATCAGTTCGGGCCTCGACGCCGAGCGAACCGGCCACGCCGGTGATCTCCGCTTCGCCGGTCCCCGAGCCCACCCGCGCACCCGTGGATTGGGACTCGTTCAGCGAGGAGCAGGCGAGGGAACTATCCGACCGCCAGACACCTCAGAACATTGCCATTTCCGAGGTGAGAGACGCCTTCCCGGACGACTACGCCTACGGCTTCATCACCGACTCTGGCTTCGGCATGAGCTTCAAGGCGGAGGCGCCGCCGGAGGCTCTCGCCATCCTTGACGCCGTCGGCGACCCGTACGAGCTGCACGAGAACGTGGGCTTCACCGAGCTCGATATGGAACCCCAGCTCAGCCGAACTGTCGCGTTGGTGCAGAAGGCAGTGGGCAAACAGGGCATGAGCGCCGGCGCGAATGTCTTCACAGTCACCTTCGAGGTCCAGCTCTACCCGGACTCCGGTGACCAGGACGATTCGATCGTGCTGGACCAGGCGGAACTGGAACTGTTGGAGGACTCCATCCGCCCGGAACTGTACCCCGGCTTCGACATCGAGGTCACCTCGGTGCCCGGCGTCGAGATCGGTTGGTAGCGGGGCTATCAGGCGGCGGCAACCGGGTTTAGTCTGGTTCGGTCACGGGCCAGGCATGTCAGGGTGGGCCGCGTGTCCGACCTGTCTCGATCGGCCCGCCAGAGCTGGGAAGACACCATGTCCACCACCACCCACACCCTGCAGGTCAAATCGCACAACACTCCCGACGAGCGCCGCGCACCAGCCTTGACCCTGCTGGAACTGAACCACCTGGACGAGTTCTCCGTCGGCCGCATGACGATGCAGCCGGGCTGGACCTGGGCCGACAACATCAAGCCGACCGTGAACACCGAATCCTGTCAGCTGCTGCACGTGGGCTACTGCCTGTCCGGCACCCTGGAAACCGTGCTCGACGCCGGCACCACGGCCACCATCACCGTCGGCGATTCGTACCTAATCCCTCCGGGCCACAACGCCCGGGTGGTCGGCGACGAACCGTATGTGGCCATCGAGATGCACAGCGCGGCCTCCTACGGGGTGCCGACGGAGAAAAGCTAGGCCGCGGGCTTCAGTTCCGCCAGGCCGGCCTCGATCGCCGCGAGGACTTCCTGGGCGTCGGGCAGGGTGGTCGGCCGGAACCGCTGCACCGCACCGGAGGGCGAGATCACGAACTTCTCGAAGTTCCACTTGACCTTGCCGGCCTTGCCCGCGCCATCCGGCGTCTGGGTGAGCTCGGCGTAGAGCGGATGCCGGGAGCCGCCGTTCACCTTCGTCTTCTCCATCAACGGGAAGGTGACGCCGTAGGTGGTGGAGCAGAACTCGGCGATCTTCTCGCTCGAACCGGTCTCGCCCAGGGCAAACTGGTTGCAGGGGAAGCCGAGCACGGTAAAGCCTCGGTCAGAGTAGGTGCGCTGGAGCTGCTCGAGGGTCTCGTACTGCGGCGTCAGGCCACAGCGGGAGGCGACGTTGACAACGAGCACGACCTTGTCGGCGTACTCGGCCAGCGAGGTGGTGGAGCCGTCGGCGGCGGTGAGCGGGATCTCGCGAATGTCCATACTCGTAGAATACTTCGAAATTGAAGCAGATCGTGGGGCACGCACCCAACTCCCAGCCAGGCCGCTCAGTCCTGCATGAATCTGTGCTGCATGAATCAGTGCTGCATGAATCAGTGCCGCAGGAACGCCGCCCGGGCCACGAGGTACAGACCGAACGCGATCAGGCCCGCCGCGACGACGTTCAGCATTATCGGGCCCGATTGCAGGGTGAGCAGGTAGCGCAGGCCGGCGTCCAGCCCGCCCACCCAGCGCACATCGGCGAACACCGCGGCGGCGAGCAGCAGCCCGCCGGTGACCAGGAACGCAACCCCCTTGGCGACATGCCCGAACACCCCCAGGCCGAGCACGACGACCTTGGTGGGTCCCCAGAGGTAGCGCAGTTCCTCGCGAAAGTTGCGTCGCAGGCCCCGCCAGACGAGGCCGCCGCCGATGATGGCCACTGTGCTGCCGACAATCAGCAGCAGGAACAGGCCCACCGGGCTCTCGACGATGGCGTCGTCGGCGCGGCGCACGGTCTCAGCGCCGCCGGCCCTGGCTCCGAGCGCGACCGCGAATGTGACGGTGCCGAGCAATCCGAAGCCGAGGGCCTTGCCGACGTTGAGGGAACGGCGGAACGCCAGGATGCGTCGATTGGGCGCCACGCTGAACGCGGCGTTGGTGCCCTGCCAGAGTGCCAGGCCCCAGAGCGAGACCGTGGACAACCACAGCACGGTTATGCCGCCGGGCCCGTTGGCGATGGTACTCAGGGCACCGAGCTGGTCGGCCTCGCCGGGCTGGCCGTTCGCAATGCGGAGGCCGATTCCACCGATCAGGGCGTGCACGAGGCCGTTGGCGAGCAGCCCGAGTCGTGCGGAGGCGCGCACCGATCGGCTGCGGTGAGCGCGCTGGGCGGCCTGCTTCAGGCGCTCGCGGGCCTCGGCAGCCGGGGTGGCAGGGTCGGCCGTCGGGACGGCGCGAAGGTCGGTCACGCCCGGGCTACTCGAGCAGTTCGCGGATGTCAGAGGCCGTGAGCCCCTGCCCGGTTCCGCGGGTGGCGCCATCGGTCATGACGCTGTCAAAGAGTTTGGCCTTGACGGCCTTGAGCGCCATCACCTTCTCCTCGATGGTGTCTGTGGCCACCAGTCGGTAGACCATCACGTTCTTGGTCTGGCCGATGCGGTGCGCCCGGTCAACGGCCTGCGCCTCGGCGGCCGGGTTCCACCACGGGTCGAGCAGGATGCAGTAGTCGGCTTCGGTGAGGTTGAGACCGAACCCACCGGCCTTGAGGCTGATCAGGAACACCGAGGTGTCGCCGTTCTTGAATCCGTCGATCGCTGCGGCCCGATTGCGGGTGCGCCCGTCCAGGTATGAATAGGTCACACCGGCGGCGTCGAGGCGTGCGCGCACCTTGGCGAGGTAGCCGGTGAACTGACTGAAGATCAGGGTGCGGTGCCCCTCGGCGACGACGTCTTCGAGCAGCTCCATGAGCACATCGAGCTTGCTCGAGGGAATGTCGGCGTACTTGTCGTCGTACAGGCTCGCATCCAGGCTGAGCTGGCGCAGCATGGTGATCGACCGGAAAATCTCGAACCGGTTCTGGTTGAGGTCGCCGAGCAGCCCGAGCACCTTCTGCCGTTCGCGCTGCAGGTGCATCTGGTACACACGGCGGTGGCGGGGGTGCAGCTCGAGCTCAAGCACCTGCTCCTGCTTGGCGGGCAGGTCGCTGGCCACCTGGTCCTTGGTGCGGCGCAGCATGAACGGGCGGATGCGCCGACGCAGCTGGCCGAGCCTGTCGCCGTCGGCCTGCGTCTCGATGGGCCGCTGGTAGTAGTCGGAGAACCGGGCGGCGCTGGGAAACAGGCCGGGAGCGGTGATCGAGAGCAGCGACCACAGCTCCATCAGGTTGTTCTCCAGCGGCGTGCCGGTGATGGCGAGCTTGAACGGGGCCTGCAGTCGCTTGGCGCACTGGTGTGCCCGCGACTTGTGGTTCTTCACGAACTGGGCCTCGTCGAGCAGCAGACCCGCCCAGCTGACGGCGTCGTACTCGTCGAAGTCGAGCCTGAACAGGGTGTACGAGGTGATCACGACGTCGGCGGTGGTCACCGCCTCAGCAAGTGACGCGCCGCGCTTGGCGGTGGTCTCGGTGATCGCGGCGACCGAGAGGCCGGGGGCGAACCTGGCGCACTCGGTGGCCCAGTTGTGCACCACACTGGTGGGCGCCACGACCAGGAACGGCCGGCGTTCGGTCTGCCGTTCGCGGGCGTCGACGATGAGAGCGATCGCCTGCAGGGTCTTGCCCAACCCCATGTCGTCGGCGAGGACGCCGCCGAGGCCGGTGTCGTAGAGAAAGCCGAGCCAGTCGAACCCGGTCTGCTGGTAGGGCCGCAATGACGCGTGCACGGCGGTGGGCAGCTCCCGGTGGGCGATCTCTGCGCCGTCGGCGAGTCCGGCGAGGGTATCGCGCCAGGCGGCGGCCTCGGCTTCGGCGCTGCCGAGGTCCTGCAGTTCCTCCCAGAGGTCGGACTGGGCCCGGTTGATGCGCAGCGAGTCGTTCGGGGAGTCCTGCAGGCCCCTGGCCTCCTCGATGAGGTGCCGCAGCTGCTGCAGTTCGGGCCGGTCCAGGCTGAAGTAGGTGCCGTCGGGGAGGATCATCAGTTCCTGACCGGTCGCCAGGGCCCGGAAGACCTCGTCGAAGGGAACATCCTCGCCGTCGACGGTGACCCGCACCGACAGGTCGAACCAGTCCCGGCTTTCGGCCCGCGCCGAGGTGGCGAAGGTGAGGGTGGGCGGCTCGGCGGCCTCGCGGTACTCCGGGGCCTCGCCGACGAACTGCACGAGCAGATCGTCCGCGGCCTCGAGCACCGACAGCACCGTTTCGAGGAACTCGATCATGCGGGCGCCGTCGAGGGTGGCGTCGGCGCGCAGGATGCCCGGGGAATCGGTGGCGCCGGCGGAACCCGTCAGCTCCGCGGCGAACAGGGCCGGCTGATGCGCGGGGAATCCCGCGAATATACCGCTGACGGCATGCAGGATGCGGGCCTCGTCGGCCGTGTCCCGATAGCCGGCCGGGGCGTCGTCGGTGGCCGGGCCGCGGAGGGGTGCGATGGCCGGGACACCGGCACCGCCGGGACCGCCGGTGTACTGCCAGTCCCAGTGGAGGCTGATGCGGTCATCCGCCTGGGCGCTGATCGACAGGGCCAGAACCGGGCGGGCGGTGTCGGGCAGGTCGAACGACTCGTCGCTGCTGATCAGCGAGAGCTGGCCGCGCAGGAACGGGTAGAAGTCGGCGAGGAAGACGTTCTCCTCGTCGGGGGGAACCGTGATGGGGGTGTGTGCCGAGGCGAGCACCCGCAGGTCGCGGCCGAGTTGGCGCGCGAGGGGAGCAATGGTGAGGCGTACGTCGGTGCTGGTGGTCGACCAGGTGAAGAGGCCGTGTGCCGGGTCGCCGATGTAGCCCAGGGCGCTGCGGTCGAGCACCTGGCCATCGAGGGAGACGGTGGGGGAGAGGGTGAGGCCCCCGTTGTCGCGGCGGATGTCGAGCGACAGCTCGGCAGGTTCGTCCGAGACCGTCACCGGATCCTGGCCGGGCGTGGTGCCGATGAACAGGATGCCGGCCTCACGGGCCTCGCCGAGTAGACCCCAGAGGGCGCGGTTGGCGAAGCCGTCCAGGTGCAACCACGGGTCTGTGGTCACGTGATAACGCTGGCCGGAGGAGTAGAGCTCGAAGATGGCGGAGAGCACCCGAAGCTGTACGCGGTTGAGCATGCCGCGTGAGTACGAGAGGTTGTCCCAGGTGAGGTTGCCGCGGATCCACTTGCTCTTCTTGCCGCGCACCATCGGGCGCACGCCCAGTCGGGCGAGCGACACGGCAGGGGCGGGCAGGCGGGCGGCGCGCGGCGGCGGAAGCAACTCGAACTGCAGGGCGAGGGCGGTGCCCGTCGGGGGCTCGGCTTCCGGCGCCCGGGTGAGCGGGGCCAGTGCGCTCTGCCAGGTGGCAGGGGCGGCTCTGTGGGTTCGCTGGAAATCCGCCGAACGCGCGCGGGCGAGGTCGGCGGCCGTGGACCGGCTGGCCAGCAACAGCGCAACGACGTGCTTGCAGTTGAGGCGCATCGGGCAGCTGCAGGTGCCCGATGCGCGCACCACGCTGCCGTTGGAATCCTGCTGAAAGGTCACCGTGACGTCATACGGTCGGGCCTGGGTGCCGCCGACGGTGCCGAGCAGCCGGCTGCCGCCCAGCTGCCAGACCTGATCTTCGACCCGGCCCTCCTTGGCGTAACGCACCCCGCGCGAATACGCCTGTGGCCCGACGAGGCGCGCGATCTGCAGATCGCTGAGGTTGTGGGCCATAAGGTGCGGTGTCCATGACGGTTTGGTGAGCAGGGGTCTCTTATTGTCCCACGCCGCACCGGCCTCGCTGAGCCGTTCGGCGCTCTGGCCGGGTTCACGGCGGATGGCGGGCGACTATTCTGAGCGGATGCCTGAATTTCCGTTCGAGCGCCTGCGCCGCTGGCCCGATGTCGAGGCGACCAATCTTTTTGCCGTTGACGCGAGCGACCGTCTGATCCTGGATGAGGCGGCGCACGGACTGGCCACGGCCGGCCCCGGCGAGGTCGTGGTGCTCGAGGACCACTACGGTGCGGTGACGCTCGCGGCGGCGGCGCAGCTGAGTAGGCGGCTGGGTGCCCTGCCGGATGTGCGCGTGTACCAGGATGCGCTCTCCGGCGAGCACGCCCTCGATCACAACGCGGCCGATCTTGCCGGCACCGTGCCCGGACTGGCCGGCCTCACCGGGGCGTACCGGCACGTGCCGCTGGGCGCCGAGCTGTTCACCGGGGCGCGCCTGGTGCTGCTGCAGCTGCCGCGCAGCCTGGCCGCGCTCGACGAACTGGCCGGGACCATCGCCCGCTTCGCCGCTGGCGACGTGACCGTGGTCGCCGGCGGCCGCATCAAGCACATGACCGTGGCCATGAACGAGGTGCTGCGCCGGCACTTCGGCGAGCTGAACGTCACTCAGGCGCGCCAGAAGTCCCGCGTTCTCCGTGCCACTCAGCCGACGGTCTCGGACACTGCTGCGTCATCCTGGCCTCGCGTGGTCGAGCATTCCGACCTGGGCCTCACCGTCTGCGCGCACGGGGCCGCCTTTGCCGGCACCACCATCGACATCGGCACCCGCTACCTGCTCGAGTTCCTTGACCGGATGAAGCCGGACGCCGCCACCGCGATCGACCTGGGTTGCGGTTCCGGAGTGCTCGCGGCCGCCCTCGCCCAGCGCCGCCCCCGCCTGCAGCTGCTGGCGACTGACCAGTCCGCCGCCGCCGTCGCCTCTGCCGCGGCGACCATGTCGGCCAACGGCGTGGCGGACCGGGTGCGGGTGCTGCGCGACGACGCGCTGAGCGCTCAATCCGATGCCTCCGCCGAGCTGATCCTGCTGAACCCGCCGTTCCACATCGGGTCGTCGGTGCACGCCGGCATCGCCCTCAAGCTCTTCGAGGATGCAGCCAGAGTGCTGCGCCCGGGCGGAGAGCTGTGGACCGTGTGGAACACCCATCTCGGCTATCGCCCGGCGCTGACCCGCATCGTGGGCCCGACCCATCAGGTCGGGCGGAACACCAAATTCACCGTGACGGTGTCGACCCGCCGCTAGACCAGAGCGTCAGCCTCGAGAATCTCGTTGTTGATCACCGACGCCGTCCAGCCGGCCTCGGGGCCGAACTGCACGACCGACATCGCGGCGTTCTGGATCGGCGGGATCTCCCGCTCGAGCGCGGCCATCAGGCTGAGGCGAATCAGGGTGCCATGGCAGACGACGATGATGCGCGCGCCCGGGTAGTCTTCGGCGAGCTGGCGCAGCGCCCCCAGGCCGCGGCCCGATACGCTGTCCTCGGCTTCGGCGCCCCGGAATGAGCCGTAGCTGCCGTCGACGCGCAGCTCGTCGAGCTCAGGTCCGGCGGAGAGCCCCTCGGCCGGTCCGTAGTTGCGCTCGACGAGGCCGGGCAGGTGGCGGGTCACCTCGAGGTCGAGGTCGACGGCGATGATGTCGGCCGTCTCGGCCGCACGGGACAGCGGCGACGCCACGATAAAGTCCCATTCGTATTGCGAGAGCGGCCCGACGGCCTCCGTGGCCTGGCCCCGGCCCACGTCGTTCAGGGGCACGTCGGTGGCCCCCTGGATGCGCCCGGCGGCGTTCCAATCGGTCTGGCCGTGGCGGACGAGGGCGAAGGTCGTTGTAGCAGTCACCTCCCTATTCTGCCGTGTGCGGCCGGGTCGCCCCGCAAACGGGTGTCGTCAGTTGGTGGCCAGACCGCGCGACCCGGCCCGCTGACGCAGCGAAACGGATGCCGGCGAGCCTGCCAGGGCAGTGCGCCACAGCGCCAGCACCGACCAGCCGAGCAGCACCACGAGAAGCCCGTTACGCAAGGTGAGCAGCAGGATAGCGCCGGCATCCCCGTGCACCAGGGGCAGGTAGAAGATCGGAAAGATCAGGGTGGTCAGCCCTCCGATCATGAGCATGAGATAGGCCGGCGCCCGCCACGCAACCCAGTCGTGCGCCACTCCGACGGCCACGACCGGGGCGATCCACAGCATGTATTGGGGCGAGCCCACCTTGTTGAGCACCACGAACGTCGTGACCAGGGCCAACGCCCCCATCAGCACCAGCTGGGCGTTGTCGCGGCTGCGCCGCAGGGCCGCCAGGAGCAGCACGAAGATGCCCGCGATGACCAGGAACATCAACGGGGTCATCGCGGCCGCCGCGAAGGCGGCACCGGGCCCGCTCACCTCGCGGGTGGCGATGGCGTGGTTCTGGTAGATCGTGGTGCCGTACTGGCCCATCGCCGCCAGCCACACCCACGGGGTCGTCACCGGCGCCTCGAGCTGCAGGGCCCGGTCCGATTGCATGGTGACGAAGCCGGATAGAAAACTCACGCCCCCGGCCGCCCAGACGGCGGCGGCGATGCCGGCCGTGATCAGTCCGCCGGTGACCAGCACGCTCGTCCGGCGACGGCCCACCGCCAGGACGGCAAGCACCACCGCGGCCGGCCAGACCTTGATCCAGGTCGCAGCGGTGAGGAGGGCCGCGGCCACCACGGGCCGGCGGGCCACAAGCACCAGGCCCATGATCACGAGCGGTGCGCTGAGCCCCTCGAGGCGCAGTAGCCCGACGGGGCTGAGCACCAGGCTGAACGCCAGCCAGAACCAGGCCGCCCGGTAGCCGGCACGATCGCGGCCCCAGTCGGTGAGGATCCCGACGGCGGCGGCGTTGAGGGCCATGGTCATCACGAACCAGAGCAGTTGGTACAGCAGCGGGCCGGCCGCATCCGCCAGCAGGATCGGCACCAGCGCGCCGATGGGATACACCCACTCGACGTCGATGCCCTGCCACACGTTGTACACCAGGGCCTGCTCGGCCCAGACCCGGTAGAGCGGCAGGTCGCCCAGCACCCGGCCGGTGAGGATGGTGGGCAGCAGCGCGAACAGGAAGAGCAGGTGCAGCCCGAGGAAGCCGAGAAGCAGGGTGCGGGGGCTCCGCAACCAGTCCCGCCGGGCGGGGGTGAGCAGACTGGCTAGGCGTTGATCGACCAGTTCGACAAAATACGACATCGCACACGTCACTTTCCACAGTCAGACCTTGTGAAGCCGATCACTGGGGAGTGTACGAATCCAAGGTGAAAAGGAAACAACGAGAAGCTGTCCGGCAGGGTTGGACGCCTGAGAGTGCGTTCAGGTAGCCGTTACTGATCGCGGGAGGTGCCCTTCGTGAGCGTCTTGCCCTGGAAGAACGCCGGATCGACCCTGCGCATGATGAGCATCAGCACGATGCCGGCGAGGAAGAGCACCATCGCGAGGATGAACACCAGGCCGACGCCGCCGATTTCCGAGCCGCTGCCGTACTCGGGGTTGGTGCTGTCGATCAGGGTGGTGGCGAAGATCACCGCCAGGATGATGCCGCCCAGCAGCGGGGCGAGCAGCTTGAGCAGAAACGCTCTGGTGCTGGAGAACACCTCGCGGCGGAAGAACCACACACAGGCGAACGCGGTGACGCCGTAGTAGAAGCAGATCATGATGCCCAGGGTGAGGATGGTGTCGGTGAGCACGTCGGTGCTCAGCACCCGCATCACCGCGTAGAAAACCCACGCCACCACGCCGGCGATGACCGTGGCGAAGCCCGGCGACTTGAACCGCGGGCTGATGGCGGCGAAGCGTTTGGGGAAGGCCCGGTAGTGGCCCATCGAGAGCATCGTGCGCGCCGGCCCCACGAAGGTGGACTGCAGCGACGCCGCCGAGCTCGACAGCACGGCCAGCGACATCAGGATCGCGAATGGACCCATCACCGGGCCGGCCAGCGCCGCAAAGACGTTGCCCTGGATGTCTTCGTTGCCCAGGCCCAGTTCGCCGGTGCCGACGCCGGAGAACATCAGCGCGGAGACCGAGACCAGGATGTACAGCACGAAGATGATGGCGATGGTGAGGGTCGCCGCCCGCCCGGGAGTGCGCTCAGGATCCTTGGTCTCTTCGTTCATGGTGAGGGTGACGTCCCAGCCCCAGTAGATGAAGATCGACAGCGACACCCCGGCGGCGAACGCCGAGAACGAGGGGGTGAGGAACGGGTTGAACCAGCTGGCGCTGAAGCCGAGAGCGTCGAACGCAGTGCCGTCGGAGAAGTGGATGAGTGCCGCGACACTGAACCAGATCAGCACGAGCAGTTGGAACGCGACGAGCACGTACTGCACCATCTTGGTGGCCTCCATGCCCCGATACGAGATGTAACAGGCGCCGACTATGAAGGCCAGACAGGTGAAGATGTTGATCCACACGTTCGCGGCCAGGTCGGCCAGGCCGGGGTTGTCGAATAGCTGCGCGAGCATCAGGTAGAAGAAGTCCACGGCCACCCCGGCAAGGTTGGACAGCACCACCACCGTGGCCACGATCAGACCCCAGCCGCCCATCCAGCCCAGCCACGGCCCGAACGCGCGAGTCGCCCACGTGAACGAGGTGCCGGCATCCGGCATGGCGTTGTTGAGTTCGCGGTAGCCGAGCGCCACGAGCAACATCGGGATGAAGCCGACCATGAAGATCCCCGGCATCTGGGTGCCAACGGCCGCGACGGTGGGGCCCAGCGAGGCCGTGAGCGTATACGCGGGGGCGATGCAGGAGATGCCGATCACGGTTGCGCCGAGTAGGCCGACGGAGCCGGCGCTCAGGCCCTTCGTGGAAAGCCCGCCGGCGCTGGTGCTGGTGGTGGTGGCCGGCGTGGCGCCGGAGGCGGATGACTGTGCCATGGGACTGTCCTTCGGTCGGATCAGCTACGGGTCGAAAAAAGCTAAGGGCTGGGTTGGTTGCGGGGGTTGGTTGCGGGGATTGGCTACGGGCGGGGCGAGGTCGGAACGACAACGAGCGGCACCGGCAGTGCGTGCAGCATACGGTGGGCGGTAATGCCGAGGAAGATCGTGCGCGGCGCGGCCAGCCGGCTGGACCCGACGAACGCGAGCTCGTCGGCGCGCCAGTCCAGGGCCTCGACCGCGTCTTCGACGCTCTTTCCGGTGCCGACCTCCGTCGTGATGATGCCGTGGCTGGTCGAATGCCGCTCGTAGTATGCGAGCACGGCGTCGAGGTGGGCGGTGCTGCCGGCGGCGGCCGGCGACTGCTTCTCGCGGGCCGCGTCGACCTCCACCAGAGTCACGAAGCGCAGGTCGACGCCCAGGCCGTCGGAGAACGCCACCAGCGAATCGAGCAGGGCCTCCCAGCCCGGCCGGGTACCGATGGCGCAGGTGATCCGGGTGACTTTGGCGGGTGCACGGTAGCCGTGCGGGGCCAGGGCGACGGGTACGGGGGAGGCGTGCAGTAGGGCGTTGGCGACGCTGCCGATGGTGAACCTGTTGAAGAGTCCGCCGCGGGCCGCACCGACAATGATCCGGTCGGAGTCGAGGTCTGCGGCGGCCTGGATCAGGCCCTCCGAGGTGGACTCGGCCCAGAGCAGGTGGGTCGTGGCCGTGATGTCGGCGGGCACCCAGCCTACGACCCGGGCGAGCCACTGCGTGGCCTGGTCGGCCAGGAGAACCTCGAAGTCGCTGCTCGCGGCGTGGATCTTCGCCGGAGCTGCGGTGACTCGCTGCAGGACCAGGCAAATGCGCAGTTCGGCCGCGGTGCTCCTGGCCATCGCGATGCCCAGCTCGAGGGCCTCGCGGCCTTGGGCGGTGGCCTCGTAGGCCACCACGTAGTTCGGTACTCGCGTCACGCTGTTCTCCTTGGTTCCGTGCCGGGGGCATCCGGGCTGTGCTCATGACTGCTGTGCTCATGACTGCCGTGCTCGTGCTGGTGGTCGGCCACCGCCTCGCCATGCTCCATACCGGGGGCGCAGTGCGCGGCGCTCGGCGCCACGTCGAGCGACGGGTTGCGGTCGAAGAAGCCCACCGGCTTCAGCCAGAACGAAACGATGTCGGCCGGCATCACCGGCCATTCCTCCGGGCGGGTGATGTGGTGGATGCCGAAGGTGTACCAGAGCACCACGTCGGTGTCGCGCACGGTGCGGCCGGCCGAGATCCACTCGGGCAGACCGTGGTCCACGCCGCTCTGGTTCACGAACTCGCCGCATGGCCAGCGTTGGGCGTCGTCATTGGGGGTGACCCACACGGTGTGGCCGATCACCTGGGCCCGGGTGAGGGCCGGGGCCTCCGGGTGGAAGAACGACGGGATGGCACCGCCCGGCACGAGCTTGTACGACACAGGGGTGCCGAGCCCGTTCAGGGTCTGTTCGTTCACCACCTTCCAGGACCGCTGGGTGTTCCAGTCGAAGTCGTCGAAGCCCTCCGTCTCGATCGGGGTGTTCTGTTGCGTGAGCGCCAGCCCGAGCGGGTTCGCGGCGTCGATGGGTTCGATGCGGGTCTCGCTGCGGTACACGGTGTTCGCCGGGCCGTCGATGTCGAGGTCCATCCTGGCCACGATGAAATGCTGGTGGAACGGCGCGTAGGTGCGCTCGTCGACAAGGGTGCCGTTGGGGTGCGGCTGGCCGGCCTCGAGGTGGGTGACCACCATGATGCCGGTGGCGCGTACCTCGCACTCGATGTTGCCGTCCTGGTAGAACCGCCAGTAGACGAGGTACTCGTAGTTGGCCACGGTCACGTGGAAGGACACCACCAGCCGGCGCATCCGCCGCACCTCCGCACCACCGTCGTGGTCGACGTGCTTCCACAGCACGGCGTTGTCCTCCTCGTGGATGCAGAACGCGTTGGGGATCGAGTACGGCTCGCCGGCGCTGTTGTGCAGCACGGCGTCGATGTACCGGATCTCGCCCAGGCAGTCGCAGCCGAGCTCCAGCGAGGTGGTCATGAACCCCAGGCCCCACTCGCCGATGTCGAAGGCGGTGCGGCGGAAGTGGTCGACGCTCGGGTCGCGGTAGGGCACCACCATCTCGGAAAACGACAGCCGGTTGGCGATCGGGCGCTCGCGGCCGGCATCCGTGTAGGTCACCCGGTGCAGCGTCATGCCCTCGCGGTAGTTGAACCCCACCCGCAGCGACCAGTTCTGCCACCGCACGAGGTTGCCGTGCACGCTGAAGCTCGGCCCCTCAGGCTGCACGATGTCCAGCGGCAACAGGGGCGGCCGGGTGCCGGCGTTGCGGATGCGTTCGGGCACCAGGTGCGGCACGTACTCGCCCATCACGCCCGGCGGGTCCACGGCGAAGGTGTCCTCGATCTCGAGCAGGTTCATGGTGTTCAGGTCGATCACGAAGTGCAGCCCGCTCACCGGTCCCGCATAGGGGTTGGCGCCGGCGCTTGCCCGCACCCAGACGTCGGCCCAGCCCAGGCGCAGGCCGCGGTAGGCGTCGGGCATCACGGCGTCACCGTAGGTCCAGGTGTCGATGAAGACGTTCTCGAGGTCGGTGATGCCGCGTTTGGCCAGCGCGGTCACGACCTCCGGATGCGCCCGCAGCGCCGCGTCGGCCTCTTCCCACTCGTCGACGGTGAAATTAGCCTGCACGCCCACCACCTGGCCCCATTCGAGCAAGGTGTCGGTGTCCAGGGAAGCCACGGCCACCCAGGTGCGGTTCTCGGCGCGGTGCAGCACCACCAGGCGGGCCCGGCGTTCCGGGGTGACGCCGGTGGCCTCGAATTCGGCGATGGCTGCCTTGGCCGGCTCGACGAGTTCGATCGAGGCGAACCGCCAGCCCGCACCCACCCCGTGCTCGCGCGCGAGCACGGCCGCAGCCTGGGTGAACTCCGGGCCGGTCAGGGGGTCGAGGGGATGAAAGGTCATCGGGATACCGTTCTGTCGATGCGAGCGAACTATTCGAGCGAGCTCATGACGTGCTTGATGCGGGTGTAGTCCTCGACGCCGTACATGGAGAGGTCCTTGCCGTAACCGGAGTATTTGAAGCCGCCGTGCGGCATCTCGGCGGTGAGCAGGATGTGCGTATTGATCCAGACGGCGCCGAAGTCGAGGTCCCTGGAGACCCGCAGGGCGCGGGCGTGGTCGCGGGTCCAGACGCTCGAGGCCAGCGCGTAACGCACGTCGTTGGCCATCGTGATGGCCTCCTCCTCGGTGCCGAAGCTCTGCACCGTGATCACCGGGCCGAACGTCTCGTCCTGCACGATCGCATCCGTCTGCCGCACCTGGGTGACCACGGTGGGTTCGAAGAAGAAGCCCGCCTCGCCCACCCGGTGGCCACCGGTGCTGATCACCGCGTGCGCCGGCAGGCCCCCGACCTTCTCGACCACCTCGGTGAAGTGGCGGATGTTGTTGAGCGGCCCGAAGTAGTTGTCGGCGTCGTCGGCCGACCCGGTGGTGCGCAGTTCGGCCTCCGCCGTGAACGCGCCCACGAATTCGTCGTGGATCGACTCGTGCACGAGCACCCGGGTGATGGCCGTGCAGTCCTGGCCGGCGTTGTAGAAGGAGAAGTCGGCGATGGCTGACGCGACCTTGGCCACGTCGACGTCACCGAACACCACAGCTGGCGCCTTGCCGCCGAGCTCCAGGTGTGCGCGCTTGAGGGTATGCGCGGCGCCGGACGCCACGGCCATGCCCGCGCGCACGCTCCCTGTGATCGAGACCAGGCCGGGCACCGGGTGCTCGACGATGAGCGCGCCCGTGCCGGCATCGCCGAGCACGATGTTCATCACACCGTCTGGCAGGATGCCCTGGCTGATCCGGGCGAGTTCGAGGGTGGACTCCGGGGTGGTGTCGCTGGGCTTGAGCACGAGGGTGTTGCCCACGGCCAGGGCCGGACCGATCTTCCAGATGGCCATGAGGAACGGAAAGTTCCACGGGGTGACCTGGCCCACCACCCCGATGGGTTCGCGGCGTACCCAGGAGGTCATCCCCTCGAGGTACTCGCCGGCCGACTTGCCCTCGAGCAGCCGGGCCGCGCCGGCGAAGAACCGCAGCTGGTCTGCCCCGGCGGCCACCTCGTCGGCGGCGATGGTGGCGCGCGGCTGGCCGGTGTTGCGGTGCTGGGCCTCCACAATCTCGTCGCTGTTGGCCTCGATGGCGTCGGCGAGCAGCAACAGGGCCCGCTGCCGTTCGCCCGGGGTCTTACGGCTCCAGGCCGGGAAGGCGGCCTTGGCGGCCGTAATGGCGTCGTCGACGTCTCCCGCGCCCGACACCGGGGCCCGGGCCACGATGGTGCCGGTCGTCGGATCGACGATGTCAAGCAGCCCGGTGCCGGTCGGCGGAACGAACCGGCCATTGATGAAATTGGACAGAATCGGGGTGCTCACGGTGCTCCTCATCGTCGAGTGGATCGTCGAGTGGATCGTCGATTGGTCGTGTCTGGCGTGCCGGTCTGCTGTTCGGCAGAAGAGCGGTGTTTCCGGCTCAGTATGGCACTTGGCCGGGAGAAAAGGCAGCCCCGGAGGTGTCGGTCGGCCGCCGCCGCGCGCCGACTCCGCGCCGGAGCGGATGCAGGATCTTGCATCCACGAGGCCAGCACGACGTCCGATTCGCAGATCCTGCGCCGCATCAATGTGTGACGCCGTGTTTCGGGAGGGGATGTGGCCGGCACGCGAAAACGTGAGCATTGATCCATGCCCAGACAGATTCGCTTCAATGCCTTCGACATGAACTGCGTCGCCCACCAGTCCTCCGGCCTGTGGCGCCACCCAGAAGACCGGTCGCAGAGCTACACCGACCTCGCGTACTGGACCGAACTCGCCACGCTGCTCGAGAAGGGCCGCTTCGACGGCATCTTCCTCGCCGACGTTCTCGGCACCTACGACGTCTACGGCGGCACCAACGAGGCGGCCATCCGCAACGGCGCGCAGATCCCCGTCGCCGACCCGCTCCTGGTCATTCCCGCAATGGCATATGTCACCGAGCACCTCGGATTCGGCGTCACCGCCGGCACCGCCTACGAGCACCCGTACCCCTTCGCCCGGCGCATGTCCACCCTCGACCACCTCACCAAGGGCCGGGTCGGCTGGAACGTCGTCACAGGCTACCTGCCCTCCGCCGCGCGCAACATGGGCAACGAAGACCAGCTCGAGCATGACGACCGCTACGACTATGCCGACGAGTACCTCGACGTGTTGTACAAGCTGTGGGAGGGCTCCTGGGAGGACGACGCCGTGGTGCGCGACACCCAGACCGGCGTCTTCACCGACCCGAGCAAGGTGCACTCCATCAATCACTCCGGCAAGCACTTCCAGGTGCCGGGCATCCACCTCTCCGAGCCGTCGCCGCAGCGTTCACCCGTGATCTACCAGGCCGGCGCCTCCAGCCGTGGCATCGCTTTCGCTGCCGGCAACGCCGAGGCGATCTTCGTGGCCGCGTCGACGAAGGCCGTTCTCACGGGCACCGTCACGAAGCTCCGCGACGCTCTCGAGGCGGCCGGCCGAGACCGGTACTCGGCCAAGATCTACACGCTGCTCACGATCATCACCGATGAGACCAACGAGAAGGCCCAGGCCAAATACCTCGACTACCTCAGCTACGCCAGCGAAGAGGGCGCCTTGGTCTTCATGTCGGGGTGGATGGGCGTTGACCTGTCCGGCTACGCGCTCGACGAGCCGATCGGCAACGTCAAGAGCAACGCCATCCAGTCCACGGTCGCCAACTTCCAGGCCGCGAACCACGACGGTTCCGAGTGGACCGTCGGCGACATCGCCCGCGCCGGTGCCATCGGCGGCCTCGGCCCGTTCATCGTGGGCTCCGGGGTGGAGATCGCCGATCAGCTCGAGGAATGGGCGGCAGAGACCGACGTGGACGGGTTCAACCTCGCCTACGCGATCACGCCGGGCACCTTCGAAGACGTGGTCACCTGGGTGGTGCCCGAGTTGCAGAAGCGTGGCGTCTACCCCACCGAGTACACCGAAGGAACCCTACGGCAGAAGCTGCACGGTCGCGGCGACCGCCTGCCCGATGAGCACCACGGCGCGAACTTCCGCGTCGGCGTGCCCGTCGTCTGATCACCGAGTTGGTCCGCACGGCGGTAACTCGCCACCGTCGTGCTGTATGGTTGTAGCTACAAGCAAGTCGTAGCGACACCGGGAGCCAGCCATGAGCGACACAGCAAGCGAGCGGATCCTCAACGCCGACACGTCGATGGGCGCGGTGACCCTGCGGGTCGGCGACCTCGAGACCATGTCGGACTACTACTCGCGAGCGTTCGCGATGGAACCCCTCGAGGAGCGCAGTCGCGCCCGCGAGGTGCACCGGGTACTCGGCCGGGGCACGGCCCCCCTGGTGCGGCTCATTCACACCCCAAACCTGCCCGGCGTCGACCCGCGCCAGGCCGGCCTGTTCCACACCGCGTTCCTCTTCGAGACGCCCGGCAGCCTCGCGGCGACGGTCTACCGTGCCGCGCAGGACCCACGCAGCCGCTTCATCGGATCCAGCGACCACCTTGTGAGCGAGGCGTTCTACTTCACCGACCCGGAGGGCAACGGCGTCGAGCTGTACACCGACCGGGACCGCAGCACATGGATTCACGACGGTGAACAAATCCGGATGGCCACCGAGTACCTCGACCCCAACGCCTACCTGCGGGGTCACCTCGACCAGGCGATCCTGGATGCCGGCCCCTCGGTGGCCGGCGCGGTCGGGCATGTGCACCTGCAGGTCGGCGACATCCAGACGGCGCGGGCGTTCTACGTCGACGCGCTCGGCTTCGAAGCCACCCAGGCCCGCTACCCGGGCGCACTGTTCGCCTCCGCCGGCGGCTACCACCACCACATCGCCATGAACACCTGGAACAGCCGTGGCTCAGGCCCCCGCGCGGCGGGCCTCGGCCTCGGCGACGTGTCCGTGACCGTGCCCGCCGTCGCAGACCTGCACTCCCTCACCGCGCGGCTCACCGCCCGGTCGATTCCGTTCGCCGGCGATGGCCGTTCCGTCACTGTCACCGACCCGTGGGGCACGCAGGTCACCGTGACGCTGCCCGACCTCACTACCGACGAGCTGATCGCCCGATGACCCTCCGGCTGCTGTGCACCCCCAGGCCGCTGCGGTAGCGCATCCGCCGCCCGCCGTCTAAACTTGAGTCGAGTCCACTCAAGTATTTGCGAAGGATGTTTTGATGGCCAACATGCAGGGTGCCCCCGCAACCGACGAGAAGCAGAAGACCGCGCTGGAACGGTACGGCGTGAACCTCACCGAGATCGCGAAGAGCGGCAAGCTCGATCCCGTGATCGGGCGTGACGCCGAGATCCGCCGGGTGAGCCAGGTGCTCACCCGGCGCACCAAGAACAACCCCGTGCTGATCGGCGAACCCGGCGTGGGCAAGACCGCCGTGGTGGAGGGCCTGGCCCAGCGCATCGTCGCCGGCGACGTGGCCGACTCGCTCAAGGGCAAGCAGCTGGTGGCCCTCGACCTGGCCGCTCTGGTGGCCGGCGCCAAGTACCGCGGCGAGTTCGAGGAACGCCTCAAGGCCGTGCTCAAGGAGATCAACGACGCCGACGGTCAGATCATCACCTTCGTCGACGAGCTGCACACCCTGATGGGCGCCGGCGGCGGCGAGGGCTCCGTGGCGGCGTCGAACATGCTCAAGCCCATGCTCGCCCGCGGTGAGCTGCGCCTGATCGGCGCCACCACCCTCAACGAATACCGCGAGTTCATCGAAAAGGATGCCGCGCTCGAGCGCCGCTTCCAGCCGGTGCTGGTGGACGAACCCAGCGTCGAAGACACCGTCGCCATCCTCCGCGGACTCAAGGAACGCTACGAGGCACACCACAAGGTGTCGATCGCGGATGCCGCGCTCGTCGCCGCGGCGTCACTCTCGAACCGGTACATCACCGCGAGGCAGCTGCCCGACAAGGCCATCGACCTGATCGACGAGGCCGCCAGCCGGTTGCGCATGGAGATCGATTCCTCCCCGGTGGAGATCGACGAACTGCGGCGCAGTGTCGACAGACTCAAGCTCGAGGAACTCGCGCTGAAGAAGGAGAAGGACGACGCCTCCAGGGCGCGCCTGGAGAAGTTGCGCGCCGACCTGGCCGAGCGCCAGGTGAAACTCGACGAGTTGCAGGCCCGCTGGAACAAGGAACGCGCCTCGCTCAACCGGGTCGGTGACCTGAGGAAGCGCCTGGATAGCGCGAAAAACCAGGCCGAGGTGGCCGAACGACGTGGCGACCTGGAAAAGGCCTCGAGGCTTCTCTACGGTGACATCCCGGTGATCCAGCGGGAGCTCGCCGAGGCCGAGCAGACCGAGCAGGAGGGCGCCCGGATGGTCGGCGACCAGGTCACCGCCGAGGACATCGCCGCCGTGGTCGCCGCGTGGACCGGCATCCCGGTGGGTCGGTTGCTGCAGGGCGAGTCCGACAAACTGCTGGGCCTCGAGGGCGAGCTCGGCCACCGGCTGATCGGCCAGAAGCGGGCCGTGCGCGCCGTGGCCGATGCGGTGCGCCGGTCACGCGCCGGCATATCCGACCCTGACCGGCCCACCGGCTCATTCCTGTTCCTCGGCCCCACCGGCGTGGGCAAGACCGAGCTGGCCAAGGCACTCGCCGAGTTCCTCTTCGACGACGAGAAGGCCATGGTGCGCATCGACATGAGCGAGTACGGCGAGAAGTTCTCCGTCTCCCGCCTGGTCGGCGCCCCTCCCGGCTACATCGGCTACGAGCAGGGTGGCCAGCTCACCGAGGCCGTGCGCCGCCGCCCGTACTCGGTGATCCTCTTCGACGAGGTGGAGAAGGCGCATCCCGAAGTCTTCGACGTTCTGCTGCAGGTGCTCGACGACGGCCGGCTCACGGATGGCCAGGGTCGCACCGTCGATTTCCGCAACACCATCCTGGTGCTCACCTCCAACCTCGGCTCCCAGTACCTCGTCGACCCCACCCTCAGCACCGAGGAGAAAGAGGAGGCCGTACAGCAGATGGTGCGGCAGACCTTCAAGCCCGAATTCGTGAACCGGCTCGACGACATCGTGGTGTTCTCGTCGCTCTCCACCGACGACCTCGCACAGATCGTGGAGCTCTACGTCGACAGGCTGCAGCGCCGCCTCGGCGAACGCCGGCTCGAACTGGCGGTGACCCCGGATGCCCGCTCCTGGCTGGCCGAACGCGGCTATGACCCGATTTACGGGGCACGACCGTTGCGGCGGCTGATGCAGACGGAGATCGACGACAGGCTGGCCATGGCTCTGCTGGGCGGTAGCATCCGCGACGGCGAGACGGTTCTGGTGGACCTCGCCGAGGACGGCGACTCGCTGACCGTGGCCGCGGCACCGATCGGGCATGCCTGAACACGCGCAGGTTTACTCCCGTAATGGGGACAATGTGCTGCGGACCTGCTTGAATTCACAGGAGGGCTGGCAATTGAGCCTGTGACGCCTCACTGAACGTGAGGATCGTCGAGTGACGCAGCTGCCGGGTCTGCCCGTGCCGACGGTTCGGCCACCGAGTATCCGCGAGTTCCCGTTGACCCAGGTGCCGTTCCTGGCGGGTGTGGCGGTGCTCCTGGGCTTCGTGCTGGCCGGGGCGCCGGAGGCCCTCCTCGAGACCGGCTTCCAGGTGGGGTTGGGCCTGGTTGTCATCGCCACCCTGGCGGGCCTGCTCGTGCCCTGGCCGTGGTTCGGGCACCAGTGGTTGGTCATCGTTCCGCTGCTCGACGTCGTGGTGGTCGCGCTCCTCCGTGACGGGGTGCGGGAGATCTTCCCGGCCGTGGGGATGCTCATCGTGTTGCCCGTGCTGTGGCTGGCCTACGGCTTCGCGTGGTGGGCGCTCGGCCTCGCGCTGGTCGGGGCGGTGTTCGTGAGTGGGTTTCCCCTGGTGCTGGCCGGCCGCTGGCCCACCGACGCCGTCGGGTGGGGATCGGTGCTGCTCCTGCCCACCATCACCGCGTTCATCGCCATCACCGCCCGCATCGCCGCCAACGCCCTCCGGGCCCAACAGCGCGAACTGGTGGCCGTGTCCGGCGCGCTGCGCACCGCCCTGCTCGAGGCAACGGACCGGCAAGCCACCTTCGAAGCCGTGATGGAGACCGTGGACGCCGGCATCGAGCTCTACAACCCACAGGGCGAGGTGATACTGAGCAACGCCGCCGCCCGCGCCCTCGCCGTGCGCACCGACTCGGCCACCGGATCCTACGGCCGGGATGCCTCCCTGGTCTTCGACGAGGACCGCACCACCCTGGTCGCCCTCGACGATCAGATCGCCGCCAGGGCCATGCGCGGAGACCTCGTCGCCGGGCGGGTGTACTGGGTCGGCGGTGACGACGACCAGAGCGCCATTATCGCGTCCTCCGGGGTGGTCGAACGCGAATCCGGATATCCGCTGGGCACGGTTGTGGTGGCCACCGACGTCACCCCGCTGGTGGAGGCCATAGCCGTGCGCGACGACTTTCTCGCCACGGTGTCGCACGAGCTGCGCACCCCGCTCACCTCGATCATCGGCTACCTGGGCCTGATCGACGCCGAGGAACTGGGCATCACCATGGAGGTCAGCGTGATCGAGCGTAACGCCGAACGTCTGCTCTCGGTGATCGCGCAACTGCTCAGTGCCACCGATGGCCAGCCGCTGCTTCACCGGGTCGACTCCGACCTCGGCCGAATTCTGCGCTCGAGCCTGGACACCGCCCGACCGCGGGCGCAGAGCGCCGGCGTCACCATCAGCGCCCGTGACGAGGCCGTGGTGCTCGCGCGGGTCGACCCGGTGGCCATCGAGCATGTCATCGACAATCTGCTCACCAACGCCATCAAGTTCTCCCGGCCGCAGGGTTCGGTCACGCTCAGCGTCGACCACGACGACACGGCTGCGGTGCTGCGGGTCTCCGACGACGGCATCGGGCTCAGCGCCGAGGATCAGCGCCAGGTGTTCGACAGGTTCTTCCGCGCCCGCAGCTCCACCGAACTGGCCATCCCCGGCATGGGGCTGGGCCTGGCGATCGTCCGGGCGGTCGTGCACGCCCACCAGGGCACCGTGGAGGTCTCCAGCGTGCTGGGCGAGGGCACCACATTCACGGTGCGGATACCGCTCGTCAGCTGAGCGCGTGGTCCAGGTCGGCGATGAGGTCAGTCACGTCCTCGATTCCGACGGAGAGGCGGATGAGGCCGGGGGCGATGCCCAGGCGGTCGCGCAACTCCTGGCTGAACGAGGCGTGGGTCGACGTGGCGGGGTGCAACGCCATCGACCGGGTGTCGCCGATGTTGGTCATGTGGCTGATCACCCGCAGACGATCGAGGAACCGCCCCGCCCCGGCCTCGCCGCCGCGCACGGTGAAGGAGAACACCGAGCCGCTCCGGCCGCCATAGAGCCGCTGGGCGAGGCCGTAGGCCGGATTGCCCGGCAGGCCTGCATAGTCGACGCTCTCGACGCCCGGATGCTCGGCCAGCCAGGCCGCGATGGCCAGCGAGTTCGACAGGTGTCTTTCCATCCGCAGCGACAGCGTCTCGATGCCCTGGTGCAGCAGGAATGAGTTGAACGGGCTCAGCGCCGGGCCGATGTCGTTGACGACGGCCTCGCGCGTCGCCCGCGCGTAGGCCGTGCGACCGAACTTCTCGGCGATGGACGGCAGGCCCGCCGCGGACTGCGTGATCAGCGGGTACGACCGGTCGGCGGCGGCCCAGTCGAAGCTGCCGCCGTCGACGATGGTGCCGGAGATCGCCGCGCCGTGTCCGCTGAGGAACTTGGTCGACGAGTGCACGACGATGTCGGCGCCGTGCTCGAACGGCCGGATCAGGAACGGCGACGCGATCGTGTTGTCGACGACGAACGGGATGCCGTGCCGTTTCGCGACCGCGGCGACCCGGCCGATGTCGACGATGTCGTTCTTGGGGTTGGGGATGGTCTCGCTGAAGATGGCCGTGGTGTTCGGCCGGATGACGCGGTCCCATTCTTCGTCGTCGAATTCGTCCCAGACGTAGTCGACCGTGACCCCGAACCGGGCGAAGCTGCGCCCGAAGAGGATGCGGGTGCCGCTGTAGATGCTCGCCGTGGAGACGATGTGGTCGCCGGACTGCGCAATCGACAGCAGCGCGGCGGTGATCGCGGCCTGGCCGGAAGCCACGACAATGGCCTCGGTGCCGCCCTCGAGCGAGGCGATCCGCCGCTCCGCCACACCGCCGGACGGGTTGCGCTGCCGGGAGTAGATGAGACCGTCGGCCTCGCCGGCGAAGCGGGCCTTGGCATCCGTGAATGAGTCGAACCGGAAGCCCGCGGTCATGTTGATGGGAGAAATGCGGGCGCCGCTGGTGAGGTCGTCGTACTCGCCGGCGTGCACCTGGCGGGTGTCGAAGGCGTAGCCCTCCCAGTCGTACTCGGGCTGGGACATACAGTCTGAGGCGGCGTCGAGGGTCACAGTGTCACTTTCAGTCGGTGCACGGCGGCGGCCATCTGCCGCACGGCCTGTTCGAGGATGGGTCGGGGCATGGCGAAGATCAGGCGGGCGTGGTTGGCGTACCCGGTGCCGCACAGGGCCCCGTCGGTGAGCGTCACACCGGCCTCGGTGCGGAAGAAATCGGCGATGGACCCCTCGATGCCCAGCGCCGAACAGTCCAGCCAGGCGATGTAGGTGGCGTCCGGCATCGAGTACCGCACCTCAGGCAGATGCTCGGCGAGCAGGTCCCGCAGGGCCGTGCGGTTGCCGTCGAGGTAGTCGATCACCTCGGCCAGCCACTCGCGGCCGTCGGCGTATGCGGCGGTGGCGGCGATGACCCCCGGGGTGGACGCTCCGTGCACGACGCTGAATCCGTAGACCTGGTAGACCTCTTCGTCGGCCGGGTTGGAAGTGATGAACTGCGCGGTCTTGAGTCCGGGCAAGTTCCAGGCTTTGGAGGCCGAGGTGGCCGTGATGGTGTGCCGGGCCGTTTCGCGGGAGATCGACGCGTACGGGATGTGCCGGGTGCCGCCGTAGCGCAGCGGCGCATGGATCTCGTCGGCGAAGACCCGGCCGTTGTGCCGCTCGACGACCTCGGCGATGGCCTCCAGTTCGGCCAGGGTCAGGGCCACGCCGGTGGGATTGTGCGGGTTGCAGAGCACGAGGGTGCGGGCGCCGGCGTGGAAGGCCGCATCGATCGCGGCCAGGTCGTGACTCCATCGTCCGTCAACGGTGTGGCCGGGGACCTCGAAGATTTTCCGCCCCAGGGTGGGAGTGAAGCTCAGGAACGGCATGTACGACGGGGTGGGGATGATGACCCCGCTTTCGGCCGGCGAGAACCGGCGCACGGTGACGTCGAAGGCCGACATGACGTCGGACACCGGGTGGATGTTCTCCGGTGGCACGACCCAGCCGGAATCGTTCAGGAGCCAGTCTGCGGTCGCCTCGGCCATCATCCGCGTGGTGGTGGGGGCGACATAGCCCAGTTCACCGGCGGCGACGGCACGGTGCAGGGCGGCGGATACCGCTGGCGCCGTGCCGAAGTCCATCTCGGCCACCCACGCGCCGATGGTGCCAGGGTGCAGGCTCCACTTGCGGCTGCTCGCGCGGCTGAGCTCGTTGCGAGTGATCTCGTCGAAACGTGATGGCGTCATCGGGGTACTTTCGGGTCTGGCAGGCACTGGATGCTTGTCGACCCTAGTAATGGAGCGGGGGCTGAGGGAACCCGGATGACGCACGGCGACTTTTTTCGGAAGCGCCCGGGGAAGCGGCCGGGGGAGAGGCCAGCGTCGGCGTGCGAGCGGAACGGTTGTACAGTCGCGCTGAACAGATCCGGTTCTGACCGAGCGAGAGGAAGCGATCGCCATGACGACCCCCAGCCGCGGCAACGGAACGACCGAGCGGACCCCGCGGCTACCGCCGCGCTGGTTTGTCGTGCTGGCCTGGAAGGTGCACAGGGCCCTGTTCCGGGTGACCGGTGGTCGTGGTCTGTGGCGCGCGCGGCCCCAGCGGTGGGGTGCGCTGCGGTTGACCACGACCGGGCGCCGCAGCGGCCAGGACCGGTCAGTGATCGTGGGCTATCTGGAGGACGGCCCGAACCTGGTGACCCTGGCGATGAACGGCTGGGGCGAGGCAGAGCCCGCGTGGTGGCTGAACCTTCAGGCGCACCCGGGCTGTCGGGTCCAACTCGCCGACGGGTCTCGCGACGTCATCGCGCACGCCGCCAGCGGAGCGGAGCGATCCAGGCTGTGGGACCGCTGGCGGTCGGTGGACAAGGACCTCGACGGGTTCGCCCGCCGCCGCCCCGCCGAAACGGCCGTCGTGGTCCTCGAACCCGCCCCCACCTCCTCCCGCGAGCTGTGAGTTAAGCACCAGAGTTCGGAGTTTTTCGGGGCAAAACTCACGGCTCGCAGGCTGAGGGTTAGGCTTTTCGGATGCGTGCAACAGTTATTTACGGCGAGCGGGATGTCCGACTCGATGAAGTTCCCGACCCAGTCCTCTCCACCGGCGGTGACGCTATCGTGCGGGTGGTGGCGGCCTGCGTCTGCGGGTCCGACCTCTGGCCGTACCGCGGCGTGACCCCCATCGACGAGCCGCACCGGATCGGCCATGAGTTCGTCGGCATCGTCGACGAGATCGGCCCAGACGTCACCACCATCAAGGTCGGCGATTTCGTCATCGCCCCGTTCTACGACTGCGACAACACCTGCGTCAACTGTCTGAACGGCGTCAGCACCTCCTGCCTCAACGGCGGCTGGTGGGGCTCCGACGACAAGCTCGGCGGCTTCGCCGACGGAGCCCAGGGCGAACGCGTGCGGGTTCCGCACGCCGACGGTTCGCTCGTCGCCACCCCCGCGGCGCCCACGGATGCCCAGATTCCGGGCCTGCTCACCCTGGCCGACGTGATGGGCACCGGCCACCACGCCGCCGTCTCGGCCGGCGTCACCTCCGGCAGCACCGTCGTCGTGGTCGGCGACGGGGCCGTGGGCCTCTGCGCGATCATCGCCGCCAAGCGCCTCGGCGCCTCCCGCATCGTCGCCATGTCGCGGCATGCCGACCGGCAGGCCGTCGCCCGCGAATTCGGGGCCACCGACATCGTCGAGGAGCGCGGCGACGCGGGCGTCGACCGCATCCATGAGATGTTCGACGGCGTCGGCGCCGACTGCGTGCTCGAGTGCGTCGGCACCGAGGAATCGATGGACCAGGCGATCCGCTCGACCCGGCCCGGCGGCATGGTCGGCTACGTCGGCGTGCCCAACGGCGGCGCCGAGCTGCCGATCAAGGCCTTGTTCGGCCGCAACGTGGGTGTGAACGGCGGAGTCGCATCCGTGCGCGCCTACGTGGAAGAGCTGCTGCCCGAGGTCCTCGCCGGGGAGATCGACCCCGGCCGGGTCTTCGACCTGCAGCTGCCGCTGTCCGAAGTGGCGTTGGCCTACGCCGCGATGGACGAGCGCCGGGCCATCAAGGTGCTGCTGCGACCGTAGCCCGCGCCGCTTAGGAAGGACGCGCTCATGAAGAACGCCCCTCTGCTCTGCGAGCGGAGGGGCGTTCTGTCTTCAGAGGGGGGCTTAGTCGTTCACCAGCAGGATCTCGGTGAGCGTCTTGCGGGTGCGCGGCGCGATCTCGCGCGCGAGCAGCTCCGGGCTGAGAGCCTCGGCGTCACCGAGCACACCGAGCACGGTCACGGTGACGGCGTCCTGGTTGTCCTTGAGGCGGAACGCATCCGCCAGCGCCTTGCGGTCGATGCCGCCGAGCTGGTGGGTGAACAGGCCCTCGTGCTGCGCCTGGATGGTGAGGTGCGCGACGGCCTGGCCGAGGTCGTACTGCGCCCAGGGGTTGTCACCCTCGGCGATGTTGAGGATCAGCACCGACGCCTTGTCGGCCCAGGCCTGGTTGAAGCCCTTCAAGTTCGCGTGGATCATGCGGAAGCTCTCGGAACCGCGGCGGGCGACGATGAACCGGGCCGGCTGGTTGTTGTTGCCGGACGGCGCCCACCGGGCGGCCTCGAGCACCGTGATGAGGGTGTCCTCGTCGATGACGGCGGTCGGGTCGAAGCCGCGAGGGCTCCAGCGCGCGGCCATCGCCGGGAGGATCGGCGCCGTCGTGTCGGCGGCGCGGCTGTGGGTGTCGGTAATGAGGGTCATGATGCCCGGCTTTCTCTCGTGCGTGTCTTTCAATTGGCGCGGGGCCTCATCGTCCCAGTGTGGGTCAACGCGGTGTGGGCCCAGTTATTCCATGCATCCGCATATTCGGCGCGGTTCTCGGATGCTGCGGGTCAGGCGGTGCGCTCCGTCGACGCTTCGAGGTTGTCGCGCACGGTGCGGCGCAGGACCTTGCCGATCAGCGAGCGGGGCAGATCGTCGACCTCGACGATGTTGCGGGGCACCTTGTAGGCGGAGATGCGGGTGCGGCAGTACTCCCGGAGGCCGGCCACGTCGAGGGTGGCGCCGGCGATGAGCACCACCGCGGCGACGACATCCTCGCCGCCGTGCGCGCTCTTGAGTCCCACAACGGCGGCATCGGCGACGTCGGGATGCGACAGCAGGGCCGCCTCCACCTCGGAGGGGGACACGTTGAACCCGCCGGTGATGATCAATTCCTTGATGCGGTCCACGATGGTGACGAAGCCGTCCGACGACACCGTGACGATGTCCCCGGTGCGCAGCCAACCATCCGGCAACAGTGTCTGGGCGGTCTCGGTGGGGCGGTCCCAGTAGCCGGAGAAGACCTGCGGGCCACGGATCAGCAGCTCGCCCTCCTCGTCGAATCCGCGGTCGACGGCGGGGTCCTCGGGGTCGACCACCCGGATCTCGGTGCTGGGGAACGGCACCCCGACGGTGCCCGGGCGCCGGCTCGGGCCCATCGGGTTGCCCACGGCGATGGGGGAACATTCGGTCATGCCGTAGCCCTCCACCAGCAGGCCGCCGGTGGCGGACTCCCACAGTTCGACCGTTGTCAGGGGCAGGCTCATCGCACCCGAAATGGCGTACTTCGTGCCGCGCAGGCTGATGTTCTTCTTGGCGGCGGCCTTCACCAGGCGGTCGTAGATCGGCGGAACCGCGGGAAGGAAGGTGGGCGGGGTGCGCTTGACGGCGTTCAGCACCAGCCCCTCGTCGAACTTGGGGAACAGCACCAGACGGGCGCCGATCGACATGGCGACGGTGAGACAGAGGGTGAGGCCATAGGCGTGGAACATCGGCAGCACGCCGTAGAAGACCTCGTTGCCGCGCTCGAGGCCGGGCACCCAGGCCTCGCTTTGCTGCGCATTCGCCTGCAGGTTGAAGTGGGTGAGGATCGCGCCCTTGGGCGAACCGGTGGTGCCGCTGGTGTACTGCAGCACGGCGGTGTCGCCGAGCAGCGGGCGAGGATGCGCTGTGCGCAGCCGGCGGGAACCCACCAGGGCGCTCCACTCGATGGCGTCCTTGAGCGGCTGGGCCACGGTGAGGGCGGCGCGGGCGGTGCGGGACTTGGGGATCGGCAGGCGCAGCGCCAGCCGGGTGGCGAGCGGCATCGACCGGGTGACGTCCACGGCCACGACCGTGTGTAGACCCATGTCGCGGGGGAAGCCGCGCACCATGGAGTAGACCTTGTCCCAGACGATGGCGACGCTGGCGCCGTGGTCCTCGAACTGGTGGCGCAGTTCACGTTCGGTGTAGAGCGGGTTGTGCTCCACCACGATCGCGCCGAGGCGCAGCACGGCGTAGAACGCGACGATGTGCTGCGGGCAGTTCGGCAGCACGAGCGCCACCCTGTCGCCGGGCTTGACGCCGAGCCGGCGCAGGCCGTTGGCGACCCGGGAGATCTCATCGCCCAGCTGCGCGTAGGTCATGGTGCCACCGAAGAAGTCCAGCGCCACCGAGGCGCCGAACCGCCGGGTGGAGCCTTCGATCATGTCGATGAGGGTCTCGGTGGGATCCTCGATCGTGTTGGGCACGCCCGCAGCGTAGGAGCTCAACCAGGGCTTGTTCAGGAAGACGTTCATGCGCTGACCAGTTCCTTTTTCAGGGCGGCGACGAAATCATCGACGTCGTCGGGGGTGGTGTCGAAGCCGCACATCCAGCGCACCTCGCCGGTGGCCGGGTTCCAGTCGTAGAACCTGTAAAACTCGCGCACCTTGTCGGCCACACCGGCCGGCAGCACGGCGAAGATCGCGTTGGCCTGAGTGGGCTGGCTGAACGAGAGCCCGGCCACCGAGCCATCCGCCAGGCCCTCTTCGAGCGCGCCGCGCAGGCGTGCGGCCATGGCATTGGCGTGATCGGCGTTGCGCAGCCACAGGTCGCCCTCGAGCAGGGCGATCAGCTGGGCCGAGATGAAGCGCATTTTCGAGGACAGCTGCATGTTCAGTTTGCGCAGGTACTTCAGGCCGGTGGAGCTGTGCGGGTTGAGCACCACGATGCACTCGCCGAGCATCATGCCGTTCTTGGTGCCACCGAAGCTGAGCACATCGACGCCGGCGTCGCTGGTGAACTCCCGGAACGGCACCCCGAGGGCGGCCGCGGCGTTGGAGATGCGGGCGCCGTCCATGTGCAGCAGCATGCCGTTGGCGTGCGCGTGGTCGGCGATGGCGCGCACCTCGGCCGGCGTGTACAGGGTGCCGAGCTCGGTGGTCTGGGTGATCGACACGACGAGCGGCTGCGCGCGGTGCTCGTCGCCCCAGCCCCAGGCTTCCTGGTCGATCAGGGCGGGGGTGAGCTTGCCGTCCGGCGTCTCGATTGGCAGCAGCTTGAGCCCGCCGACCCGCTCGGGGGCGCCGCCCTCGTCGGTGTGGATGTGCGCGGTGCTCGCGCAGATCACCGCACCCCAGCGCGGCAGCATCGACTGCAGCCCGGTGACGTTGGCGCCGGTGCCGTTGAACACCGGGAACGCCTCCACGCCCTCGCCGAAATGCCGCGTGAAAACACGCTGCAATTCGGCGGTGTAGACGTCGTCGCCGTAGGCGATCTGGTGGGCGCCGTTGGCCCGCACGATGGCGTCGAGAATCTCCGGGTGAATGCCGGAATAGTTGTCGGACGCGAATCCGCGCGAGAGCAGGTCATGGAGGGAGGTCACCCCTCCATCTTGGCGTAAACCCCGGCAGCGAATCTGTGCGTCTACCCCGGGGTGCCGCACGGATAATGTGTCTGCACCCCGGGTCAGGACCGGATTTGCTCGTGCGCGCCGATCAGCCGCGCAGGGCCTGCTTGATGGTGACGCGGCCGCCCATCCGCAGCAGTGAGTTGCGGTAGATGCGCGAGCCCAGGACGATCACCCCGGCCGTGGTCACGGCGAGGATGACCAGCGCCAGCACCGGCTCCCACCACTCGGCCGAGCCCAGGAAGATGCGCACGGGCATCCCGACCGGGGCGGAGAATGGAACGTAGGACATGATGGCCATCACGAGCGGGTTGTCGTTGAAGAAGATCACCAGGAAGTAGGGGATCATCACCAGGTACGTCACCGGTGCGGTGGTCGAGCCCACGTCTTCCTGCCGGGACACCATCGACGCCGTCGCGGCGAAGAGGGCAGCGATCATCACGAAGCCGAACGCGAAGAACACCGCGAACCAGCCGATGGCCGGCCCCAGGTCGGCCAGCAGCACCCGTTGGCCGGTGACCGCCATGCCGATGCCCACCAGCAGGGCGATGACCACGATCTGGCCCAACGCCATGATCGAGTTGCCCACCACCTTGCCCGCCAGCAGGGCACGCACCGGGATGGCGGACATCAGGATCTCAACGACCCGGGTCTGCTTCTCCTCGACGACGCTCTGCGCGATGGTGGAACCGAAGGTCAGCGCCGACATGAAGAACACCAGGCCGAAGCCGAGCGCCACGATGTAGACGAGGAATCCGCCCTGTTCGGCCGGTTCGAGCAACTCGACGGAGGGTGAGACGCTGAGCGCGTTCATGACCGCGCTCGGCGGTGAATCCAGGGCGATCACGCTGACCCCGAGCCGGGAGTCATCCGGCACCACTGCGGCTTCGACGGTGCCGTCGCGCACGAGGGCCTCTGCGGCCGCGACGTCGTCGGCGGAGACCGTGGTGAGACCGGCGGACTCGCCGACCACGGCGCCGGCCGTGCCGACCACGGCCACCGAGGTGGTGGACGGGTTGGCGCTCATGATGCCGCCGGCGACGACGGAGCCGACCGCGATCAGCAGCAGGATGCCGGTGGAGATGAGGAAGGCCTTGCTGCGCAAGCGCGAGATGATCTCCCGCGTGGAGACCAACCAGACGCTGGCCCAGAAGTTGGGCGCCGGGTGCGTGGTGCGGGTTCCGGCACCCTGGTGGGGTTCGGTGACCCGGCCCGGCTTGATTTCAGTGCTCATCGCACGACCTCCTTGAAGATGGTGGAGAGGGAGGGCCGGAGGTGGCCGAAGGAGTGCACGGCGCCGCGGGTGAGGGCCTCGCGGAGTACCTGCTGGCTGGCGGCGTCGGAGTCGGCCTCGAAAACGGCTTCGCCGCCGTCGAAGTCGATCACGGTGATCCCGGCGACGCCGCGGATCCAGCCGGCGTCGGCAGCCGTGTGGATCTCGAACCTGGGGGTGCTGAACTGCTCGCGCAGGCGTTCGCGGGACCCGTTGGCGCGGATTTCGCCGGCGGCGATGATCACGAGGTCGTCGCAGAGCCGTTCGACGAGGTCGAGCTGATGCGAAGAGAACAGCACGGGGGCGCCGGCGGCGGCGCGCTCCTTGAGCACCGTGAGCACCACCTCGACGGCGATGGGGTCGAGGCCGGAGAACGGCTCGTCGAGTACCAGGAATTCCGGGTCGTGCACGAGCGCTGCGGCGATCTGGGCGCGCTGCTGGTTGCCCAGCGACAGGGCCTCAACGTGATCGTTGGCGCGCTCGCCGAGGCCGAGTCGCTCGAGCAGGTCGCTGGCGTTGCGCTTGGCGGCGCTGGTGCTCACGCCGTGCAGCCTGGCCAGGTAGACCAGCTGTTCGGCCACCTTCATCTTCGGGTAGAGGCCGCGTTCCTCGGGCATGTAGCCGAACCGGCGCCGGTCACCGGCAGTGAGCGGTACACCGTCGAGCAGCACGCTGCCGGAGTCCGGTGAGAGCACGCCCAGAATGATGCGCATCGATGTGGTCTTGCCGGCGCCGTTGGCACCGACGAAGCCGGTCATGCGGCCCGCGCCGACACTGAAGCTCACATCGGTGAGCACCTGGTGGGTGCCGTAGTGCTTGTTGATGGCCCTGATCTCGAGCATGTCTGCCCTTTCGTTGCGTATCTTCAACGCTAGAGAGGTTGGGCCGTGGCCGCATCCGCCTGCGGGGTGAGTGTCTGCCTCAGCCCACAGGGTGAGGCGCTCTCGGCACGGGGTTGAGCCCGTCGGAACTCACTCCTCGTCCCAGGGCAGTTCGGTGCCGAACGGAATCGGGTTGAGCGGGATGGTGATCACCGGGCGTTGCTGGCCGTGAGCCAGGCGCACGGCCACCGATCCGGTGAAGAACGACCGCAGTGTATGCCGCACGGTGGGTTCGCGGGACCCGACGACGATCATCATGGCCCGCACAGTGCCGGCGAGATGGCCGAGCGCCCTGGCGGGCTCGCCGGCGAGGGCCCGCGTCGACCAGGCGACACTGCGACCGTGCAACACCCGTTCGATCTGGGCGCGGAGGCCCGGGTCGAACTCGGCGGCCGCCTGCTCTAACACGTCCGGGTCGAATGAGGCCGACGTCATGCTGCCGTCTGGCAGCTCCTCGAGCATGTAGCGGCTCGGGTCCACCGACGCGCAGATCAACTCGGCGCCGAACTGGGCGGCGAATTCCGACGCGGCGAGGACCACGGCATCCGGCTGGCCCGACGTGACACCGACGACCACGGGCGGGGGTGTGCGCACCATGGTTGCTCCTCTGCGACGCAGAACTCCGGCGCCGTCCCCCCGGTGCCGGGCTCTGCTTCGACCCTAGCCGGGATACCCGGCTCAGAACGGCGGCGGATCCTCGGACGCGGGGTGGGTTCGCACCGGCTCCGGATCAAGTGGAACCGTCGCGGACGCCGAAGGCCTGACCGGCGATGGTGCCGGTGCCGGTCTCTGCGCCGGTGGTACTGGCGACGCTGCCGGGTCGATGGGGTTGGTTGGTCGGTTGTCGTAGCTGGTGGGGTCGTTGCTGGTGGGGTCATAGCTGGCTGGGTCGGTGTTGGTGGGGGCTGAGGTGTAGGTCTTGCCGGCGGGGGTGGTCCAGGTCAGGGCGCCGCCGGGGCCCTGGCTGGTTGTGAAGCTGGATTGGTGTTTCAGGCGGTGGCAGCTCTTGCACAGGTGCACGAGGTTGTCGACGTCGGTGGGGCCGCCGGTGTTCCAGGCCCGGGTGTGGTCGATCTCGCTCAAGCTCGCGCGCCGGTTGCAGCCGATCCCTTGGCAGGTTTGGTCGCGGGCCTGTAGGTACCGGCGCATGTCGGCCGGCGGTGCGTGGGTGACGCGGCCCATGCTGAGCCGGCAGCCGGTCTCGGGGTGGGTGAGGATGCGGGTCCAGCTGGTGGCCGTTCCCGCGATCCGGCGGGCGGTCTCGGGGTCGAT
>NZ_SOFL01000013.1 GCF_004402695.1 Cryobacterium adonitolivorans | reverse complement strand
GGCCTCGGCCCGCCGCGCGGCCCAGGCCCGCACCGACGCGCTGGCGGTGCAGCTGCAGGAGGAGGGCTTCGCCAACGAGGCCGCCGCCGCCCACGCCCGGCTCACCCCGGCCGAGATGCAGGCCGGCCAGGCCGCGATCCGTGCGCACGACGACGAGCTCGCCGCCGCCCGCGGGGTGCTGGCCGAGGCCGACCTGGCCAGGCTGCCGGAGGACCCCATCGACCTCGGCCCGACCCGGCTCGCTCTCGATGCCGCCGGCACCACCCGCGACGACGCCCTGGCCCGGCGCGAGTCGCTGCGTGAACGCGTCACCGCGCTCACCGCTCTCGTGGCGGATGCCCGGGCCCGGTTCGCCCTCGCCGCCGACCTGCTCACAACGCAGGCCCAGGTGCGCCAGCTCGCCGCCGTGGTGCACGGCGACGACCCGAACACCAAGCGCATGAAGCTCGAGACATACGTGCTCGCCGCGCAGCTCGAGGAGATCATCGCCGCGGCCAACAACCGGCTGCGCACCATGACCGGTGGCCGGTACGCGCTCGAACACGACGACGCCCTGCAGTACCGCGGCAGTCAGGCGGGGCTGGGTCTGGCGATCCGCGACGAGCACACCGGCCGGGCCAGGGCCACGCACTCGCTGTCCGGGGGCGAGACCTTCCTGGCGTCGCTCGCCCTGGCGTTGGGGCTGGCCGAGGTGGTCTCCAACCAGGCCGGCGGCATAGCGCTGGACACCCTCTTCGTGGACGAGGGGTTCGGTTCGCTCGACGCGGAAACCCTCGAGACCGCCATGAGCACGCTCGACAGCCTGCGCGCTGGGGGCCGCACCATCGGCCTGATCAGCCACGTCGAGTCGATGAAGGAGCAGATCCCGGCGAAACTCGCGATCAGGGTGACCGCGCAGGGCTACAGCGAGATCGAAGGCAGCAAGATCGAAGGCAGCAACATCGACAGGCTCTCCTTGGTTGTCTCATAGCTCGCGCATAGCTCTGAACCCAGACGCGAACGGATCCCGGTCGCCCAGGAAAGGACACAGAGCATGAGCGAGTCACATCAGCACCACCCGCGCTGGCGCACAGGAGACGTCGTGGCCATGGGGCTGGCGGCGGCCCTCGTCGTCGGCGCCTCCGGAACCGGTCTCTTCGCCGCCGGTCGGGCCCGTGAAAGCACCACGGCCCCGACCGCGACAACCCGGACCGACACCACCTCCCAGGCCGACATCGCCACGCCGGTGGGCACCGACGCCACAGACGACCTCACCGGCCTCATCGAGGTCGACGCCGACATCGAGTCCGGCGAATCCGGCGGGCCGCTCTACGACGCCGACGGCGAGGTCATCGGCATCGACACCGCCGCATCCTCCGGGACCACTCCCATCACCGGCTACGCGATCCCCATCGAAGACGCCCTCGAGGTCGTGAGCGCCATCGACGCCACCATCACCGCTGTCGACGGCACCGCCGTGGCCACGGCCACGGCCCTCTCGGCGGCCCTGGCCGGACACGATCCCGGCAACACCGTGACGATCGACTGGGTGGATGCCGCCGGCACGGCTCAGAGCGCCGCCACCCTGATCGCCGGTCCGGTCGGCTGAGGGTGCCGCGAGTCTGCCGCGATCGAGCAGATCGCGGCACACTGGGTCCATGAGCCGAACCGACACGAAGCCCGCCGCCTCCTCGTCCGCCGCCGCGGGCTGGACCACCCTCACCTTTGTCTACCTGGCCCTGGCCATCGTGGGCCTGATCGGCACCTGGACCTGGAACATCCAGGCGATTATGCAGGCCAGCGACTTCATCGGCGACTGGACCATGAGCGGACCCGCGGTGTCGTCCCTCACCATGGACCTGCTGGTGGCGGCCATCGCGGGGAGCATTTTCATTCTCGTGGAGGCCCGCCGGCTGGGTATGCGCGCCGGCTGGGCGTACGTGGTGCTGGGGCTGGTCACGGCGTTCGCGTTCACGTTCCCGCTGTTCCTGGCCATGCGGCAGCGCCGGCTGGTGTAAACCCGCTGAGGCTCAGCTGACGTCTCAGCTCACGTCGCCGGCCGCGAGGCCGGCGTTGTCGCCCGCGAACCGCTCCCGCAGGGCATGGAAATGCGACACCGTCAGGCCGTGCCGCAGCAGGTACGGTTCGGTGCCGCCAAGGGCGTCGATGGCCGCCAGTGCCTCAAGCAGGGCGGCCGGCTGCGGCTCGGCGACCAGGGCGGCGGCCACGGCCTCATGGTGCGGCAGGCCCGCGGCGAGAAGGGTCAGGGCGAGGACCAGGCCGGCCGGGTGTTCGCCGTCGGGCCCGTGCGCCACGAGCGGCCCGTCGCCTTCGGCGAGAACGGCCACGGCGCCCGTCAGCTCACGGCCGCCATGGGCGACCAGGTCGGTGTAGCCCTGTCCTCGCTGCGTGACTGGATTGGTCATGCTGCAGTATCCGTCGCCGAGGTGAACGGCAGGTGACGCTCAGGCCAAGCCTGGCTCCAGCTCCGGCGGGGTGCGCCGGCCGAGCCGGCTCAACCCGATCGCGATGGCCGAGATGGCGACGATCACGACGGCGATCACCAGGATGTAGAGCACCACCGACGGCCAGCCACCCGGCTCGCCGGGGTTGAGGAATGGGTAGGTCCACCAGTCGGTGAATGTGCCGCGCAGCAGCGCATAGGCCAGCCAGGCCAGCGGGTAGATCAGCGCGAACCAGATCCGTTTCCAGGCCAGCGCCGGGCGACCCGGCGCCAGCAGCCAGTCGAGCAGGATCAGGGCCGGCGCCCACACGTGCAGCACCTCGTTGGGCCAGTCGAGCCCCACAAAACTCCCGTCGGCGGGCAGGTTGCGCAGCAACAGGTTGTAGACCACCCCGGTGATCACGGCGTACGCGAGCGTCGACATCCGCACCCGGGCCAACAGCTCGGGTTCGGCGGCCAGGCGCAGCGCGAGAACGCCGCCGACGAAGAGCACCACCACGTTCATCAGGCTTGACTGGATGGTGAAGTACCCGAAGTACGCGGCGGGGTCGAACGCGTCGTTCAGGATCTGATCGGTGATCTGGGTCACGATCGCTGCCAGCACGAGCAGGGCGAGCAGGATGCGCAGCACCCCCACCATACGTCGGAGGGGGGTCGGGGAGTCGTCGAGCCCGGCGGGCGCAGCTGCGGAATTCACCTGATCAGATTAGTGCAAGGTTCAATCTAGAAGGGCCTGTGCCGTTAGAAGGGAAAGAGCAGCCGGTGCAGGAACTGGCGGGTGCGCTCGTGCTGGGGGTTGCGCAGCATCTCCTTGGGATCGCCATGCTCCACGATGGTGCCGCCGTCGACGAAGGCCACCTCCGAGGCCACCTCCCGGGCGAACTCGAGCTCGTGCGTGACGATCACCATGGTCCAGCCCTCGGCGGCGAGCTCCTTGATCAGGCGCAACACGTCGCCGACGAGCTCGGGGTCCAGGGCGCTGGTGGGCTCGTCGAAGAGCAGCACGGTGGGGCGGAGAGCCAGTGCGCGCACGATGCCCACCCGCTGCTGCTGCCCGCCGGACAGTTCGAACGGGTAACTGTCGCGTTTCTCGCTGAGACCGACCCGTTCCAGCAGTGCCAGGGCCTCGGCCTCAACCTCGGCGCGGGGGCGCCGCTGCACAACTACAGGCCCCTCCATCACGTTTTCGAGCACGGTCTTGTGCGGAAAGAGGTTGTAGTGCTGGAACACCATCGCCGAGCGGTCCCGCAACGTGCCGAGGGTCTTCTTCGGCACGCCGGAGCGGGAGCCGTGGGCAGCGGCGAAGTCGATGGTGACGGGCGCGTGTGTGGCGTCATCCGCGCCGATGATCTCGATGGTGCCGCCGTCGGCGATCTCCAGGCCGTTCAGGCAGCGGAGCACGGTGGTCTTGCCCGAGCCTGACGGCCCGATCAGCGCCAGCACCTGGCCGCGCGCGACGGTGAGGTCGATCGATTGCAGCACCTGGTTGGCCCCGAAGCTCTTCTGCAAGCCCCGAACCGTGAGCAGGGCCGGAGTGGGCTGGTCAGCCGGCTGGTCGGTGGGCTGGTCAGTGGGCGACATAGCGGTCCAATCGCTTTTCGAGCGCGCCCTGGCCGCTGGAAAGCACCAGGCAGATGACCCAGTAGAGCAGGGCCGCCTCGAGGTACAGGGCCATGAACTGCTGGCTGAACGCCGCCACCTGCTGGGCCTCACGGAACAGTTCGGTGACCAGGATCAGCGAGGCCAGGGAGGTGTCCTTGACCAGGCTGATGAAGGTGTTCGACAGCGGCGGCACCGACACCCTGGCCGCCTGCGGCAGGATGATGCGGGTGAGGGCGCGCCGGTGGGACATGCCGATCATGTACGCGGCCTCCCACTGGCCCTTGGGCACCGAGAGGATTGCGGCGCGGATCACCTCAGCCGCGTAGCCGCCGACGTTGATCGAGAACGCGACGATGGCGCTGGGCCACGGGTCGATGACGATGCCCAACGACGGCAGGCCGTAGAAGATCACGAACAGCTGCACCAGCAGGGGGGTGCCGCGCACAATGGAGATGTAGACCTGGGCGATCGACGACAGCCAGCGCCGCCGCGACAGGCGCATCAGGGCCAGACCCAGGGCCAGCACCAGTCCGATCGCGAATGACGACAACGCCAGCGGGATCGTTCCGGTGATGGCGCCGTGGATCAGCGGCCACAATGAATCCAGCAGGAGCTGCCAGGTGGACTCGCTCACTGCGAGACGTCGGCCCCGAAGTAAGTTTCCGAGATGGCGGCCAGGGTGCCGTCTTCGCTCAGCGTGGCCAGGGCATCCGACACGGCGTCGGCCAGGGCGGTGCCCTCTGGGGCGAAGGCAAAGGCGCTCTCGGAGCGGTCCTCGGTCTCGGCGGCGACCTTCAGGCCCGCGGCGCCGGTCTGCTTCTTGTAATCCAGGTAGGTGAGCTTGTCGTTCACGGTGGCGTCGACGCGGCCCTGCTCGACGAGGGCCACCGACTGTGCCCAGCCCTCAACGGACTGCACGGTGGCGCCGCTATCGGTGGCCAGCGTGTACCAGTTGCTGGTGAGCGACTGCGCGGTGGTCTTGCCGGCGAGGTCTTTGAAGGAGGTGATCGAGGTGTTGTCTTCGGGCACCACGATGACGCCGGTGGAGTAGGTGTACGGGGTGGAGAATGCGTACGCGTCCTCGCGCTCCGGGGTGATCGACACCTGGTTGGCGATGGTGTCGAAACGGCCGGCCTCGAGGCCGGCGAAGATCGCGTCCCACTGGGTTTCTTCGAACTCGGCCTTGACGCCCAGCTGGTCGGCGACGGCGCGGGCCACCTCGACGTCGTAGCCGGTGAGCTCGCCGGAGCCGTCGGCGTGGAACGAGAATGGCCGATAGGTGCCCTCGGTCCCGATGGTCAGGGTGCCGGACTCGAGGACCGAACTCAGCGATTCGTCGGTGCCGGCCGTGGCGCCGTCGCTGCCGGAGTCACCGGCGGAGGCGCCGCACCCGGTCAGGGCCACCGCGGCGGCAAGGGTGAGGACGGCGGCGGAGACGAGGTGGCGCTTCATGTATGTGTTCATCCAATGTGCTGATCAATGTGCTGGTGGCTGGCCCATGTTACTGCTGGCGCTGGTGTCGAGGCTGGGAAACCCCGTACACCGAGGTTAACAAGTCCGGGGCGGTTACGAATATTCCGATGACGTTTGGTGACGGGTGCCGATACCCCGGTGGCCCCCGTTCGAGAACCTGTCGGCACCGTGGCTTTGGGCATAGGCTGCCGCCGTCGCACTCAACCCGAAGGAGTACGCATGAAACTGTCGATGGTTCAGCATGATCGTTCGGCCGGGGTTTTGCTCGGCATGGCCTGCGGAGATGCCCTGGGTGCCGGATTCGCCTACGCGGGTCCGCTGCCGCCCACCGCTCCGGTGGGGATGCGCGGCGGGGGCGGCGCGAACTGGGCCCGCGGGGAGTGGACCGACTACACAGCACTGGCCATCCCGGTGGCCCGCGCCGCGGCCGACGGACTCGACCTGCGGGACGAGTCCACTCTCGACCTCATCGCCGCGGAATGGGTGGACTGGGCCAACACCGCGCCGTACGCCGGCCATCAGCTCGACGCCGCGTTGTCCGGACCCGACCCGACGGCCGCCGCCGTGCGATCGGCCGCTCGTGAGCGGCACGACAGCGTCGGCCGAAGCGCCGGCAACGGCTGCCTGATCCGCACCGCCCCCGTGGCTTTGGCCTTCCTGCACGATCCCGGTGCCCTCGCCGCCGCCGCACGCGGACTGAGCGAACTCACCCACTGCGAGACCGACGCCGGGGACGCCTGCGTGCTTTGGGGACTGGCCATCCGCCACACCATCCTGACCGGAGAACTCGACCTGCGGGTGGGCCTGGGCACCCTGTCGCCGGGCCGGCGGCAACTCTGGTCGGCGCGCATCGACCACGCCGAACTCCGGCAGCCCCGCGACTTCACCCGCAACGGCTGGGTCGTGCAGGCGCTGCAGGGCGCCTGGTCCGCCATCGTGCACACCCGTGATGTGTCCGATACGGAAGAGGACGCCGGCCAGTACCGTCTGGGCGTCGAGGCGGCCGTGCGCGGCGGCGGCAACACCGACGCCGTGGCCGGCATCGCCGGTGCACTGCTTGCCGCCCGGTGGGGACTGGCCGCGGTGCCCAGCGAATGGCGCCGACTGGTGCAAGGCTGGCCGGGTCTGCGCGGAGCCGACCTGGTGCGCTTGTCGGTGCTCGCGGCGCACAGCCAAGACACCAACGAGGCCGGCGAACGGGAGAGCTTTCGGCTCCACGCAGTGAAGTAGGCGCCGTGAAATAGGCGCAGTGAAGTAGGCGCTGCTACGACCGCAGCGCCAGGGTGAACGGCAGCACCGCCGGCGCGCCCGCGCGGCGCAGCAGCCGGCCGGCGACGGTGATCGTCCACCGGCTGTCGCCGAGGTCGTCGACCAGCAGCACCGGCCCCTCGGCGCCGGCGAGGTTCGCGGCCAGCTCGGGGCCCACCTCGAAGGCGCCCCAGACGCTGGAGAGCCGGTAGGCGCTGTTGCCGCCGGAATCGCCGGTGGGCCCGGCGCCGACCATGCTCAGCGTGCCCAGCTGCGGCAGCCGCCCCACCCGGCTGAGTTCGGCGGCCACCGAAGCCACCAGCAGCGGATGCCGGCGGGACGGCATGGCCACCACGCCAACGGGCCGCTCGGCCCAGCCCCACTCGGCGAGCACCCGCACGCAGGCGGCCAGCAGCGCCGCCGAGGCCGGCGCATCCGGGGTGCCCGGAGCGAAGATGTCGCGCAGGGTGTTGCCCCAGCCCAGGTCGGTGAGCCGGGCCAGGGAGCGGCCGGGGAGCACCCGGTCACCCGGATCGATGCGGCCCTTGGCGCTCACGCCGAGCCGGTCGGCGCCGGTGGGCCACTGCGCCCGGGGTTCCAGGGCCACGCCCACCCGGTCCAGGGCGGACGCTGCCGTGCTCGCCGCGTCGGAGTCGACATCGGTGGGGTACCACGGTGCCGTGCAGTTGTCACAGCGGCCGCAGGGCACCGCGGTGTCGTCGTCGAGGGCGCGCTGGAGGAACTCCATCCGGCAGTCGCCGATCCGTTCGTAGTCGAGCATGGCGTTCTGCTCACGGATGCGGGCCGCGCCGATGCGCTCGTATCGGTCACTGTCATACACCCAGGGCTGCCCGGTGGCCAGCCAGCCGCCGGTCACCCGGCGTACCGCGCCGTCGACGTCGAGCACCTTGAGCAGCAGTTCGAGCGGGGAACGGCGCAGGTCCACCCTGGCCTCGAGGGCTGGCGTGGACAGCGGCGCGCCGCCGTTGGCGTGCAGCGCCGCGAGGACCGCCTCGGCCTTGTGCTGGCTGGGCATCGACGAGGTGGCGAAGTACTGCCAGATGGCCTCGTCCTCGACGCCGGGCAGCAGCAGCACATCGGCGTTCTCGGTGGCGCGGCCGGCGCGGCCGACCTGCTGGTAGTAGGCCACCGGGGAGCTGGGCGCGCCCAGGTGCAGCACGAAGCCCAGGTCGGGCTTGTCGAAGCCCATGCCCAGGGCGCTGGTGGCCACGAGCGCCTTCACCTGGTTGGCCTTGAGCAGCCCCTCGGACTCCTCACGTTCGGCGGTGTCGGTCTGGCCGGTGTACGCGCGCACGGCGTGGCCGGCGTCTCGCAGCAGGCGCGCGGTGTCCTCGGCGGCGGAGACGGTGAGGGTGTAGATGATGCCGCTTCCGGGCAGCTCGGCCAGGTGGCTGAGCAGCCAGGCCAGCCGGGCACGGGAGTCGGGCAGCCGCAGCACACCCAGGCGCAACGACGCGCGGGCGAGAGGGCCGCGGATGGTGACGACCTCGGTGGTTGACCCTGTCGAGACCCCCCTCCCCACTTGCTCCGCCACATCCGTCACCACCCGGCTGTTGGCCGTGGCCGTGGTGGCCAGCACGGGCACCCCGGCCGGCATCGCCGCGATCAGGTCGCGCAGGCGCCGGTAGTCCGGCCGGAAATCGTGGCCCCAGTCGGAGATGCAGTGGGCCTCGTCGACCACGAGCAGGCCCACCCGCTCGAGCAGCGCGGGCAGCTGCTCGTCGCGGAAGGACGGATTGTTCAGGCGTTCGGGGGAGACCAGCAGCACGTCGACCTCGTCGGCGCGGAGCTGGGCGAGTACGTCGGTCCACTCGTGCGCGTTCGCGGAGTTGATCGAGACCGCCCGCACGCCGGCGCGGGCGGCGGCGGCAACCTGGTCGCGCATCAGCGCCAGCAGCGGGGACACCAGGATGGTGGGCCCGGCGCCCTGGCGGCGCAGCAGCAGGGTCGCGACGAAGTAGACCGCTGACTTGCCCCAGCCGGTGCGCTGCACCACCAGGGCCCGGCGGCGCTGGTCGACGAGGGTTTCGATGGCCTCGTACTGGCCCTCGTGGAAGTCCGCGTCGGGCCGGCCCACCAGGGTGCGCAGGATCTCGAGGGCGGCCTCGCGGGTACTCACAGCGGCTGGCATCACTGGGCGTCGAGTCGGGCGGCCACATCGGCGGGGAACCCGCCGGTCGCGATCGGGCTCGTGGTGGCCAGCAGCATCCGGTGCCGCGGCCGCACGAAATCGAGCAGGTCGGGCAGAAAGGCGGTGGTGCTGGTTGCGAGGTTTTTGGCCATGCCCTCAGGCTAGCGGGGCGGACTGACAGACCCCTCGGCCGCGTTCGGCAGCTCCGGCAGGTGCTGGGGCACGGCCGACAGGTCCATGTGCACGCTCTCCCAAAGGTGACCGTCCGGGTCCTGGAAGCTGCGGCTGTACATGAAGCCCATGTCCTGGGGCTCGTAGGAGAAGCTGCCGCCGACCGCGAGGGCCCGGTCTGCCAGCGCGTCGACGCCGGCACGATCGTCGGCGCTGATGGAGAAGATGCCTTCCGACGCTGTCGTCGAATCGACGATCGACTTGCTGGTGAACCTGGCATAGCTGTCGTGGGTGAGCAGCATCACGTAGAGGTGTCCGTCGTCGAGCACGATGCAGGCGGCGGAGTCGTCGGTGAACTGCGGGTTGACCTCGAAGCCGAGGTCGACGTAGAACTTCTTCGAGCGCTCGAGGTCGGTTACGGGCAGGTTGAGGAACATCATCATTGACATGGGGAACAGTCAAATCCCGAGCGGCGAAACGTGCAACCCCCTACGACGTGCTGAGCTGGAAATCGTGGGTCTGTCCCGGATGCAGCTGCGCCTCCCGCCCCTCGACGCGCACCCGGATGGGCGTGGCCCCGCCGCTGGACAGCTGCAGCCGGAGGTTGGCCGGCGTGACCTCGACCCGGATAGGTTGCTCGCGGTAGGTGATGCTGAAGGCGATCTTCTCGAGCTGGGCAGGCAGCGCGGGGTGCAGCCAGAGCATGTCGTCGCGGATCTCCAGGCCGGTGTAGCAGCGCACGACCATGTCGACGGAGCCCGCCATCGCGCCCAGGTGGATGCCCTCGTGGGTGGTGCCGCCGGGGCCGCTGGTCAGTGCCCGGCAGAGCGAGTCCCACGAGCGTCCGCGGTCGGCGCGGGCATCCACCCAGGAATGCACGACGTTGCTCAGCGCCGAGCCGTGGGTCGACCTGGTCCGGTAGAACTCGACGGTGCGGCGGATCAGGTCGGGGGAGAGCGAGTAGCCCAGCTCCTCGACCAGGTCGCGCAGCTCCTCCGCGGAGAACAGGTACAGCAGCATCAGCACGTCGGCCTGCTTGGCGACCCTGTAGTCGTTGGTGCTGTCGCCCTCGGCATTGAGGATCAGGTCGAGGCGGCCCAGCCCGTGGTTCGTCGTGCCGTAGGTGTCCCGGTAGTGGTCCCAGTCCAGTTCGGGCAGGGCCTCGTAACCGTCGAACTGGCTGATCACCCCGTCGGCATGGAAGGCCAGGCGCAGGCGCCGGCCGATCCTCTCCCAGGCGTCCACCTCGTCGGGCCCGAGCCGGACCCGGTTCCACAACGGGCGGCAGGCCCGGCCCTCGAGCACGGCGACGGTGTCGACGGCGCGGCGCATCAGCCAGGCGACCATGATGTTCGTGTAGGCGTTGGTGCGTACGCCCTCGCCGGGGTGCCCGGGCAATCCGTCGTGGAACTCGTCTGGCCCCATGGTGCCGCCGATGTCGAACCTGTCGGACGCCTCGTCGTACTCGGTGAGGGAGGCGAAGAACCTCGCGATCTCCAGCAGCAGCTCGGCGCCCTGTTCGACCAGGTACTCGATGTCGCCGGTGGCCTGGTAATAGCCCCAGACGCTGTAGGCGATCGCCAGGCCCACGTGGTGCTGCAGGCCGGAGTGGTCGGGCATCCACCGGTCGGTGCGCGGGTTGAACAGCTCGGTGGGGGTGATCTCGCGCCCATCGATGCCGCTCTGCCAGGGGAACCTGGCGCCCTCGTGGCCGGCGGCGCTGGCGGCCGCCCTGGCCTCGCCCAACCGGCGGTACCGGTAGCCAAGCAGCGACCGGCTGAGGTCGGGCCGGCGCAGGGTGAGCACCGGGTAGACGAACATCTCGTCCCAGATGACGTGGCCGCGGTATCCCTCGCCGTGCAGTCCGCGGGCGGGTACGCCGGCATCGAGGTCGGCATCCACCGCCGCGACGGTCTGCAGAACGTGGAAGGAATTGAGGTTCAACGCGAGCGACTGCCGCGAGTCGCCGTGCAGCTGCACCGCGAACTCGTCCCAGAGGATCTCCCACTCCCGCTCGTGTGCGGCCAAGAGCTCCGCGGTGTCCGGGAGGCGGCCGAGCCAGGTGGCCACAGCCATTGACGGGGAGAGAACCGCACGGTCCCTGGAGGTGCTCACGACGACGACCTTCTCGACCCGCAGGGGTACGCCCCGCTCGAGGTTGACGTCGAACTCGTGGGCGACCCAACGGCTGGAATCGGTGAGGAACCTCCGGTCGAGTTCGAGCAGGGCGCCGCCGGAATAGGCGCGGGTGCGGCCGGCCATGGCGATGTGGACGCCCGACCGGGTCGTCTCCACCTCGAGCAACACCGATTCCCTGTTCAGCTCCCGCGCGGTGCGGGGCATCAGGTGCAGATGGGCGAGCAGCCGGTCGGCAGCCACATTGCGGTTGGCCACCCGGCCGTCGATGGCCGAGCGCACGGTGAGCGGCCCCGACCAGTCCTCGGCGACGAAGGTGGTCTCGAGCACCGCAACGTGCGCCGCCGCCTGCGACACGAACCGCCGGCTCTGCACCCGGGTGACGTGACCTCGGGTGTCACGGAACCGCATCAGCCGGGTGAGCAGGCCCCGGCGCAGGTCGAGCTCCTGGCTGTAGTCGAGCAGGTCGGCAGTCTCGGGGTGGAACCAGCCCGTGTCGGGGGCGGCGAAGTCGCCCACGCTGCTGCTCCCGGCGCCCCCGCCGGTGCGGAACCACAGGGAGAGCCAGTTGGGGGCGTTCACCAGGTGTTCGTCGTTGCGCACGTGCTCGACGGGCACGGTCTCGCCGATGGCTTCGCCCACGTGCACCTCGGTGCTCAGCGGGTTGTAGACCCCGGCCAGGTAGGTGCCCGGGTAGTGCACGGCATCCGTCCGCGCCTCCGGAGCGGCGCCGCGGGTGCCCCAGTAGCCGTTGCCGAGGGTGCACAACGCTTCGCGGTACCCCTCCGCTGCCGGGTCGAACCCGTCAAAGTGCAGCAGCCACGGGTCGACCGGGTTGTCGTTCTCGGTTTCGTTCACGGTGGCCTCCTCGTCTGGTCCCGAGAGTCGCACCGCTGGCCGCGCTTGTCGAGGTGCGGGTGGTTGGATGGACGCATGACTTCACTCTCGGCATACACCGACGATTTCGCCAGCTTCATCACCGCGTCGCCCTCGTCGTACCACGCGGCCGCCGAGGCCGCCCGGCGGCTCGACGACGCCGGCTTCGAGCGCCGCGAAGAGACGGATGACTGGACGGCCGGCACGAGCGCCGGCCGCCACTACGTCGTGCGGGACGGCGCCATCGTCGCCTGGGTGCAGCCGGCCGGGGCCACACCGACCACCCCGTTCCGGATCCTCGGTTCGCACACCGACTCACCCGGTTTCAAGCTCAAGCCCAAGCCCACCACGGGGTCATACGGCTGGCTGCAGGCCGGCGTCGAGGTGTACGGCGGGCCGCTGGCCAACTCCTGGCTCGACCGTGAGCTCGAACTCGCCGGCCGGTTGGTCAGCACCGACGGGGTGCAGCACCTGGTGCGCACAGGCCCGTTCCTGCGCATCCCGCAGCTGGCCGTGCACCTGGACCGCACCGTCAACGAGGCCCTCTCCCTCGACCGGCAGCGGCACCTCAACCCGGTGTTCGGGGTGGGCGACCTCCGCCAGGCCGACCTGGTCGGGCACCTGGCCGCGCTCGCCGGGGTGGCCGGGGAAGACGTCGCCGGCTACGACATCCTCACCGCCGACACCAACCCGCCGGCCAGGTTCGGCCTGCACCACGAGCTATTCGCCGCGGGCCGGATGGATAACCTCTCCTCGGTGCACGCCGGCCTGCTGGCGCTCATCCAGGGGCCGGAGAACCACGAGACCATCACCGTGCTCGCCGCGTTCGACCACGAGGAGCTGGGTTCGCAGTCCAGGTCAGGGGCGAGCGGGCCGATGCTCGACGACATCCTCAGCCGCATCGGCGACGACCTCGGTGCCACCATGTCGGAGCGGAAGCGCGCCTATGCCGACTCCTGGTGCGTCTCGGCCGACGCCGGCCACGCCGTGCACCCGAACTATCCCGAGCGGCATGACCCGGCCAACCTGCCGTTGGCCGGCCGGGGTCCGCTGCTGAAGATCAACGGCAACCAGCGTTACGCCACGGATGCCGCCGGTGCGGCCCTCTGGGCACGCTGCAGCGCGGCCGCCGGCGTGCCGTACCAGGAGTTCGTGTCCAACAACACGGTGCCATGCGGCTCCACGATCGGGCCGCTCACCGCCACCCGGCTGGGCATCCGCACCGTGGATGTGGGAGTCCCGCTACTGTCGATGCACTCGGCCCGGGAGCTGGCGCACGTGAACGACCCGTTCTCGCTGTCCGCCGCGATCGGCGCGTTCTTCGCCGGGGCGTAGGGGAGTCTCGCTGCGCTGACGGGCTACAACCGCCCGGTCAGCCGGCCGTGCATGGCCTGGCTGCGATCGTCCAGGCCCTGGAACGCGACCGTGGCGCCGTGCTGGCGGTATTTGGTTTCCACGGAGTCGAGCACGGCCACGGTGGAGGCGTCCCAAATCTGTGCCTGGGACAGGTCGACAGCGACAACGGCGGGATCGACCCCGTAGGAAAACTGCTCGACAGGTCGTTGCTGCTGCCGAAGAACAGCGGCCCGCTCACCGCGTAGCGCACCGACCGGCCGTCGTCGGCGAGCACCCGGTCCACGCGGACGACGTGCGCCACCCGCCGGGCGAAAAGCACCATGGCCAGCACGACGCCGGCGCCGATGCCGATGGCCAGGTTGTGGGTGGCCACGACCACGACGACAGTGGTGAGCATCACGACGGTCTCGGGCACGGGCATCCGGCGCAGGTTGGCCGGGCGCACGCTGTGCCAGTTGACAGTGGTGATGGCCACGACCATCATCACCGCGGCCAGCGCCACCATAGGGATCTGCTCCATCAGGCCGCTGAGCGCGGTGACCAGCAGTAGCAGGAACACCCCGGCCACGAAGGTGGAGATGCGGGTGCGGGCACGGCCGAGCTTGACGTTCACGACGGTCTGGCCGATCAGCGCGCAGCCCGCGATGCCGCCGTAGAGTCCCGCGAGCATGTTCGCGATGCCGAGCGCCCACGCCTCGCGGCCCTTGGGGGATCGGGTGTCCGTGATGTCGTCGACGAGCTTGGCGGTGAGCAGGGTCTCGACCAGGCCCACGAACGCCACGCTCAGCGCGGTGGGCCAGATGATCTGCAGGGTCTCCAGGTTCAGCGGCACGAGCAGCGGGGTGATGCCGGGCAGGCCGCCGGAAACGTCGCCCTGGTCTCCGACCGTTGGCACGGCCAGATGCCAGGTCATGGCGATCGCGGTGACCACCACGATGGCCACGAGCGGGGCGGGCACCACCCTGGTGAAGCGGGGCAGCCCGAGCACGATCAGGATGGTGAGGGCGAAGAGCGGGTAGACCAGCCACGGCACCTCGAGAAGGTGCGGCACCTGGGCGACGAAGATCAGGATGCCCAGCGCGTTGACGAAGCCGATCATCACCGAGCGCGGGATGAACCGCATCAGCCGGGCCAGGCCCGTGACGCCGAAGAGGACCTGCACGAGCCCGGCCAGCAGCACCGCGGGCAGCAGGTACTCCACACCGTGGGTCCGCACGAGCGGCGCCACCACGAGGGCGACGGCGCCGGCGGCGGCGGTGATCATGGCGGACCGGCCGCCGAGGAATGACATCGAGATGGCCAACACCACCGAGGCGATCAGGCTCACCTTGGGGTCGACGCCGGCGATGATCGAGAACGAGATCACCTCGGGGATGAGCGCCAGGGTGGTGACGACTCCGGCGAGCACCTCGACGCTGAGGGCCTTCGGCCGGCGGAGGGTCGCGCGCACTGTCGGCGGGGTGGGGATGGCGGCGGACGACGGAGCGGCAGCGGTGGGGAGTGAGGACACTGTGCAACTGTAATCGGCGGGAAACGCATGGGTATAGACAGTGGCACTATCCGATATATACACTATCCATATGAGGATGGCGCAACTGAGCACGACCAGCGGGATCCCGGTGGCGACGATCAAGTACTACCTGCGGGAGGGGCTCCTGCCGGCGGGGGAGCGGTCGGGCCCGAACCAGTCGCTGTACGGGCCGGAGCACCTGCGCCGGCTGCGGGTCATCCGGGGCCTGCTCGAGGTGGGCGGGCTCAGCATCGCCGCCGCCCACCAGGTGATCGACGCCATCGACTCCGACCTGGGCCTCGCCCACACGTTTGACATCGCCCAGCGCACGGTCTCGGCCCACATCGACCGCGAGTCGCTGTCGAACGAGGCCGTGGCCCACGTCGACGACGTGCTGAGCGGATGGCACGTGTCACCGGACAACCCCGGCCGCCTGGCCGCGGCCCGGGTGCTGCAGACCTTCGCCGAGCTCGGCCAGCCCGACCTCAGCGGCTGGGTGCCCGGCTACGCGGCAGCGGCGCTCGCCGTGGCCGAGGCTGACCTCGACGAGGTCGATGCCCGGTCCGACCGCGAATCCAAGACCGAAATGGTCGTCATCGGCACCGTGCTCGGCGACGCCCTCTTCGCTGCCCTCCGCCGGGCCGCGCAGGAGCACGTCTCCGCCCAGCGCTATGCCGCACTGCCCGAACCGCCCAACCCATAGATCCAGTCCACCAGTTAGGAGTCCGTCATCATGGCCAGTACTCGCACCGGAACCGGAACCACCTTGAACGGCCCCGTACTCAACGGCGCCCCGCCCGCCATCCGCTGGCACCGGCCGCTGCTCTGGCTCGCCGTCGCCATGGCCGTCGTCGCCGCCGGAGCGCTCGTGGGCCTCGTCGTCGATCCCCGCACGGTCACCGGGGCGCCACTCTGGGCCAAGCCGCTCAAGTTCGCCATCTCGGTGGGCATCTACGCCGTGACCCTGTCCTGGCTGATCGGGCTGTTGCCCAGCGCCTTCGTGGGCCGCCGCCGGCTGGCCTCGTATCGACTGGCCTGGTGGGCCGGCACCGTCGCGGCGGTCTTCCTTGTCGTGGAGATGGTGATCATCGTGGGAGCGGCCGCGGCCGGCCTCACCAGCCACTTCAACGTGTCGACGACGTTCCACGCGGCCCTCTGGTCGGTCATGGCGGCATCGATCGTCACGGTCTGGGTCGCCGCCGTTCCCATCGCCATCCTGCTGCTCCGCGCCGACCTGGGTGACCCGGCCCGAGCCCTCGCGATCCGCTCCGGCCTGCTCATCGCCCTGCTGGGCATGGGCCTGGCGTTCCTGATGACCGGACCCACCGCTGCCCAGCTCGACGATTACCAGGGCATTGTCGGCGCCCACACCGTGGGGGTCGCCGACGGCGGCCCGAGCCTGCCGCTGCTGGGCTGGAGCACCGTGGCCGGCGACCTGCGCATCCCGCACTTCGTAGGGATGCACGCCCTGCAGGTGCTGCCGCTGGCGGCACTGCTACTCGAAGCGCTCGGCCCACGGATGCCCGCCCTCGCTCGTCCGCTGGCCCGCCGCGGCATCCTGCGGGCGCTGGTGGGCCTCTATCTGGGCGTGCTGGCGCTGGTGACCTGGCAGGCCCTCGCGGGCCAGTCGATCGTGCAGCCCAGCGCCCCGGTCCTGGGTTTCGCGGCGGCCCTGTTCGCCGCCACGGCGGTCGCCATCACCGCGACACTGATCCGCGAATCCCGCCCTGCGCGGCTAGGACACGGCCAGGCGATTGATCCGGGCCCTGGCGGCGTCCTCCGAGGTGGAGGACGCGCCGAGCAATAGCCGCACCAGGCCGAGCACCGCGCCGGTGGCCCAGACCACCGGCAGGGGAGCGCGGCGCAGGCCCAGCATCCGCCGGTATTCGACCGGGATCGAGGCCACGGCGCCGGCGAACATGATGCGGTAGAACGGCATCATGCCGCGCCGCAGCGGCGGGTCGCGGATGAACCGCACGGCCTCGGCGACCCTGTCCCCGCCCATCAGCACGCCGGTGTCGGAGAACGCCTTCAATTGCGCGGCGAGCTCGGCGTCGGACCGGGGCGGGTCCTGCACGCCGACGAGTTCGCCGGCCGTGGCCCACTCCCGCACATACCGGTCGGCGCCGCCGGGGATCGGGCCGCCCCAGAGCTTGTGGCTGGCCAGGAAGGCATCCGTGAACACCACGTGCACCCAGGAGAGTAGCTCGGGGTCGCCGGCGGAGTACGGCCGCTCGACCCCCTGTGCGTCGACGTAGGTGCCCGCGACCCTGTCGTGAAACCGGCCCACCCGGCTGGACTCGCGTTCGGCCTGCTCGGTGGCGGCGAATGTCACGGTGACCAGCCACTGGATGGTGCCGCCGAGCCGGCCGAGCGGATCCTCCCGGTACCTGGACCAGTCGTGCACCCCGGCCATGGCGCCCGGGTGCAGCGTCTGCATGAGCAACGCCCGGATGCCCGCGACCATGGTTGCCATGCCGCCGTGCACCGCCCAGGACGCCGAGCCCGGCCCGAAGAAGCCGGCGTCGTCGCCCAGTTCCATGGTGCCCACCCAGGCCGGCCGGCCCTCGTCGTTGCCCGAGAGCGTGACGAGGAGATGCGATCGCCAGCTGTTCACGAATCCGTCGATCACCCTGTTCCGTGCAGACCTGCCCATCCTTCGAACCCTAATCGACGAGACCGTGCGGATAGCTGGGCGTGCGCCCCGAATATCGGCATGGCTAGACTCCGGCACATGAGAATCGAGAACATCGAGCTGCGCCGCGTGAGCCTTCCGCTGGTGCGGCCGTTCCGCACCTCGTTCGGCACCATCACCGAGCGGGTGATCACCCTGGTGCACGTGTCGACCGCACAGGCCGAGGGTTGGGCGGAGTGCGCCGCCGAGGTGCGGCCGCTGTACAGCTCGGAGTTCATCGATGCCAGCGACCTGGTGATCCGCGACCACCTTCTCCCGCTGCTGCAGGCCCTCGGCGGCGACCTCACCGCCGAGCGGGTGGGCGCCGCCCTCGCCCCGGTGAAGGGACACCAGATGTCCAAGGCCGTGCTGGAGGCCGCGATCCTCGACGCCCAGCTGAGGGAGAGCGGCCAGTCGTTCGGCGGCTACCTCGGCGCCGTGCACGACACCGTGCCGGCCGGCGTCTCGGTGGGCATCATGGACTCGATCGACGAGCTCCTCGAGGCCGTGGCCGGCTACCTGGCCCAGGGCTACCTGCGCATCAAGCTCAAGATCGAACCGGGCTGGGACCTCGCCCCCGTGCGAGCCGTGCGCGAACGATTCGGCCCCGACCTGCTGCTGCAGGTCGACGCGAACACCGCCTACACGCTGGCGGATGCCCGGCACCTCGCTCGGCTCGACCCGTTCGACCTGCTCCTGATCGAGCAACCGCTGGGCGAGCGTGACCTGCTCGGCCACGCGGCGCTGGCCCGGCTCATCCGCACCCCGGTGTGCTTGGACGAATCGATCGAATCGGCCCAGGACGCCGCCGCGGCGATCAGCCTGGGCGCGTGCAGCATCATCAACGTCAAGCCGTCGCGGGTGGGCGGCTACCTGGAGGCCCGACGCATCCACGACGTCGCGGCCGCGCACGGTGTGCCGGTCTGGTGCGGCGGGATGCTTGAGACGGGCATCGGCCGGGCCGCCAACGTGGCATTGGCCGGCCTGCCGAACTTTGTGCTGCCGGGGGACACCTCGGCCTCCGACCGCTACTACGCCCAGGACCTCACCGCCCCGTTCGTGCTCGAGGACGGGCACCTGCGGGTGCCCACAGGCCCGGGCACCGGGGTGGAGGTGCTGCCGGACGTGCTGGCCGAGGTCACCAGGGCGCGTCAGGACATCCGCTTCTAGCGACGGCACCCGCCCCGACGTAGGCTGGCGCCGTTCGAGTGACACCCAGGCCATCAACGGAGGTTCGCCATGGACATGAAGATCGAACTCGTCAGCATCCCGGTCACCGACGTCGACAGGGCCAAGGCGTTCTACGTCGAACAGGTCGGCTTCAACGCCGACTACGACCAGAGGGTAAACGAGGCCATGCGGTTCGCGGCGTGCAGATGGTGGTCGCCGACGCGGATGCCGCCCGGGCTCAGCTGGTGGCCGCGGGCGTCGAGGCCAGCGAGGTAGACGAGCAGGACTGGGGCCGGTTCGTGTACTTCGCCGATCCCGACGGCAACACCTGGTCGTTGCAGCAGCTCCCGCCGCCTGCATGAGAGGCCGGAGTGAGGCCCCGTACGCTGGTGCGATGCCGTCCTACCGCGTGATCATGTCTATCGGAGCCCTGCAGCCGGGGGTGCGACCGGATGCCGTGCTGCCCGCCGCCGCCGGCGCCGCCGCGGAGCTCACCACGGTGGAAGCCTCCGACCTGGCGGTGGTGGCCGGGTCGGCGCGCGCCACGGTGCGTTTCACCGCCGACGACGGTGCCGCGGCGCTGGCCATCGGCGACCACGTCGTGGCGCAGACCCGGCTGGTCGCCGTTCCGGTGAGCTGGCTGGTCACCGAACGGGTGCAGGGGCGCTGGCTGCAGGTGCGCTGACCGCGGTGGCCCCACTGCGGTCATCGCCGCGACGCTGCTCGAGCCGGGCCGGCGCGATGATGGTGCCCCGGCGGCCGTCGACGACCAGCGGGTCCGCGGCGCCGAGGACCTGGCTGCGCGCGGAGCCGTAGCGGTGCCAGAGGGATGCCGTCCAGGCGCACAGCAGCGCGTCGATGAGGTCCTCGCGGTGCTTGTAGGCGGCGTCGACCAACGGCGTCGGCTCGGTGACCAGGCTGTCGCTCGCCGCGTGGGTGGCCAGGTCCAGCGGCGGTGAGGCGGCGTGCAGCCGCCACATCCGCTCGATGAGGTCGTCGCAGACCACGGCGCGCTGGGCGCGGCGTTCGACGATCGGCAGCGCCGACCCCATCCGCTTATAACGGGGACGCCGCTCGTCGTAACCGAACTCCGGCGCGCCCACCAGGGTGGTGTACGGGTAGCATTCGAAAAAACTGGACATGTGGGCACCGATGGGTTCGAGGCCGTCGGTGTAGGCCCAGCCAAGCTGCTCCAGTCGGCCGTGCAGGGTGACCCCGCCGAGGTGCGGCAGGGCCCGGTTGGAGGCGTTGGCCGACACGTGCCAGCGGCCGTAACGTGACCCGGTCTCCCGTTCACACTCCCGCATCCCGGTGGGGTTGTTCACCACGAGCGGGGCGTCGACGGCGAGGACCGCGCCCGGCTCAGCCACCCGCTGGATCCAGTCGACCACCTCGTCGATACCGCGGGCCCACCCGGCCTCGATCACCTGGCCGGACTCGTCGATGCAGGCGAGCCCGCTTTCGTTGGCCGGTTTCGCGGCCGTGCCTTCGGCCCAAGCCAGATCCACCCCGAGGAATCGCGTCATGGCACATACGTATCATGCTCGGATCTCCCGGGGAAGATGACCGAATATCGTGCCTCACACAACATTTCCCGGTCATGCTCGTGGGTGAGATCTTTCCGAACACCATCCGCGCCAAGGCCCTCGGCCTGGCCGCCGCCGCCCAGTGGGTCGCGAATTTCCTCGTCACCGTGACGTTTCCGCCGGTGGCGGGGCTGTCACTGCCGCTCACCCACGGTGTCTGCGCGCTGTTCGCCGCTCTGTCGCTCCTGTTGGTGCTGACCAAGGTGCCCGAGACCAACGGCATGTCGCTGGACGAGGCGAACACCCTGCTGCCGAACAAGAACGCGGCGAAGCCGAAGCCGAAGCTGCGGCGCCAGCTAGATCAGGTCGCGGAGCAGCTCTTCCGGGCTGACTCCGCGGCTGGTTGCCCGGCGCTTGAGCCGGCCGAGTTCCTCCGCGCTGAGTGCCACCTGCACCGTGTGCGGGCGCTCGACCTCGAAGTCGAACAGGCCCAGGTCGGCGGATGCGCGCGGCGCGGCGACCTTCGCCGGCGCGGTCCTGGCGGGGGCGGTCTTCGCGTCCGGTGCCGGCCCACCGGCGACGAAGCCCGGCCCGATGGGGATCGCGCCGCTGCGCTGGTAGGCCTCGGAGACCGCGCGGGCCCGGGAGTCAGCGGCCTCGTTGAGCGGGTGATTCGCGTGGCCCTTGACCCATTCGAAACGGTACTTGCGGCCAATCAGGGCCTCGTCGAGCTCCTGCAGCAGGTCCAGGTTCATCACGGGCTTACCGTCGGCTTTGCGCCAGCCCTTGGCTTTCCAGCCGCGCATCCACTTGGTGATCGCGTTGATGACGTACTGGCTGTCGCAGAGCACGAGCAGGTCGTCGTCCACGTGCGCGGTGGCGCGGAACAGTTCGAGGACGGCCTTGAGCTCGCCCTGATTGTTGGTGGCGTGCTTCCAGCCGCCGGCGGCCCAATTGTTGTCGTCGATGTACCAGGCCCAGCCGGCCGGTCCGGGGTTGCCAAGGGCCGAGCCGTCTGCGGCGGCGGTGATAGTCATGGTTCCAGTCTGGCAGTCCGCGACTGGAGTCAATCCCGTTCGGCGGCGGTGACCGCGGTCAGGGCCCGCGCGACGGCGTCGACGGCCACAGCCACATCCGCCGCACTCGTGGACCAGTTGCTCACCGAGATGCGCAAGACCGCGCGACCGGACCAGACCGACCCCGACATCCAGACCGCCCCGTCCTCGATGAGCGCCTGCGTCACCCGGACCGTGCGGTCATCGGTGCCGAACGAGACCGATACCTGGGTGAAGACCACGTCGTTGAGCACCTCGACGCCGGGCAGCGACCCCAATCCCTCGGCCAGAGCCCTGGCGTTGTCGGCGAGCCCCTCGACGAGGGCCACCGTGCCGGTGCGACCGAGGGAGCGCAAGGCCGCCCACACCGGAACACCACGTGCGCGTCTGGACAGTTCGGGAACCAGGTCCATCGGATCGGCGGTGCCGGCGTCGTCCCGCACGAAGTAGCTGGTGTGCGCCGCGAACGCGGACCGCACAGCGGCCGTGTCGGCGACGACGGCGATGCCGCAATCGTAGGGAACGTTGAGGGTCTTGTGCGCATCCGTCGCCCACGAATCGGCGGAGTCCAGTCCGTCCAGGGCAGACGCCCAGCGCGGGCTCGCCGCCGCCCACAGCCCGAAGGCACCGTCGACATGCACCCAGGCTCCAGCGTCATGGGCCAGCCGAATCGACTCGCGCATCGGGTCGAAGCTCCCCGAGTGCAGGTTCCCCGCCTGCAGGACGACCAGGCAGGGGCCGGCGACCGTCGCCAGTGCATCCGCCAGGGCGTCGGAACGGATGCGCCCCTGCGGGTCGGCGGCGACGAGCGTCGGTTCCCCCAATCCCAGGTAGCGCAGGGCGAGGATCACCGAACTGTGCACCTCGGCGCCCGCCAGCACCGTTAACCGGGGCGCGCCGGTCAGCCCATCCCTGTTGACGTCCCAATCGTGCGAGCGGAGCACCGCTCCTCGACCGGCGGCCAGCCCGACGAAGTTCGCCATCGTGCCGCCGGTGGTGAAGCCGACCGCGCTTGATGCGGGCAGGTGGAGCAGGTCGAGGATCCAGGTGCCCGCACGTTCCTCGATCGCCGCGGTCGCCGGTGTCGCATAGCGCAGGCCGCCGTTCTGGTCCCACGCGCTCACCAGCCAGTCCGCCGACAGGGCCGCCGGAAGGGTGCCGCCCATCACCCAGCCGAAGAAGCGGCCGGAGCCGATGGCCATCAGCCCGGGCTCGGCCAGTCTGGCCAGCTCGGCCACCACCGCGGCCGGACCGGCGGGTTCCTCCGGCAGGGGTCGATCGAAGGCCACCGCAAGCTGGTCCACCGGCGCCCGCGGTTTCACGGGCCGGGACGGCAGCGAGTCCAACCACTCCGTGGCAAACCGAACCGCCTGCTCGAGGGGTTCCCTGTAGTCCTCCGGCCGGAAAGTCATGCGGTCACCATACCCCCGCCCGGCGGGCCTACCCCTGGATGCAGGAGCCGGAGCTGACCGCCGCGGAGAGGCCGTCAGCCTGCGCGACGACCGGGGTCACCTCGGACATCGCGAGGGCGTAGCCCACGTTGGCGGTGTTGGCCGCCTTGGCGAAGATCACACCGGCCACCCGGCCGTCGGCGCTGAGCAGCGGTCCGCCCGATTCGCCCTGCTGAACGTCGGCGGCGAGCGTGTACACGGCCCGGCCGGTGGGGGACTGGCCGTAGATGTCGGCGACGAGCATCGAACCGACGGACATGACCCTGGCCGGATCGGAGTCGAACGGCCCGCCGAAGGGGTAGCCCAGGCTGACGCCCTCGCTGTTCACGGCCAGGTCGCCCTGCAGGGTCAGCGGTGCGGCGGCCAGGCCGGGCACGGCGATGACCGCGAGGTCGTCGACGGGGTCGAAGTAGACGATCTCGCCGGTCAGGGCGCCTCCTCCGGGCACCTCCACGACGGCTTCGGTGACCCCGGCCACGACGTGGGCGTTGGTCATCACGCGTTCGGGGGCGATGACGAAGCCGGACCCGGACTGGCTCTGGCCGCAGGCGACGGCGTTGCCGGTGATGCGCAGCACGGATGCCGCCGCGGTGTCGAGCGCGGCACTGTCGAGTTGGGCCTCCGGCAGGGTCGGACTCTGGCCCCCGAAGGCATCCGCGATGAGGGGCAGGCCGTCGTCGACGACGGTGGAACGCAGCTGGGCGAGGAAGCTTTTCACCGGGTCGGGGGTGACCGAGTCGATGGTGCGCACGACCCCCGAGGAGGCGATGGCGGAGGTGAGCGGGGGAATGCCCAGGGCGCCGACGCTGAACGCCACCATGGACATGACGGCCGCGGCGGCGGCCACGCCGATCACGGCGCCGAAGAGCCTGTCGACGCCGCGCAGCTTGCGCGGGGTGCGGCGGCGGAGGGCCAGGCCGATCGACTCGCCGATGGTGAGTCCGGCGATCACCAGCAGCAACGCCGCGGCGATGGATGCGGGGGTGCGCCACTCGGGGGCCGGCACCCAGGTGGGCACCAGGGGCACGAGAAAATACGCCGCAACGGCGCCGGCGATGAGGCCCAGGATGCCGCTGATGCTGCCGATCAGGCCGCTGCGGTAGCCGGCACCCAGACTGGCGACAAGCAGCACGACCAGAATGACGTCGAGGATGACCGATCCCTGCATGCACGCTCCCGCTAGAAGGGCGGAGGGTCCGCCGATCTCAGCCTAGGCGGGCGGAAGCGGGATTTAGCTGGGAAGCCCGTCAGTGCCGCCGCAGTTCCACGAAGCTCAGGCCCTGCAGGTCCAGGCAGACTCTGTCTCCCGCGTCCACGAGCCGCAGCAGGATCTCGGTGCAGCCGGGGCAGCGTAACAGCAGGCCGTGCGAGTTGGGGTACACCCGGGCGGTGGCGAGGGCATCCGTTCGGCCGCAGTGGGCGCAGCGGCCGCGGGCGCTGACGACGTCGATGGCGAAGAACTCGCTGAGCGGCCCGGCGGCGGCGTTGCCGTCCAGGTAGTCGAGGTCGTCCAGGTCGCCGGTCACGGTCTGGTCCCGGTTCCGCCGTAGCGTTCAGTTTTGATCCGGGCGGGGGAGTGGCCGGCTTGCACGAGCCAGTCGGCCACGGTTTCGACGAAGGCGGTGGCCCCGCAGACGAACACGGCCGGGTTGTCGGCGGCGGGCAGCGTGCTTCGCACCAGGGTCGCCGCATCCAGACGCCGTGGTGGCTCGTTGCTGCCGGCCGGCGCCTCGCGGGTGTACACGACCGTGACATCCACGAGCGGCAAGCGGGCGAGGTCGTCGAGTTCGGCGCCGTAGTAGACGGCGTCGGGGCCGCGTACCGAGTAGAGCAGCCGGAAGGGCGCCGCGCCGCCCGGGGAGGCAGAGCCGGCCGCCGCCGTGTGGGCGCGGAGCATTGCCATCAGCGGCACCACTCCGGATCCGCCGGCGATGAGCTGCACGGGCGAGGGGTCGGCCGGATCCCAGACGAACCAGCCGCCGACGGGCCCGCGCACCTCGAGCTGATCGCCCACGGCCACCTGGCGCACGAGATAGGGCGACACCTCACCGTCGGCCAGTTCCTCCACCGTGAGGTCGAGTTCGTCGCCGGGCGACGCCGACGCGACCGAATACGAGCGCACGGCGGTGTAGCCATCCGGGGCCGAGAGGCGCACGTCCACATGCTGGCCGGCCCGGTGCCCGGCCAGGCCGGGCAGGCGCAGGCGCAATGTGCGGGCGGTCCTGGTCTCCTGGGTCACTTCGATCACCTCCGCGACGTTCCAGCCGGTTTTCACCAGTAGCGCTCTTCGCGCCAGGGGTCGCCGTACATGTGGTAGCCGTTGCTCTCCCAGAAACCGGGTTCGTCCTGGCGCAGCATCTCGAGGCCGCGCACCCACTTGGCGCTCTTCCAGAAGTACAGGTGTGGCACCAGCAGCCGGGCGGGGCCGCCGTGGGCCGGTTCGAGGGCTTCGCCGTCGAACTCGTGCGCGATCCAGGCCTTGCCGCCGAGCAGATCGTCGAGCGGAACGTTGGTGGTGTAGCCGCCGTAGGAGTGCGCCATGGTGAATTCGCAGTCGGATTCGACCGACTCGAAGAGCGTGTCGAGCGAAACGCCGCGCCAGCTGGTGCCGAGCTTGGACCAGCTGGTGACGCAGTGGATGTCGGTGCTCACGTCGTCCTGCTTGAGCGCCAGGAACTCCGTCCAGCTCCATCGGTGAACCTGGCCGGTTTCGGTGGTGATGGTGAATTCCCACTCGTCCGGGTCGATCCGCGGGGTGGGGCCGGCCGAGAGCACCGGGAACCCCTCGGTGAGGTACTGGCCGGGCGGAAGGCCGGGGTCGTCGCGGCGGGGGCGGCCGAAAAAGCCTGGAGAGACGATTCCCATGACGGTGGTCCTTTCTGCGTCGGGTTCCTTGTCACACCCCGTTGTACCGTGTGCCGGAACGATTCACCAGTGCCAGGCTCGGCCTTTCAGCTACTCCCCGAGGGCTTGCCCTGGTCCATCCACCACTCGATGAACTCTCGGGCCTGGCCGTTTGGAGCGAAGCGGATCACCCAGAGGTTGCTGTAGACCGTGCCGGCGGTGTAACGCGTGATGCCCTCGATGATGGACATCTCGGGGGTGATCGCCAGCGGTGACCACTCGAAGGTGAAACTGTCGGGCGCGTCGGCGTGTTCCAGCCAACCGGCGACAATCCCCGCGCGACCACGCCACGGCTCTCCGAACGGGTCCGTGAAGTACTCGGCATCCTCGGTGAAGAGTGCGCCGATCTGGTCGGCATCGCTCGAGGCCCAGGCCTCGAGGTACCCCTGCATCCATCTGGTGGTGGTGTGCTCCTTGTCCGCGGGTTCGTTCATCACTCTGTTGTAGCGCGTGCAGCAGAATCCGGCCAGAGCCGAGCGATCAGAACGGGGGAGGGTCGTCGACGCCGTGTCGGGGCGCGGACGCCGAGGGCCTGACCGGCGATGGTGCCGGTGCCGGTCTCTGCGCCGGTGGTACTGGCGACGCTGCCGGGTCGATGGGGTTGGTTGGTCGGTTGTCGTAGCTGGTGGGGTCGTTGCTGGTGGGGGCTGAGGTGTAGGTCTTGCCGCTGGGGGTGGTCCAGGTCAGGGCGCCGCCGGGGCCCTGGCTGGTTGTGAAGCTGGATTGGTGTTTCAGGCGGTGGCAGCTTTTGCACAGGTGCACGAGGTTGTCGACGTCGGTGGGGCCGCCGGTGTTCCAGGCCCGGGTGTGGTCGATCTCGCTCAAGCTCGCGCGCCGGGTGCAGCCGATCCTTTGGCAGGTTTGGTCGCGGGCTTGTAGGTAGCGGCGCATGTCGGCGGGCGGGTCGTGGGTGATGCGGCCCATGCTGAGTCGGCAGCCGGTCTCGGGGTGGGTGAGGATGCGGGTCCAGCTGGTGGCCGTTCCCGCGATCCGGCGGGCGGTCTCGGGGTCGATGGGCCCGTAGCCCTCGAGGATGGCGG
>NZ_SOFL01000006.1 GCF_004402695.1 Cryobacterium adonitolivorans | reverse complement strand
ACCGACGGCGAACCTCACGCGGAAACCCCGTACGACCACCCATAACCAACACCTCAATCAATCAGGTGTTGCAACGACCCCCTGAACCCAAGGGGCGCAGAAGTCCGCATGGGGAACAATCAGCGACTGAGTGCGGCTAGACAGCCTCGAGAACGCTGACGTAGTTGGCCACACCCACCCCGCCCATGTTCTGCACCAGGGCACGGCGGGCGCCGGGCAGCTGCATATCGCCGGCGGTGCCGGTGAGCTGCATGGCCGAGACCACGTGCTGCGACACCCCGGTGGCACCCACCGGATGCCCTTGGCGCGCGTGCCCAGGGCCAGCGCCAGCCGTTCGCCCAGCGTAGTGACCACGGACCTGACGCCCGGTACACCCAGCTCCACGCGAAAGCGGCCCAACGGCCACCTCCGGGAGTGGAGGCAGCCGCTGGGCCGCATTCGCGGATCCGGGTCAGGCGGGACGCACCGCGGTGAGGTCGCGGACCGCGGCGTATTGGGCGCGCACCTGCGGGGTGGCAGTGGCGCGGTAGGTGTCGCCGTCGGAGAGCGCCCAGGCCGGCGGCCGGTCGCCGCCAAGCAGCGCCCAGGCGGCCTGCCGGGCAGCGCCGTCGGCGACGTACTCGCCCTGGCTGGGCACCGTGACGTCGAGGCCGAGCACGGCTGGCGCGATGCGGCGCACGGCCTCGGACTGGGCGCCGCCGCCGATCAGGAACACCCGGTGTACGGGTACGCCCTGGTCGCGCAGCGCGTCGAGGCAGTCCGCCATGGCACAGAGCATGCCCTCCACCGCGGCGCGGGCGAAGTGCGCCGGGGTGGTGTTCACGCTCCGCAGCCCGTGCACGGCGCCGGTGGAATTAGGCCGGTTCGGGGTGCGCTCGCCCTCGAGATACGGGATCAGCACGAGGCCGTCCGACCCGGCCGGCGCCGAGAGGGCCAGACTGCTGAGCCCGGCGTGATCGACGCCGAGCATGCGGGCGGCGGCGTCTAGCACCTGGGCGGCGTTCAGGGTGCAGGCCAGCGGCAGGAAGGCGCCGGTGGCGTCGGCAAACCCGGTGACCAGGCCGCTGGCATCCGTGGTGGGGGTGGCGGAGATCGCCGAGACCACGCCGGAGGTGCCGATCGAGATCGCCACGTCGCCCTCGGACAGGCCGAGGCCCAGCGCCGCCGCGGCGTTGTCGCCGGCGCCGGCACCAAGCACGATGCCGCCAGGGGTCTGGCCGGCGATGGCGCCGGGCTCGATCACCGTCGGCAGCAGCGCGTCGTGGCCGAGCCCGAGTTTCAGGAGGTCGCGCCGGTAGTCCTCGCTCAGCGGTGACCAATAGCCGGTGCCGGAGGCATCCGATCGGTCGGTGGTGAGGCTGGCCAGCCCCGCTGCCCCCGACCCGGCGCCGTTTCCGGCCAGCCGCCAGGTGAGCCAGTCGTGCGGCAGGGCCACCGCGGCCACCCGCCCCGCGTTCACGGGCTCGGCATCGCGCAGCCAGCGCAGCTTGGTAACGGTGAGCGACGCAACCGGAACGGAGCCGATGATGCTCGCCCAGGCCGCCGCCCCGGCCACGGAGTCGCCGTCGCCGAGTTCGTTGATCAGGTCGAGGGCGGCCTGGGCCGACCGGGTGTCGTTCCAGAGCAGGGCGTCCCGCACCACGGCTCCGGTGGAATCCAGCGCCACCATGCCGTGCTGCTGTCCGCCGACGGCCAGAGCGGACACATCGGCCAAACCGCCGGCGTCGGTGATCGCCACCTGCAGGGCGTGCCACCACCGATCCGGATGGATCGAGGTGCCGTCGGGATGCGAGGCGCGGCCGGTGCGCACGAGGGCGCCGGTCTTGGCGTCGCGGATGACGATCTTGCAGGACTGGGTGGAGGAATCCACACCCGCAACGAGCGTCATCGGGTGCCGAGATTCTCGGCGACCGGTGCGGCGTAGGCGTCGGTGTCGTGGCCGAGCAGGATTTCCAGCGTGCGCCGGGCGCCCACGCCGTGCAGCAGGTCCATCGCCCGGTCGTACTCGCTCACGAAGATCTCATTGTCGATGAGGCTGCCGAACAGGTCGCGGTCGCGCAGGAAGGAATGCTTGTCGGCAGGGTAGCCGGCCGCGTTCGCCATCACCCGCTCGGTGATGCGATCGCAGACCTCGATCGGTTCGCCCTGCTCGTCGACGCCCTCGGCGTACCGTGCCCAGCTGGCCACGATCGCGGCGGACAGTTCGACGTGGCCGCCGGTGGCCAGCTGGTCGTTGACGACCGGCAGCAGCCACTTCGGGATGCGGTCTGACGACTCGTTGCAAAGCCGGGCCACGGTGTCGCGCACGCTCGGGTTGGAGAACCGTTCGATCAGCTCGGCCTTGTAGGCCTCAAGGTCGATCCCGGGTACCGGCTTGAGCGTGGGGGTGCCCTCGCGGTTCATGTAGGCCAGCAGGAACTCCGCAATCAGCGGGTCGCCGGCGGCCTCGTGCACCAGCCGGTAGCCCATCAAGTGCGCGAAATAGCACAGGCCCTGGTGGCTGGCGTTGAGCAGGCGCAGCTTCATCAGTTCGTAGGGTTCCACGTCGGCGACGAGCTGGGTGCGGCTCTCCTCCAACGGCGGGCGTCCGTCGGTGAAGGTGTCCTGCAGCACCCACTGGAAGAACGGCTCGCAGACCACGGGCCATTCGTCCGTGACCCCGAAAGTGTCGGCGACGAGGGCGCGGTCGGCGTCGGTGGTGCCGGGGGTGATCCGGTCGACCATGCAGTTCGGGAACGCCACCTCGGTGTCGATCCAGGCGGCCAGCTTCGGGTCCTTGGCGTTGGCGAACGCGACGAAGGTGCGATGGGCGACCTCGCCGTTGTTCTGCAGGTTGTCGCAGGACATCACCGTGAACGGGGTGATGCCGCGGTCCCGGCGGCGGCGCAGGGCCTCCACGGTGATGCCGAACGCGGTGGCCGGCACGCTGCCCGGAAGCAGGTCGGCGGCGACGTCGGGGTTGGCCAGGTCGAACGCGCCGGTGACGGGGTGGATGTTGTAGCCGCCCTCGGTGACGGTGAGGGAGACGATGCGCACGGCGGGGCTGGCCATCCGTTCAATAACGGCCTCGACGTCGTCTGGCGCGAACATGTAGTCGATGATGGAGCCGATCACCCGCCCCTCGAGGTGGCCGTCGGCGTGCTTCTCGACCAGTGTGTAGAGGCCGTCCTGGGCATGCATGACGTCCCGCATGTGGGCGTCGGTGGGGAGGACGCCGACGCCACAGATGGCCCATTCGCGGGCGAGCCCCTGGTTGAGCAGGTCGTCGATCATGAGCGCCTGGTGGGCCCGGTGGAAGCCGCCGACGCCGAAGTGCATGATGCCGGCGGTGAGTCCGGTGCGGTCGTAGGCCGGCACGGTGACCGTGGCGGAGAGGGCGGTCAGGTTCTGGGGGCGCAGGGCGATGGTTGTGCGTGAGTCGGTCATTGTCTTGTCCTTGCTCGGTGTCGCAAAAGTTGCTGTCGCAGTAAGCGGTGGGGTGGATGCGTAGGCGCTAGCGGGTGGCGAGGTCCACCTCCGGTTCCCGGATGGCGCCGGTCGGCGGCACACCGTCGAAGCCGGGTTGGGTGCCGCGGAGCACGGCGGACATTCCGGCTGCGACGAGGTACAGGGCGGAGAACAGCACGACGAGGCCGAAGGCGCCGAGGCTGCTGTAGAGCACGGCCACGAGCAGCGGGCCGGCGAAGACGGCGGCGCCGATGCCGAGGTTGTACGAGCTCATCGCGGCGCCCGGCTGCTGGGGAGCGAGGGACACGGCGATGGCCGACAGCGGCACGAAGCCGGCCAGTCCGATGCCGAACACGGCGCCGACGAGCAGGGTGAGGGCGTAGGCGAACGGCCAGCCCTGGCTGATCGCGAAGTCGGGCACGACGTAGAGACCAAGCATCGAGATCGCGCAGAGCACGGCGCCGTACCAGGTCACGGTGCGGCTCCAGCCGTTCCGGTCCCCGAGCCAGCCGAAGAACAGGTTGAACGGGATGTTCACCGCGTAAATGACCGTGGTGAGAATGAGGAACTGGCCGATGCTCCAGTGGAACCTGTCGACGAAGAGGGCGGGGAAGAAGATCGCCATGCCGTAGGTGGGAATGGAGTTGATCATGCGGGTGAGCATGACCATCAGCACCTTGGGCTTGGTGGCAAGCAGTTTGAGGCCATAGGTGAGGACGGTGAAGACCTCGTCGGAATTGGTCACCAGGGGAGCGCGGCCGATTTTCTCCTTCACGCCGATCAGAGCGACGGCTGCGCCCAGCGCCGCCAGGCCAAGTGAAACCCACAGGGTCTGGAACATCGACAGGTGAAAGATGTCCAGGGTGCTGGTGGCGACCAGGGCGCCGAGGGTGGGCAGGCCGGCGGTGAAGGCCACGTAGAACCAGCCGATGGAGCTGGCGAGGCGCTTGGGGTTGGCGGTGGCGGTGATCCAGACCAGGAAGCCGTAGGCGAAGAACGGGTAGCCGAAGCCCCGCAGGCCGTAGGTGATGAAGATCAGCACCACGTTGCTGGAGTTGAGCGCCAGGATAAGGAACGCGAGCTCGAAGAAGATCCAGATGCCCGCGCCGATCATCATCACCCGCCGCGGCCCCCAGAGGTCGGAGAGGGCGGCGGAGAAGAAGGCCGCGATAGCCACGGCGACGCCATAGACGGTAACGAGCAGGCCGACCAGGGGGATGGAGAAGCCGTGTTCGCCGGTGAGGAAGGGGGAGAGGATGTTCGTCTCGACCCCGTCGCCGATCATGAAGAGCGCCAGTCCGACGAACCCCCAGATCAGCGGGCGGGGTAATCCGAGCCGATCGAGGATGCCCTCGCGGGCGGTCCTCTTCGATCCGGTGGGCTGGGTCAGCGTTGCCAGTGATGCCATTATTCGCGTCCTTACGATGGGCCATCAGAAATCAATTCGGTAAAACTAACACAGCATTTACCAGAATTACCATTTCTTGTGATAAATCTGACAAAAGAATCGGATTGGATCTATCATGGTGAACATGGAAAGTGAGATGTCCGACGAGCGCGATGTGGCGCCTGCTCCCCGCGACGGCCTGACCGCAGCGGCGCGCCGCGGTGAACTCGTGCGGTACATCGAGACCCACTCCGTCGCCAGGGCAGAGGAGCTCGCGGAGGCGTTCGCGGTGAGCGCCATGACCATCCACCGCGACCTCGACGTGCTCTCCCGCGAGGGTCTGATCGAGCGCATCCGCGGCGGCGCTCGTGCCCTGCCGCACGCCTTCATTGAGCGGGACGTGCGGCTGCGGCGGGCCACGAAGGTCAACGAGAAATTGGCCCTGGCGCGTGCCGCGGCCGCACTGATCCGAGCCGGCGACATGGTGGCCATCGACGACTCCACCACTGCGGCCGCCATGCTGCCGGTTCTGGCCGCCCGGGCGCCGTCGACCGTGATCACCCACTCGCTCGCGCTGATGCACGACCTCACCCAGGCGCATCCCGAGATCAAGCTGCTCGGACTCGGCGGCCAGTACTTCCCGGAAACCGACTCGTTCCTCGGCACCGTCGTGATCGAACAGATCAAGCGCATTTCGGCCGATGTCGTCTTCATTTCCACCACCTCGGTGAAGAACGACGCCCTGTTCCACCCCGACGCCGAGGCGGCCCGCACGAAGCAGGCGCTGATCGAGATGGCCGACCGCAAGGTGCTGTTGGTGGACGGGTCGAAGTTCGGCGCGAAGGGCCTGCACCACGTTGTGGACCTCGAGGTGTTCGACGACATCCTGGTGAGCGCCGACCTCCCGGCCGAACACCGCGCTCAGCTCGACCGGCTCGACGTTGCCGTGCAGTACGTGCCCACCCCCGAACCCTGACCCGACCCTCCAGTCGACCCCCCGCCGCTGATCGAGCTCGTCGCCGCCCGGTGGCTCGGGCCCGTTCGATCCGGTGTTGCAGCGTGTCGCCGACCCGGCCAAGCGGCTGCTGGCCACGACGACGGCGGCGGATGTGGTGGTGCTGCACGGCGACATCCACCACGGCAACGTGCTCGACTTCGGCGACCGATGGGCGGCGATCGACCCGAAGGCCCTGCTCGGCCACCGCACGTTCGGCTTCGCCAACATCCACTGCAACCCCACCGAGGCCGGCGCGCTCGGCAACCTCATGGCGCGCCTGGAGACCATCGGCCGGCTGGCGCGGCTCGCCCCGGAAGTGCTCGCGGAGTGGACCATCGCCTGGTGCGGCATGTCCCTCACCTGGGCGCGGGTCGACACTTCACCGACCTGGCACGCCCGCACCGCCAGGCGGGTGGCGGAGCGATTGATCGGAGCCTGAGTGCTCGCCGCAAATCGAGTGGAACATCCAGCATCGAAGCGTAGTGTCGGAGATACGCAGTGCGACACTGGAGGTTGCTTGTCATGTCCCGAATCTGGCTGAAGTGGATGCCCGCTGTCGCGGTTCCCGCCGTCATCGCAGTGGGGGTCCTCGCGGTTCCGCTGCAGGCCGGTGCAACCGTCGACCTGCCGGACAAGTCCCCGCAGGACGTGCTCGAACTCGCCGCCGGCAGCACCGTGGACACCTTTTCCGGCACGCTCGAGCAGACCTCCGACCTCGGACTGCCCGAGATCCCCAGCACCGGGGATGCCGCCGCCGCCGAGTTCTCCGACGCCCTCGACCTGCTCACCGGCAGCCATACCGTGCGGGTCTATCAGAACGGCGCCGACCAGAGCCGGGTGCAGGTGCAGGACACCATGTCTGAACGCAATCTGATCCAGAACGGCTCCGACCTCTGGCTCTACGACTCCGCCGACAACACCGCCGCACACACCACCCTGCCCGCGGCCGGCGAGCAGTCCGCCGAGAAGCCCGGAGAGACCTACACGCCGAGCGACCTGGCCGAGAAGTTCCTCGCCGACGTGTCGCCGAGCACCGAGGTGACCCTGGCCGAGAACACCCAGGTGGCGGGCCGCACCGCGTACGAGCTCGTGCTGACCCCGAACACCGACGACACCCTGGTGGGATCGGTGTCGATCGCGGTCGACTCCGAAACCGGGCTGCCGCTGCGGGTGCAGGTTGACGCGCGGAACGCCGACGAGCCCGCGATCAGCGTGGCCTTCACCACGCTCAGCCTCGACGCCCCGCCCGCCGACCTCTTTGCCTTCACCCCGCCGGCCGGCGCCACCGTCACCGAGGAGACCCTGCCCACCAAGGACGACGCCGGCCACCCCGAGGGAGAGGCTAGCGGCGTCACCGTCACCGGCGCCGGCTGGGACGCCGTCGTGGTTATCCCGGCCGGCGAGGATGCTGCGGCCCTGGCTGAACTCACCGCCTCACCCTTGTACAGCCAGCTCACCGACGCCGTTGACGGCGGCCGGGCCCTGAGCACCACACTCGTCTCGGTGCTGATCGCCGACGACGGCCGGGTCTTTGCCGGTTCCGTTCCCGTTCAGCGGCTGCAGGCCGCCGCAGCCCAGGAGTGACACCGGCGACCCGGGCCGGCGAGCTGGCCATCGAGACCCGGGCTCTCACCAAGCGGTTCGGCCACCAGATCGCCGTCGACGCCATCGACCTTGCCGTGCCGCTGGGCTCGGTGTTCGGCTTTCTCGGCCCGAACGGGTCGGGCAAGACCACCAGCATCCGGGTGATGCTCGGTCTCGCCGCAGCCACCAGCGGCGAGGTGAGTGTGCTCGGCGAGTCGATGCCGGGCCGGCTTGCCCGGGTGCTGCCACAGGTGGGCGCCCTGGTGGAGGGCCCCGCGTTCTACCCGTTCCTCTCCGGTGCCGCCAACCTGCGGCGCCTCGACTCCGCCGACCGCGCCGCGCCCACCCGCAACCGAAGAGCACGGGTGGACCGCGCTCTTGAGCGGGTGGGCCTGTCGAACGCGGCGGGCAAGAAGGTGTCGGCGTATTCGCTGGGCATGAAGCAGCGCCTGGGCATCGCGAACGCCCTGCTGATGCCGCGCCGCCTGCTCGTGTTGGACGAACCGACCAACGGGCTCGACCCGCAGGGCACCCGCGAGGTGCGCGCCCTGGTGCGGTCTCTGGCCGGCGAGGGCACCACGGTCTTCGTCTCCAGCCACCTGCTCGCCGAGGTGGAGCACATGTGCACGCACGCGGCCATCATGAGCGCCGGGCGTCTGGTGGCCCAGGGCACTCTCGACGAGCTGCGCGCCGGTGAAGCCAGGGTGCGGGTGCGTACCCCGGATGCCGCGGCCGCCATCCGCGTGCTGGCCGGCGCCGGCCTGGTGGCCGAGCTGGAGCCCGCACCGGACGGCCGTGGCGCCGACAGGTCCTCGGACGCCGACCACTGGGTGAGCGCCCCCATCGAGTTGCCCCGCCGCGGACGAGCTGCCCCTGCAGAGCAGGGCAGCTCGTCCGCAGGTGGGCAACTCGCGGAGGAGGACATCGTCGACGCCCTCGTCGCCGGCGGGGTGCGGGTGCGCGGGTTTCACGTGCAGGACACCAGCCTCGAGGACCGCTTCGTGGCACTCACCGGAGAGGGGTTCGACGTTGTCCGATAAGACGTTTTCCGACAGCGTGTCCGCATCCGTCGCGATGGCGCCGGCCGAGACGGCCCGGCCCGGCGGAGCCTGGGCGCTGCTGGTCTCCGAACTCACCGTGCTCTTCCGTCGCCGTCGCACCTGGGCGCTGCTTCTCGCGCTCGCCGCTGTGCCGGTGCTCATCGCCGTCGCCGTGCGGCTCTCCTCACAGGCTCCGACCACCGGCCGTGGCCCGCCGTTCCTCGACCAGGTCACCCAGAACGGCCTGTTCGTTGCCGTGACCGGCCTCATCGTGTCGATCCCCCTGTTCCTGCCGCTCACTGTGGGCGTCGTCGCGGGGGACACCATCGCCGGCGAGGCCGGACTGGGCACCCTGCGCTACCTGCTCGCGGCCCCGGCCGGACGGGTCTGGCTGCTCGTGGTGAAGTACATCGGCGCCGCAGTGTTCTGCCTCGCGGCCACGTTCACCGTCGTCACCGCCGGGGTGCTCGCCGGGCTGGCGCTCTTCCCGGTGGGTCCGCTGACCCTGCTCTCCGGTGACACCATCAGCCTGGCCGAATCATTCCTGCGCGCCGTGCTCATCGCCGGGTACGTGACCGTCTCGCTCCTCGGCCTCTCCGCCATCGGACTGTTCTTCTCCACCCTCACCGTGGTGCCCGTCGGGGCGATGGCCGCCACCATCGTGCTCTCGGTGGTGGCGCAGGTGCTCGACTCGCTGCCGCAATTGGACTGGCTGCATCCGTGGCTGTTCAGCCACTACTGGCTCGACTTCGCCGACCTGCTGCGGCAACCGATCGACTTCACCTCCTTCGGCACCAACGCCCTGCTGCAGGGCGGCTATCTGCTGGTTTTCGGGGCGCTCGCCTACGGCCGATTCGTCACCAAGGACATTCTGAGCTGAAGCCCCCTGCGGGTCGCTCAGCACTGCCCGCCGCCGGTCTCACCGAGCCGCTTTCTATGCAGTTGGTATGAGAGTGCCAGAACGGGCCCGTATCGGAGGTTCCTTGCAGAACGGGAGCCTACGGTAATATTCTGCCCTCACTTGGGGGGTGAATCCGGAGGCATCTGTTTTGGCAATCGAAAGTACCCCACCCGTCGTAAGACCGAGCAGCCCGCCGCGGGTTCGCCTGGTGGATGTCGCCGGTCGGGCCGACACGTCGTGCGCTCCGGCCGACGCGGGCACCATCGTGACGGGCATCGCCCTCTCCACCCAGTCGGTGCAGCCGGGTGACCTGTTCGTGGCCCTGCCGGGCAAGAACGGCCACGGCGCCGCCTACACCGACGGCGCGGTGCAGGCCGGTGCGGTGGCCGTGCTCACCGACGCTGACGGTGAGGCAGAGGCCCGTGCCGCCGGCGTTCCCGTTCTGGTGAGCGACGACCTGCGCGGTCGGCTGGGCGAGCTCAGCGCCTTCATCTACGGCACCGCCGACAGCGCCCCCACGATCTTCGGCATCACCGGAACCAACGGCAAGACCACGACCGCCTACGTGCTCGAAGCCGTGCTGCGCCAGATGGGCCTGGTCACCGGCCTGTCCACGACGGCCGAACGCCATATCGCCGGCGAGGTCTTCGTCTCGCGGCTCACCACGCCGGAGGCCACCGATGTGCACGCGCTGCTGGCCCGCATGAAGGAGCAGCACGTCGAGGCCGTGGTGCTCGAGGTGAGCGCCCAGGGCCTCACCCATGGCAGGGTCGACGGCATCGTCTTCGACGTCGCCGGCTTCACCAACCTCTCGATCGACCACCTCGACGACTACGGCACCATGGAGAACTACTTCGACGCCAAAGAGCTCCTGTTCCGGCCGGACCGCTCCCGCACCGGTGTCGTGAGCATGGAGACCCCCTGGGGCCTCAAGCTGCTGTCCGAGCCAAAGATCCCAGTGTCGTCGATCTCGGCGGATGCCGCGACAGACCCGGACTGGCGCCTGGAGATCCTCGAGGCGTTGCCGGAGGCGACCCGCTTCCGGGTGCAGAACCGGGCAGGCGAGTCCGTCGAAACGACGGTCGCGCTGCTGGGCGACCATCTGGTGGCCGACGCCGGGCTTGCCGTGGCGATGATCGTCGAGGCCGGCTATCCCGCCGCCCGGATCCAGGCCGCGCTGCAGGACGGCATCGAGGTGTACATCCCCGGGCGCACCGAGAGCGTGTCCGGCCCGACCGGGCCGCGCGTGTACGTGGACTTCGGCCACAGCTCCGACGCATTCGAGAAGACCCTGCGGGCGGTCAAGGCCGTCACGCCCGGCCGCGTCATCATGCTCTTCGGCGCCGACGGCGACCGGGACCCGGTCAAGCGCCCCGAAATGGCGCGCGTCGCGGCCGCCGGCTCCGACATCGTGGTCATCACCGACCATCACCCCCGCTTCGAAGACCCGGCCAGCATCCGACGGATGCTCGTTGACGCCGCCAGGGAGGCCTTCCCCAGCAAGCAGATCGTGGAGGTCTCCCCGCCGGAGGCCGCGATCGACTACGCGGTCGACCTGGCCAGGGAGGGCGACGCCATCCTCTGGGCCGGACCCGGCCACCAGGACTACCGAGACATCCGGGGCGTGCGCACGCCGTATTCGGCGCGCGCCCTGGCACGGGAAGCCCTCGCCAGGCACGGCTGGCCGGTGCCCAGTACGTCTTAGTCCCACCTTCCCTCCCGCGAGCTGTGACTTAAGCACCCAAATCTCGAGGTTTTAGGTGCTTAGGTCACGGCTCGCGTGGAGGTGAGGGAGGGCGCGCACGCCCTCGGTCCAGGTGGCGACGCACAGCGGCACGCCCGGCCGGTAGGCCAGATGAGCCACCGACGGGGCGTCGAGCACCTGCAGGTCGGCGCGGCCGCCGACCCGCAGTGAACCCACGGCATCCGGCCCGTGTTCACGGCCGACCGCCCGCGCCGCGCCGCGGGTGGCCGCCCAGACCGCCTCGCGCACGGTCAGGCCCATTTGCAGGACTGCCGTTGCCACGCAGAACGGCATCGACGTGGTGTACGAGGTTCCGGGGTTGCAGTTGCTGGCCAGCGCGATGTGCGCACCGGCGTCGAGCAGCCGGCGGGCGGGCGGGAACGGCTCCCGGGTGGACAGGTCGCAGGCCGGCAGCAGGGTGGCCACGGTGCCGGAGCCGGCGAGGGCGTCGATGTCGGCGTCGGCGAGGTGGTTGCAGTGGTCGACGCTGGCACAGCCCAGCTCCACAGCGAGGCGCACACCGCCGCCGGCGCCGAGCTGGTTGCCGTGCAGGCGCAGGCCGAGCCCGGCGGCCCGGCCGGCGAGCAGCACCTCCCGGCATTCGTCTACATCGAACGCCCCGGTCTCGCAGAAGGCGTCGATGAAGTCGACGTGTGGGGCCACGGCCTGAAGCATCGGGCCGGTCACCAGGTCGAGGTAGTCGCGCCGGTCGATGCCCGGTGGCACCAGGTGGGCTCCGAGGAAGGTGACCACGTCGGCGACCTCGGCCGCCGCCCGGGCGCTGCGGAGTTCGCTGGCCAGGTCGAGGCCGTAGCCGGTCTTCGTCTCCAGGAACGTGGTGCCCTGGGACTCGGCCTCACGGCGGAGGCGGCGGGCGGAGGCGACGAGGTCGGCCTCGCTCGCGGCCCGGGTGGCGGCCATCGTGGTGGCTATGCCGCCGGCGGCATATCTCTGCCCGGCCATGCGAGCCTCGAACTCGGCGGCCCGGTCGCCGGCGAAGACCAGGTGGGTGTGGGTGTCGACCCAGCCGGGCAGCACCGCTCGACCATTCACATCCACGGTGCTGTCGGCGGCGGGCGCCTCGGCGGCCGGCCCGATCCAGGCGATGCGGCCGTTTTCGATCACGAGCGCGGCATCCAACAGCCTGTCGTCGTCGTGGCTGGACTCGGCGGCCTGGGTGGTGAGCTCGGCGATCCCGGTCATCAGTTCGGCGGTCATCGTGGGGCCTTCCGGTGGGGGAGAACGGTGGGTGCAGTCGGGATGGGCGGGGCGCGGTCAGACCCGACTGTTCCCGTTCCGGACAATTGTGGCCGGTGTGCCGGCAACGATTGTCCGCACGGGGAACAGTAGACCCGGGTGGGCGCGGTCATGCGGGGCTCGGGGGGTCGGGGGAGATGCCGGTGTCGAGCGTGTCGAGCGTGTCGAGCGCGTTGCGGAGGAGCACCGCGGGCGAGCCCGGGGGGGCGAGGGCCGCCGCGGGGGTGTGCACGAGCCGGCCGGCGTCGGCCACGACGCGGCCGGCCACGACCACCCGGCGCACGTCACCCGCCGTGGCGGCGAGCACCAGCTGGTCGGTCCGGGCGCCGACGGTGCGGATGCTGTGCGCATCGACCTCGACGAGGTCGGCCGGGTCGCCCGGTGCCAGGCGGGCCCGGCCGAGTCCGAGCGCGGCGTAGCCGTCGGTGCCGGCGGCCTGCAGCAGTGCCGCCGCGGTGAACCGGCCGCGGGAGCCTGAGGCCAGGCGTTCGCCCATCTCCAGGCCGCGCATCTCCAGGAACGGGTCTATGACGGCGTTTTGGTCGGAGCCCAGGGCGATCGGGGAGCCGGCGGCGGCCAGTTCGCGGGCCCGGCCGATGCCGTCGCCGAGGTCGGCCTCGGTGCTGGGGCACATCACCACGGTGACGCCGTGGGCGCCGAGCAGGCGCAGGTCGTCGTCGCCGAGGTGGGTGGCGTGCACGACGCTCAGCCGTGGGGTGAGCGCGCCGAGGCCATCGAGCAGTCCGGTCGGCGTGGTTTGGTAGGCGGCCAGGCAGTCGGCGTTCTCCCGGTGCTGTTCGGAGAGGTGGATGTGCAGCGGCACCTCGGGGGGCAGCCCGGCGAGGATTTCGCTCATGGCATCGCGGGGCACCGCCCGCACCGAGTGCAGCGCGGCACCGAGGGTGACCAGCGCCGGTTCGGCCGGCCGGGCGGCAGCATCCGCTGCGAGCGAATCGCGCAGGGACGTCCACCTTGCCAGCCAGCCGGTGGCCGAGCCATCGCTGAAGCCGCGCTGCTCGGGTCGCAACGGGGTGTTGAGTCCGCCGGCCAGGTAGCTGGTGTCCAGCAGCACCAGGCGGATGCCCACCTCGCGGGCGGCCGTCGCCAGCGCACGCTCCATGGCGTGCGCCTGCGGGTACGGCGTGCCATCGGGCTGGTGGTGCAGGTAGTGGAATTCGCCGACGGCGGTGTAGCCGCTGACCAGCATCTCGGCGAAGACGGCCCGGGCCAGGTGCAGGTAGCGCTCAGGGGTGAGGATATGCGCCGCGGCGTACATAGACTCCCGCCAGCGCCAGAAGTCGCCGCCCTGGTCGTGGGTACGGCCGCGGAGGGCCCGGTGAAAGGCATGCGAGTGGGCGTTGGCGAGGCCGGGCAGCACGGTGCCGAGGCGGATATCGCCAGGCTCGGCCGGAACGGCGTCGGCGCGGTCGGCGATGCGGCCGTCGGCGCCCACGGTGACGCGCACACCGAGGACGGCGACGCCGTCGACCAGGAGGGACTGGCACCAGTAGGTGACCGGAGGTTGCAGCGGTGTGCCCGCCGGGGCCGTGGTCACAACAGCTCCCGCAGCAGGGTGTCGAGGGCCTCGACGCCGGCGAGACAGTCGGCCAGGGTGGCGAACTCCTCGGGGGAGTGTGAGATGCCGGTGGGGTTGCGCACGAAGACCATCGCGGTGGGCACCCGGGCGGCGAGAACGCCGGCGTCGTGGCCGGCGCCCGTAGCCAGGGCGGGGACGCCGCCGAGCGCGAGGGCCAGGCGGGCGGCGAGCTCGGGATCGAAGGTGACGGTGCCGGTCCAGGACTCCTCGACGACGGTGCCGGTGCAGCCGGAGTGCGCGGCCTGCAGTTGGGCGGAGACGTCGGCGACCACCGCGCGGGCCTGGTCGTCGGTGTCCGCGCGGGCGTCCAGCCAGGCGGTGACGGAGGACGGGATCACGTTGGTGCCGCCGGGAACGGCCTCGATGCGGCCAACTGTGGCGCGGGCTCCAGGGCTGGCCAGCGCCGCCTGTTGCACCGCGACGATGGCGTGCGCCGCGGCGACCATGGGATCACGGCGGCCGGTCATCGGGGTGGCGCCGGCATGGTTGCCCTGACCGGAGAAACTCAGCCGCCAGCGGCCGTGCGCGAGGATCGACGAGGCCACGGCGAGGGGCTCACCGAGGTCGATCAGACCCCGACCCTGCTCCACATGCAATTCGAGGAATATGCCGATGCGGTCGAGGGCGGCCTGGTCGCGGCCGAGGTGGGCGGGGTTGAGCCCGGCCGTCGCGGCGGCATCGGCGAGGGTGATGCCGGCCCGATCGGTGAGGCCGCGGGCCACGTCGGCGTCGATGCCGCCGGAGAGCAGCCGGGAACCCAGGCAGGCCACCCCGAATCTGGAGCCCTCCTCTTCGGCGAAGACCAGCACGGCGCACGGCCGGGTGGGAGCGAACCCGGCGGCCTGCAACCGGGCGACGGCCTCGAGGGCGGACACCACGCCGAGCGGGCCGTCGTAGGCGCCGCCGCCGGGTACGGAGTCGAGGTGGCTGCCGACGACCACGGCGTTCGGGCCCGACTTGCCCCACCAGGCCCAGGTGTTGCCGTTGCGGTCCACTTCGACGTCGAGCCCGAGACGCTGGGCGCGTTCACTGAACCAGGCGCGCAGCTCGTGCTCAGCCGGCTCCCAGAGGAGCCGGGAGTAGCCGCCAGCACGCAGGTCCCGGCCGGTGCCGGCGATCTCGTCGAGGCCGGCCAGCAGGCCGTGCGCGACGGTGTCAGGCATCCGAAGACCCGGTGGGGGCAGCCGTGGCGGTCGTATCGTCCGGGGCTGCCTCATCAGCCTCCCACATGGGCACCCGCAGGCCGCGTTCGCGGGCCACCTCTTCGGCGCGCTCGTAGCCGGCGTCGACGTGCCGCATGACACCGGTGCCCGGGTCGTTGGTGAGCACCCGTTCGATCTTCTCGGCGGCCAGCGGGGTGCCGTCGGCCACGATCACCTGGCCGGCGTGGATGCTGCGGCCGATGCCGACCCCGCCGCCGTGGTGGATCGAGACCCAGGTGGCGCCCGACGCGGTGTTCAGCAGGGCGTTCAGCAGCGGCCAGTCCGCGATCGCGTCGGAGCCGTCCTTCATGGCCTCGGTCTCGCGGTACGGCGAGGCGACCGAGCCGGAATCGAGGTGATCGCGGCCGATCACGATCGGGGCGGAGAGTTCGCCGGAGGCGACCATCTGATTGAACTTGAGGCCGGCGAGGTGGCGTTCCTGGTAGCCGAGCCAGCAGATGCGGGCGGGCAGGCCCTCGAAACGCACCTTCTCGCCGGCGGCGGTGATCCAGCGGCGCAGGTGCTCGTCGTGCGGAAACAGCTCGACGATGGCCTTGTCGGTGGCCGCGATGTCAGCCGGGTCGCCGGAAAGCGCCGCCCAGCGGAACGGGCCCTTGCCTTCGGCGAAGAGCGGCCGGATGTAGGCGGGGACGAAGCCGGGGAACTCGAACGCGCGGGCGCAGCCGCCGAGCAGCGCCTCGGCGCGGATGGAGTTGCCGTAGTCAAAGACCTCGGCGCCGGCATCCTGAAAATCGACCATGGCCTGCACCTGTTTGGCCATCGCGGCGCGGGCCCGGTCGGTGAACTCCTCCGGCTTCGCGGCCGCGTAGGCGTGCCAGTCGGCGACCGAGACGCCCTCGGGCAGGTAGGCCAGCGGGTCATGCGCGGAGGTCTGGTCGGTGACGATGTCGATGGGCACCTGGCGGGCGAACAATTCGGCGAAGACCGTTGCGGCGTTGCCGACCAGGCCCACCGACAGCGGCCGGCGTTCGGTTTTGGCCGCCAGGACCCGGGAGATGGCGTCGTCGATGTCGTCGGTCATCTCATCGAGGTACCCGCGCTCCACCCGGCGGGCCAGTCGGGACGGGTCGACGTCGACGATGAGCACGACGCCCTCGTTGAGGGTGACCGCCATCGGCTGGGCGCCACCCATGCCGCCGGCACCGCCGGTGAGGGTGAGGGTGCCGGCCAGGGTGCCGTCGAACCTCTTCGCGGCCACGGCGGCGAAGGTCTCGTAGGTGCCCTGCAGGATGCCCTGGGTGCCGATGTAGATCCAGGATCCGGCGGTCATCTGGCCGTACATGGTGAGGCCCAGGGCCTCGAGCTTGCGGAACTCCGGCCAGGTTGCCCAGTCGCCGACGAGGTTGGAGTTGGCGATCAGCACCCGGGGCGCCCACTCGTGGGTGCGGAACACGCCCACCGGCTTGCCGGACTGCACGAGCAGGGTCTCGTCCTTCTCCAGCGTGGTGAGGGTGCGCACGATGGCGTCATAGGCTGCCCAGTTGCGGGCGGCCTTGCCGGTGCCGCCGTAGACCACGAGCTTCTCCGGGTGCTCGGCGACCTCGGGGTCGAGGTTGTTCATCAGCATCCGCAGCGGGCCCTCGGTCTGCCAGCTCTTGGCCGTGAGGGTGCTGCCGCGGGCGGCGCGCACGACGCGCGGGGCGTGCGGGTCGGCGTGCGGCGCATCCGGGGCTGCTGCGGCCGTGTCGGTCAGGTCGGTCATGTGCGGTCTGCTTTCTCGGGAGCTGAGCGTGCTTTTCAGTAGCGGGCTGGTTAGTACCGTGCTGGTCAATACAGGGTGCCGGTGGCGGTCTGGGCGGCGTCGAGGAGGGCGCCGCTCCGCACACACGAGGCGACAGCCTCGATTTCGGGGGAAAGGAACCTGTCGGGGCCGGGGCCGGCGACCTCGCGGCGCACCTCGGCCAGCACGGCACCGGTGGCCGGGCCTGGCAGGAGGGGGGCGCGCAGGTCGAGGGCGCGGCCGGCGGTCATGATCTCGATGCCGAGCACCCGGGCCAGGCCGTCGATGCCGGTGCGCAGCTTGCGGGCGGCGTGCCAGCCCATCGAGACGTGGTCCTCCTGCATGGCCGACGACGGGATCGAGTCGACCGAGGCTGGCACTGCGAGCCGCTTGAGTTCGGTGACGATGCCCGCGGCGGTGTACTGCGCGATCATCAGGCCGGAGTCCACCCCCACGTCGTGCGCGAGGAAGGCCGGCAGACCGTTGTTGCGGGCCGGGTCGAGCATGCGGTCGGTGCGGCGCTCGGACATGCTCGCCACATCCGCGACCGCGATGGCGAGGAAGTCGAGCACGTAGGCGACCGGGGCGCCGTGGAAGTTGCCGTTGGACTCGACGCGGCCGTCGAGAGTGACGACGGGGTTGTCGATCGCGGAGGCCAGTTCGCGGTCGGCGATGCGGCCGGCATGGTCGATGGTGTCGCGGGCGGCGCCGTGCACCTGCGGGGCGCAGCGGAGCGAGTAGGCGTCCTGAACCCGGGTGCACTCTGGAGTCTTGTGGCTGGCGACGAGAGGGGAGTCGGCGAGCAGGTGGCGCAGGTTGGCGGCGGAGGCCTGCTGGCCCAGCTGGGGGCGGAGGCTGGCGAGGTCGGCGGCGAAGACGGCATCCGTGCCGAGCAGGGCCTCGATGCTCATCGCCGCGGCCACGTCGGCCGTGGTCAGCAGGGTGTGCAGGTCATGCAGGGCCAGGCTGAGCTGGCCGAGCATGCCGTCCGTGCCGTTGATGAGGGCCAGGCCTTCCTTCTCGGCCAGGAGCACCGGGGTGAGTCCGGCGGCGGCGAGGGCGTCCCCGGCGGGCAGCTCGGCACCGGTGTGGTCGCGCACCGTGCCCTCGCCCATCAGCGCCAGGGCGCAATGCGCCAGCGGGGCCAAGTCGCCCGAACAGCCGAGTGAGCCGTATTCCCGCACGATCGGGGTGATGCCGGCGTTGAGCAGGCCGGCGTAGGCCTCGGCGGTCGACAGGCGGATGCCGGTGCGCCCGGTGAGCAGGGTGGACAGGCGCAGCAGCATCAGGGCGCGCACGGTCTCCCGTTCCACCTCCGGCCCGGAGCCGGCTGCGTGTGAGCGCACCAGGCTCTGCTGCAGCCGGGTGCGGTTGTCGGCGTCGATGAAGGTGGTGGCGAGGGCGCCGAATCCTGTGGAGATGCCGTAGTGCGGCGCCACATCGGTGGCGAGAACCTCGATCGTGGCCCGACTGGCGGCCACGGCGGCGCGGGCGTCGTCGCCGAGCAGCACCGGGGCGTCGTGGCGGGCGACGGCCACGACATCCGCCACGGAGACCGGGCCGGTGCCCACCGTGATGGGGGCCGGTGCGGTGCTGGTACGGGCTGGGGTGGCGGAGAGGACGGTGTCGACGGGCTGCATGCTCCTATCTGACTCCTGCGCGAGCGCGGCCGCATCGGACTTCGCCGAGTTGGTGTCTCAAATACGAGACAGCCGGAGCGGACCTCGACAGTGCGGATGTCCTGCAGTTTTTCCCAGACGGGCCTAAACGGGCTGATTTGGTCCGAATAACAGGAGTGTGACCACAGGGGCGGGTTAGGGTGGGGCCGAATCGTCGACGCACAGGAGGTACCGGATGCTGACGACCGACCTGATCGCGGACGCGTTCGGCCGCATACAGGGGGCGGTGCACGCCGCCCTCGTCGGCGCCGGCCCCGAGCTGCTGCGGTACCGCGCTGATCGCGAGGCGAACACCATCGCGTGGCTGGTCTGGCACCTCACCCGGGTGCAGGACAACCACGTGGCCGACCTGATGGGCGAGCCCCAGCTGTGGACGTCGGCGGGCTGGCAGAAGCGGTTCAACCTGCCGTTCGCGCCGAACGCGACCGGCTACGGCCAGGGCTCCACCGAGGTGGCCGCCGTGCGGGCCGGCGCGGACCTGCTGCAGGGCTATTTCGACGCGGTGCACGAACGCACCCTGGGCTACCTGGGCACCCTGCACGAGGATGACTTCAGCCGCATCGTCGACACCCGCTGGACCCCGCCGGTGACCCTGGCCGTGCGGCTGGTCAGCGTGATCGCCGACGACCTGCAGCATGCCGGACAGGCCGCGTACGTGCGCGGGCTGGCGCAGCGGGCCGGCCTGCTCTGAGCCGGGACCTGCGCCCGGCTAGGCTCGGTGTCAGCACCTCGACGCAGGGAGAGCGCTTGGCCCACCCGTATCCGCTGTATGTGAACGTGCTGGCGCAGTGCTTCTGCTGCCAGTCGCTGCAGCCGTTCCATTTCACCTCGGCGACCGACCAGGTCGTGTGCGGCCACTGCCTGCGCCACCTCGGGCACGAAAAGGCCGAGCAGCGCGACGCCGACCACATCAGACTGTGGCTGGGGCAGTTCGCCGCGCAGCAAGAGACCCTTCAGGAGCGTGACGCGACGATCGCCGAGCGGGACGCCGAGATTGCGGCGTTGGCCGCCCAGGTCGCCGACCTCACGGGCATCGTGGCCGGCCGCTTCGACCGCGGCCCCGACGCCGGCCTGCGCGGCCTGCTCGAGACCGAGGTGCTCAAGCGCGCCGAGCGCAAGGCCGAGCTCGGCCAGCGCCGAACGGATGTGGCCATGGCCGTGCTCTGGCAGATCGACCAGCTGCACCGGGTGACGCCCGCCGACCCGCAGCGCTGCGGATGCGGCAAGTCGGCCGCCGCCTGCCCCGAGACCCGGGCGCTGGGATCGATTCGCCAGGCGCTGGGCGACTGGGAGAGCAAGAACCGCAAGCTACTCGCCGCCGGGCAGCGGCACGCGCTGCCCGCGGGGCATCCCGACCTCGTCTGACGCGCGCTGCTCATCCAACCTGACTGCACCCGCACCAACAGACAACTGTTCCCGGTGCGGACTTCTGCGCCCCTTGGGTTCAGGGGGTCGTTGCAACACCTGATTGATTGAGGTGTTGGTTATGGGTGGTCGTACGGGGTTTCCGCGTGAGGTTCGCCGTCGGT
>NZ_SOFL01000020.1 GCF_004402695.1 Cryobacterium adonitolivorans | reverse complement strand
GGAATGATCGGCCTGGTCTCTTACGTGAGATGACGCCAGACGCCCCGCGAGCCCGCTGGCCGACGTCAACGCTCATCGCGCCCCAACGTCCGCTGTCCATCCGGGTTGCCCAGGAGCGCGCGTTGCACGGTCACGGTGTCGACGCCGAGTGGTCGCGATCGTGTCAATCGTTGCGGCCCTTCGCGCATAGCGCCTGTGCACCTGGATCGCCTCGACACACAACTGAGCAAACACGGGAATGATGTCAAAAAAGGCCCGGCCCGAGGGGCCGGTCGTATCGATCGCCGGTTCCGCTAACGAACGAAGACCGATGCCGCGTTCGCTCAACTCATGAAGCAGCGCAATCAACCGATCGTCACAACCCGACCGATCCAACTGGCTCAGCTGGCAAACCAACACAAGGTCACCGGCCCGCAATCAGTCCAGGCAGGCCGAGAACTGCGGCAGCGAAGCCTTATTCCTCGACTCGCCGTGGTCCACGTACACGCGCTCGGCGCCAGCCGCGGTCAACGCGATCTCTCTCATCAACACTCTGCTTGCGCGTTACAACACGCGCGTAACCGATGACGGTCATCGCTACACAACTCGCTCGGCGGCGCTGCGGGCTGCCCGCCCGCGCATCACGAGTCCTTCTGAATATGGGGGACGGGTGCGTGGGCGTGAGCCGGCACCGCTTCAGCTTCGGATGGTGACTCTCCTCCGCCCTGCGTGGCCGGCCGAGTGGGATCGGTCTCCGGTTCGGGATGGCGCCGGGATTGCACGATGATCAGAATGATCCCTGCAATGGCGACGAGGGTGGCGATGAGCATGTTGATCTTGAACCCGCCGAGTTCGAACTCGGTGGGGTCGAGTCGAAATGACTCGAACCAGGTGCGGCCCATCCCGTAGATGACGAGGTAGAGACCCAGCGCTCGTCCCCACCGGAGGCTGAAACGCCGTTCGGCGAGCAGGATGATGGCCACCCCGAGCAGATTCCACAGAATCTCATAGAGAAACAGGGGATGAAATAGGGTGCCCTCGGGCAAGCCGGTGGGAAACGCGGGCTGTGTTGGGTCTATTTGCAGACCCCAGGGGAGGGTCGTCGGAGTGCCGAAGAGCTCTTGGTTGAAGTAGTTTCCGAGCCGTCCGAACGCTTGGGCCAACAACATCCCCGGGGCCAGGGCGTCGGCGAAGGACAGGAAGCGCAGTCCTGCCCGGCGGCAGGCGATGTAGGCGCCGAGACTGCCGAACAGGATGGCGCCGAAGATGGCCAGGCCTCCTTCCCACACGTAGAGCGTCTTCCAGAGGTCAGCGCCGGGGAAGAAGTAGTCGGTGGGGTGGGTGACCACGTGATACAGCCGGCCGCCGATGATGCCGAAGGGCACAGCCCAGAGGGCAATGTCGAGCACCGTGCCGGGCGTCCCGCCCCGCGCTGTGAGCCGCCGGGAGGTGAGGATTACGGCCGCGGCTATCCCGGCGAGTATGAAGAGGGCGTAGAAGTGGATCTGGAAGGGTCCCAGTTGGATGGAACTGATGTCGGGGCTGGGGATGCTGGCGGGAACGTTCATGGGCTCGTTGTCGTTTCTTGGATTCTCGAAGTGTGTGAGGGTGTCATGGGTTGGCGGCGTCGCCGAGAACTGATGTCCACGTGGCACCGAAGTCCGGGGAGGCGCTGATCCCGCGCTGGTCGGCGACCAGGATCCAGGGTGAGCTGCCGCCGACGGCGCTGAGGGCTTCGGGTGCACCCTGTGCCTCGCCGGTCTGCGTCCACAGGCCCGTTTCATCCTGTCGCCACAGCGCACCGGCGGGGTCGACGCCAACAAGCTCGCCCCCGGCACTTTCATCGAAGATGTCCACCAGCAGCAGGACGGGGGCGTCGGAAACGGCGCCGAAGGTACGGCCACCGTCGGCACTCTCTATGAGGCCGTCCGCTGTTGTCGCGATGACCCGATCGGGATCAGACGGGTCAGCTGTCAGGTCCCGGATCGGTGCGGTCGCCCCCTTGGCCCAGGTGAAACCGCTGTCGTCGCTGATTGACAAGGCACCTTGCTGCGCGTCATACCCGTAGATGCGGAGTTCGCCGGTGGGCAGAGTCACGGTGTCGAGGTCATGAAAATCCGTCTGTCCGCCCAGAGATACAGCGTCCCACGTTTGTGCCTGGTCGCTGCTGGACACCAACCCGAGGTTTGGTGCCTTGGAGGCAGATTGTTCTGCTGGGTCCGGGTGGCCAGACATGTAGAGCAGCCCTGAGGGGGAAACCGTAAACCCCATGGCATCTGGGGCGCGGCCACCGATCTGGGTCAGCTCTGTGTCAGCGGGCTGGGCCGCACCGGTGAGATAGGTATCCGGCAAACCACCTGTCGGGATTAACCACACGCCGTGGTGGGTTGCCACGTACGTGTTTCCGCTCCCGGGGTCAGCGCCAAGCCCATGAATGTGCTCAAACGCGATACCCGGATTCGACGGACTCGATGACTCTTCGGCCGTGGAGCAGCCGGCAAGGGCAGCGGCTGCTCCCGCAGCGATCAGTATCGTACCGACCAAATGGGACCGGCGCATCCTAGCCAAGGGTGATGCCTCGTGCGCTCATGAAAGACTCTGGATCGATGCGGGCTCCATCAACTCGAGTCTCGAAGTGCAGGTGGCAGCCGGAGGACGCTCCGGTGGTCCCGACCAACGAAATGGTCTGCCCGGCGGACACCTGTTGGCCGTTGCTGACCAGAATTTCGCTGTTGTGCGCGTACCCGGTCTGAACACCATTGCCGTGATCGATCAGTACCCAATTGCCGTAACTACCGAGGTACCCGGAGTAGATGACTGTGCCCCCTGTTGCGGCCTTGACCGGGACGCCACATCCGGCGGCGAGGTCTGTGCCGTAGTGGAACGCGCCCACTCCGGCGACGGGTCTATTGGGACGCGGACCGAAGGGGGAGCTATTCCATCCGGAGACGGGCAATGCCCAGCCTTGGCCGCTGAGCTGACCGGAGTCTGACCCTGACCCGCTCGACCCTCCCGAACTGCCCGTGGATGCTTTAGCGGCGGCTGCGGCTGTAGCCGCGGCGGCTGCGGCCGCAGCCTCGGAAGCGCGTCGGGCTTCCTCGCCTTTGGCAAAGTCGGCTTCTGTGGCGGCGCGTCCCTCGGTGAGGACGGCGAGTTGGGCTTGCATGGTGCTCGCGTTTGCTTGCTGCTCGGCGAGTGCGACTTCCACTGCGGTGCTGGCGGCGATTGCTTTGGTGAGGGCGGTCTCGGCTTGCTTGGCCAAGGTGCCGAGCTCTTTTTGTGCCACTTTCGCCTGGTCGGTCAGGGCGGTCGCGGAATTTCGGTCTGATGCGGCCTGATCGTAGACCGCGGCGGAACGTTCCGTGAGTTTGCTCATGGCGCCCAGTTGATACAGCAGAGCATCTGTCTTGTCTCCTGCTAGGAGGATGGCCGTAGAAAGGTTGGGGCCCCCACTACGGGCGAGCCCTGCCGCGAGCCGGCCGGCTTGTTCGCTGGAAAGTGCGGCCTGCGCGCCGGCCTCGTCAGCCTGGGCTTGCAACGTTGAGGCGCGGTAGGTGGCCTCGTCGAAGGCGCCCTGGGCCTGTTCGAAATCGGCGCTGCGGCGTGTGGACTCTTCCTGCGCGGCGGCGACTTCGGCTGTCAGGCCGGATATGAGGGTGTTGAGTGTGCTGATTTGGTCCTGTTTGGACGTTTCGTTCGCTCTCGCGTTTTCAACATCGGACCAGGACGGATACTCGGCTGCTTCTGCCGGTGGGGCTGCCCAGCCCGCACCTGACACCAAAGTGAGGACCACGGCCGCGGCCCAGAGGGCTTTGAGGTTCCGGCGCGGCGGGCGGCGTTGCTCTCGCTGAGGGCTCGTCATTGTGTGCTCACTTTTTCTGTTAGCCAGTCGTACGGGTCGATCGGGGTGACCCCGTCGAGAAGAATTTCGAAGTGAAGGTGTGGCCCGGTGCTCTGGCCGGTATTTCCGACGTTTCCCACCAGCTGGCCGACGAGGACGGGGTCTCCGACGGCAAGTGCCAGGGTGCCTTCCGTCATGTGGGCGTACAGGCTACTGACGAGTTGCCCATCGATCATGTGGTCGATGATCGCGTACACACCCAGTCCGCTTTTGTCAGTGCTGGAGACTTCTCTCACGACGCCATTCGCGACAGCTTGGATTGGAGTATTCACGCCCGGGTTCATATCGATGCCTTTATGGAAGCTGGAGCACCCGTCGCACGGTGGAATCCGAGGGCCAAAGTCAGTGGTGATGGGGACTCCGACAAGGAAGGGCCATTGAATGGCGGAGCCGAGATAGTTCACGTAGGTATTGGCGGTCTGGGAGTAGACGCCCGGGAGCGAGTCCTTAGTCCGCAGAGTCTCCTGGATGGCTTGGGACGTGTAAGTGTCCTGGGCAACGGTGATGGTTTCGTTTCCGGACGCCGTCAAGCTTTGTACTCCCATATCGGATCGCTCGGTGGGCGCAGCGAGGGTCTGCGCGTAGGGGTTCACGGCGAGGGCTGGGACCGAAACGCTGACCGCGAGGAGGGCAGCGAACGCTAAAGCGACCCCGGAAGATAGCTGTTTCCGGAGGGTGACTTTCATGCGGCGGGCCGGTCGACGGGTCGCTGGAAAAGGCCGTTGTGCTCGGCGGCGGCGGTGCGGGTGTTTCTCGGCCAGGCGCAATTGTTTGCGGGAGAGATCAGGTGATGCGGTCATGAAGAGATGGTCCTTGCGATCACAATGGCGCGCTCCATCGGTGCCTCAGGGAGGCGAGGAGATGGTGTCCGGGTTGGGCGCGCCGCGGATCGGGGCCGCGATGCGCGGCCTCGATCAGGGTGGAGGGGTTCTAGAGAGTGGCGAGGATGTCGTTCATGACATCAAGCTCGGCGGTTTGGCTGTCCACGATGTTTGTGGCCATGTCCACCGCGTCCGGGTTTTGACCCTCGTCGATCTCGGTCTGAGCCATCGCAATGGCGCCCTCGTGGTGAACGGTCATCTGTTCGAGGAAGAGCTTCCCGGCGTCCTCTGACGACGCCGACTTGAGGGCGTTCATTTCGTCGTCGGACATCATGCCGTCCGTGCCGTGATCCATCTCGGACATGTCCATCTCGCTGGAGCTGGTGTCATCTATGCCCCATGCGGTCAGCCAGGATTCGAGCTGTTTGATTTCTGGCTCCTGGGCGGCCTTGATCTCGGTGGCCAGATCCACGATGCGCTGGTCGATGCCGTCCTTCGCAAGGAGGTCGTCGCTCATTTCAACGGCCTGTTCGTGATGGGGGATCATCATCTGGGCGAACTCGATGTCCGCGTCAGCGAAATCGACCGAGGAGGCGGAGGAATCGGGGGAGCTGGGGGCGGCGGATGAACCGGTATCGGTGGTTCCGCCGGAGCAGGCGCTGAGAGTGAGTGCGGCTGCGATGGCCGCGGCAGTAAGGAGGTAGGTACGTGGCTTGGGCATTGTTAATCCATTCAGAGTCGGGCGTGAGAAACCGGTTCGCCATACGGCGTCATGAGGGCCGGCGTCAAGTGACGCGATGGCCAATGCCGGTTTTAGGTGCGACTGATGGACAGAACGACCAAGCTCGGCCGGAAAAGATGAAGTGCAGGGCCCCGGAAATCTGCGACGATCCGCCCGCCCGCGTCGAGGAGGCGCCGATACGTTGCCGGGTAGCGCGCGAGCACGATTAGCGCGGCCAGGACGAGTAGCAGGGCGCAGGTCATCGCCCACACTGCACAGACGAGCATGCAGTCGGCGCAGCCGAGGAGTCCGACTTCGGTATGCGCAATTAGTGGAATGACCGCGGCCACAGCTCCGGCGGTTATGAGAGCCGTAGCTTCTCCGGCGGCAGGTGGGGCGGTTTCATGGGCGGCAGCGTCGGCAGTATGTGAGATTGAGCCGTGACTGCCGATCATGGAGTGCATGGCGAGCAGGCTCAACAGCATGGCTGCCAACACCAGAGCGGCCGTGAACACGTTGGAGTAAACGGGCTTTCGGCGACGACCAGAAGCAGCAATACTCTGCGAGTTCATGTCACCTCCAGTCGGCCGAAAAATAGATACCCTGCTACCGTATCGGCACTCGACAAATTTCAGCTGGGAATGCCGGGGTGCAGGTCAGCTGATCTCGACCGGGCGAGCCTTCAGGCTGGGGGAGATCGTCTGTGTCTCCCGTAAGTTGAGCCCGCGAAAGCCGCGCAGTCGCAGGCTATTGCTGACGACGAAGACCGACGACAGTGCCATGGCGGCACCGGCGATCAGCGGATTGAGCAGGCCCAGCATGGCAAGAGGGATCGCGGCCACGTTGTACGCGAATGCCCAGAAGAGGTTGGCCTTGATAGTTGACAGAGTGCGCCGAGAAAGCCGGATGGCGTCGGCGGCGGCGACCAAGTCGCTTCGTATCAGGGTCAGATCGCTGGCCTCGATGGCGACGTCGGTTCCGGTGCCCATGGCGATGCCAAGGTCGGCGGTGGCCAACGCCACGGCGTCGTTCACTCCGTCGCCGACCATGGCTACTACGCGCCCTTCTAGCTGGAGCGCCCGGATGACTTCGGCTTTCTCGGCCGGGAGGACACCTGCGCGAACATCAATGATTCCGAGTTCTGTACCTACGACGCGAGCCACGGTCTCGTTGTCACCAGTGAGGAGCACGGGCCGCAAACCCAGGCGACGAAATTCCTTGATCGCGGCGGCACTGGAGTCCTTGACAACGTCAGATACAGCCAGGATGCCCTGCGCCTGCCCATCCCAGGCGACGGCTACAGCAGTCTGTCCCCGCGACTCGCAGGAGGACAAGGCGAGCTTGAGCTCGCTGGGTAGCTCAATGGACCAGTTCTCACTGAGCCAGCTGGGGCGTCCCACTAGCACGACTCGTCCGTCCACAATGGCCTGCACGCCGAGACCATCCGTGGACGAAAATGACTCCGGCGTCGGAAGGGTCAGCAGACGCGCTCTCGCTCCGGTCACGATCGACTTGGCGATCGGGTGTTCTGATCCCGACTCTGCAGCGCCGGCGAAAACGAGGAGTTCCTCGTCGGTGACGTTTTCATTTGGGTGGACAGCAACGAGGGTCATCTGCCCCGTTGTGACAGTGCCGGTCTTGTCCAAAACGATGGTGTCGACTCGTCGGGTCGACTCGAGAATCTGCGGTCCCTTGATAAGGATGCCCAGTTGAGCGCCCCGACCGGTCCCGACGAGCAGAGCCGTTGGCGTGGCCAACCCAAGCGCACAGGGGCAGGCGATGATCAGTGTCGCTACCGCTGCCGTGAATGCGACCACGGGGCCGGCTCCGATCAGAAGCCAGACAACGAGGGTGCCGAGGGCGAGGGCAATCACGATCGGCACAAAAATGGCGGATACTCGATCAGCGAGTCGTTGCACTTCCGCTTTGCCGGTCTGGGCCTGTTCGACCAGGCGCCCTAGCTGGGCCAGCTGTGTGTCGGCCCCGATACGGGTTGCCTGGATGACGAGGCGCCCACCGGAGTTCAAAGTAGCGCCGACCACGGCATCGTCCGGGCCAACCTCCACGGGAACGGACTCGCCGGTGAGCATGCTCGCATCAACCGCCGAGTTGCCCTCGACGACGGTGCCGTCCGTGGCGATTTTTTCGCCGGGCCGCACCACGAAACGGTCTCCGACAATTAGAGATGACGTGGGCACAGTTGTTTCGACGCCGTCACGCAGCAGTGTTGCTTCTTTCGCGCCCAGCTCGAGTAAGGCACGGAGCGCAGCGCCGGATTGCTTCTTCGCGCGTGCTTCGAAGTATCGGCCGGCAAGGATGAAGACCGTGACAGCCGACGCTACTTCAAGGTAGATTTCGTGCGCGCCGCCGCCGGGTTCTGTGGCGAGGCTGAAGCTCATTGTCATTCCGGTCATTCCCGCGGTGCCGAAGAACAGGGCGTATAGCGACCACCCGAGTGCCGCGAGCACTCCCATACTGATCAAGGTGTCCATGGTCGCTGCGCCGTGCCGCAAGTTGACCCAGGCAGCGCGGTGGAAGGGCCAGGCGCCCCAGATCGCTACGGGACCGGCGAGCGAAAGAGCAAGCCACTGCCAGTTGGAGAACTGGAGTGGAGCGATCATGGACAAGGCCACGACCGGTGCGGCCAACACCGCAGAGATCACAAGTCGCTGGCGAAGACTTTCAACTTCCTTTTCGGCCTCGGTGGGCACCCCGGCCCCGTCAGGCGAGGGGCTCACGGGACGGGGGAGAACGGCTGTATATCCTGTTGCCTCGATGGTTGCGATCGCATCCTCAACGGACGTCCCGTCCGGAATGAACACGCTCGCCTTCTCAGTCGCGTAATTGACGGTGGCCTCGACACCCGTCATCCGATTGAGCTTTTTCTCGATCCGCGCCGCACACGAAGTGCAGGTCATTCCGCCAACGACAAGATCGACCTGCACGCCGCTCATCGGGTCTCGACGATCATTTCATAGCCAGCCTCATCGATCGCCGCGGCAACTGCGGCGCGGTCGACCGGGCTACTGCTCGACACGGTGACCCGCGAGAGGCCGCCAGGAACAAGCTCAACATCGACCCCCTCAGCTCCCGCTACCCTGCCCACTTCCGCGGTCACGCTTGCAACGCAGTGAGAACAAGTCATCCCTGCCACCTGGAACGTGTCTGTCATGCTCGAGTGCGTCCCAGCGATCCGTACATCGGACTCAGCTGCAGGCGAGCCCGCATGAGCACTGCACGAGCACGATGAGTCCGTAAGGCCGAGGTCATTCTTCATTTCAGTGCACATTGTGGTTCCTTTCGTTTCAGACGGCTAATTTCCGCCCTCTTTACCCCGGGGGGGTACAATGAAAGTTATACCCCCTTAGGGTATAAAGTCAATCACGATCAGCCCGCTAGTATGGGGAAACCCGCCCCCGGAAGCCGCTGACGGGACGAATTGCACGGTTCGGCCGCTCCGGATTTGGATGGAGGGCCATGAAAGAAGGGTGACATCCTCATGACCGATTCACGGAATCTGGCCGCTCCCGCGCCGACCGCCACCCACGGATACATCTCCAACAAAGACGAATACCTCAACCGACTGCGACGCATCGAAGGGCAGGCTCGCGGCCTCCAGGGGATGGTCGCGAACGAAAAATATTGCATCGATATTTTGACGCAGATCTCGGCCATGACGAGCGCGTTGCATTCGGTGGCCTTGGGTTTGCTCGACGAGCACCTCAATCATTGCGTGGTCGCCGCCGTGGAAGCCGGCGGCGACGAAGGGGACCTCCAGATGAAGGAAGCGTCTGTCGCCATCGCCCGGTTGGTTCGCTCCTAGCCGCATGCTGCCCCGCGGGCATCGCGGCCGCAATATTTGCGCCAACCGTGCTGTGGAGATAGCGCAACGACGCTCTAAAAGAATTTAACGAACGACGGCCGGCACCATCCCTCGGGCGGGAGCAGCGCTGCTCGTGGTCCAGTAGCCAAGTCGGCTCTTTACATATTCCTCCGAACATCACCGACGGCTGATTTCGATAATCCCTAACCGCGACGGTCACAGTAGCCCGCGGCACCGCTTCACCTACAACGAATTACCTGCGTCGGCGGAAACGTCGAATCCGGTCGCTTTCCGCGCGACCAGTGCCACCTAGGGTGATGCCTATGGCGAGGAGCAGGCCTGCCAGTCCGAGGCTTGAAAGTGTCAGTTCGACTCCTGCGCCGATAAGCGTGGCCGGTGTTGTGGTTGTGCTTAGAGGGACATCTTGAACCATTGAACCGGGTTCGAATGTAGGCAAGCGGTCGATTGTGCTCCCGTCCGGGGCGATGATGGCCGAGGTACCCACCGTCGAAATGTTCACAACGCTGCGTCCGTATTCGATGGCACGCAGGCGGGCGATGGCAAGTTGCTGGACACTCTCGTCGCTGTCGCCGAAATCCGCATTGTTGGATGGGGCCAGGATGATCTGAGCTCCGCCGACGATCATCTGGCGGATGAGGTTGTCATCGACGATGTCGAAACAGATTGCCACCCCTGCCTTCACATCATCTATGTCAAGTACGTTATCTCGCGTGCCGACCGTGTAGTCACGGGGGATTAGCGAGAGCAAGTCCGGTGCAAGGGGGTACCAAAAGTCTCGGTCTGGGATGTACTCGGCAAATGGCACCGGGTGAATCTTGTCGTACTGATCGATAGCTCCAACGCCGGGTTTCCAGAGCAGCAGGCTGTTGAAAACGTCGTCGCGTGAGGAAGTGATGGTTCCGGTGACCAGCGGAGCGTTCATTCGTCTGGTCACCAGGTCGAGCGTCGCCGCGGACTGTCCGACGGTGAGCGGATCGAGATCGGCAGCGTTCTCCGGCCACACAACTACGTCGACGTCCTGTCCGTAGAGAGGCTCGGTGGCTGCAACATGGTTGTCAAGAATCTCACCCGGCGCGTACTCCGCAAACAATCCGGCGTCCGAGTTGCCTTGAACGGCCGCGACTCGCATGGTCCCCGACTCGACGATAGGAACGGGCGGCACGAGGAGGAGCACTGTGATTAGGCCAATCGGCGCGGCGCTGAGGGCTGCCCGCCTTCTGATGGTTGGACCGCGCACGACTTGGACGAACAATGCGCCGACCCAGGCGAGCACGAAGGAAAGCCCGGATATTCCCACCCACGCCACTAAGTCGCCGAAGGGGCTTTCCGACTGGCTGAAGGCCAGCCGGCCCCAGGAGAAACCGCCGTATGGCCAGTTGCTCGTGACAAACTCCCGCAGAGTCCACAATCCGGCGATGACAATCGGTGTAAGTCCGAGCCGCCCACAGGCCCCAGGAAACGCGCGATCGGTGAATCGCCAGGCCATCGCGATGAGCGCGCACCCCGCTGCGAAAAACACAGCCTCAAGACCGGCGAGGGCAAGCCAGGGTACCGGGCCGAGATAGACGGTGAGCCAAAAAATTTGGGTTCCCCAGAAGACTCCTCCTCCGACAAGGCCTACCAGCAACGCCCCGCCGAGCCGGCGACCAAGAACAGATCCGAGAATGAGGGGAGTGCCAATAAGGACTAGCGGCCACCAGCCCAGACCGGGGAACGCCATGGCATTCACTACGCCGCCACTCGCCGCCAGCGCGACGGAAAACCAGAGTGGCGGCCGTTCGCGCCCGAAACCAAGCGTTCCCCGAGTTTTTAGTTCAGCGGCAGTCTCCTCCGTTTGGATTAACAAAGATGTCCCACCCGGGCGTCCGGGCCAGGTCGGACCCGAGTGCCGGTGACGGGAGCACCGTTGCGGTTGTCGGGGCATGTGTCGGAAAAACTTGGCAACTCTAACTTTCCTTCCAGCTGCATTGGCAACGCGGCGGCCATCAGTCGACACGAGAGCGAGGACCATAGGCACATACCCCCCTAGAGTACCCAACCTGGGTCCGGACTGTTGGCAAGTTCAGCAAACAGAACGCCTGTCCGTAGACAAATACCCAGGGGGGGTATAGCGTCGGTGTGGAGGGAGGCAATCGTGATCCCGCAAATGTTGAAGGAAGGAACTGTTCATGAGCATCGAAGAGGTATCTGCAGTCATGGAAGTGGGGGGCGTCCAGTGGGCGTCGTCCAAGGCCGTCGCCGAATCCATGCTCAGCCATCGCCCCGGGGTCATTCGGGTTGAGGCGAACCCGATCGCTCAAACGGCGCTCGTCACTTTTGACCCTGGGCAAACTTCCATAGCTGATCTGACCCGTTGGGTACAGGACTGTGGCTATCATTGCGCGGGTCGTTCGGTTCCCGACCACATTTGCGACCCCCAAGAAACCCCCAAGGGGTCGGACAACGAGTCTCAGCCGATGGAGATGAGTCATGACGCGTCGATGGCGAATGAGGGGCATGACGCGTCGATGACGCACAAGGGGCACTCCGCCAGGACTGCCCAGGAGACCATGGGCCACGGCGGAGCTCACGCAGGGATGTCGATGGACGCCATGGTGCGTGACATGCGCAACAGGTTCTTAGTAGCGGCGGTTCTGTCAATACCGATCATTCTCTGGTCGCCAATCGGGCGGGACGTGATCGGCTTCGCCCTACCCGCGCCCTTCGGCCTCCGAGATGACGTGTTCTCGTTGCTGCTGTCCCTCCCGGTAATCTTCTACGCGGCCTGGATCTTCTTCGATGGCGCGTTCAGGGCGCTGCGAGCTCGGACGTTGGACATGATGGTGCTCGTAGCGGTGGGCGTCGGCGCCGGGTGGCTATACAGCGTGATAGTCACCTTGACCGGCGGCGGCGATGTCTTCTACGAAGCGGCCACGGTGTTGGCCAGCTTCGTTCTACTGGGCCATTGGTTCGAGATGCGGGCCCGCGGTGGCGCGAACGACGCTATCCGAACCCTGTTGGAACTCGCTCCGTCCATGGCTGTCGTTCTTCGAGATGGCGAGGCGATCGAATTGCCCACCGCGGAGGTTCTGCCCGGTGACCTCATGATGGTGCGGCCGGGTGCGAAGATCCCGACTGACGGAGTCGTGGAGGAGGGCGACTCTGACATTGATGAGTCCATGGTGACGGGCGAGAGTCTTCCGGTCGCAAAATCGGTTGGATCCGCCGTCATCGGCGCAACGGTCAACACCACGGGCACGCTCCGAGTTCGGGCAACGAAGGTCGGCGCAGATACCGCCTTGGCCCAGATTGTGGCTCTGGTTCAGGAAGCCCAGAATTCGAAGGCACCCGGTCAACGCTTGGCCGACCGAGCCGCGTTCTGGCTCGTTCTGGTTGCCCTCATCGGTGGCGGACTGACCCTGGCGGCATGGCTCTTCACGGGAGCCAGCCTCCCAACCGCCATCCTCTTCGCCATTACCGTTGTTGTCATCACATGCCCGGATGCGCTCGGGTTGGCCACGCCAACGGCCATCATGGTCGGCACCGGGCTCGGCGCGAAGCGAGGAGTTCTGTTCAAGAACGCCACTGCCTTGGAAACCGCGGCCCGAATCGACACCGTTGTCATGGACAAGACCGGCACCCTCACCAAGGGGCAGCCGGAGGTCACAGACTTCCTCACCGTCGGCTATGACGAGAAAACACTCCTGGCCCTCGTCGCCGCCGTCGAGCGAGAATCTGAACACCCCCTTGCCGGGGCAGTCGTTGACTACGCAACCACTAGAAACGTCCCGGCCTTGAAAGCGTCGGACTTCCGGAACGTTCCAGGGCACGGTGCCGGCGCCACCGTGGACGGCCGCAGGGTGCTCGTGGGCAACCGCAAGCTGCTCCTCGACCAGGGGGTAGACGCAGGGCCGGTCATCCCGCAACGCGACGAGTTGGCGGCGACGGGTCGCACGGCTGTTTTGATTGCTGTTGACGGCCAGGCAGTGGGGGTCATCGCCCTCGCCGATGCCGTTCGTGAGACCGCCGCCGCCGCAGTCGCAGCGCTTCACGATGCAGGGATCGAGGTCGTGATGCTTACCGGCGACAACGCGGCAACTGCGAACCGAATCGCGACCCTGCTTGAGATTGACACGGTCATCGCCGACGTCTTGCCCGAGGAGAAGTCAGCAAAAATCGCCGCGCTCCAGCAGGCCGGGAGACGAGTTGCCATGGTTGGCGACGGAGTCAACGACGCTCCCGCGTTGGCTCAAGCTGACCTAGGAATCGCTATTGGAGCGGGGACAGACGTCGCGATCGAGACCGCGGACGTGGTCCTCATGCGCTCCGATCCGCTCGACGTGCCCATCGCCCTGCGCATCGGCAAAGGCACGGTTCGCAAGATGCGTCAGAACCTCGGGTGGGCTATCGGTTACAACGTCATCGCACTCCCGATCGCAGCGGGTATTTTCTACCCCGGGTTCGGAATCAAGCTCAGTCCCGAGATCGCGGCGATCTCCATGTCAGGCTCAAGCGTCATCGTCGCGGTCAATGCGCTGCTGTTGAAGAGGCTGCACCTGCCTGACTCGGCTGACACCCAAACGGCAAGGACGACACAACCAGTGGTGAGCGAAACCCATTAGTCAGGCTTTTGACAAAGATTGACTGGGGATATGGGCTCGGAGACCGGCACGGGGTGAACGCGGAGGGACAATGAGAGCATGATGTCAACCGCCTTCGGGCCACAAACTACTGCGGGGCCGCGGCCGCGAGTGTTGGTGGTCGACGACGAGTTGCCGCT
>NZ_SOFL01000042.1 GCF_004402695.1 Cryobacterium adonitolivorans | reverse complement strand
CGGCTCCCGCTGTTCCGGCCCCGGCGGCGCCGGCGGCGCCCGCTGCCGGCGGGTCAGGGAGTGCTCCGGCCTCCGGCCCCGCTGCGCCCGCGCCCATCGTGTCGGCCCCGGCCGCGCCCAACGCGTCAGCCGTCGACACCGCCATCGCCTTCGCGCGCGCGCAGCTCGGGGACGCATACAAGCTCGGCGGTTCCGGTCCCGACGTCTGGGACTGCTCCGGCCTGACCAAGGCCGCGTACGCGGCCGCGGGCATCTACATCGGCACCCACTCGGCCACCAACCAGTACAACACCATGGCCAGCCAGGGCAGGCTCGTCTCGTTCTCGCAGGTGCAGGTGGGCGACCTCGTGTTCTGGGGCTCGCCGGGCAATTACTATCACGTGGCCATCTACGTCGGCGGCGGACAGGTCCTCGAGGCGGCGGACGTGGGCAAGCCGGTACGGGTGCACAGTATCTGGTCGCCCGGCCAGGTCGCGCCGTACGTCGGCCGGCCGTCCTGACCGTCAGGCACCAGCTCAAAGCAGAAGCCGCTCCCCACCAGGGGAAGCGGCTTCTGTCGATTCAGCGAGTCTCTGCCGGTCAGTGACCTTCGTCGACGAGCTTCTTGAGGCCGTCGCGCACAATCTGGTCGGCCTCGGCGGCGTCACCCCAGCCCTCGGTCTTGACCCATTTGTTCGGCTCAAGGTCCTTGTAGTGCTCGAAGAAGTGCTCGATCTCCTTGCGGGTGTACTCCGGGATGTCGGTCACGTCCTGGATGTGCTCCCAGCGCGGGTCGCCGGCCGGAACCGCGATGACCTTGGCGTCTGAGCCGCCGTCATCGGTCATGTTGAACACTCCGACGGGGCGCACGGACACGCCGACGCCGGGGAACAACGGGAAATCGAGCAGCACCAGAACGTCGACGGGATCGCCGTCCAGGCCCAGGGTGTTCTCGAAGAACCCGTAGTCGGTGGGGTACACGAAGCTCGTGTACAACACCCGGTCGAGGTAGACCCGACCGGTTTCGTGGTCCACCTCGTACTTGTTGCGGCTACCGCGTGGGATTTCAATGACTGCGTCGTATTCGGCCATGGCCTGGTATCTCCCTTATTCGAAGTCTGCGGATAACGTTACTGGATGGAGTCCACCCGCCGCCCGCGACTGTCGCCGGCCATCGCCGACCTGCGCCGCGCCGTGCGCGAGCTGCTGCCGGATGCCGGCCTGGTTCTGGTCGGGCTGAGCGGGGGAGCGGATTCGCTGGCGCTGGCCGCCGCGACGGCGTTCGAGGCGCCGCGGGCCGGGCTCACCGCCGGCGCCGTGATCGTGGACCACGGCCTGCAGGCCGGCTCAGCCGACACCGCCGCGGAAGCGGCCGGCCAGGCCAGGCAGCTCGGCCTGGATCCGGTGCTGATCGTGCCGGTGACGGTGCCGGGAGCCGCCGGCGACGGCCCGGAGGCTGCCGCGCGGACCGCCAGGTACGCCGCGTTCGAGCAGGCGCTGGCCGCAACGGGCGCCGTCGCGGTGCTGCTCGGTCACACCCTCGACGACCAGGCCGAGACCGTGTTGCTGGGCCTGGCCCGCGGGTCGGGGGCCACGAGCCTGCAGGGTATGGCACCGGTCAGCGGGCCGTACCGGAGGCCGCTGCTGGGCATCCGTCGCGCCGTGACCCGGCAGGCCTGCCTGGATGCCGGCCTGCCGGCCTGGTCGGACCCGCAGAACGCCGACCCCCGCTACGCCAGGGTGCGGGTGCGCCAGCGGGTGCTGCCCGTGCTCGAAGCCGAGCTCGGTCCGGGCATCGCCGAGGCGCTGGCCCGCACCGCCGCAACGCTGCGGGAGGACGCCGTCGCCCTCGACTCCCTGGTGCCCGAACTCGTCGGCAAAATCTGCGTACCGGCCGAAGAAGGCGTCGCCGTGGCGGCCGACGCTCTGGCCGCCCACCCGGCGGCCCTTCGCCAGCGGATGATCCGCTACGTGGTCGCCCGCGAGTTCGGGGTGGCGTTGGAACGCAGCCACACCTTGGCCGTCGCCAGGCTCGTCACCCACTGGCACGGGCAGAATGCGCTCGACCTGCCAGGCGTTAGAGTGGAACGGCAGGGGGGGATGCTTCTTTTTTCAGCTCCTCGACACACCCCAAACAAAGGACTCTTCCGCTCCCATGGAACCTCGTGACATTGACGGCGACCTCACCGAAATCCTGATCGAAGAGACCGAGATTCGCGCTCGCCTGGCCGAGATGTCGCGGCAGATCGAAGCGGACTACGCCGGCAAGGACCTTCTCCTGGTTGGCGTGCTCAAGGGCGCGGTCATGGTGATGGCCGACCTGGCCAGGGAACTCGTGCACCCCGTCACGATGGACTGGATGGCCGTCAGCTCCTACGGCTCAGGCACCCAGTCCAGTGGCGTCGTGCGCATCCTCAAGGACCTAGACACCGACCTGCACGGCCGCCACGTGCTCATCGTCGAGGACATCATCGACTCCGGCCTCACCCTGTCCTGGCTGATGGCCAACCTCAAGTCCCGCGGCCCGGCGTCGCTGGAGATCTGCGCCCTGCTGCGGAAGCCCGCCGCCGCCCGCGTCGAGATCGACGTCAAGTACCTGGGCTTCGACATCCCCAACCAGTTCGTCGTCGGCTACGGCCTGGACTACGCCGAAAAGTACCGCAACCTGCGCTCGGTCGGTGTGCTGGCTCCACACGTTTACTCCACCGGCGAGTAGGCTCCCAGCGCACGACGTCCTCCAGTTCACCTTTGGGCGAACACTCGGTGTTCCCCCAGTACGAGAGCGGTAGCCTGTGACCACCATGAACGTCAAGAAACTTCTGCGCGGGCCGCTCCTCTACATCATCCTGGCTGTGATCGCCGTCTGGGTGGGGTCGAGTCTGCTCACCATGTCTGGCTTCCGCGAGATTTCCACTCAGCAGGGTCTGGATTTCCTGAAGAACGGGAAGGTGTCAGAGGCGAAGATCGTCGACGGCGAACAGCGAGTCGACCTCACCCTCAGCAAGGCCGATTCGACCTACGGCGAGCAGGTGCAGTTCTACTACGTCGCCCCCCGCGGCGAAGAGGTCGTCGCGGCCGTAACGGACGCCGACCCGAAGGACGGCTTCACCGACGAGGTCCCCCAGTCCAGCTGGTTCCTGTCTCTGCTCGGCATCCTCCTGCCGGTCCTGTTGATCGGTGCGTTCTTCTGGCTGATGCTCTCCGGTATGCAGGGCGGCGGCAACAAGGTCATGCAGTTCGGCAAGTCCAAGGCCAAACTGGTTTCCAAGGAGACCCCGCAGGTCTTCTTCACCGACGTCGCCGGCGCCGACGAAGCCATCGAAGAGCTTCAGGAGATCAAGGACTTCCTCAAGGAACCGGCCAAGTTCCAGGCCGTCGGCGCCCGGATCCCGAAGGGCGTGCTGCTGTACGGCCCTCCCGGAACCGGTAAGACTCTCCTGGCCCGCGCCGTCGCCGGCGAGGCCGGCGTGCCGTTCTATTCGATCTCCGGTTCCGACTTCGTCGAGATGTTCGTCGGTGTCGGCGCCAGCCGGGTGCGCGACCTGTTCCAGCAGGCCAAGGAGAACTCCCCGGCGATCATCTTCGTCGACGAGATCGACGCCGTCGGGCGTCACCGCGGCGCCGGCATGGGCGGCGGCCACGACGAGCGCGAGCAGACCCTCAACCAGCTCCTGGTGGAGATGGACGGCTTCGACGTCAAGACAAACGTGATCCTCATCGCGGCCACCAACCGGCCCGACATCCTCGACCCGGCGCTGCTGCGCCCCGGTCGCTTCGACCGTCAGATCGGCGTCGACGCGCCCGACATGCTCGGCCGCAAGCGCATCCTCGAGGTGCACTCCAAGGGCAAGCCCATGGCCGCCGGAGTCGACCTCGAGGTGCTCGCCCGCAAGACGCCCGGCTTCACTGGCGCCGACCTGGCGAACGTGCTCAACGAGGCCGCCCTGCTCACCGCGCGCTCCAACGCCCAGCTGATCGACAACCGCGCCCTCGACGAAGCCGTCGACAGGGTCATGGCCGGACCACAGCGACGCACCCGCGTGATGCGCGATCAGGAGAAGCTCATCACCGCGTACCACGAGGGCGGGCACGCGCTCGTGGCCACGGCCATGCGCAACACCGACCCCGTGACCAAGATCACCATCCTGCCCCGCGGCCGTGCCCTGGGATACACCATGGTGATGCCGCTCGAGGACCGTTACTCGGTGTCCCGCAACGAACTTCTCGACCAGCTCGCATACGCCATGGGCGGCCGGGTCGCCGAGGAGATCATCTTCCACGACCCCACCACCGGCGCCTCGAACGACATCGAGAAGGCCACCGCCACCGCCCGCAAGATGGTCACCGAGTTCGGTATGAGCTCGGACGTCGGGCCGCTCAAGCTCGGTTCGGCCTCCGGCGAGATGATGTTCGGCCGCGACATGGGCCACCAGCGGGACTACTCCGAGCGGCTCGCCGAGCGGGTGGACACCGAGGTGCGCCAGCTGCTCGAGAACGCGCACGATGAGGCCTACACGGTGATCAACGCCAACCGGGCGATCCTGGACGACCTGGCCGCGAAGCTGCTCGAGCACGAGACGCTCGACCAGACCGCGCTGGTGGAGATCTTCGCCGAGGTGGAGAAGTTGCCTCCGCGCCCGCAGTGGCTCTCCAGCGACAAGCGCCCGGTTTCCGACCTGCCCCCCATCGCGATGCCGGCGCCGAGGGCGCCCATCGACGGTGCTGCGGTCGACGGCGGCGTCAGCAGCGGCGGCGCCGATGCCGACAAGCCCAAGCGCGCCCCTGCACGCAAACCGCGTCCAGCAACCGCGTAGACCGGCGCTCGTGGGAGTCGACCAGCCACGCATCGAAGCGGCCGTCGCGGAGATCCTCGCCGCCATCGGCGAGGATCCCGGCCGGACCGGCCTCACGTCGACCCCGCAGCGGGTGGCGTCGGCCTATGCCGAGTTCTTCGCCGGACTCGGCCAGGACCCGCTCGACCACCTGCGTGACACCATGCCGGTCGGCGACCGCACCGGCGAGCTTGTGCTGCTGCGCGACATCGAGTTCCGCTCCGTCTGCGAACACCACCTGCTGCCGTTTCTCGGCACGGCGCACGTGGCGTACCTGCCCGGTGAGCGCATCGTGGGCCTGGGCAAACTGGCCAGCGTCGTGACGACCCTCGCCGCCAGGCCCCAGCTGCAGGAACGGCTGACCGAAGAGATCGCCGACGCGCTCGAGACCGGGCTGGCGCCGCGCGGGATCCTGGTGGTCCTCGATGCCAGCCACGGGTGCGTGACCACCAGGGGTCCCCGCCAGACCCGCAGCTCCACCGTGACCATGGCCAGCCGCGGTGATCTGGCGTTGCCCGTCGCACGATCGGAGATCATCGCCCTCATCGGCGGGACGCAGGTCGCGCGGTGACCCTGGTGATGGGTGTGCTCAACGTCACGCCGGACTCGTTCAGCGACGGGGGCCGGTGGGCGAGCACCGAAGCGGCCGTGCGGCACGCCGTGGACCTGCACGCCTCGGGCGCCGACCTCATCGACGTCGGCGGGGAATCCACCAGGCCCGGCGCCGACAGGGTGACCCCCCAGGTCGAACAGGACCGGGTGCTGCCCGTGATCAGCGAACTGCGCCGGCTGGGCATCATGACCAGTGTCGACACCCTCAACTCCCAGACCGCCGAGCGGGCGGCCGACGCGGGGGTCGACATCATCAACGACGTGTCCGGCGGTCTCGCCGACCCCGGCATGGCGGCCGTGGTCGCCCGCACCGGCCTCACCTACATCGCCATGCACTGGCGCGGCCATGCCCGCACCATGGACACCCTCGCCGACTACGACGACGTGGTCGCCACCGTGGTCGCCGAGCTGACCGAACGGGTGGCCGTGCTCGAGGCCGCCGGGGTGGCGCGCAGCCAGATCGTGCTGGATCCCGGCCTCGGTTTCAGCAAGGACGCCGAGCAGAACTGGCAGGTGTTCGCCCACCTCGACGCCTTCGCTCCGCTCGGCCTGCCCGTCATGGTCGGTGCCTCCCGCAAGCGATTCCTGGCCGGGGTGCTGCCGGAGGACGCCGTCATCCTCGACCGGGACCTGGCGACCGCCGTGCTGAGTGTGCTCGCTGCCCAGGCGGGCGCCTGGGCCGTGCGCGTGCACGACGTGTCCGGCACCCGAACCGCCCTCAACGTGCTGGCCCGGGTCGATTCGGCCAGAATAGGGTCATGAGCACCGACTCGATCACCCTCACCGGGCTGCGGATCACCGCGCACCACGGTGTCTTCGATTTCGAACGCGAAAACGGACAGGAGTTCGTCATCGACGTGACGGTCTGGCTGGATTTCCGGGCGGCGGCATCCGGTGACGACCTGACCCGCACCATCCACTACGGCGAGCTCGCTGTGGAAGTCGCCGACGCCGTGCGCCGTGACCCCGTTGACCTCATCGAGACCCTCGCCGAGCGCATCGCCGACGTGGTGCTCGCGCACGACGCCGCCGAACGGGTGCTCGTGACGGTGCACAAGCCGCAGGCGCCCGTCGAGATTCCCTTCGCGGATGTGTCGGTTCAAATTGAACGCACGCGCGCGCAGACCGAGCGGAGCCGCGCATGACCGGGAGCGCGCCGGCGCCGGAGCGCACCGCGGTGCTCGCCCTGGGCAGCAACCTCGGTGACAGGAAGGGCACCCTGGCCGCCGCCGTGCGCGCGATCGCCGACCTGCCGGAGGCCACGCTCACCGCGATCTCACCCGTGTACGCCTCCGACGCCCTGAAGCCCGACGGGGTGGACCTCACCGCGCCCGGCTATCTCAACCTCGTGGTGAGCGTGCTCTGGACGGGCGAGCCCCACGCCCTGCTCGACGCCGTCAATGTCATCGAAACTGAGCACGGCCGGGTTCGGGAGGAACGCTGGGGCGATCGGACCCTGGACATCGACCTGATCTGCCTGGGTGACCTTCGTCTGGATGACGACAGGCTCACCCTCCCGCACCCGCGGGCGGCGGAACGCGACTTCGTGCTGGCACCCTGGCTGGACATCGATCCGGACGCCGAGCTGCCCGGCCGGGGGCGGGTGCGCGAACTGCTCGCCGTCGCCGCGCGAACCGCCCGAGCCCATCCGGTGGCCGCGAGCACCGACCCCGCACACGCCGAGGTCGCCCACACCGAGACCCTGCACGACACGCCGGGCCGGCCACGACCCGGCACCCCGGAGAACCTCCCCGACGACCAGGCCGGAGCGGAGGGCCGCCACCCGTGAAGCGCACCCACTCCACCCCGCTGATCGCCCTGGGCCTGACCGGGCTTGTCGTCGGGTTCCTGGTCGAACTGGCGGCAACGGCCTGGAGCGCTCCGATCATCGTTCCTCCGTTCACCCTGCCCCTGGCCCTGATCCTGATCGCGGTGATCCTCGTCGCACTGGCCTGGCCCATCCGCCAGGCCACCAGGGGCCGCTCGACGAAACGCGTCGACCCGTTCCTGGCGATGCGGATTGCCCTGCTCGCCAAGGCGTCCAGCCTCTCCAGCGCGCTCCTGCTCGGCGTGGGCCTGGGCATCGTGACCTTCATCCTCACCCGGTCGGTGGTCCCGGCGGTAACATCGTTGTGGCTCGCAATCGGGATGGCGCTTGGCGCCATGATCCTCCTCGCGGGCGGTCTCGTCGCGGAGCACTTCTGCACACTGCCGCTGGACGATCACGATCACGACAATGGGGGACCGAACGATGGCGGAGCAGCCCGTGCCTGATTACCCCCGCAGCAACCCCACCGAGTCTGTGGCGCCCGTCGGCGCCCGCCTCGACCTGCCGGAGGCCGGCGAATGGAAGCGCGTGTCGCCGAAGTACGTCATGGTGGAGATCGTGGGGACCGTCGTGTTCCTGCTCATCGTCTGCGCCGCCGCCGGGGCGCTCTGGCTGCTGCTGGATCAGGTCTGGGCCGCCTGGGCGGGCGGGCTGATTGCGCTGATCACCCTGGTCTCTCTGGCCTTCGAGCCTCGCAGGGTGCGCTCGATCGGATACCAATTGCGCGCCGATGACCTGCTCTTCCGGCGCGGCATCATGTACCAGCGGTTCGTGTCAGTGCCGTACGGCCGCATGCAGCTGGTCGACATCACCAGGGGACCGGTTGCGCGCCTGCTCGGCCTCGCCGACCTCAAGTTCGTCACGGCCGCGGCGTCCTCCGGCGTCGCGATCCCCGGCCTCGCCGAGGCCGACGCGGATGCGCTCCGCGACCGCCTCGTGGAATTGGCCGAGAGCCGGCGGGCCGGGTTGTGACTTCCCTCGCCGACGGGGACTGGCACCGCCTGCACCCCGCGAGCCCGGTGTTGCGCGGCGGCATCTTCGTCTTCGCGCTGCTCGGTTTTGTCATCGCCAACCTGCGCGAGCGTTTCGTCGACGTGGTCTTCGGCATCCCGCGACAGTCCGGCGACCCTCTCGACGAGATCTACGAACGCGGTGCAGTGGGCTGGGCGCTGCTCGCCGCCGCCGCGATCCTCATTGTCATCCTCATCGCGTTCACCGTGTCCTGGCGGATGCACACCTTCAGGGTCAGCGACGAGTCCGTGGAGGTCCGCAGCGGCATCCTGTTCCGCAGCCACAGGCAGGCCCGTCTCGACCGGATCCAGGGCGTGAACATCGTGCGCCCCCTCATACCCAGGCTTTTCGGTGCGGCCAAGCTCGAGGTGAGCGTTGCCGGTCAGGATGCCAACGTGCAGCTTGCCTATCTCGGGTCCGCGCTGGCCGATGGGCTGCGCCGCGACATCCTGCAGCTGGCCTCCGGCGCTCGACAGCCTCGGCCCGCCGCGGGCGAAAGCGTTCCGGAGACGCCGCTGCCGGTCGGCGAGGCGACCCTGTTCCCCGCCGGAACGATCCCCGCCGAATCGGAGTCGGCCGCGCACGCCGGTCGCCGCCGGGCCATGAACGACTACGCGAGCTCTCGGGTGGGCGAATTCCTCGCACCCGAACTGGACCCGGACGCGGCCCCGCCGGAATCGGTCGTGCGGATCCCGGTGCTGCGGCTGATCGGGTCGATAGTGTTCAGCGGCTTCACAGTCTTCGTCTTCGTCGCCATCGTCGCGCTCATCGTGAGCGTCATCGTCGGCGGCAGTGAATGGCTGCTGATCGCGATCTTCCCCGGCCTGATCGCCAGCGTCGGGTACTACGTCTCCAGGTTCACCAAATCCCTGCGGTACAGCATCGCCGGCACCAGTGACGGCGTGCGGGTGGGCTTCGGGCTGCTCACCACGAGCAACGAGACCCTGCCGCCCGGCCGCATCCACGCCGTCGGCGTGACCCAGCCGCTGGCCTGGCGGCCGTTCGGCTGGTGGCAGATCAGCATCAACAAGGCCGGCCATTCCACTAACGACGGCGCAGCCGGCCAGGCGGCGACCACCGTGCTGCCGGTCGGGTCGCTGGCCGACGTGGCCAAGGTCCTCGAACTGATCTTGCCCGGCTTCGCGCTCGACGAGCAGCGGGTCCTGATCCAGCACGGACTCACCTCCCGCGGCGGCGACGATGGATTCCGCAACGCGCCGCGCAGGGCAGCCTGGCTGCGGCCGTTCTCCTGGCGCCGCACCGGCTACGCGGTATCCGCCGGCGCCGTGCTGCTGCGCCGTGGCGTGCTGTCCAGGGAACTCTTGCTTGTGCCCCTGGCCCGTCTGCAGAGCGTCGGCATCAACCAGGGACCCGTTCGCCGGCGTCTCCGGCTGGCCACCGCCAGGCTGCACACCGTGACCGGTCCGGTCACCGCCACCCTCGGCGTGATCGACGCCGGTGAGGCCGCACGCCTGCTGGAGACCGTCACCGCCGGCGCCGTCGCGTCCGCGGAGTCCGACACCAGCCACCACTGGAGCCGCACCAGCCAGGGCCCCGCGCCGACCCCGCGGCCCGCCAGCCCGGTCGGTCCCACCGCGACCGAGGTGACCTCATGAGTCCGCGTCCAGGACGCCTGGGCATCGGCGTCATCGGCGCCGGCCACGTCGGGCCCATCCTCGCCGCCGCCCTCGCCGGAGCCGGTCATGCCCTGATTGGTATCTCCGCGATCTCGCAGGCCAGCCGGGACCGCGCGGAGGCGCTCCTGCCCAACGTTCCCGTGCTCACGGTGCCCGAAGTGGTGGAGCGCAGCGAACTGGTGATCATCGCGGTGCCGGACGACCAGCTGGAAAGCCTCGTGACCGGGCTCGCGGCGACCGGCACCTGGCAGCCCGGCCAACTCGTGTTGCACACCTCCGCACGGTACGGCACCAACGTGCTCCTGCCCGCCCAGCGGGCCGGCGCGATCCCGCTTGCTATCCATCCCGCGATGGTGTTCACGGGAACCAGCCTGGACATCGCCCGCCTGGCCGACAGCTACTTCGCCGTGACCGCCCCCGCCCCCGTGTTGCCGATCGCGCAGGCTCTTGTTGTGGAGATGGGGGGCGAACCGGTGATTGTGGCCGAGGGCGACCGGGAGGTCTATGCCGAGGCCATCGAGACCGCCACCGCGTTCTCTTCGTCGATCGTGGAGCAGTCCACCGGGCTGCTGAGCGAGATCGGCATCGACGCCCCGGGCGCTGTCATCGCGCCGCTGGTGCGCTCGGCCATCGAGAACGCCCTCACCCGCACCGGCGCTCGGCATCCGCTCGATGATCTCGACCGAGGCCAGGCGAACCACCTGCTCGACCCGCCGTACCCGTTTGACCCGGAGGACCAGTGACCGTGCTCACCAAGCCAGAAGTAGTCGACACGATTGACGAGCTGCGCAACCGCCTCTGCCTTGCCAAGCAGAACGCGGCAGCCAAGGGCGGCGACGCCCACGTGGTTCTCGTGCCCACCATGGGCGCCCTGCACGCCGGCCACCGGGAGCTCGTGCGGCGTGCCGTCGCCGTCGGCGACATCGTGGTGGTGTCGATCTTCATCAACCCGCTGCAGTTCGGCGTGAACGAAGACCTCGACACCTACCCGCGAACCCTCGACGCCGACGTGGCGGTGCTGGCCGAGGAGGGCGCCGCGTTCGTCTTCACGCCGCACGCCCGCGAGATGTACCCGGACGGCGCCGTGTCGACCCGACTGACCGCCGGCGCGGTCGGCGGCCTCTACGAGGGCGCCGCCAGGCCCGGCCACTTCGACGGCATGCTCACCGTCGTCGCGAAGCTTCTCAACATCGTCGAACCCGACATCGCCGTCTTCGGCCAGAAAGACGCCCAGCAGGTCTTCCTGGTGGAGCGGATGGTCGCCGATCTCAACCTGCGGGTGCACATCGAGGTCGTGCCCACGGTGCGGGAAGACAACGGCCTGGCCCGGTCGAGCCGCAACCGCAACCTCGACGAGACCGCCCGCACCGCCGCCAGGTCGCTGTCGGTGGGCCTGACCGCGGCCGCGGCCGCTGCCCACGCCGGGGTTCCCCCCGCGATCGTCGCCGCCCACGCGGTGATCGGCGCGCAGCCTCTGGTTAAACTGGACTATCTGGTTGTCGTGCATCCGCACACCTACCTGCCGGTCGACGACGACTACCGCGGCCAGGCCAGGATGCTGGTCGCCGCGGTGGTCGGCAGCACCCGGTTGATCGACAACATTTCACTGGACATCCCCTAACCGCTTTTCAACGGGGTGCCGGGCCTGGCCCGTGTACGCCCACCGACGGAGAACCGCATGAGCACTACCCCCGACGCCGTGCCCGGCGACGACGACGCACAGGCCGCGGCAGAACTGGCCGAGATGACCGAGCAGAAGGCCGTGCGCCTGGCCAAGCGGGACCGCCTGAACGCGGCCGCGACCAGCGCGGCCGGCGGCGCCTACCCGGTGTCGGTGCCCGTCACCCACACCATCCCGGCCGTGCGCGCCCGGTACGGCGAGCTCGAAGCGGATGCCGCCACCGGCGACACCGTCGGCCTGGCCGGCCGCGTCGTGCACCTGCGCAACACCGGCAAGCTCTGCTTCGCCAGCCTGCAGTCCGGCGACGGCAGCCGCATCCAGGCCATGGTGTCGCTCGCCGCCGTCGGCGACGAGTCGTTGGCCGCCTGGAAGGACCTCGTCGACCTCGGCGACCACGTCTTCGTCGGCGGTGAGGTCATATCCTCCCGCCGCGGCGAACTGTCGGTGATGGTCACCGAGTGGCAGATCGCCGCGAAGGCCCTGCTGCCGCTGCCCAACCTGCACTCCGAGCTCAGCGAGGAGACGAGGGTGCGCAGCCGCTACCTCGACCTCATCGCCCGCGAGCAGGCCCGACGCACCGTCGTGCAGCGCTCCCAGGCCGTCGCAAGCCTGCGCGCCACCTTCACCGCGCGCGGTTTCCTCGAGATCGAGACCCCGATGCTGCAGACCATGCACGGCGGCGCCTCCGCCCGGCCGTTCTCCACCCACAGCAACGCTTTCGACACCGAGCTGTTCCTGCGCATCGCCCCGGAGCTGTTCCTCAAGCGCGCCGTCGTCGGCGGCATCGACAGGGTCTACGAGATCAACCGCAACTTCCGCAACGAGGGCGCCGACTCCACCCACTCGCCCGAATTCGCCATGCTCGAGGCCTACGAGGCCTACGGCGACTACACCTCCATCGCCGAGCTCACCCAGACCCTCATCCAGGATGCGGCACAGGCCATCGCCGGCTCGCACGTGGTGACCTGGGCCGACGGCACCGAATTCGATCTGGGCGGCCAATGGGACCGCATCAGCATGTACGACAGCCTCTCCGCCGCCGTGGGCCGCACCCTCAGCCCGAGCACCCCGCTGGCCGAACTGCAGGCACTGGCCGCCGCAGAGGGCATCGAGGTCGACCACCCCATCCACGGCAAGTACGTCGAGGAGCTCTGGGAGCACTTCGTCAAGGGCGACCTGGTGCGACCCACGTTCGTGCTCGACTTCCCGGTGGACACCAGCCCGCTGGTGCGCGGCCACCGTTCCATCGACGGCGTCGTGGAGAAGTGGGACCTCTACATCCGCGGCTTCGAACTGGCCACCGGCTACTCCGAGCTCGTCGACCCCGTCGTGCAGCGCGAACGCTTCGTGGAGCAGGCCCGGCTCGCCGCCGGCGGCGACCCGGAGGCGATGCGCCTGGACGAGGAGTTCCTGCGGGCCCTCGAGCACGGCATGCCGCCCACCGGCGGCATGGGCATGGGCATCGACCGGTTGCTGATGGCCCTCACCGGCCTCGGTATCCGGGAGACCATCCTGTTCCCGTTGGTAAAGTAACTCGCATGATGACTTTTCTGCCCAAGGACGAGCTGAAGCCGGACGACGACGGCAAGAAGAAGGGCCCGTCGACCAACCGGATCATGATCTGGATCGTGGTGGGCGGCGTCGGACTGTACCTGCTCGGTTCCGGTATTTTCGGCATCCTCACTAAGTAACCCCCGGTCACTATCGCGAACCGTGAGAAAAGCACGCAAAACCCGCGGCAAAGTCAAGCGGTCTAGGCAACGCTGGTGGTTTGTGCTGCTTTGAGCAGCTGGGCCAGCCGGTTGGCTGGGGTTTCGAGTCCGAGGGTGGGTCGGGGCCGGCGGT
>NZ_SOFL01000019.1 GCF_004402695.1 Cryobacterium adonitolivorans | reverse complement strand
CCGATTCACACCCGCCCTGGCGGCCGCATCCGTGACCGTGCCGCCGACCCTGAGCTCCTCCCAGAACCGACGGCGAACCTCACGCGGAAACCCCGTACGACCACCCATACCCAACACCTCAATCAATCAGGTGTTGCAACGACCCCCTGAACCCAAGGGACGCAAATGTCCGCACGGGGAACAGTGGGGCCGGGACCCCGGGGCTAGGGAGCCGTCACCCGGCGCCCGCGCACGAAGACGCCCGTGATGGCCGGCTGGCGCAGGGCCATCAGCAGGGCGAAGAGGGTCTGGTCGGTGGCCATCGCCTCGTCGTCGGCACGGATGCCGTTGGCCAGCACCGCCGCGAGCGGCTCCCACTTGTCGGGCTCGATGAGCAGGAAATCGGCATCCTTGCCCACGTCGAGGTTGCCGTAGCGCTCCTCCATGTCGAGCGCACGCGCACCGGCCAGGGTGGCGGTGAAGAGCAGCTCGGCCGGGCTGATTGACAGGCCGGCGTCGCCCGGTTCGGACAGGTGCACCTTGAAGCAGTCGTTGAGGACCCGGCTCATCAGCCATTCGTCGCCCGCGCCGATGTCGGAGCCGAGCGCCACGGTGACGCCGAAGCCGGTGGTGCGGGTCCACGGCATGGTGCCGGAGCCGAGGAACTGCTGGGAGGTTGGGCAGTGCGCGATCGAAGAGCCGGTCTCGGCTAGGCGGGCGAGCTCGTCGTCCTCGCAGTGCACCGCGTGAGCCAGGATGCTGCGCCGGCCGAGCAGGCTCGACCCGCCCACCGCCGAGCCCGGCAGGAACCGGCCGTCGTAGGTGTCCAGGTAGTGGTCGACCTGGTAGATCGCCTTGACCACGTCGATCTCGCCGGTCTCCGGGCGGTTGTTCTCGTTGAGGTGACTGTGGAAGTAGACGCCTTGATCGCGCACCCCGTCGTAGAGCTCACCGAGCGCCGCGAGGGTGTGCGGCGTCACTGACAGGCTGAACCGCGGCACCACGGCCACCTGCAGCAACGCCGTGCGGGAATCACCGGTGTCGCGGGCGTGCCAGCGGGAGATCTCGTCGCTGACCAGGTCGAGCGCCACGCCTTCCGAGGTGATCAGGGCGTTGGCCGACTCCGGCCCGACGGTCTGGATGCCGCGCCCGCTGACCAGCCGCAGCCCCGCCCGTTCGGACTCGGCGAACAGCGCGTCCTGGGCGTGCGGGAAGGCCGAGCCGAACACCAGGGCGCTCGTCGTGCCGGCCGCGGTGCGCCGCCGGGTGAAGTCGCGGGCGATGGCGGCTGCGAACTCGTCATCCTGCAGCCGAGTCTCGGCCGGGAAGACGCAGTTGTCGAGCCACTCGAGCAGCTGGCCACCGCCGTAGGCATCCGTGGAGTAGGTCTGCGGAAAGTGCACGTGGGTGTCGACGAATCCGGGCAGGATGAAGCCGCCCCGGGCGTCGGTGACCGGCAGGGACTCAAAGCCGGTGGGCAGGTCGACGGCGCGGCCGACCCAGGCGATGGTGCCGTCGGCGGCGGTGACCAGCGCCCCCTGCGGCAGCGACACGAGATGCGCCGGCGCCTCGGCGAGGGCGGGGGCGCCGGCCACGTGGAAGACGTGGCCGAGGTAGACCTGCGCCAGGCTCATCAGACCAGCCCGGTGTACGAGTCCCACGCGGGGCCGGCATCCGTGGCGTCGTCGTGCATGACGGTGGCCTGGATGAGCCCGTATGGCCGGTCGGCCGCGTGGTACACCTCGTTGTTGTTCTCCACGCCGAACGGCGACAGGTCGTAGAGGAAGTGGTGCTTATTGGGTGCCGACAGCCGGATCTCGGCGATGTTCGGGTAGGCCGCGAGCACGGCCTCGCCCATCTTATAGAGGGTCTGCTGCAGCGCGAGGGAGTGCACCACGGCGAACTGGGTCTTCAGCAGCGCGGAGATTCCGCCGTAGGTGGCCTCCCAGTCCACATCGGTGTGGTCGGCGAAGCGCCAGCCGGCTGTGAGGGAGGTGGCCATCACCCGGTCGGTGGTGGGCTGCAGCAGCGTGTACGGGTCCTGCATGAAGCCGGAGAATTCCGAGCCGGTGGACTTGAGCAGGATCAGGTCTTTGAGGCCTCCGACCACCCAGACCTGCTGCTGAACGCCGGTGCCCTCCACCGAGATCGCCGAGGTGCGCACCTCCTGGCCGCGCCGCACCCAGGTGTGGTCGTGTTCGGTGCCGTCCACGACGACGCGCTCCCAGGCGAACTCCTCGATCTCTACCCGGGAGCCGGCGACCGAGCCGATGTGGTCGACGAAGTGGGTGGCCAGGTCGAGCCCGTAGCTCTCGATCGAGAGCAGACCCTTTTCCTTGGCGAAGGAGTACGCGGTCTGTTTCTGCGTGTCGGTGGGCAGCACCTGCAGCTGGTTGCCGGCGAGGTGCGCGTCGGCGAAGTCGCCGTGCAGGGCGGTGGAGACGCTGATGTCGTGGATCTCGTGGCGGGGCGTGTCGCGGTAGATGCGCACAATACGGTTTTCCGCCTTGCCGTAACGGTTGGGTCCGAGAACTATCGACATGGGTGCTCCTTCTGGTTCGCGTGCGGTGTTCGGGTGGAGCGAGTGCAAAAAAATCAGGGTCAGCGGGCGCTCAGCAGACGACCGGCGGGTGGACGGGTGGACGCGGTTGCTACGTCGAATGCGGTGTCGTCGACGGCGTAGATCACAGCGCCGGCCAGCCAGGTGGTGTGCACCCGGCCGAACAGCGTGGCGCCGTCGAAGGCGCTGACCCGGTTCTTGTGCCGCAGGGTGTTGACGTTCACCGTGAAGGCCTCCTCCGGCGCGAAGGCCACCAGGTCGGCGGCCGCGCCGACCTCGATGGCGCCGACCGGGAGGGCGCCGACCGGGAGGGCGCCGACCGGGAGGGCGCCGACCGGGAGGGCACGGACTGGGAGGGCGCCGGCGGCCAGGCCGGCGAAGCGGGCCGTGGCGCCGGCCATCCAGTGCAGCACCTGCTCGAGCGCGAACCCGCGGGCCCTGGCGGCCGTCCACACGGCGGGCAGGCTCAGCTGCAGGCCGGAGATACCGCCCCAGGCCAGGCCGAAGTCGCCGCCGTGGCCGAGCTTGAGTTCCCGGGTGGCGGGGGAGTGATCGGAGGCGATGAGGTCGATGACACCATCGGCCAGGCCCTGCCAGAGCTGGTCGCGGTTGCCTTCGCCGCGGATCGGCGGGCAGCACTTGAATGCCGTGGCGCCGTCGGCGATGCTCTCGGCGGCGAAGCTCAGGTAGTGCGGGCAGGTCTCCACCGTGATCGGCAGGCCCTCGGCGCGGGCCGCGGCCAGCCGGGGCAGGACCTGGGCGGAGGAGAGGTGCAGGATGTGGGCGCGCACGCCGGTGCGCCGTACGACCTCGATCACCCGGGCGATCGCGGAGTCTTCGGCCGCATCCGGTCGGCTGGCGACGAAGTCCCGGTAGCTGGTGCCGGAGGCGTCCGGAGAGCTGTCGAGTACGGCGGGGTCCTCGGCGTGCACCACGAGCAGGCCGCCGAACCCGGCGATCTCGGTGGCCGCGGCATCGAGTTGCTCCGGGGTGAGGTGCGGGAACTCGTCGACGCCGGAGGGGGAGAGGAAGGCCTTGAATCCGAAGACGCCCGCGTCGTGCAGCGGCTCCAGCGAGCCGAGGTTGCCCGGAATCGCCCCGCCCCAGAAGCCCACGTTGACGGTGGCCTGGGGCGCGGCCGCAGCGCGCTTCAGCTCGAGCGCCGGCACCGTCGTGGTGGGCGGGATGCTGTTCAGCGGCATGTCGATGATCGTGGTCACGCCCCCGGCCGCGGCGGCGCGGGTGGCGCTACCAAAGCCCTCCCAGTCGGTGCGGCCGGGTTCGTTGACGTGCACGTGGGTGTCGATGATGCCGGGCTGGAGGACCTGCCCGGCCGGGAGGGTGCGGTCGATCCGGGCCTCCAGCGGCGCATCCACCGGGGTGATGGCACGGATGACGCCGCCCGTGATCGCGACGGCGGCGGGCGTGAAACCCTGCTCGGTGAGCACGTGGGCCGAGCGGATGACCAGGTCGTACATCGGGTTCTCCTTCTCGGCGTCTGGTGCGGTTCCGGGCGGCTCCCGCGGCCGCGTTCGGTGGCTTACCGCTCACCCTAGTGAAGTCGTTAGGGCCTCGTTCCGGGGTTGTGAAATCTGTCGGACACACGACTTCACTGGCGATGAAACACCGCTGGTGCGAACCGGGTCAGGCGGCCGGGTTTCCTGCGACGAACGCGTCGACGTAGCTGTCGATGGATGCGAGATGGGCCCGCTTCTCGGCTTCGGGCAGCCAGGACGCCTGGAAGGAGTTCTTGGCCAGCTGCGCCAGTTCGTCGGTGTCGAGTCCGGCCTTCTCGGCCAGCGCCAGGTAGTTATCGGCCACGTAGGCGCCGAAGTAGGCGGGGTCGTCGGAGTTGACAGTGACCAGCACGCCGACGTGCAGCAGGGCCACCATCTCGACGGCCTTCATGTCTGCCGTCACGAAGCTGTTCGACACCGGGCAGCAGGTGAGGCCCAGGCCGCGCTCCCGCACCAGTGTGACCAGCTCCGGGTTCTCCACAATGTTGGTGCCGTGGTCGATGCGGTCCACCTGGATCTCTTCGAGCACCTGGCGGATGTTGTCGATGCTGCCGACCTGGTCGATGTCACAGTGCATCGTGAGCTTGAGGCCGTTCTGACGGGCCAGGGCGAAGACCTCGGCGAACTTCGCCGGCGGGTTACCTCGCTCGTCGGAGTCGAGGCCGACGCCGATGAACCTGTCGGCATAGGGAAGCGCGGACCGCAGGGTCGCCAGCGCGCTCTCGGCGGTGAAGTCGCGCAGGAAGCAGAGGATCAGCTCCGCGGAGACGCCGAGCCCTGCGGCATCCACGGCGGCCCGGTGGTAGCCCAGGATGACGGTGTCGATGGGCACGCCGCGGGAGGTGTGCGCCTGCGGGTCGAAGAACGCCTCCACGCGGCGCACCCCGTCGGCGGCGGCCCGGCGGAAATACGCGGTGGCGAGGTCGTAGAAGTCGGCCTCGGTGACGAGGACGTCCATCGCCGGGTAGTAGACGCCGAGGAAGCTGGCGAGCGAGTCGAACTCGTAGGTGGCGCGCACCTCCTCCACCGTGCTCTGGCCGATGTCCACTCCATTTCGACGGGCCAGCTCGAGCTTGAGCTCGGGCTCCAGGGTGCCTTCGAGGTGCAGGTGCAGCTCGGCCTTGGGCAGGCCGGCGACGAAGGCGGCGGTCGGTACGATGGCTGTGGACATCGGGGTTCCTTTCTGGGCGAATCCCGTGACGCTATCACGCCAGGGTTCCGGGACCACTCGGGGAGGAATCGCGCGTTTCAGCACGACTTTTTCGACGTAATGAGCCGGAAATGATTCGGTCTTCGCGGCGTCACACACAGCAATTAGTGTTCGAGTCATCCGAACACGTGTTGCAGCGGATGGGGTGCCGTGAAACACCACAATCACAACAGCTCCACCACAGCACCACAGCACCGCAGCACCGCAGTATCACAGCAGCACAGCAGCACTTCACGACATCACATTCACACAACAGGCAATCCGCCCCAGCACGCCGTTGAGTTCCACGGCAACCCCCGAGCACCATCGAGAGGACCAGCGTCATGACGCACGCCCCCGTTTCCATGATCACCCGTCGATCAGTCACGAGCATGGGCAAGGGAGTGGCCGTCGCGGCCGCGCTCACCCTGCTGCTCACGTCCTGCGCCGGGGACGCCGGCTCCTCCGCTGAAGGCTCCGGCGACGCCGCCTCGTTCGGCGACGCGAGCATCCAGCTCTCCTGGATCAAGAACACCGAGTTCATGGGCGAGTTCGCGGCCGATGACGCCGGCTACTTCACCGAAGCGGGCTTCGATTCCGTCGACCTGATCCCCGGTCCGGCGTCGGCCGAGGCCGGCGTCATTTCCGGCAACGTCGACCTCGGCGTCGGCAACGCCATCTCCACCGGCACCGTCATCGCCGAGGAAGGCGCCCCGCTGAAGATCATCGGCGCGACGTACCAGAAGAACCCGTTCACCATCCTCTCGCTGGCCGGCGTCGGCAACATCGCCACACTCGACGACCTCACGGGCAAGACCATCGGTGTCCAGGCCAGCAACCAGAGCCTGTGGGACGCCTTCCTCAAGGTCAATGAGATCGACCCGTCCACGATCACCGTCGTCCCGGTCGAGTACGACCCGACCCCGCTCTTCAACGGCGAGGTCGACGGCTGGTTCGCCTACCTCACCAACGAGAGCATCGACGCCGAGCTAGCCGGCCTCGACCCGGTGAACCTGCCGCTGGCCGACAACGGCCTGCCGTTCGTCGCCGAGACCTTCACGGCCTCCGAGGATGCGATCGCCAACGACCGCGAGATGCTCAAGGCCCTGCTGGTCGCCGAGATCAAGGGCTGGGCCGACGCGATCAACGACCCGACCGCTGCCGCGACCCTCACCGTCGACACCTACGGCAAGGACCTCGGGCTGACCATGGAGAAGGAGACCCGCCAGGCGGAGATCCAGGCCACCGACCTCGTTGTCAGCCCCGACACCGAGGCCAACGGCCTCTTCACCATCAGCGACGCGCTGCAGAAGGAGTCCGTCGCCACGCTGAAGGCCGCCGGGATCGACATCGACGCCGCCACCCTGTTCGACATGAGCCTGCTGGCCGAGGTGTACGAAGAGAACCCCGACCTCGTCGCCTACAGCAAGTAACTATTCACGTCTCGCCGCGGCACCCGTCCCACCAAGGCGGGTGCCGTCGGCGATACTGAACTACCGGCACCCGACGTAAGGAATGTACGACGTGAGCACGATCGACACCGCTCTCCCCGCCACGACTTCGGGAACCGGACTGCATATCGAAGCGCTGCACAAAACCTTCTCGGTCGGTCGCACCCAGGTTGTCGCGCTCGACAACGCGAACCTGCACACCGACAAGGGCAGCTTCCTCTCGCTGCTGGGCCCCTCCGGCTGCGGCAAGTCCACGATCCTGCGGATCCTGGCCGGCCTCGAGACCCCCACCAGCGGAACCACCCGGGTGGACGGCAAGAGCCCCACGGAACTCCGCGGCGGCCACGAACTCGGCATCGCCTTCCAGGACTCCGCCCTGCTGCCCTGGCGGAGCGTCCGCAGCAACATCAAACTTCCGTTCGAGGTCGCCAGGATCCCTGTCGATGAAGACTACGTCACCGAGCTCATCCAGCTCGTCGGCCTCACCGGCTTCGAGAAGGCCAAGCCCGCGCAGCTGTCCGGCGGGATGCGCCAGCGCGTCTCGATCGCCCGGTCGCTGGTGCTCAAGCCCTCGGTGCTGCTGCTCGACGAGCCGTTCGGCGCCCTCGACGACATGACCCGCCAACGCCTCAACATCGAACTGCTGCGCATCTGGACCGAGAAGCCCGCGACGACACTGATGGTCACCCACGGCATCTCCGAGGCCATCTTCCTCAGCGACCAGGTGGCCGTGATGAGTCCCCGGCCCGGCCGTGTCAAGGAGGTCATCGAAATCGACCTGCCCCGCCCGCGCCTGCCCGAGATGATGCGCACCCCCGAATTCCACGCCCTGCACGACCGGGCGTCCGAACTGCTCTTCGGCGCCGACACCCCGGCCGCCGCCGGGGCGCACTGATGCCCGTCACCCGCGGCCTGCCCGGCTGGGCGACGGGGCTGCTGGGCGTCGTCGTCGTGGTGGCCCTGTGGTGGATCAGCGCCCTCACGATCTTCCAGAACTCCGGCTCGGTGCCCGGCGGCGCCATCCCCACCCCGGCCGAAGTCCTCGGCCAGTTCGCCGGCGACGGCATCGGCTTCTACTGGCCGCACATCACCATGACCCTCAGCGAAGCCGCGATCGGCTTCCTCTGGGGCAACGGCCTGGCGCTGCTGCTGGCCGGCCTGGTTCTGGTGGTGCCACGCATCGAGAAGATCGCGCTGCAGATCGCCGTGATCACCTATTGCGTGCCGATCGTGGCCATCGGCCCGATCGCCTACACCGTGATCGGCCCGCCGCGCGGCGACCCGTCCGGCACCGCGATCTTCCTGGCCGCTCTCTCGGTGTTCTTCACCACGGTGGTGGGCTCCCTGGTGGGGCTGAAGGCCGCCGACACGGCAAGCCTCGACCTCGTCACCGTGTACGGCGGTACCAAGTTCACCCAGCTGCGCAAGGTGCGGCTGATCGCCGGGATGCCCAGCGTGCTGAACGCCCTACAGATCGCGGCCCCGGCCGCCCTGCTCGGCGCCATCCTCGGTGAATACCTCGGCGGCGCCGAGCGGGGCCTCGGCCTGGCAATGCTCGCCGCCGGCAACGCCGCGAACGTGGAGCGGGTCTGGAGCCTCGCCCTCGTCGCGGGCCTGCTCGCCGGCATCGGCTACCTGCTCTTCGCGCTGATCTCCCGTTTCGCCACCCCCTGGACCACCGGACGGAGCAGCTCGTGAACGCCCAGACCACCGCCCATCCCACGACCGCCGTGCCCACGACCGCCGTTCCCATGACCGCCGCTCCCTCGACCGCCGCCCGAGCCGCTGTCCTGACCAAGAGCAGCGGGGCGCAGGCGCGCGGTATCGGCGCCTACGTCGCCCGTGCGCTGGCCACGGGCCTGCTGACCCTCGTCCTCGTCCTTGCCGCCTGGCAGGGCCTGATCCTGGTGCTGGGGATCTCGCCGTTCATCGCCAAGGGCCCGCTGGATGTCGTCAACTGGCTGTTCACGGTGCCGGACGCCGCCGAGAACCGGGCGCTGATCCTCACCAACCTTGGCGTCACCCTCACCGACGCGTTCCTCGGCTTCGTCGCCGGGCTCCTGCTCGCGCTGGTACTCGCCACCCTCTTCACCCTGTCGAAGGGCATCGAGCATGCTCTGATGCCCATCGCCCTGTTGCTGCGCAGCGTGCCGCTGGTGGCCTTCGTGCCGGTGCTGATCCTCATCACCGGCCGCGGACCGAGCATCGCCGTCGTCACCGGCGCCATCGTGGTCCTCTTCCCGGCCCTGGTGAACATCGCCTTCGGCCTCCGGTCTGCCTCACCGCAGGTGAGCGACGTCATAGCCGTCTACGGCGGCACCCCGTTCACGGCGCTCCGCAAGGTGGCCCTGCCCAGTTCGCTGCCGTCGTTCTTCGCCGCCATCAAGATCTCCATTCCCGGCGCCATCACCGGCGCCCTGCTGGCCGAGTGGCTCGCCACCGGCCAGGGCCTCGGCTACGGCATCGTCGTCGCGGTCTCGCAGGTGAAGAACTTCGAGGTGTGGTCCTCCGTCGTGGTCATCACCATCGTCTCGATGGTGCTCTACGGTGTGGCTCAGTTCGCTGAGAACCTGGTGCTGCGACGGATGGGCATGGACCAGAGCGTGAGCACCTAGCCGTGCTCGAAATCGCCGGTGCTCTACTCGACGCCCTCGCAGAGGGGCGCCGGGTGGCCGTGGCGACGGTGACCCGGGTGCTCGGCAGCGCGCCGCGCACCCTCGGCACCGCCATGGCCGTCACCGACTCCGGCGCGGTGATCGGCAGCATCTCCGGCGGCTGCGTCGAGGGAGCGATCTACGACAGCGCCCAGGAGGTGCTCGAGACCGGCCGGGGCCTGCTCACCGAATTCGGAGTGAGCGAGGACGACGCCTTCGCGGCGGGCCTGAGCTGCGGCGGTACCGTCGAGGTATTTCTGGCCGAGGTCGCCCCGGCCGCCGAGGTCCGCGCCCAGCTGGAACGCGCCGCGGCCGGCGAGGCCGCCGGGCTCGCGTTGGTCGTCGCGGGAACGGGCGCCGGCCTGATCCTGGCGCCGCAGGGCGCAGCCGACCGTGAGGGCTCTGCTGGCCTCGAGGGCTCTGCCAGCCTCGACGCCGATGCCGTACGCCGCATCCGGGCCGAGCTGGACGCCAGGATGAACGGCGGCGCGACGACGCTGGGCTCGGTCGACTGCGACGGCGGAACGAGCCGGGTGCTCTACCTGGTGGCCGCACCGCCGCCGCGCTGCCTGATCTTCGGCGCCGTGGACTTCGCGAGCGCCCTGTCGGCCGCCGCATCCCTGCTCGGGTACCGGGTCACCGTCTGCGACGCCAGAGCTGTGTTCGCCACCCCCGAACGTTTCCCGACCGCGGCTGAGGTGGTGGTCGAGTGGCCGAGCGACTACCTCGCCCGCACCCAGACCGATGCCCGCACCGTGGTGTGCGTGCTCACCCACGACGAGAAGTTCGACCTGCCCCTGCTCAGCACGGCCCTGAACCTGGACGTCGGCTACGTGGGCGCCATGGGGTCCCGGCGTACCCACGAGCGACGGATGCTGCGGCTACGGGAGGCGGGCGTGTCCGCCGCCGCCCGTGACAGGCTGCACTCGCCGATCGGCCTGGACCTCGGCGCCGCCAGCCCAGAGGAGACCGCGGTGTCGATCCTCGCCGAGGTGCTCGCGGCGCGCGCCGGAGCATCCGGCGCCCCGCTCCGGGACCGACACGGGCCGATCCACCCGTCAGCCTGACGGCAGTCAGCCCTCACCCTATCCGGGGGACGAATCAGGTGCGCCCGCGCATTAGCGTGCTCGTCGAGTCCACTGAATGGGAGGAATCACTATGACCACCACACGGCAGGCAACGGGCACCGCGACCGGGGCCGAATCCATGGACAACTACGGTACGTCGGGCTGGACGGGCTGGATCGTCTTTGCCGGCGTCATGATGTTGATGATGGGCGCGTTCCACGTCATCCAGGGCCTGGTCGCACTGTTCCAGGACACGTACTACCTCGTCGGCCAGGAAGGACTGGTGCTGCAGGTCGACTACACGACCTGGGGCTGGGTACACACGATCCTGGGTGCTGTGGTGATCCTGGCCGGCGTCGCCCTGCTCGCGGGGCAGATGTGGGCACGAATCGTCGCGATCATCCTGGCGTTCGGCAGCGCCCTGGTGAACATCGCATTCCTCGGCGCTTACCCGCTCTGGTCGCTCACCATGATCGCCATCGACGTTCTGGTGATTTACGCGGTGACCATGCACGGCAAGGAGATGAAGCCGATCACGGCGAGTCGAGCGACTTCCGTCGAGGAATGACTGACCGGCCGCTCAACGAGGCGCTACAGATCCGCTGACGGCGGCCGATCTGACCACGTGACTCCTGGACCTCAAGGGGCCGAAGAGACCGATCCCTTCGGCCCAGAGGCCCGGGGGCTCACGGCGGAAGGAACAGTCACCAGACGCCACAGGCGGTCGCGCGACATCGGCAGCTCATACGCGCGGATGCCGATCGCATTGCGCACCGCGTTGGCCAGCGCCGGCGCCACCGGGTTGTACGGTGACTCGCTCATCGACTTGGCGCCATACGGCCCGAGGTCGTCGGCGGTGTCCGCGAAGTACACCTCGGTGACCGGCAGGTCCGCCAGCTGCGGCACGTGATAATTGCGTAGCACCCTGGTTTCCACTGTGCCGGCGCCGTCGAGGATGAGCTCTTCGTACAGCGCGCTGCCGATGGCCTGCGCCACCCCGCCCTCGATCTGGCCTCGGCACTGTTCGGGGTTCATCACGAAGCCGGCGTCTGCGGTCTGGATCGACTGCAGCATCCGCACCTCGCCGGTGGCGGTATTCACGGCCACCCGGAACGCGTGCACGTTGAATGCCAGCGAGCGGCGCGCGCCGTCTTCCCGGCCGGTGCCGGTGACGCCGTCCGGGCCGGCGAGGTCGGCCAGCGGCACGAACACCGCGCCCGCGCGCAGTCCGTCGGCCTCCAGGACGAAGTCCTCGGCCGAACGATCGATGAGCCGGGCCGCCCTTTCGCGCAGCAGACCGGCCAGCTCGATCGCCGCGCCGTGCACGGCCTTACCGGCCACCACCACGCCGGCCGACCCGAAGGCGCCGGTGTCGTAGCCGGCGGCGTCGGTGTCCGACTGGAGGATCTCGATGCGGTCCGGGCTGGTGTTCAGCACCGTCGCCGCGATCTGGGTGTGCACGGTGGTGGTGCCGTTGCCGAACTCGGCGGTGCCCACCCGTACCAGGTAGCGTCCGCCCTGGTCCAGGGTGATGGTCGCCTGCGAGAAGTGGCCTCGCGGCGGGGTCGTTGCGATCATCGACGACGCCATGCCCTCGCCCACCCGCCAGGACGCGCCGGCCGGTGCGGCCACCCCGTTGCCGCGGGCCAGGGCCGCCTGGGCCAGGTCGAGGCACTGGTCCAGGCCGTAGCTGGCGAAGCCGATGTCGTCACCCTCCTCGCGGGTCACCACGAGCGGGTCGCCGGGGCGCACCGAGTTGATCCGGCGGATGTCGAAGGGGTTCAGGCCCAGCTCGGCGGCGAGTTCGTCGAGGGCGCACTCGACGCCGTAGATGACCTGGCCCAGGCCGTAACCGCGGAAGGCGCCCGACGGTGGGTTGTTCGTGTACACGGCCTGTGCATCCACCCGCTTGTTGGGCACGTTGTACAGCGCCATGGACTCGCTGGTGCCGTGGAACATGACGCCGGGCGCGTGGTTGCCGTACGAGCCGGTGTCCGAGAGCACGTCGATCTTCAGGGCGGTGAGCCGGCCGTCGCCGGTGGCGCCCAGGGTGACGCCGACCCGCATGGGGTGCCGGGCCGGCGAAGCGGCGAGCTCGTCGGTGCGGGTGAACTCGTACTGCACTGGGCGCCCGGTTTTCAGCACCGCGAGGGTGACGACGTCTTCGGTGAGGATTTCCTGCTTGCCGCCGAAGCCGCCGCCGACGCGGGCGGTGAACACGCGCACGGCGTCGAGGTCGAGGTCGAAGATGCGGCTGATCTCCTTCTGTACCAGGAACGGCACCTGGGAGCTGGTGCGCAGCACGAGCCGCTCGTCCTCCAGCCAGCCGATGGTGGCGTGGGTTTCCAGCTGGGTGTGCGCGACCCGCTGGGTCTGCCAGGTGCCGGTGACCACGGTGTGGGCGGCGGCCAGCGCCGCCGTCACGTCGCCGTACTCGCCGTGCAGCTCGGCGACGAGGTTGCGGGACGGGTCGGCCAGGCGGCTGATCGTGGCATCCTTCTCGCCGTGCACGAGTGGGGCGCCGGGTCTCAGCGCCTCGGCGGGGTCGAAGACCGCGGGAAGCAGCTCGTACTCCACGTCGAGCAGCCGGCAGGCGTGCTCGGCAATGGCCACGGAATCGGCGACCACCGCGGCCACCCTCTGGCCGCGGTGCCGCAGCACGGAGTCGAAGACCAGGCTGTCGTCGGGGTCGTCGAGCCGGCTCTCGTGCCGGGCCGTGGAGTACAGGGTGGTGGGGGAGTCGGCGTGGCTGAGCACGGCGTGCACCCCGGGCAGGGCGCGGGCGGCGGTGTCGTCGAGGGAGAGCACCCGGGCGTGAGCGTGCGGGCTCCGCAGCACGGCGAGGTGCAGCAGGCCCGGCACCGCCACGTCGAGGGTGTACGGCTCCTGGCCGCTCACTACCCGGGCGGCGGCGGGGGCGCGGAGCGAGCCGCCGACGCGGCCGTCGGTGGCCGTGGTGCGCGCGGCCGTTGTGCGCGCGGCCGTGGTGCTGGCGGCGGTG
>NZ_SOFL01000055.1 GCF_004402695.1 Cryobacterium adonitolivorans | reverse complement strand
CGGCTCCCGCACCGGGTCCGCCGACAGTGCGGCCGGGCGCCGACGAGGCGGGGAGGCCGCCCGGTTTGTGGGCCGGATTGCGCACCGGCTTCTGGTTGGGTGCCCGCAGCGGCTTGCCACCGGGATGCGCGGTGCCGAGTCGCTCGGTGCCGGAACCGGCGGTGCCTGGCCGAGCCGTGCCGGGTCGGGCCGTGCCGTGCCCCGCGGGCTGCCGACCGGCCGCGGTGCCGCTCGCGCGCCGGGCACCCTCCGCGATCCAGGCCCGGGGGTCGCGTATGCCGGCGACCACGGTTTCGCCCGCCGCGGCAAGGGCATCCACAACGGCCCGCCCCACGGTGCCGGAGGCCCCGGTGACCAGGATGCTGCCCGTCAGCGCTGGGCGACGGGGCGACGAGGTCTGGTCGGTCATGCCCTTACGTTAGTGCCGCCCAGCCCCACGAAGGCACGCGGGCCCGACGCGGTCAGACCGCGTCGAGGCTGAACAGGGCCGCCTGCTCGGGGGTGAGCAGCGGGGCGGGCAGGCCCACCTCGGCGAGCACGGCTCCGGTGAGCACCAGCTCCCCCGCGTCCACGGCCAGCCACGCCGGCGGCACGGTCTGCACGGTACCCGGCGCCGGGCCCACGAGCAGCGGCCGCACCCGGTACCGCCGGGCGGGGTCGAGGCCGGGGAACCGGATCGGGGCGGGCAGAGCAGTACGCGGCGCGGCCAGCGCGACCTGCGCGAACACGGCGGATGCGCCATCCGTCGCCACCACGCCGTGCAGTTCAATCGCCGGGTCCGACCCGTCGGCATGCACGACGACTCCGCTGTGCAGCAGCGCCCGGCGCTCCTTATATATCGTGATCCAGGCCGCGATCTGGTCGAGCTCGGCCGGGGTGGCCTGGGTGAGGTCCCACTCGATGCCGGCGCTGCCGAACAGCGCCGTGACCAGCCGGAAGCCCAGCGCCGAGGTGCGCCCGGTAGTGTGCGCGGTCGCGGCGCCGAGGTGGCCGCCGAGGTATTCCGGCGGCACGAGCACGCTCGTGTAGCGCTGGATCTGCTGTCGTTCCAGCGGGTCGTTGGTGTCGCTGGTCCAGACCCGGTCCACCCGTTCGAGGATGCCCAGGTCGATGCGGGCGCCGCCCGACGCGCAGGATTCGATCTCCAGGCCCGGCTGCGCGGCGCGCACGGCGTCGATCAGCCGGTACAGCGCGGCGGTCTGCCGGTGCGCGGAGCCGCCGAGCAGGTCGCGGTTGTGGTCCCACTTCAGGTACTCGATGGGGTATTCGGCCAGCAGCGCGGTGAGCCGCTCGAGCAGCCAGGCGAAGGCATCCGGGTTGGCCAGGTCGAGCACCCGCTGGCCGCGCCAGGTGGGGGCGGATGCCGAACCGAGCAGCCATTCCGGGTGCGCCCTGGCCAGGTCGGAGTCGGGGTTGACCATCTCCGGCTCCACCCAGAGGCCGAAGTCGAGGCCGGCCGCGTGCACCCGTTCGACGAGCGGGTGCAGGCCCTCCGGCCATTTGGCGGCGTCGACGAACCAGTCGCCGAGGGCCCGTTGGTCGTCGGTGCGGCCGGAGAACCAGCCGTCGTCGAGCACGAACCGCTCCACGCCCACCCGCGCGGCGGCGTCGACGAGCCGGCTCAGGGTGGGCAGGTCGTGGTCGAAGTACACGGCCTCCCAGGTGTTCAGCAGCACCGGGCGCGGGCCGGTGATCGTCGACCAGGACCGGATCCACGGGTGCAACCGGGCACTGAGGCCGTCCAGGCCCGCGTCGGAGTACACCGCCACGGTCCACGGGCTGGTGTAGCTCTGGCCCGCGGCCAGGCTCAGCTCGCCGGGCGTGAGCAGTTCCCCGGCGCCGAGGGCGGCGTAGCCGAGCGCGCTGCGCTCCGCCCAGACCCTCTTGTCGCCGCTGTACGCCAGGTGCACGGCCCACACCTCGCCGCGGCGAAAGCCGAAGCCGGGGGTGCCGGCCACGGTGAGGTAGGAGTCGTCGTGGCCGGGCCGGCCGTGCCGGGACTCGCGGCTCCAGACTCCCTGGCCGAGCACGCTGCGCTGCGGGCGGCGTTCGTGGCTCCACAGCCCGGTGAAGTCGAGGAGCTCGGCTGCCCGGTCGGGCACCGGCAGGATCGCGTCGAGGCCGGCGAGTTCGAACGGGCCTTGGCCGGTGTTGGTGAGGGTGTGCCGCAGTCGCAGCACACCCTGTTCGGTCAGTTCGAGTTCGGTCGAGACCGTGACGGATGTGTCCGCATCCGCCGACTCGATGGTCACCGCGTTCGCGCCTCGCTCGTGCACCGCGGTGAGGCCGAGGGCCAGGTCCATCTGGCCGGCGCCGGTCCGGAAGCCGCCGAGGCCGGGCCGGCCGCTCCAGCCCGCCGCGAGGGTGGGCAGCAGGCTCAGCCGCAGCGGCACGTCGAGCGAGCTGGGGCCCACGGGCGGCACACTCGCGGCGGCCAACGCGGCCAGGTCGGCCGGGGACAGCTCGCCGAGGTCGGCGCCCCAGTGCACGATCACCGGAACTCCCGCGCCGGAGGCGTCGAGAACAAGGCTGGTGCCCGCGGCACGGAGGTGGTGGATCATGAGGCGGCTTTCTTCGATGGATGAAAGAGGAATGAAAGTGCGTGCATTGGTCGAGCCTGTCGAGACCCAGCGAGCCGATCTCGCGGACCGTCATACACGACCGTACCGCCCGGCGCGAGAAGCGCCGGGCGGTACGGGTTCAGCCGATCGGGCGATAGACCGCTCTACTCCTTGACAGGAATGGACTGCGCCTTGAGGGCGTCGATGGTGGCGCTCTGACCGGTGGTCAGGGCCTCGGCGAGGGTGCCGTTGCCGCTGACCGCGGCCTTGAAGCCATCCGAGACGTCGTTGTACGTCTGCGTCATGGTCGGACCCCAGACGAAGTCTGCCGATACCTGACCGGAGGCGGTGGCGAACTCGTCGTAGATGGGCTGGTTGCCGAAGAACTCCACGCCTTCCTTGAGCACGGGCAGGTCCAGACCGGCCTTGGCGGCCGGGTACAGGTTGGCTGCCTTGTTGAGCATGGTCAGCGACTCGCTCGAGCTGTTCAGCCACAGGGCGAACTGCGTGGCCTCGTACGGGTGCTCGGAGCCGGTGAACACCGCGGTGGACGAGCCACCCCAGTTGCCGCTGGCCTCATCGCCGGCTTCCCACTGCGGGGACTGAGCCACGGCCCACTTGCCGGCGGTGTCTGGCGCGCCGCTGGCGATGGAGTTCGCACCCCAGGCCGCGGAGTTCCAGGTCCAGGCCGCGCCGGTGTTGTAGGCGTTGTCCCACTCGGTGGTCCACGGCGGCTGCGTCGAGACGAGGTCCCGGTCGATCAGGTCCTGCCAGTAGTCCGCAACCTTGATGGAGGTCTCGTCGGTCAGGTCGACGGTCCAGTCCGTGCCGTCGTTGCCGAACCAGGTTCCGCCGGCCTGCCAGACGAGCCCGGCGAACTGGTTGATGTCACTCTGTGAGAAGTTGGTGATGTACGCGCCGGTGGCCCGCACCTGCTCTGCGGCGACGGCGTATTCTTCCCACGTGGTGGGGATCGCGATGCCGTTGGCCTCGAAGAGGTCGGCCCGGTAGAACATGGCCATCGGGCCGGAGTCCTGCGGGATGGCGTAGGCGGCATCGTCTTCGTTGAAGCTGACCTGGCCCCAGGTCCAGTCGACGAAGTCTGCCTTGGCGTCCATCACGCCGTCGCAGGATGCGAGGTTGACCAGGCCGTCCTGCACGCGGAAGTTGGGCAGCGCGTCGTATTCGATCTGGCCCAGGTCGGGCGCGTTGCCGGCCTCGAGCTGGTTGAAGAAGTTGGCGTAGGTGCCGCCGTTGCCGTTCGGGCCGGTCTGCACGGCCACCTGGATGTCGGGGTTGGCCTTGTTCCAGACGTCGACGACGTCTTCGATGCCGGGGATCCAGGAGGTGAAGGTCAGCTCGACCTTGCCCTCGGCGGGCTCGCAGGCAGCGTCGGCGCTGTCGGTGGAGCCGCCGCCGGCGGAGCAGCCGGTAATGGCAACCGTGGCTGCGGTGAGCAGGGCAACGGTGGCCGCTCTTTTGGTGATTCGCATTGTTTTCCTTCGTTGGGTTTTCGCTGAAAAGGAGTGGTGCAAGGTGACACGGATGGTGCGGGGGTGAAGCAGGTGGAACGGTCGGGAAGAGTCGGTGGGTTACTTGACGCTGCCGGCGCCGAGGCCGTTGCGCCAGAAGCGCTGCAGCAGCAGGAACAGGATGATCAGCGGGATGATCGACAGCAGCGCGCCGATGAGCACATAGCCGCGGAGCTCGGGGATCTGGTTGACCTGGGAGTTCCAGGCAAAGAGGCCGAGAGTGACCGGGAAGAGGGTCTCGTCGCGGAGCATGATCAGCGGCAGGAAGAAGTTGTTCCAGATGGCCACGAACTGGAAGAGGAACACCGTGACCAGGGCGGGGAACATCAGCTTCACTGAGACGGTGAAGAAGGTGCGCACCTCGCCGGCGCCGTCGAGGCGGGCGGCCTCGATCAGCTCGTCCGGCACGCTCGCCGAGGCGAAGATGCGGGTGAGGTAGACGCCGAACGGGCTGACCAGGCTGGGCAGGAACACCGCCCAGAAGGTGTTGGTGAGGCTGACCTGGCTGAAGATCAGAAACAGCGGCAGCGCCAGTGCGGTGGCGGGCACGAGCACACCGCCGAGCACGATGTTGAACAGCAGCTCCCGACCCGGGAAGCGATACTTCGCCAGGGCGTAGCCGCACATCGCGGCGAACAGGGTCGCCAGCAGGGCTCCGGCTCCGGCGTACAGGGCGCTGTTGAGCATCCACTTGAGGAAGACGCCGTCACGGTACGCGACGAGGTTGCCGATGTTCGCGAAAAGGTTGAAGTCGGCGAACCAGAGCGGGTTGGTGCTGGTGAACTGGCTACTGCTCTTGGTGCCGGCGACGAACAGCCACCAGATCGGGATCAGGAAGTAGAGCGTGAAGACCAGCATCACGGTCATCGCGCCGACGCGGGAGAGCGGGCTCTCCTTGGGTCCCTTCGGCGCGTTCTCGGTGCGCCGGGTCGGGCGCCTGGACGGACGGGCGACGGTGGGCGTCTCGGTGAGGGCGCTCATTTGCCTTCCTTCCGCTGGGTGAACTTGAGGAACGAGAACGAGAGCACGAAGGTGGCCAGGGCCAGCACCACGCTGAACGCGGCGGCGAGGTTCACGTTGGGGATCGAGGAGGTGGAGTAGACCATCAGGTTCGGGGTGAACGTGCTGGTCACGGCGGAGCTGAAGGAGCGGAACACCTGCGGCTCGGCGAGCAGCTGCAGGGTGCCGATGATGGAGAAGATGCCGGTGAGCACGATCGCGGGCATGATCAGCGGAATCTTGATCGACCAGGCGATACGCAGCTGCCCGGCGCCGTCGAGGCGGGCGGCCTCGTAGATCTCGGTGGGGATGGCCAGCAGCGCCGAGTAGATGATGAGCATGTTGTAGCCCACGTAGACCCAGGTGACGACGTTCGCGATGGCCCAGAGCACCAGGTCTGCGGAGAGGAAGCTGACGTTGCTGGTCAGTGCCGTGAACGGCGACAGGTTGGGCGAGTAGAGGAAGCCCCACATGATCGCGGCGATGACGCCGGGCACGGCGTACGGCACGAAGAAGGCGAGCCTGAAGAAGCGCTTGCCGCGCAGCAGCGGGCTGTCCAGCAGCAGCGCGAACAGCAGCGCCAGGCCGAGCATCACCGGCACCTGCACCACACCGAAGGCGAGCACCCGGGTGATGGATTCCCAGAACGGGCCGTTCTGGAACACCAGGATGTACTGGGTCAGGCCGCCGAACACCTCGGTGGCCTTGCCGAAGGTGCCGTCGCGCTCCACAACGAGCAGCGACTGGTAGATCGCGTAGCCGATCGGCACCAGGTAGAACAGGGTGAACAGGATGGCGAACGGCACGATGAAGATCGCGATCGCCCGCGGGTGCGCGACCTTGATCTTGCGGGGCCGGGGCGCCGGGCTGCGGGGACCCGCGCTCCGGGCATCCGCGGCCGGAAGGGCTGGTGCGCTCATGATGCGATGTCCTCTCTGAGAACGCGTACGGCTCCGGCCGGTACGCGCAGGGTGCGGGCGATGTCGGCGCCGGTGACGAGCTCGACCCCCGCCGCGCTCACCTCCACGTCGGTGTCGCCGTGGTTGATGATGAAGCGGTAGGAACGGCCGGGGGCGGCGCGACGGATGACCTCGACGAGGCCGTCGCCCTCCGGACCGACGGCGGTGACGTGGGCCTGCCCGGCGATGGTGCGGAGCACGTCGCGGTATGTGTCGGCGTCGGGCGCGGTGGCCAGGTACCAGGCGGTGCCGGCGCCGTGCCGGTTGCGGGTGAGTGCGGGAACGCCGGGCAGGGCACCGTCGGTGTAGTGCGCCACGGCCTCCGCGCCGGCCAGTTGCAGGCGTTCGGTCCACAGGGTCCCCGCGGCGCCGGCGGCCAGACCGATCGGAGCACCCAGGCCCACGGTGGTGCCCGGCCGCAGCGGCACGAACTCCTCGACGCGCACGCCGAGCAGGTCGCGGAACGCACCGGGGTAGCCGCCGAGACGCACCCTGTCGTCCTCGTCGACGATGCCGCTGTAGAAGGTGACCAGGGTGTGGCCGCCCGCGGCGACGTAGCCGGACAGGTTGCCGGCCTGGGCGTCCGTGACCAAGTACAGCGCGGGCACCACGACGAGGGCGTAGCCGGCCAGGTCGGCATCCGGCGAGACGATGTCGACGGTGACGCCGAGCCGGTGCAGCGCGGTGTACGCGGCGTGCACCTGCTGGAGGTAGGTCACCGACTGGGACGGCCGGGATTCGCCGTCGCCGGCCCACCAGGCCTCCCAGCTGAACAGGATCGCGGCATCCGCCACGACCCGGCTGCCGATGATCTCGTCGAGCTTGTCGAGGGTGGCGCCGAGCGCCACCACCTCCCGCCAGAGCTCGGTGTCGGTGCCGGCGTGCGGCACCAGCGCGGAGTGGAACTTTTCCGAGCCCTGCTGGGAGGCGCGCCACTGGAAGAAGCAGATCGCGTCGGCGCCGCGGGCCACGTGCGCCAGCGAGTTGCGGGTCAGCTCGCCCGGCGTCTTGGCCAGGTTCAGCGGCTGCCAGTTGACGGCGCTGGTGGCCTGCTCCATCAGCAACCAGGCGCCGCCGCCGGCCAGCCCGCGAGTGAGGTCGGCGGCGAAGGCCAGCTCGGTGGTGGGGTCGGCGAGCCGGTGGTCGAGGTAGTGGTCGTTGGCGACCACATCCACGGCGGATGCCCACGACCAGTAATCGAGGTTGCGGATGTGCGCGGCGACCATGAAGTTCGTCGTGACGGGCACGGTACTGTGCCGGCGGATGACGGCCTCTTCGGCGCGGTAGTAGCCGAGCAGCTCGTCGGAGCTGAACCGGTGGAAGTCGAGCACCTGGCCGGGGTTGCGGCTGGAGAGGGTGAGCCGCGGGGTGTGCACCTCGGCCCAGTCGGTGTAGCGCTGGCTCCAGAAGCTCGTGCCCCAGGCGGCGTTGAGGGCGGCGATGCTCCCGTACTTCGTTTCCAGCCAGCGGCGGAACGCGGCGGCGGTGTCATCGTCGTAGCAGAGCGCGTTGTGGCAGCCGAGTTCGTTGGAGACGTGCCAAAGCGCAACCGCGGGGTGGGCACCGAAACGCCGGGCGACCTGCTCGACCAGGCGCAGCGCGTGCTCGCGGAACACCGGCGAACTGGGGCACCAGGCCTGGCGGCCGCCGGGGTAGCGGGTGCTGCCGTCCTCGGTCTGCGGCAGGATCTCGGGGTGCAGGGTGGTCAGCCACGGCGGCGGCGAGGAGGTGCCGGTGCCCAGGTTCACCCGGATGCCGTGCGCGTGCAGGAGGTCCACGATGGTGTCGAGCAGGGTGAAGTCGTACTCCCCCGGCGCAGGCTCGAGGGCGGACCAGCCGAAGATGTTGATGGCGACAAGGTCGACGCCGGCCTGCTGCATGAGGAGCACGTCCTCGGCCCAGACGTCCGGACCCCACTGCTCGGGGTTGTAGTCACAGCCGTAGGCGATGCCGTTCTGCACGAACGGGGTCGTCGGGGTGACCTGACGGGTCACGGCCGGGGTGGCTACTGGCGTGGTCATCTGCTCCTGCTTCATGCTACGTCTGTGAACGTGCACAGAGCGAGGAACAAAATGACTCCTCGTTGAGTGTCTGTGAACGTACACAGAGTAAGTACCGCGAGGCCGCCGTGTCAAGCGAGCCGACCGGTACAGTTATCGAATGGTGACAATTCCGGGGCGGCGCAAGCGCGCGACGATCCACGACGTTGCCGCGGAGGCCGGGGTGTCCCGCGGCACCGTGAGCCGGGTGGTGAACAACGAACCGTACGTCTCGGCCGAGGCTCGTGTGGCCATCGAAGCCGCCATCGAGAAGGTCGGCTACGTGCCGAACACCGCCGCCCGAAACCTCGTCATGCAACGCTCCCAGGCCGTGGGCCTGATCGTGCACGAACCACATTCGTTGTTCCTCGAAGACCCCAACATCGGCGAAATCCTGCTCGGCGCCAACTCCGCCCTCTCCCAGGCCGACTACCAGATGGTGAGCCTGGTCATCGAGTCCGAGCGCGACACCGAACGGGTGGCGCGGTACCTCAGCGGCGGCTTCGTCGACGGTGTCGTCGTCGTGTCCGCCAGGGAACAAGACCCGATCACACGGGTAATCGAGCGGCTCGACCTACCCGCAGCTTTCGTCGGGCATCCGCAGGACCTGCGCGACCTGCCGTACGTGGGAATCAACAACCGCGCCGCCGCCCGCGCCATCACCGAGCGCCTGATCGGCACCGGCCGCCGCCGCATCGGCATGATCGCCGCGGCCCTGGATCGCGACTCCGGCTCCGACCGCCTGGCCGGGTTCTCGGATGCCCTGGGCGACCGGTTCGACTCCTCCTTGGTGGCCCCGGTGCCGCTCTACACCTACGCCGACGGCCGCGACGGAATGCGCGCGCTGCTGGCCCGCGACCCGCTCATCGATGGGGTCTTCGCGGCCTCGGACGTGATCGCCGCCGGCGCCCTCAGCGCGCTGCGCGAGGCCGGCCGCAGCGTGCCGGGCGACGTGGGCATCGTCGGCTTCGACGACAGCGCCTGGGCGCTGCGCTGCCAACCGCCGCTCTCCACGGTGCGCCAGCCCGCCAACGGACTCGGCCAGCGGGCGGCCGAGTCGGTGCTCAGCCAGTTGCGCGGCGAGCCCGCCGAGCTGGGCGGCATCCTGCTCGACACCGAAATAGTCTGGCGGAACTCCGCCTGAGGTTGGCGCCGGCCTCCCCCGCCCCGCACCGATGGTCGAGCTTGTCGAGACCCCGCGGGCCCGACTGTTCCCGCTGCGGACAATCGCGTCCGGCGCACCGGGCGCAAAAGTCCGGATGGGCAACAGTTACGACCCAGACGGCGCTCGACGCGGACGGCCGGGGTTGTCGAGGCAGCGGCGGGCGCACAGAATGGGGAGCGTGAGTCGCAAGCGAGTGATCGTCAACGGGATGGTGCAGGGCGTGGGGTTTCGGTACTACACCGAGGCGCAGGCCGGCACCCTTGGCGTGGGCGGGTATGTGCGCAACCGGTCCGACGGCGCGGTCGAGGCCGAGATCGAGGGCGACGACGACGCGATCGAACGGATGCTGACCTGGCTGCACACCGGACCCCGTTCGGCGAGCGTGGAATCGGTGCAGGTGACCGACCTGGCCGAGCACGGCGAGGCGAGTTTCAGCATTCGCCTGTAGCAACGGGGCCGGATGGCAGCGATGGCGGCGGGCGACCGGCTCTCTGGCGTACCGTGGGAGTATGGGCGCGCAGGCATCCGGTCCCGGCCGGACGGGACCGACGGTGCGCCACTCCTCCCCGTTGCGGGAGGAACCACAGGCGCGCGAGCCGTTGCGCGTGCCCAAACGCCTGACCCTGCGGTCCGGTTACGGCATCGGCCGGTTACTGCTGGCCGTCGCCGGGATCGCCGGGCTGATCGGCAACTACGAGTACGTGCTGCTGTTTCCTACCTTCGCCGCGTACAACGTCTTCACCTATTTCACGGTGCAGAGCGCGATCGCGGCGGTGGTCGCGTTCGTCCTCGGCGCGATCGTGGCGTTCCGGCAGGAGAAGGACCCACAGTGGCTGGACCTGTTCCGGGCGGTCGTGACGACGTACATACTGGTGTCCGGATTCGTATTCCTCACCATCGTCATCCAGTCGTCATCACGGGACTACACGATCGAGGTGCCCTGGCCGAGCCAGGTGCTGCACTTCTATATCCCCACGATCGCGTTGCTGGACTGGCTGACCGACACCGGCAAGGCCCGGCTGTCGTGGCGTTTTCTGCGCTGGGTCCTGCCGTACCCGATCGCCTGGGGCACCTTCACGTTCGTGCGCGGCTCGTTCGTGGGCTGGTACCCGTACTTCTTCCTCGACCCCGCCCAGGTGAGCGGCCCGCTCGAGACCGTGCTGTACTGCCTGATCGCCGTGGTGCTGTTCCTGGGCATCGCGGCTGTGCTCGTGGCGACGTCGCGGCTCAGCTGGCGCCCCCGCCCGCACGGCGACCGCGCGTCGTCGGTGCCGAACTAGCACCGACGGGGCCGACCCCGGCGGCGCATCAAGCGGATGTCGGCCGGCCGGGTGGGCTCGCTGCTACAGCTCGACGGGAAGGAAGGTGTACTGGCTGGTGAGGTGCTCCGACTCGCAGGTGCCGCAGTAGAGAACGCCGGAGGCCTGCATCGCCGAGACGCGCGGCGAGCACTGGATCACCTTGGGGCCGCAGCACGGTGAGATCACCATGTAGGCGCCGGGCTCGGCGGCAGCATGCCCGCTCAGGCTCCGGTGGTGGTGGCTGCCTTCGCACGGCAGGTTGGTGTCGAAGTCCAGCAACGACACGGAATCAAGACTTGTCAGAATATACATGGCTCACACGGTCAATCAGAATTGGCATTGGCCGCGGTGCACGTGGGACACCAGGATCGCGACCGCACCCGGTGGCCGACGGCGTGAGGCACCCTCTGAACTCCGTCGGCACGTCCAGTCAGGAAACGACTGGATCTCCCCGTGGGGGTGTCCCTAAGTTGGGCGGCCCCATCACCGACTAGACGTTTCGTGGAGCTTACACCCGAACTCTGAGCTTTGCTCGTTAATGTTTTAGCGGTATTTCCCCCTGCCCGGAGACCTCGGGCAGAAGGGCCGGTCAGGGCGCTGGCGTGGCCGTGGCGACGATCGCGAACGGTTCGAGGCTGCGCAGCGCGGCGTCGGTGAACTCGGTGTCGTCGGACTTCGCCAGCCCGAGCGCCTGCTTGCCGCTGACGAAGCCCACCAGGATCGGCTCGTTCGTGATCGGCATCATGTTCACCCACACCCTGAAGTCGAGGGTGTCGTCCCCGACCGTAGTCCACACGGCAGCGTCGGTGTCCCAGAACGGCTCCTCGAAGCGCAGCCAGATCTTGTCGAGGGTGCCCATCCCCAGCGCGGCGATCGCGCCCCGGTGCGCGAACGGCAGCGGCGGGTTGAATTCGATCACGTCGCTCTTGAGCACACCCAGCGGCACGGTCACGATCGCGCGGTCCACCGTGAGCGACTCGCCGGTGCCCAGGCGCAGGCTGACGGAAGTGTCGGTGTACCCCACCCGGGTCACCACGCTGGAGAGAAGCACGTCCAGGTCCGCCGCGTCGTCGTCGACCAGCGTGCCGTAGCCGCCGAGCACGATGCGGATGTCGTCCATGGCGGTCGTCGCCGGGGCGGGTGCATACCAGCCCGACATCTCGTCGGCCGGGGCGCCGGACTCCAGGGTGGTGGAGGTGGCGAGTTGGTAGTCCAGCCAGTCGGCGTCGGAGACGCCGGCCTCACCATCCGTCATCGACAGGGTGGTGGAGCCGGTCGCGACGAGGGCCTTGGCCAGGGAGGTGTCCTGGGCCTGCTCGGCGGCCCAGGCCAGTGCGGCGGTGACGGTGTCGGCGCCGACGGGCGAGACCGGGGTGACGGTGCCGTCCGGGGTGCGGGCCTCGGGCGTCGGTGCGAACGGGGCGTGCGAGACCTCGAGGCCGGTGAGCTCCTCGTCGAGGGAGTTGGCGTTGCTGGCAACAATGAACGACGGGCCGAGTTCGACGGGCATCGGCCATGAGTCGCTGTTAACTGTATGGATGCGGCCGCCGAGCCTGTCGCGGGCCTCGATCACGAGCACGGTGAAGCCGGCGTCGCTGAGCAGCCGGGCGGCAGCGATGCCGGCGGCACCGGCGCCGATCACGGCCACCCGCTCGCCGGGTTCGGCGACGGACGTCAGGTCCCTGGCGGCACGCTGACCGGAGCCGCGGGCGCCCTGCACGGTGCCGGGGGCGGTGTCGGAGAGTGCCTCGCCGGCGAGGAAGAGCCGGTCGAGGATGGGTTCGGCGAGGTCCTCACGCTGCTGCGGCGTCGACGAGACCGCCGCGAAGCTGTAGGACCCGCGGGCGAACGGGTCGTCTGACCAGGAGCTGCGCAGCATGTCCTGCGGCTGCGGCACGAGGGACGGCGCCGGCGTGGCCGTGGGGGTTGGCGTGCCCGTCGGTGCGGGTTTGGGCGGCGCGCATCCGCTGAGCGCCAGCAGGGAGAGCCCGGACAGGGAGCTGATCAGGAAGGTCCGACGTTTCATGGCAGTGTTCGCGTCACGTGACGCACTCCTCTCGGCCCCTCGCAGTGGTACCCCTCACGCTACCTCAGGCCGTCGCCGCCCGGTTTCGACCGAGTCCCGGGCGCGCCGGGCCAGGCGGCGGGTCGGGCGCGTCGGCTGGGCGGGTGGGCGCGTAGGCGCGTGGGGTTGGTCTGGCGACGGGCGGACCCCGCCCGCGGCGGCGGTGACTGTTGCCGCTGCGGACAATTGTTGCCGGCACATCGGGGGTGGATTCAACCGGTCGATGCAACACTGCCGTCTTGTTGGTCTGAGAGTAGCTGGTTCAGGGCTTCGCGGGGCGTGGCTGCGTCGAGTCGTTTTCGGGGGCGGT
>NZ_SOFL01000018.1 GCF_004402695.1 Cryobacterium adonitolivorans | reverse complement strand
TGGAGCCAGCAGTCTGGCCGCCGGCGCCGGCCAGACCGCCGACGGCGCCGCCACGCTGAGCACCGGCGCGGCCGCCGCCGCTGCCGGGGCGGCCACCCTTCGCACCGGCGCGGACTCCGCCAGGTCCGGGGCCGAGACCCTCGCCACCGGCGCTTCGTCGCTCAGCGACGGCCTCGTCGACCTCAGGGACGGCGCAGGCACACTGCGTGACGGGCTCACCGACGGCGTCGACAGCATCCCGGATACGGACGCCCAGACCCGCGATCTGCAGGGCTCGACCATCGCCGACCCGGTCAACCTGCAGAAGGCCGCGGTGACCTCTGCCGGTACCTACGGCGCCGGCCTGGCCCCGTTCTTCGCCAGCCTCGCCGGCTGGATCGGCATCTACGCCCTGTTCCTGATCGTGAAGCCGGTCTCCCGCCGCGCCATCACTGCCCTGCACTCCCCCTTCAAGATCACCCTGGCCGGCTGGCTGACCCCCGGCATCCTGGGCCTGCTGCAGATGGCCGCTCTGTTCGGGATCCTCACCGGAGTGCTGCACTTCGAGGTGCACAACCCGGCGGGCACCTACGGCATGATGGGCCTGGCCGCGCTCACCTTCGCCGCAATCATCCTCGCGCTGAACGTGTGGCTGGGCAGCGTGGGCCAGTTCGTCGGCCTGGTGCTCATGGTTCTCCAACTGGTCACCGCCGGCGGCACCTTCCCCTGGCAGACCCTGCCGGCGCCGCTGGCGTTCCTGCACCACGTGGTGCCGATGAGCTACGCCGTCGACGGCATCCGCCAGCTGATGTACGGCGGCAACCCCGCTACCGCGCTGAACGACGCCGGTGTGCTGCTGCTGTGGCTCACCGGGGCGCTCGTCCTCGCGGCGATCGGCGTGGTGCGGATGACGCACTTCCGCACCCTGCGCGACCTCAAGCCCAGCCTGATCGGCTGAGGTCATCCCTGACCGTTGCGAGCCACCCGGCAGGCCTACGAGCGGATTGCACCCTCGGCTACAATCGAACACATGTACTACGGAGATACCTGTGGCGTGAGGTTGGGGGACAGCACATGACGGCACGCCCGGTTCTGCTCGCTGACGCCGACGCCTTTTTCGCCTCGGTCGCGTTGCGTTCACGACCAGAGCTGGCCGCAGCGCCCGTGGCCGTCGTGGCCCATGTCTTCATAGCCAGCGCCAACTACCCGGCGCGCGCTCGCGGGGTCCGCTCCGGAATGCTGGCGCAGGAAGCGCTGCGGCAGTGCCCCGAGGTGACCTTGATCGATGTGCCGCGTGCGGAGATCGAGGAGGTTGGCGACACCCTGTTCGACATCTTCCACGACTGCGCCACGGCAGTGGAGCCCGGCTCGATCGAGGAGGCCTTCCTCGACGTCGGCGCAACCGACTGGGCAGGAGCCATCGACGCCGGCCACGCGCTGCGCCGGCGGGTATCCAGTGAACTCGGCATCACCATCAGCGTGGGGGTGGGCAGCACCAAGCTGATGGCAAAGCTCGCGTCGCGCCGGGCGAAGCCCGATGGCCTCTCGGTGATCGAGTCCGGGGAGGAAGCCGTTTTGCGCGCCAACCTGCCGATGACAGACGTTTGGGGAATCGGCGCCACCACGCTCGTGAGGCTCACTCGCATCGGGGTATTCAGGCTTGGCGACGTCGATGGCATCCCGAAGAACGAATTGCAGCACGTCTGCGGCACCGCGATGGCCCGACGCCTGTGGCGCATTAGGGAGGGCACCGACGATGCAGTGGTGCGACCGGTCGAGCTCCGCTCCTCCCTCTCCGCTGAGGGATCCACGGCCGGCTACGCGCGGCCGGACGCGTCGCCGACCGAGCTGGCCCTGGCTTGTGTCGAGCGGCTCTGCAAGCGCGCCGAACGGGCCGGGCTCGCGGGCACGGGGATCACTCTCACCCTGCGACCGGAGACCGGCGGGAAGGCCATTGTGCTCAGGCGCACCCTCGTGGCCGCGACGACCGGGCGGGAGGCTTGGCTCGCTGCGGCCGTCGACCTGCTGGCCGACGCGTCGGTGCCCAGACTGGCCGGGCTGCGGGTCACCCTGACGGGACTGCTCCCGCTCGACCGGGTGCACGACACCCTGTTCTGACACGTTCCGCACGACCTCGCAGCGCACGCACTCCGCTGGTCGACGAGACCGCGGGCAGGGTCACCGGGTCTCGACAAGCTCGACCGACGAGAGAGTTGCGACCGTCGGCCGGGCCACCGGGTCTGGGGTTAGACGGCGGCCATCACCGCGGCGGCCACGGCGTCGGCCACACGCTCGTCGAACGGGCTGGGCACGATGAAGTCGGCGGCGAGGTCGTCGCCGACCAGATCGGCGATGGCCATCGCGGCCGCGATCTTCATGGCGGTGGTGATGCGGCGGGCGCCAGCATCCAGGGCACCTCGGAAGATGCCGGGGAAGGCGAGCACGTTGTTGATCTGGTTCGGATAGTCGCTGCGTCCGGTCGCCACGATCTTGGCATAGCGGCCGGCTACATCGGGTGCCACCTCCGGGTCGGGGTTGGAGAGCGCGAAGATCATCGCGTCATCGGACATCGTCTCGAGCAGGGATTCCTCCACGGTGCTGGAGGAGACGCCGACGAAGACATCGGCGCCGGCGAGGGCCTGCGCGGGGCCGCCGTCGATCTGGCGGGGGTTCGACGTCACGGCGAACTCGGCCTTGACGCCCGTCAGGTCGATGCGGTGGCTGCTGAGGATGCCACGGGAGTCCAGGAGCACGACGTCCCGGATGCCGACCTCCAGCAGGATCGCGGCGATCGCGATTCCCGCGGCACCAGCGCCGGAGACGACGACCCGCAGGCCGGCGAGGTCCCGGCCGAGCACCTTGGCGCCGTTGGTGATCGCGGCCAGCACCACCACGGCGGTGCCGTGCTGGTCGTCGTGCATGACGGGCATGTCGAGGGCCTCGATGAGCTTGGCCTCGAGCTCGAAGCAGCGCGGCGCCGAGACGTCTTCGAGGTTCACGGCGCCGAAGCTGTGCTGCAGGCGCACGAGGGTCTCGACGATCTCGTCGACGTTCGTGGTATCGAGCACCAGCGGGATCGAGTTCAGCCCGGCGAAGCGCTGGAAGAGGGCCGACTTGCCCTCCATCACGGGCAGGGCGGCGGCCGGACCGATGTCGCCCAGGCCCAGAACCGCGGTGCCGTCGCTGACGACAGCCACCAGCCGGCTCGCCCAGGTGTACGGCGCGGCGACGGCGGCATCGGTGTGGATGGCGCGGCTGACCTCGGCGACGCCCGGGGTGTAGACGATGGCCAGGTCTCGCCGGGTGTCGATGGGCCGGGCCAGTTCGATGCGCAGCTTGCCGCCCTCGTGGGCGGCGAAGATCTCATCGGTGGTGACGACGGCGGGCTGGGCGGGGGCGGTGAGCGACATGGAACGGGCCTTTGCGGTCGAGACACGGAAAAGCCGCACACTTTCCTGAAGGAACTCCAGACCGGCCTTGGATCAGGCTACGGCCACCGTGGGCCGAACGAACGGGACCATTGGCCTAGTCCCCCGCGCGCATCTCGGCACAAACGGCGGCCTCGAGTTGCCCCGAATGGCCCCTTGGCGGGCATCGAGGGGGCAGTTCGGCCGAAGTCCATGCCGGGCTCGGCGGCGACTTGCATCAAAATGCCCCTTCGGATGCTGCGACGGGGCATTCTGACGCAACTCAGCGATCTAGCGTGGCTGGGGCTCCTCCACCGACGCCGCGTTGTCGGCATCCGCGGGGGCGCCGACGGCCGGGTGCGTCTTCGGGTTGCCGTGGTGAGCGGCTTCGAGGGCCTCCGCCTCCGCCCCGCCGACGGCCTCGCCGCGGGCCACCATGCCGGCGATGTCAGACAGACGAATCTGCTTGAGCACCAGAGACAGGATGAAGGCCAGCCCGATGAACGGCAGCAGGTACCAGAACACCGGGGCCAGGGCATCCGCATAGGCGGCCACAACTCCGTCGCGCACGACGTCCGGCAGGGCGTTCAGGGTCTGCGGGTCGATACGGGCCGTCGCGTCGGCCGCATCCGCCGCGCTCGCCCCGGCGCCGGCGAAGACGTCGGTGAGGTTCTCGGTGAGGCGGGAGGTGAAGATCGTGCCGAACACCGCAACGCCCAGAGCAGCTCCGACCTCGCGGAAGTAGTTGTTCGTGCTCGTCGCGGTGCCGATCTGGGACGGGTCGACCGAGTTCTGAGCCACTAGGACGACGACCTGCATGATCAGGCCGAGGCCGGCGCCGAAGACGAACAGGTAGACGCAGATCAGCCAGATCGGTGTTTCGGCGGCGAGGGTGGTCATGGCGACCATGGCCAGCGCGGTGAGGATCGTCCCGAGGATCGGGAACATCTTGTACTTGCCGGTCTTGGTGATGGCGATGCCCGAGATGATCGACGTGCCGATGAGGCCGGCCATCATCGGCAGCATCAGCAGGCCGGATGCCGCCGCCGATGTGCCGGAGGACATCTGCAGGAAGGTGGGCACGAACCCGATCGCCGAGAACATGCCCAGGCCCAGGGTGAGGCCGATCGCGGTGGCGTTGACGAAGGTGGGGTTGCGGAACAGCGACAGCGGGATGATCGGGTCGGTGGCGCGTGCCTCGACAAGAACGAAGAGCAGCGCGGAGACGACGAGACCGGCACCGAACAGCCAGGTCTCGATGGCGGCCCAGCCGTGGGCGGAGTCGCCGCCGAAGTCGGTGAAGAAGATGAGGCAGGTCGTGAACGCCGACAGGAGCACGACACCGAGGATGTCGATGGGCTGGGTGGCCTTCTTGCTGGGCAGCCTGAGGGTGAACCAGGCGATACCGAAGGCGATGATGCCCACGGGGATGTTGATGTAGAACGCCCACTGCCAGGTGAGGTGGTCGACGAAGTAGCCGCCAAGGAGCGGGCCGCCCACGGCGGAGAGGCCGAACACGGCGCCGAGCGGGCCGAGGTACTTGCCTCGTTCGGAGGCCGGCACGATGTCGGCGATGATCGCCTGGGAGAGGATCATCAGGCCACCGCCGCCGAGGCCCTGCACGGCGCGCCAGACCACCAGCTGGGTGAAGTCGCCCGCGAACGCGCAACCGACCGAGGCCAGGGTGAACAGGGCGATCGCGATGAGGAACAGGTTGCGACGGCCGAGCACGTCACCGAACTTGCCGTAGACGGGCATCACGATGGTCGTCGCCAGTAGGTAGGCCGTGGTGAGCCAGACCTGGTGTTCCACACCGCCGAGCTGGCCCACGATGGTGGGCATCGCGGTGGAGACGATGGTCTGGTCGAGGCTGGACAGGAGCATGCCGGCGATCAGTGCGCCGAAGATGATCCAGATTCGCCGCTTGGTGAGGAGGAGCGGCGCCTCGGAGGTGGTGGTCACGACGTGTTGCCTTTCAGGAGGTGGGTACGGCCAGGACGAGGCGCATGGCGGCGAGCGAGGACGTGAGGATGGTGGCGAAGTCTTGGTCATTCACCGGATCGACGAAAGTGTCGGCGGAGGATTTCATCAGGGAACTGAGGATGCCCACGATCGCGACAACGCGCGGGTCGTTCTCGCCGACGCCCTGCCGGTTGGCGATCAGACCACGGAACTGCCGGTCGCGGTCTCGGGAGATGCCGATGAAGCGGGCGAGCAGGCGGGGTTCGCGTTCCAGGGCGGCCATGAGGTCCGTGTGCACGCTGGGATCCATCTCCTCGGACTCGATGTGCTCGATGGCGAGGTCGATGAGGTCGTTGAGCACCCGTGGCCATTCGCCCGCGCCGCGGGCATGGAACTGCTCGGCGAAGCGGCGGTATTCGTCGTCGGGATTGGCGCCGATGACGGCGTCTTCCTTGCTGGCGAAGTAGTTGAAGAAGGTGCGCCGTGAGACGTCGACGCTGTCGCAGACCTCCTCGATCGTGAACCCCGCGAGGCCGCGTTCGGCCGTGAGCCGACGCGAAACCGCCGTCAGATTGACGGCGGTCTGACGCATCCGTCGCTCAACGCGGGATGGAGTTGCACTTTCACACATAGAGTGCAGTGTTGCACTTTACGAAAAGTAGTGCAAGTCAGCGGCCCGAGACCGTCATTGCAACAGTTATGGCCCAGTGCGACCGCTATAACGGGCGCACTGGGCCATACGGGGTGCAGCGAGCGCGGGGTCTACCCCACCGCCCTTCGCGGCTGTGGCAGCGCGGTCAGACCGGCGACTCCTGGTGCGCCGCGATCGCCCAGCCGCCGTTGGCCTCGTCGAAGAGGTACGTGGTGGACATCTGCAGCTCGGTCGCGGTCTCGCCACGCCAGGCCATGGACCGGTAGACCAGCACCCCCGCGTGCTCGCCCAACCGGATAACGGCCGGCTCGTGCAGTTCGTACCGGTCCAGCGGCGCGGCGGCCTTGAACGCGGCGCGCACGTCGTCGCGGCCGAGCACCACCCCCGGCAGGATCAGCAGGCCGTCACCGGTCATGGTGCGCTGGTAGTAGTCACCGCCCTTGCCGGCGAGGATGGCGCGCCACCCCTCGTGGGCTTCGTGCAGGAGTCTGGCAGGGAGATCGTCGGTGATCGCAGTCATGACTCCACGCTAGCCCTCGGCCGGGCCGGACGGGTCAGAATTTGTGCTGCAAAATCCAGGCGTGCATGGTGACCGCGGCCGCCGCGGAGGCGTTCATCGAGCGAGTCGAGCCGAACTGGCTGATCTCCACCAGGGCGTCACCGGCGGCCACGGCCTCCGGCGAGAGGCCGGGACCCTCCTGGCCGAACAGCAGCACACAGCGCTCGGGGAAGCTGAAGGTCTCCATGATCACACTGCCGGGCAGGTTGTCGATGGCGATGATGGGCAGGCCGTCGGTGTGGGCCCACTCGACGAACGCCGCCACATCCGGGTGGTGCAGCACGTGCTGGTAGCGGTCGGTCACCATGGCGCCGCGCTTGTTCCAGCGTTTGCGGCCGATGATGTGCACGGTATCGGCGCCGAACGCATTGGCGCTGCGCACGATGGAGCCGATGTTCATGTCGTGCTGCCAGTTCTCGATGGCCACGTGGAACGGATTGCGCTTCTCGTCGAGGTCGGCGACGATCGCCGCCATCGTCCAGTACCGGTACCGGTCGATCACGTTGCGGGTGTCGCCCTGCTCGAGCAACTCGCGGTCATAGTACGGCTCGTCCGGCCACTCGCCGACCCAGGGGCCGACCCCGTTGGTGGACAGCTCTGGCGTGGGATTCAACGGTTCTGGCACTGCACAACCGTATCCCGCCGCACACCCAGCTTCCGTTCACCTCGGGTTCGCTACCCTTGGTGGCAGGGTGAGCTTCAGCCGGCGGCCCGAGCGGTTTCGACCACGTCCTCGCGCCGGCGCCATCCGATCGAGACCGCAATCATGACCCCGACCGGAAGGCAATTCCATGCATCCCACACTCTTCGGCATCGACTTCCTCGACTCCGAGTGGCTGATCGGCTGGTTCGGATCCTTCGTGCTGCTGGGCGTCGCCGCCGTGGTCTTCGTCGAGACCGGCTTCATCGTGCTGTCGTTCCTGCCGGGCGACTCCCTGCTCTTCACCGTGGGACTGCTGACCGCCACCGGTGACGTGCCGTTCCCCATCTTCGTGACCTGTGCGATCATCTTCGTCGCGGCGTTCGCGGGTGACCAGCTGGCCTACGGCGTCGGTCGCAAGGCCGGACCGGCCGTCTTCGCGCGCGAGCAGAACCGGTTCTTCAACCCGAAGAATGTTGAACGCACCAACGCGTTCTTCGCCAAGCACGGGGGCAAGGCCGTCATCATCGCGCGCTTCCTGCCCGTCTTCCGCGCCTTCGTACCCCTCGCCGCCGGCGTCGGCAAGATGAGTTACCGCACCTTCGTGACCTTCAACCTGATCGGCGCGTTCGCCTGGGGTGTCGGCCTCACCATGGTGGGCTTCCTGCTCGGGCAGATCCAGTTCGTCGCCGACTACTCCGAATATTTCATCATCGGCATCGTGCTGCTCTCGGGCATCCCGATCCTCTCCGAACTCGTCAAGGCCGGGCGCGAGGCCCTTCGCACGCGCGGCACGGCCACCGTGCCCGCCGTCGAACTGCCCCAGGACGTGCGCGAGTAGCCCACTCCCGGGGCGACTGCCCCGGATTGGGGGCTGCAGAGCCGCTGTGCCTCTCGATACATTGATATTCGGATGACGGCGGGTGACCGCGCAGAGCGGCATCAGCACACGGCCCGGGGGGCGTCGCGATGGACCAGGGACCGATCACGCTCACGCACCTCGCGATGCGTCGGCCGCGGGCGGGCATCTGACGTGGGGCGGTTCATCTACGACTCCACTCTGACCCTGACCCTGGACGACGCCCTCCTCGGCCACCTGCAGGCCGTGGTCGGTGCCAAGTTCCGGCTTCAACAGTCGTTCTACTTCAGCTGGGGCTACCCGGCCAATACCGGCGAGAGCCGCACCATGATCTGGCTGACCCCGAGCATCTCCGTACAGTTTCACTATCGCACCGCCCGCCCGCCCGCCCTCGATCGCGACCGGATCAGCGAATTCCTCGCCCAGGCGAACAGCCCCAGCGGTCTCGTCCTCGTCATCGGCGACTGATTTCGGCGGCGGCGCCGTCGACGGGCGCGGCATCCGCACCAGGGGGTTTCGGTTCGCCTAAACATTGGCTAGCATTTAGGCATGCCTCAATCTGACCCTGCCGCCACCGCTGCCGTCGCGAAACCTGCCGCCCCGCCCTCGTTGAGCGGGGTGGCCTCGACCCGGCTGCTCTGGCTGCTCGGCCCGGCGCTGGTGGCCGGGGTGGCCTATCTCGACCCGGGCAATGTGGCCAGCAACATGACCGCTGGGGCCCGGTACGGCTACCTGCTGGTCTGGGTGGTCGTGGCCGGCAACCTGATGGCCTGGCTGATCCAGTACCTGTCGGCGAAGCTGGGCATCGTCACCGGAACCAGCCTGCCGGAGATCCTCGGTGTGCGTCTGCGGCGTCCCGCCGCCCGCCGGCTGTACTGGGTGCAGGCCGAGCTCGTGGCCATGGCCACCGACCTGGCCGAGATCATCGGCGGTGCCGTGGCCCTCAACCTGCTCTTCGGTCTGCCCCTGCTGGCCGGCGGCGTGATCACCGGCGTCATCTCGATGATCGTGCTCACCGTGCAGACCCGGCGCGGCCCGCGCGTTTTCGAGCGGGTCATCGTGGCCCTGCTGCTGATCATCACGGTGGGCTTCACCGCCGGGGTGCTCTTCGCACCGCCGGACGCCGGTTCGGTTCTCGACGGTCTGGTACCGCGCTTCGAAGGCGCTGATTCGGTGCTGCTGGCGGCGTCGATCCTCGGTGCCACGATCATGCCGCACGCCATCTACGCGCACTCCGCGCTCACCCGCGACAGGTTCCCGATGCAGGAGGGGCAGGTCGCCACCCGGCGGCTGCTGTGGGCGACGAAGTGGGACGTCACGATCGCCATGGCCATCGCCGGCACCGTCAACCTCGCCATCCTGCTGCTCGCGGCCTCTGCCCTGCAGGGGGTGCCGGGCACCGACTCGCTCGAGGGCGCATACGCGGCCCTGCAGAGCACGCTCGGGCCTATTGTCGCGACGGTGTTCGCGATCGGCCTGCTGGCCTCGGGCCTTGCCTCCACCTCGGTGGGCGCCTACGCCGGCGCCGAGATCATGCACGGCCTGCTCAAATTGCGGGTGCCACTGCTGCTGCGCCGTGTGGTCACGCTGATCCCGGCTCTGCTGATCCTCGGCGTAGGTTTCGACCCCACCCAGGCCCTCGTGCTGAGCCAGGTGGTGCTGTCCTTCGGCATCCCGTTCGCCCTCATTCCGCTGGTGTGGCTCACGGCCCAGCGCGGCCTGCTTGGCGAGTTCGCCAACCGCTGGTTCACCACGGCCGCCGGCGCTGTGGCTGCGGTGTTGCTGGTGACCCTGAACGCCGTTCTGCTCGTTCTCGTCTTCACCGCCGCATGAAGCGGCCAGCTACCCTGAAGGGGCCATGAAACCCACCACGCCTGCCGCCGAGGACTACCTCAAGACGATCTACGCGCACACCGAGTGGCAGCCGGACCCGATCACGCCCCGGGTCCTCGCCACCCGGCTGGGCATCGCACCGTCGTCGGTGACCGAGATGGTGAAGAAGCTCGCCGCCGACGGGTTCATCGCCCATGTGCCGTATGGCCCGCTCACCCTCACCCCGGCTGGGCGGATGCGCGCCACGGCCGTGGTGCGCCGGCACCGGTTGATCGAGACCTGGCTCGTGCGGGAGCTGGGCTACACCTGGGACGAGGTGCATGACGAGGCCGAGGTGCTCGAGCACGCGATCTCCGACCGGCTGCTCGAGGCCATCGACGCCCATCTGGGCCACCCGACGGCCGACCCGCACGGCGATCCCATCCCCGCCGCCGACGGCTCCACCGCCCGGGTGCCCGCGGTCCTGCTCGCGGATGCGCCGCCCGGCCATGCCGGGACCGTGCTGCGGGTCAGCGATCGCGATCCAACCATCCTGCGCTCCCTCGCCGACGCGGGCATCGGCCCTGGCAGCCGCCTGGCCGTCGTCGACGCGAACACGGTGCGCCTGCCCGCCGGAGAGCTGCACCCCCTCGCTCCGGACGCCGCCGGCGCCATCTGGCTCACCCGCTGACCGGCCACACGGCGATCCTCCATGCAGAATCCAGGTGACGCTCCCAAACCTCTCCCCGATAGTCTGGAGACGCAGCCTGTCCCCCGGTTGCGCCCGAGTGCGTCCCACAAGAAGGAGCGAGTCATGAGAACCCGTGACGAGATCGAATGCTGGCTCACCGACATGGACGGCGTCCTGGTGCACGAGAACCAGGCCCTGCCCGGCGCAGCCGAACTGCTGCAGCAGTGGACCGATGCGGGCACGCCGTTCCTGGTCCTGACCAACAACTCCATCTTCACGCCGCGAGACCTATCCGCCCGGCTGCGCTCGTCCGGGCTCATCGTTCCGGAGGAACGCATCTGGACCTCTGCGCTGGCCACGGCAGACTTCCTCAAGCAGCAGAGTCCGGGCGGCACGGCTTTCGTGATCGGCGAGGTCGGGCTGACCACCGCGCTGCACGAGGCCGGCTTCATCATGACCGAGAACAACCCCGACTACGTCGTGGTCGGTGAAACCCGCAATTACTCGTTCGAGGCCATCACCAAGGCTATCCGGCTGCTGCTCAAGGGTGCCCGGTTCATCGTGACCAACCCGGATGCGACCGGCCCCAGCGCCGAGGGACCCATGCCGGCCACCGGCGCGATCGCCGCGCTGATCACCAAGGCCACCGGCATGGAGCCCTATGTGGTGGGCAAGCCGAATCCGATGATGTTCCGCTCGGCGATGAACCGCATCGGCGCGCATTCGGAGAACACCGGCATGATCGGCGACCGGATGGACACCGACATCGTGGCCGGCATCGAGGCCGGGCTGCACACCGTGCTGGTTCTCACCGGCATCAGCGACCCCGCCGAGATCGCCCGCTACCCGTTCCGCCCCGACGAGATCCTCGACGGCGTGCACCAGCTGCTCGCCGCGGGGCCGATCGAGTCGGACGAGATCTAGCCGCCGGTACACCGCGGTCATACAGGAAGCCGGGCCCGCCGGCCCGGCTTTCTGTCTGTGCTGAGTGGCCGCGGCGGGCCCGGTCAGGCGGCCGGGGACAGGGTCGCGGTGAGCGACTCGCCCGACGAACGGCTCGCGAAGCAGTAGAAGTACCTGTCGCCGGCGTCCCACTGCTCGGCGGTCACCGGGTAGCTGCCCTGCAGCTGCACGTCGTCGTAGGCGCCGGCGGCCTCGAAGTCGATCACGCCGGGGGCGCTGCAGAGCACGTTGATCTGGTCGGCGAACGCTTGCTCGCCGGGGAACGGTGAACCGCTTTCGCCCTCGAGGATGCCGCGGTAGACGAGCTGGCCCGTGTGCGGGGTGGCGCAGTCGACGACGGTGAACTCTTCGTCCCACGGCGACGTGTACGGCTCGAGGCACTCGGTGCCGAACAGGGTGTTCCAGGCGTGCACGCCGGCCGGCTGCGGGCCGGTCGGTGCGGGCTCGGGAGCTGCCGTGACTGTGGGCGTCGGGGTGGCGCTCGGCTCCTCCGAGGCGGATGCGGTGGGCGCGGCCACCGGGGTGCCGCCCAGGCTCTGGCCCAGGAAGAACAGCCCGACCATGACGAGCACGACAAGCACTGCACCGCCGGCCCAGAGCAGGGTGCGCTTGGTGGGGCGGCGCGGCGGCGCGCCATCGGCAGGGCCGCGGCGGCGGGGGCCGGGTGCGTCGGAGGATGGCTCCGGTGCGGCGTGTGCGTCCTGGCTGGGCGCTGGTGCGACTGCGCCGGTTGCCGCGGCCGCGGTCGCGGCGGACACGGGGAGCGCGGTCGGTGCGGGTTCGGACGGCGTCGCGGCCACGTGAGCAACGTTCGGCACCAGCGGGGTGGCGGAGCCCTGGACAGCGGCGCGTGGTGCCACACCGGTGTTCAGCGGGCCCGGCGGGGCGACCGGCGTGCGGCGACCCAGCGCGGCCGATTCTTCCTCCGCGGTGGGCACCAGCCGGGCCTGCGCCGGGGTCGTCCACCAGGGTGCCGCTTCGAGGTCGGCGGTGGATCGCCGCGGTGAAGCCGGCGTCTTGGTCAGGGGCTGGGTAGGCTCCGGGTCGGCTGCGGGTGCCGGGGCGGCTGCGGCTACCGGAGCTGCAACGGGTACCGGGGCAGCGGCGGCCACCGGGACCGCAGCGGGTACCGGGGCAGCGGGGGCTGGCGGCGGAACGGCGGGAGGCCCGGCTGCGGCCCGCGGTGCGGGAGCGGCCAGGACCACGGGCGGGG
>NZ_SOFL01000010.1 GCF_004402695.1 Cryobacterium adonitolivorans | reverse complement strand
AGCGGCCCCGCAAAACCCTCAAACGCCGCACCCCAGCCGATTTGCTCAGCGAGCTAGTCTCGGGGAAGGAATTAGCCCCTGTTGCTTCCACCGTTTGAATTCGCCCATGCGTTTCGGGACATTGAGGTTACGAGACACTCCACTTCATTTGAAGCTTGTGCGGAAACACGCTGGCGCAATATTTGCGGTACTGAGCTCAATGCGTCGGGCTTCGCAGATATTCCGCTACTTCGGGTTTGAGGCGGGGTCAGTAAGGAAGTAGGTCCATGCGTTCGTTTCCGGTGACCCACGGAGTGACATCGAGCGAGTAACCGGGGGTACGCGTGATCCGCTTGTCCCTCCGGGTGGGATCTTCGAACTCCATGCCGCCAGAGAATCGCAACCACGAACCAACTACTTTGGTTCCGATTCGCGCGGTTACGAGGTGAATGGGGTTGATGTCTAGAGCAATGAGGAACGCTACTAGGCGGGTCTCGCCGACGGGGAATAGCTCAAGGAGGTACCAATCGTCGAGTTGTACATACCAGATCCCGGAATGTTCCACTTTGCAGGTGATGCCCGTTGCGCCACTGTGAAGTGTCCAAGTGCTATAAGACTCCTCGGTGACAAAGGACACTTCCTGCACAGTCGGCGCGAGGAGTGGCGTCACGACATCCCGAAGTGCTGAGAGGGTCAGATCGTTGCGCATGACGAGAGCCTAGGCCCAGCACCGCCCTGGCATATGTAGCCCGCGCAATTAGAGTGCGCGCGGGTGCTTTCTTCGACAGGGGCCGTCCCGAAACCCTACGGATATGAGGCGTCTCCTGCGCGGCGCCGGCGGCACCAACAGGCTCTGCCGATGTCTCGTTTCCCATGGGTTTCGGGGCACTTGGGTTACGAGACATTCACGATCTGACAGAACGAGGACCGACCCTGTGTACGAGCGGGTTCTCTGTCGATGGTTCCTGCGCGCCTGGGCTTCTGATTGCGGCCAACGCATCTACCGCACAGGCGTCACAGCTGTGAAGACGTCCACGCGACCTGGATATGCGCTCACTCGCTCGGCAACGGCCGGGCTCATGGTGCGCAGCCACAGCCAGGCCGCGTCTATAGTCCCGCCGCCAGCGATCAAGTATTCGTCTGAAGCGTCAGCCTCAATGCCCTCCATGAACGCTTGGTGGAGATCAAGCGTGTCTGCCGGTCTGAGCTTGTCCGGAGAGCCCGGCAGCATCGGCTGCTCGAACGTGTCAGGTAGCGCCCATCGGGCATCAACGATGCAACCCTGGCGCCATGTACCCGTCACAAGCACAATCAAACCCTCTAACGGCAGGCCGAAACCGACTCTCATCTGGACGTAGCAACGGCGTGCCGGCTCTCAACCTCGTGGGCCCCGTGTCTCGTATCCCATGGGGATACGAGACAGAAGGAGACCTACTGGTCGAGGTGGGACGAGCTGGTGGTGAGACGTCTTCGTTCAGGAACGATCTCATCCCACAGGATGTCTAGTCAGCATTTCTTGAAACTGTCGAAAGAGATTCACTTGGTCGAAATGCCATCCTGTTAGCTTGCCAAAGGACCAGCCGCACCGGCCGTATGGCGAGCGGGCACATAAGGAGCACCAGCATGATGAAGCGCGAACTACTTGGGACTCTTCTCGTGCTTGCCATCGGATCACTCGCACTAGGGGGTTGCTCCACCACTTCCGGAGGCGCGATTGCGGCCAGCGGAACGGCCACCACCATTATGGCAACAACCGGTTCGGGACCGGCGGACGCGGGGAACGAAGCACTCCTCAAGGGCGAGCTCACGATCACAGACGGGTGCGTGACGATCAATACGGCTTCTGTGCCGATCTTCCCGAATACTGCTAGTTGGGACGGCACCACCCTCAATTGGGAGGGTGCAGCCTACGTGCTGGGAGACACAATTGCTCTCTCCGGAGGACAAGCAGACATCGTCAGTGACCTGCCCGCCGAATGCAAGTCGTTCACGGCATTTTATGTATCAGGTACAGCGAGATAGGGACTGACCATCACCATTGTGGGCCTGCCGGCGTCGCTGGGTCTGCAAAGACGGCAGAGTTCTCTTGCGCACCGGCCCCCGGCCGCCGCAGAGAGAACGGCACAATCAGTGGTGGTGTGTCGCGCAACTGATGTGCCTCATATCCCATGGGTTTCGACACGCGGAGGTTACGAGACAAGTGAAGTGCTCACTGTCGTGACGTTCCACGCAAGGGGACCCTCAGCGGGTCAAAACCTTAAGACCATCGTGTCCGAATTGCCGGCCCGTCCCGCGACCACGAATCCGTTGCGCACATAAAGAGCGCGCGCTCGCTCGTTTTCATCCTCGACACTCAAGCTCAATCCCCGGAGGCCACGATCCGCTGAGGCCCGTTTGATCCGCTCAAGAAGAACGCGGCCCACGCCCTGGCCTCGATGAGTGCTCACTACGCTTATGCCCAGCTCGGGGATGTCCTCGTCAACGAATCCATATCCCGGATCTTGGCGTCCGTTTTTGCCCTAGATGAAGGTATGGATGCCGCCTCGCTCGAGCCTGTTGGTGACGCGGACTCCTGCAAGATCTGTGCGCAGTCAGAACTGGATGCCGCCGAACGGAATCGTGGGCGGGAAGGGGATTACCGACGGCGCGCGCCCCCACCCGAAGATGTACGAGACTACAACCGCAACCACGACCGCCACGATCAGTCGCACCCACCACGGGCGGAACCACGGTGGGACCATGATCGCGGCGAAAACGAGCAGCGCGCACAGAATCGCCAGGACGACTCCAGAGGCATACCCGGTCTGCTGAGAATTTGCGTCCGTTCCCCAGCACCCACCGTAGCCGCACCAGCCCAGCCGGGCCGCAAACCAGAGCGGATATCCGATCAGAAGCGCAAGCGGCACAGTCCAGAACAGATGTGAGACTGATTTACTGAAACCCGCTGGTTCCTTTAGGTGTGTTCCCCAGTTAGTCAATATTGACTGCTCCCGAGGTGGCGAACCCTCCGGATTGGATCGACGCGTGCATTGAGGACGTGCCGTTTGCCGAAATCTTTCCTGGTGTTTGGAGCAGCACCTTGACCTTGGGGTCGATCATGGTGGTAGGGGAGAAGGTCAGATCCTTGTTAGTCGAGCCAGATGCCCCCTCTACTTTGATCGTCAGCGTGTGGGCTGAACCGTCGCGCGAGACAACGTTGAGTCCATTTATGGCATCGAACTTGCTCACGATGAGCGTCAAGTCTCTGCCGAGCGACACTGTCATTTGTCGGAGGGCGACACCAGTGCATGCGCTGCTAGATGGACGGGCGTCTACAATGAGGTCACCGCTTGTAGACACGGTGGACCCGTTCACGCTAGAACTCCCCGGAGCCATGGTGCACCCCGGACTGCTGGAAAGACTCTGAGACCAGGAGGGGGCAGCATTCGCCGCCGCGGTTTGGTTCATCCATTGCTTACAAGTGATAGCCGACGAGGGAAGTATTCCAGCTGTGAAAATCTGGTATGGCGCAACCGATGGTTTTGGCACTGCGACTCCTGCCGAGATCGTTCCGGTGATTGATCCCTTGCTTATGAGCGCCTGGTGGGACAGGCCGTCGATGACGGTGAAGGTTCCGCTCGTAGACACTGACCCTCCAATCTTCGCGCTCGACTGGAACCGCACATTGCCAACTGCCGCGACGGATCCGAGCACCTGCGGTGTTGAGTCCATAACCACCGTGCCGCCAGAGTAGACGTCTCCCTCGATCCGGCAATTGTTGGTGACGTGCACATTGCCGGAGGCGAAGACCGAACCGGCGATTGCCCACAATTTCCCCCATCGGTTTCCTGAAAGATTATTGGGGGATAGCTTGAGATGTATGCCACCCGCTTGGGGGAAATAATTGGCGACTTTCTGGGCTCTCCTGACATATCCGTGGGTGGAGGTGTCTCGAAACCCTAGAGATGCGAGGCAGGTCAAGACACGAGACAAATCTCCTCAATGCTCGGCCATTCATCGCAGGCGTCCAGGGGACACCCCAGTTCGGGGCAGGCGGGACCCGAGTGGCATGTTCCGGACATTATTGAATGGACGGGTGAATCCGTTCGGCGCGAATTGACCACTTGGCTCCCGCGAATGCTGGCAACAACTTTTGAAGGACGAAAATGAGCAAGCTCGCTTCCTGCTTCGTTGCCGCCGGGCTAGCCGCGCTGGTATTGTCAGGTTGCGCTACGCCTCCCGTAGCCGAACCTAATGATGCTGCGGGGGCCAGCGCTGTAATGGGAGTGGATACCGAGCAGGTCCTGCCATATAGTCCGCCCGCCGACGCGTCCATTCCCGGCGACGATGAGTTCTGGGAAGCAAATTACGCTCCGCTTGGAACCGCCACCGCAGCCATCGAGGAGCAATTTCCGGATGAGTTCGGCTACGCGTTCTTCGACAAGACCCCCGCCATGCATGTGGCGTTCAAGGGATCAGCTCCGGCCGAAGCCGTCGTACTTCTACAGAACACCGGCTTGCCCTTCGTCATCGTCGAGTCTGTGGGTTTCAACGCAGCTGACTACCAAGCGGCAGCCAACGAGGTGTCCAGGCAGACCCGCCAGTACGTCTCCGCCGAACGACAGGTGCAGGTCTCCCAGAGCTCTTCGACTGTGCCGGGCCTAATCGAAGTTAGCTTCCAGTCGCTCGACCCGACGCTGACCACCGACCCGGGACTGGCCGAGTCCATTGACGTAGACCCGCCCTTCAGCGTGGCGTTTGATGCCACAAACACCTCACCAGTCACCATGGGTGTAGGCACCGAGCAGGTCCTTCCGCCCATCGACAAATAGCGCGCCCGCACGCAGTGAGCGGAATTGCGCCCATCACTGCCGAGCCAGCGACCGGAGACTGTCAGATGCGAGGCGCATGACTAGTGGCCTGAGGCGATCCAGGCAAGGCGAGCGGCGATCAACTGAGTGCAGTTGAGGCGGCGAATGCGCGGGCTGCCGGCCGCCGCGCGATCGATGATCACCGGGCACCGACGACGCCTCCGGCAAAGCGCGCGAACTGGTGGACGCGACTCTGGCGTCGCGCAGGTTGACCACATCGTGCATTCAGGCACACATTTGGGGCGGAACCGCGTTGCCCGAAGGCGGTCGACCAGCCTGCAGCGGTTCTTCATCGCTGGATAGCTGCCCGCCGGTGCTGGGATGCCCCTCACCCCGCGCATTATTGATGGCCGGAAGCCAAAGAAGCGGGTTCACCGGCCGACGCCTGAGGCAGAATTATCAGCTCAGCATTGCCGCACGGAGCTGTGCGACATCTGAGACCGGTTGGAAGATGAAGTCTCCGACGGTTGCGGGAGCGAAGGTGACTTCTAAGGGCATCGGGCCGTGCTGAATCGTCAGAGCGAGTGCCTGAGCGTTGCGAATTCGGAGCGATTCCGATACGGCCGTGACTGCGGTAATTGCCGTTCGATCGACGCGTGCGACCATCGTCGCCTTGTCGCTCGACCCGTCCCATAGGGTGATGGATTTCGCGTCAACAGTCAGTGCCGCATACATCGTTCGCGCATTCCAGGCGTCTCCCTGCAGTGCGGGCGCGAGTCTGCTCACGTCCTCTTTGAGACCTTCTGACTTGAAGATCGCGTATACCTGGCCTGGATAATCGTCCTGCAAGAACTCCAGGAGGCCTCGGGTGGTCGACGCAGCCGCTCTATAGAGAAGACCGACGATCACAGCAGCCAGAACCAGGGCGCCGAAGAAAAGGCCGAAGAACACCATCGCCTTGCCGCTGTTACCGTCCGCAGCCCGCAGGATCCGGTGGCCAGTCAGCCATACCATCGCGAGGATTAGGGCAGTGTTCGGCGCGACAACTCCCCACCTCATTGACCTAAGCATCATCAGAACCCAGCACCATGGTCCTATACGCCTGCACGCGGCGCCGGTATTCCTCCCGGCTTATCAGAGGCTCACCCGCGGACCGAACAACGAGACTTGTCGACTCGTCAACCAGCTCTACATGTGGGTACCCAAGACGACTCGTCGTGTAGCCAACCGCGATCTCCGCTTTGACCGCCAGACCCACGTAGTACATGAGAAGAAAGCTCAAGCCCATACTGCCTGCGAAGATGGCCGCTAGCGTCGCGACGACCGGACTATTGAAAGTGGACTGAGTAACTATGATCGCGACCACCGTCGCAATCGCTGCCGCTAGCGAGAGTGCACCCAAGCAGACCGCCCAAATCCATAGGCGACGCATCGAGAGACCCGGAACCCTCTCGCGGGTACGCATCTGGATATTGTTCACTAGTCCCACCTCTGGTACTCGCCACCTGCTGTAGTGACATTACCGAACGTATCGCTCATGACAGCCGGTACACCAACCCGCTACTCACACCCCGTCCAGCTGCCCGGATTCCGGTCACCGCCGCAGCACTCCACTTCGCATTGGGACATCCGAGCGTCGACCGGCTAGCGAGCCCGGTGGCATCGGATTGAGTCAGTTCAGGGTCTTGTATCCCATGGGATACGAGGCAGTCAGGTTAAGCGACACATCACGCAAGGCAAGTCACCGGTGACCAACTATCAAACCAGGCGCTACCGCCTCTTCTGTGGCACAGAGTCCGCCCATGTGGGTTTTTCGAGAGCCTGAAAGGACGATGCTGACGCCATGACATTGAGTGCGGGAGAGGGCTCCTGCAGCACGGTGCGCACCTCGCATTGGGCTATCGGCTGATGTGTTCGATGTAGAACAGCCCGGCACCGAGGGTGATTCCCAGCGTCACGATTCCAGCAATCATCCGGGGCAGCCACCGTCTGGACCAAGGTGCGGCGGCCATCACCGCTCCGGCGATCAAACCGCCGACGGTGAGCGTGCGGACCGCTTCTCCTGCCTGGTTGGCCTCCTGATTGGGGAAGAGGCACTCACCACCGAAGTTACCGCACCACGTGATGAAGGCGAGGACATAGGTGACGAGCCAGATCAGCAGGACCGCGGGCACAGCCCAGACCAGGTGCAGCTGCCGGCGTGCTGAATCGCGCCATCCCTCGTCTTGGTCGGTCATCGGCCCACCGTAGCGTAACCGGGCCCGGCGAAGATGCCCGGAATTGAACACGTGACCTACGATGCGAGCGCTGTCGTTGCAGCTTCGTCATCAACCGCCAGCACTGCCGCCGCGAGCATCGGCTGGTGAAGCGCTCAATCAACTTACGTCCATTCGACCTCCATCCTCGTCGTACAAAGTGATGTGTCCCAGAACTCCTTGTGTATAAAAGGCATGGGATACGAGGCACATATGTTTCGAGACAGTTTGTGGGACTGCAGGTGGCGCTTGCGCAAGCTCCAAGAGGTGACCTTTGCATTTCGAGAGCACGGCCGGAAGCGACCACACGTCTCTAAGAACGATGCCTCTGCAAAACTTTAGAGACGCTGGGGAATCGCTTTCACCTCGGCAGATCGCTTACGATTCGTAAGACTTCGCCTCAGCGGGCAGCCTGCCTATTCTGTTCGCGGCGTATCAGCTGATCCCGCAATTCCGGCGAGACCGACGAGGTAATGGGTTCCGACTTCCACGCTCGTGATCGCTTTGAGCTTGTAGCCGAGAGGCGACGAATGCCATGTTGCGTCGGGACGAACCTCATGGAGGTAGACATACTTCTCACCGACTTCGTCTACGGTTCCAATCCACATGGCGGCGCGCTCCTTCTCCTTTTGGATGCTCAGTAGAGCTCCGCTCAGGCCCAGCCCTTGAAGAAGGTCAGCTGTGGAATTCAACCTAAGTGCGGATGGGTATCTAGGAGGCCATTCTGGTCGTGTTCTGGCGTACGCCGACTCGAAGGTTCTGTCTGGCTTGATCCGCTTCACATCACGGATACGAAAGGCGATGTAGCCATCAAAGAACCCGCCATCTGAAGACCGCGCGACAAGCGCCCACCGCTTGCCGACGAGCACCACGAAACCGTCAATCCGGTCGGCGAATTTGAGTTTTCGCTCTATGCGGACGATTCGTTGGTCGCCGATCGCATCACCGAGCCTCTTACGTATCCGCTTTGTAGTCCCCATGGGAGCGAAGCCTACTTCTGTTACAGAGGTTCGGCCTCTCGCATCCTGACTGCTCAAGACACCTCCGTCTCCGCCAGGCCTTGGGCCAGGAGGTGCCTGTTCATGTCTCACAAGCGATGGGATATCAGCTGGGCTCGCGGTGCGGCGTTCGGGGCGGTAGTCGATCGATCAAAGTCCTATCCGAAGGTGCTGGTTAGCTACGCCGCATCGGGGCAGAGCTCCACCGGAAGCGGATTCAATGCGAGGGTTGCCGACGTGTTGGTCTGCGTCAGCATCGAGGTCGAGTTCGTGGGCGACCGGGTTGATGCATACATGCCACCGTCTATCGCTGCCGTGGAATGCCCCGCCGACGTACAAAAATACTTTGGCGGAAGCGAATTGGTCACGCTTGAAGAAGTGTTCGCAGCATCTCCATGACGTTGGCGATCTCACCGGAGTTGTAGGGCTGACGCGTATGCGGACCTAAGGCCTGTCCGATAGGGGATCCTCCACCGGACACTCGTGCGCCCGTCGCCATCTCGACAATTGTGACTTTCGGCGCTGTGTGGCGGAGTTCTATGATCGCTATTTGGCGCGAGCCAGCTCACTCGTGAATTGAGTCCCTAGCAAAAACGCTCCTCGTTGAACTGCTGTGTGCCGCCCTCCATGGTCCACGCCGCTGCGAACGGCATGAGGTCCTCGATGGTGACCACGCGTACGCCTTGGGCAGTCGGAAGCAGCACCCTGATCCCCGGGTAATAATCAAAGAGCACCTGCCTGTCCCGCCCGCAGGGTCCAACAACACCGCGCCCATGATTGCCAACAGCGACAATTGTCGTCATGTCTCGTCCGCCTTGCGCACGCGCCGCGCTCAGCGCAACCAGCTCGGCGCAAGGACCACCGGTGAAGTGAAACAGATTCACCCCGGCGAACATGCGACCAGCGGCGTCCCGGACTGCGGCACCCATGGTGTGTGCACCATCCTCATTGGGGCCGGCATCCGTGTTGGCGTCAATCACCGCTCTTGCAAACTCAATGAGCTCAATGTCGGCGGCCGTCGGCAATTCGAGTTCAGCGAGAGAGAGCATGAGGGACATCCTACGGTTCGCGACGATTCCGAATCAGGCCCGGCCGCAAGACAATCCGATCGGACAACGGGCCCGTCCTGCGGATGCCGTTCCAGAGGAGTCCTAGAGGCGGCTTCTGTCTTGTATCCCATGGGATACAAAGCACTTAGGTTTCGAGACATTCGCGCCGCGGGTGGGCTGCCTACTCCCGGCGGTTCCTTTGCGGCTGTTACAACAGACTCATCGATGTGACGCGGTGGGTGACGGCTGACATTTGTTGGCTGGGTACCCGTCGCACAGTTGCACGCGGGATGAAGCGTTTCAGCAGACGTTGCAGCAACGCGACGAGGTTGAGGTCGAACCATCCCAGACATTGCCCCAGTGATGCCGACCGAGCCCACCAGAAGTAGGTGAGCCACGCAACAAACCCAATCGGAATGACCAGCCACAGAAGGAATCCGCGGATCGTGAGCAGGAGTAGCGCCGCTTCCGGGGGGATGTTGTTCACGTAGTCACGTCGAAACTTCAAGACATCCTCCAGAGGAAGCAATCGTGCCGTCGAATTCGGGTATTGCGGCTTGATGATTTTGAGTCCTCAGTGACCTTTGTCCATGATGGCATTCCATCCGAGCTTCTTCGCTCAGGACCCATGAGTGGAGAGGACTTCCGATCCTCGTGCTCTCCGGCCCCATTTCTGTCTCGTATCCGTACGGATGGGAGACGTCTCACGCGCCAAGTCGGGGTGGCTCAAGGATCGATCCCCACTTTCGTAACCCATGTGTTCGACACATTGAGTCCTGAATCACGCGTGAGGGGCATCAAACTCCAGCCATCAAGCCGAGTGAACGAGCGCGGCGTGACCATCGTCACGTCTCGCATCCGTACGAGGCACTTAGGTTTCGAGACCTTCGAGCCCACGCGGTCGCCCACGCTTCCACAACCACTGGACGCTGGAAATTGTTGGCACCATCCCCTATGGTCGCGAGTGGGAGCCGGGTAGGTATCTACCTCCCGCTTCCCCGAGGAAGGACCTCCATGGCTTCTCGAGCCCCCGTGCTGACTTTGGCCGCGTTCGCCGTGCTGGCGCTTAGCGCCTGCTCCACTACCGCTGGCGCTGAGGAGGCACCGTCGGGCACCGGGGGAATGATCGAGATGGCAATTTCGGAATCCTGCATTGAGGGTTCGGATTCCCAGTGCGTATCTATCAACGGCACGAGCGTCGTGCTCCCAACTTCATTCGAAGAAGCCGGGATTAAAGATTCCAGTGTCGCCGAAGATGGACAGAACATGGTTGACGTGACGTTCAACGACGAGGGGACGAAGGTTTTTCAAAGACTCACGAAAGAGGCCGCCGACGCCGGAGTATCGGTGCGCCTGGTCATAAGGATCGGGGGCGAGCTGCAGGCTTCGGTCTTGGTATTGGATGCGATGACGGGCGATCAGGCACAACTTGGGTTCTCATCAGAGGTCAATGCTCAGGAAATGCTCGAACAAATCCAAGCAGGCAGCTGATTAGCGCGGGCCCCCTCCCGCCACCACGGGTGAGAAGCCAGAGGCTCCCTAAGGTCGCCACGCCCGTTCCGCGGCGTCTCGTAACCCTAGGGATTCGAGACGTCTCCTCGACGTGATCTGGACTTTCTCCGAAATCACCTGAATCTCACTACGGGTCGAGTCTCATAACTACGTCGCATAACCATTGACGTGAATTACAGTGCGCATCGTTAGTTATGAGACAACTAAGGAGTGCTGTGATCAAGCTGATTGGCTACGCGCGGATATCGACTCGGCAGCAAGACACAGACGTGCAGCGGGCCGAGCTCTTGGCGGCGGGTGTGCGGCGTGACGACCTATATATCGATCAGGGGAGTTCCGGAGCGCGGGCAGCTTGTCCCCAGTTTTATGCCTCACTCACCGCGCTTGAACCTGGCGACACATTCGTGATCGCGACGCTGGATCGTCTGGGGCAGTCGACGCTGAACGTTCTTGCCTTCTCCAAAAGGCTTAGCGGCCAAGGCGTTGAGCTTCGCGTCCTCGATCTGGGCGGCGGCGACGTCGACACAGGGACACCGACGGGATCCATGCTGTTCACGACCATGGCTGCTCTTGGGCAGATGGAACACGAAATCAAGCGTGAGCGCGTGCTCGACTCGATCGATAGACGCCGAAGGGCCGGCAAGAACCTTGGTGGCCGACCGCGAAGAATCACGAACCGACAAATCCGCAACGCCAACCGACTCATCGAAGCCGGAGAACCAACGGCACAGGTCGCACGCGACTTCGGTATGTCCCGCGCCACGTTCTACCGCGGGGCCCGCACCCTGGGACTGTTGCCAGATCAGTCCGGTGACGAGACCCCGGAAAGTGACGGTGCGAGTTAACGAGTACAGACTCCCACGAGCTGGTCTGCGGTTTGTCCGAACTAGAAGGCAGCAGTCCGAAGTAGCGTGTCACGTGACAAAATGTGCCCCCAGGCAGATTCGAACTGCCGCCCCTGCCTCCGGAGGGCAGTGCTCTATCCCCTGAGCTATGGGGGCCCAGGAACCTCTAGGTTAGCATCCCTGGGCGGACCTCTTCGCGCCGATTGATGGCCCCGTTGCCGAACCGGACGATTAGAACGGGGGAGGGTCGTCGACGCCGAGTCGAGGCACGGACGCCGAGGGCCTGACCGGCGATGGTGCCGGTGCCGGGTCGATGGGGTTGGCTGGTCGGTTGTCGTAGCTGGCTGGGTCGTTGCTGGTGGGGTCGTAGCTGGCTGGGTCGGTGTTGGTGGGGGCTGAGGTGTAGGTCTTGCCGCTGGGGGTGGTCCAGGTCAGGGCGCCGCCTGGGCCCTGGCTGGTTGTGAAGCTGGATTGGTGTTTCAGGCGGTGGCAGCTCTTGCAGAGGTGCACGAGGTTGTCGACGTCGGTGGGGCCGCCGGTGTTCCAGGCCCGGGTGTGGTCGATCTCGCTCAAGCTCGCGCGCCGGTTGCAGCCGATCCCTTGGCAGGTTTGGTCGCGGGCTTGTAGGTAGCGGCGCATGTCGGCGGGCGGGTCGTGGGTGACGCGGCCCATGCTGAGCCGGCAGCCGGTCTCGGGGTGGGTGAGGATGCGGGTCCAGCTGGTGGCCGTTCCCGCGATCCGGCGGGCGGTCTCGGGGTCGAT
>NZ_SOFL01000026.1 GCF_004402695.1 Cryobacterium adonitolivorans | reverse complement strand
TGGTTAGTCAGCTAAACATTTACGGAGAGTTTGATCCTGGCTCAGGACGAACGCTGGCGGCGTGCTTAACACATGCAAGTCGAACGGTGACGGAGGAGCTTGCTTCTTCTGATCAGTGGCGAACGGGTGAGTAACACGTGAGTAACCTGCCCCAAACTCTGGGATAAGCACTGGAAACGGTGTCTAATACCGGATATGAGCTTCAGCCGCATGGCTAGGAGTTGGAAAGAATTTCGGTTTGGGATGGACTCGCGGCCTATCAGCTAGTTGGTGAGGTAATGGCTCACCAAGGCGACGACGGGTAGCCGGCCTGAGAGGGTGACCGGCCACACTGGGACTGAGACACGGCCCAGACTCCTACGGGAGGCAGCAGTGGGGAATATTGCACAATGGGCGCAAGCCTGATGCAGCAACGCCGCGTGAGGGACGACGGCCTTCGGGTTGTAAACCTCTTTTAGTAGGGAAGAAGCGAAAGTGACGGTACCTGCAGAAAAAGCACCGGCTAACTACGTGCCAGCAGCCGCGGTAATACGTAGGGTGCAAGCGTTGTCCGGAATTATTGGGCGTAAAGAGCTCGTAGGCGGTTTGTCGCGTCTGCTGTGAAAACCCGAGGCTCAACCTCGGGCCTGCAGTGGGTACGGGCAGACTAGAGTGCGGTAGGGGAGATTGGAATTCCTGGTGTAGCGGTGGAATGCGCAGATATCAGGAGGAACACCAATGGCGAAGGCAGATCTCTGGGCCGTAACTGACGCTGAGGAGCGAAAGCATGGGGAGCGAACAGGATTAGATACCCTGGTAGTCCATGCCGTAAACGTTGGGAACTAGATGTGGGGACCATTCCACGGTCTCCGTGTCGCAGCTAACGCATTAAGTTCCCCGCCTGGGGAGTACGGCCGCAAGGCTAAAACTCAAAGGAATTGACGGGGGCCCGCACAAGCGGCGGAGCATGCGGATTAATTCGATGCAACGCGAAGAACCTTACCAAGGCTTGACATATAGAGGAAACGGCTGGAAACAGTCGCCCCGCAAGGTCTCTATACAGGTGGTGCATGGTTGTCGTCAGCTCGTGTCGTGAGATGTTGGGTTAAGTCCCGCAACGAGCGCAACCCTCGTCCTATGTTGCCAGCACGTAATGGTGGGAACTCATGGGATACTGCCGGGGTCAACTCGGAGGAAGGTGGGGATGACGTCAAATCATCATGCCCCTTATGTCTTGGGCTTCACGCATGCTACAATGGCCGGTACAAAGGGCTGCAATACCGCAAGGTGGAGCGAATCCCAAAAAGCCGGTCTCAGTTCGGATTGAGGTCTGCAACTCGACCTCATGAAGTCGGAGTCGCTAGTAATCGCAGATCAGCAACGCTGCGGTGAATACGTTCCCGGGCCTTGTACACACCGCCCGTCAAGTCATGAAAGTCGGTAACACCCGAAGCCAGTGGCCAAACCCGCAAGGGATGGAGCTGTCGAAGGTGGGATCGGTGATTAGGACTAAGTCGTAACAAGGTAGCCGTACCGGAAGGTGCGGCTGGATCACCTCCTTTCTAAGGAGCACAGCAGTGCCGTCTGTATACAGCGGAGTAACACTGCCAAGTCATACGAAGACGAATGTTCTTCGATGGCGCTCATGGGTGGAACATTGACATTGATGCGCAGAGTTCAGTTCTGAACTAAGTACGCCAGCTGTTGTTTACAACGGTCGGTTGGAAAGGTTTGGTTCGAATGAAACGTATATGCACGCTGTTGGGTCCTGAGGGACCGGGACACGATTCACTTCGGTGGGGCGTGGACTTTTCCTCTGGACCTTTTTCGGTCAGCAGTCGAGCTTTCGTAAGAGAGCCGCTGGTCGTAAGGGGTACCGCCCGTACTTTGAGAACTACACAGTGGACGCGAGCATCTTAAATTTGAACCCTTCGGGGTCAAATTACAAAGATCAACACACTTACGAGTGTGTGATCATTGGTCAATTTCGGTCGCGAATTTATTCGCGGCACTTAATCGATTCAAACTCATGTGATTTCAAATTTTCAAGAGCAAACGGTGAATGCCTTGGCATGTAGAGCCGAAGAAGGACGTAGTAATCTGCGATAAGCCTCGGGGAGTTGATAAACGAACTGTGATCCGAGGATGTCCGAATGGGGAAACCCCGCCAGGCCCGCAAGGTGACCTGGTGACTCCCGCCTGAATATATAGGGCGGGTAGAGGGAACGTGGGGAAGTGAAACATCTCAGTACCCACAGGAAGAGAAAACAATAGTGATTCCGTTAGTAGTGGCGAGCGAACCCGGAAGAGGCTAAACCGATCATGTGTGATAGCCGGCAGGCGTTGCATGGTCGGGGTTGCGGGACTTTTCTGCTGATTCTGCCGAACAGTGAGGGTTAGAACGTTGTATAGACGAACAGGATTGAAAGCCTGGTCATAGAGGGTGCGAACCCCGTAGTCGAAATGCAGCAATCGCCCGAAGAGTATCCCAAGTAGCACGGGGCCCGAGAAATCCCGTGTGAATCTGTCAGGACCACCTGATAAGCCTAAATACTCCTACATGACCGATAGTGAACAAGTACCGTGAGGGAAAGGTGAAAAGTACCCCGGGAGGGGAGTGAAATAGTACCTGAAACCGTTTGCTTACAAACCGTTGGAGCCAGTCTGATTCTGGTGACAGCGTGCCTTTTGAAGAATGAGCCTGCGAGTTAGTGATATGTGGCGAGCTTAACCCGAGAGGGGAATGCGTAGCGAAAGCGAGTCTGAATAGGGCGATTCAGTCGCATGTCCTAGACCCGAAGCGAAGTGATCTATCCATGGCCAGGTTGAAGCGACGGTAAGACGTCGTGGAGGACCGAACCCACTTCAGTTGAAAATGGAGGGGATGAGCTGTGGATAGGGGTGAAAGGCCAATCAAACTTCGTGATAGCTGGTTCTCTCCGAAATGCATTTAGGTGCAGCGTTGCGTGTTTCTTGCCGGAGGTAGAGCTACTGGATAGCCGATGGGCCCTAAAAGGTTACTGACGTTAGCCAAACTCCGAATGCCGGTAAGTGAGAGCGCAGCAGTGAGACGGTGGGGGATAAGCTTCATCGTCGAGAGGGAAACAACCCAGACCACCATCTAAGGTCCCAAAGCGCGTGCTAAGTGGGAAAGGATGTGGAGTTGCATAGACAACCAGGAGGTTGGCTTAGAAGCAGCCACCCTTGAAAGAGTGCGTAATAGCTCACTGGTCAAGTGATTCCGCGCCGACAATGTAACGGGGCTCAAGCACGCCACCGAAGTTGTGGCATTGATATTTTTGGTAAGCCGCACCCTTGTGGTGTTGGTTCAGCCGTGTTGATGGGTAGGAGAGCGTCGTGTGGCCAGCGAAGCGGCGGTGTAAACCAGCCGTGGAGGCTACACGAGTGAGAATGCAGGCATGAGTAGCGAAAGACGGGTGAGAAACCCGTCCTCCGAAAGATCAAGGTTTCCAGGGCCAGGCTAATCCGCCCTGGGTAAGTCGGGACCTAAGGCGAGGCCGACAGGCGTAGTCGATGGACAACGGGTTTATATTCCCGTACTGATGAAAAACCGTCCAAGCTAATCCAGTAATGCTAAGCATCTGAATCCTCTAGATGGATCCCTTCGGGGTGAAGCGTGAGGCCTAGCGTGCGACCCTATGCTGGTGCGGTTAGCGTATTAACAGGTGTGACGCAGGAAGGTAGCTGAGCCGGGCGATGGTTGTCCCGGTCTAAGGATGTAGGGCGAACGATAGGCAAATCCGTCGTTCATTAAGCCTGAGACCCGATGGGTAGCCCGTGAGGGTGAAATCAGTGATCCTATGCTGCCAAGAAAAGCATCGACGCGAGGTTTTAGTCACCCGTACCCCAAACCGACTCAGGTGATCAGGTAGAGAATACTAAGGAGATCGAGAGAATCGTGGTTAAGGAACTCGGCAAAATGCCCCCGTAACTTCGGGAGAAGGGGGGCCTGAGGCGTGAAGGGATTTACTCCTGGAGCGTTCGAAGGCCGCAGAGACCAGTGGGAAGCGACTGTTTACTAAAAACACAGGTCCGTGCCAAGTCGCAAGACGATGTATACGGACTGACGCCTGCCCGGTGCTGGAAGGTTAAGAGGAACGGTTAGCCGCAAGGCGAAGCTGAGAATTTAAGCCCCAGTAAACGGCGGTGGTAACTATAACCATCCTAAGGTAGCGAAATTCCTTGTCGGGTAAGTTCCGACCTGCACGAATGGCGTAACGACTTCCCAGCTGTCTCAACCGCGAACTCGGCGAAATTGCATTACGAGTAAAGATGCTCGTTACGCGCAGCAGGACGGAAAGACCCCGTGACCTTTACTACAGCTTGGTATTGGTGTTCGGTGTGGCTTGTGTAGGATAGGTGGGAGACTGTGAAGCTTGGACGCTAGTTCAGGTGGAGTCATCGTTGAAATACCACTCTGGTCATATTGGATACCTAACTTCGAACCGTGATCCGGTTCAGGGACAGTGCCTGGTGGGTAGTTTAACTGGGGCGGTTGCCTCCTAAAAAGTAACGGAGGCGCCCAAAGGTTCCCTCAACCTGGTTGGCAATCAGGTGTCGAGTGTAAGTGCACAAGGGAGCTTGACTGTAAGACTGACAAGTCGAGCAGGGACGAAAGTCGGGACTAGTGATCCGGCAGTGGCTTGTGGAAGCGCTGTCGCTCAACGGATAAAAGGTACCTCGGGGATAACAGGCTGATCTTGCCCAAGAGTCCATATCGACGGCATGGTTTGGCACCTCGATGTCGGCTCGTCGCATCCTGGGGCTGGAGTAGGTCCCAAGGGTTGGGCTGTTCGCCCATTAAAGCGGTACGCGAGCTGGGTTTAGAACGTCGTGAGACAGTTCGGTCCCTATCCGCTGCGCGCGCAGGAAATTTGAGAAGATCTATCCCTAGTACGAGAGGACCGGGATGGACGAACCTCTGGTGTGTCAGTTGTTCCGCCAGGAGCACCGCTGATTAGCTACGTTCGGAACGGATAACCGCTGAAAGCATCTAAGCGGGAAGCCGGCTTCGAGATGAGATTTCCATCCCTTAGGGGGAGAGGCTCGCAGCTAGACTACTGCGTTGATAGGCCGGATGTGGAAGAGAGGACTAAAGACTCTTGGAGCTGACCGGTACTAATAAGCCGATAATTTGATAACACTCAGTTTGAATAAGCTGCTATGCGTCCACTATGTGGTTCTCGATGTACGGTCGAGAACAAACGCCCTCCACGGAGGGCTCTATAACTAAAAAATATAGGTTCGAA
>NZ_SOFL01000041.1 GCF_004402695.1 Cryobacterium adonitolivorans | reverse complement strand
GCAACCCGGATGGACAGCGGACGTTGGGGCGCGATGAGCGTTGACGTCGGCCAGCGGGCTCGCGGGGCGTCTGGCGTCATCTCACGTAAGAGACCAGGCCGATCATTCCGCGAGCAGCGTGGTATGCGTTGTGGCAGTGGGCGAGCCATTGGCCGGGATTGTCGGCGTCGAATTCGACGGTGACAGTTTTCCCGGGCCGGATGATGACGGTGTCTTTGCGCGCTTTGTTGCCCGCGACCTGGAAGGTGTGCCCGTGTAGGTGCATCGGGTGCCACATCATCGTGTCGTTGGTCATCGTGATCTGCACTCGCTCGTTGAGGCTGGTATCGAAGGCACCGGCGTAGGGGTCGTCCATGTTGAAGGTTCGCCCGTTGATGCTCCAGTCGTAGGAGTGCATACCCCCGGTCAGTCGCATCTCGTGTCGCCGGGTCGGCGTGCGGGACGGCAGGCGCACGGATTCATCGGCTCGCAACTGACCGCCGTCGGTGACGTCACCCGTCAGAGTGGATGGCATTTGATCCGGCGGGGGTGGGGTACCAGATCCTGTGCGGATGAGCCCATAGGCGCTTCCGTCTTTGCCTTCGGGGAAAGCCAGAACTGGAGTGTAGCCGTCGACGACGGTGATGAGCGCGTCGATGCGTTCGCCCATTCCGAGGACCACGGCGTCCACGTCCTGGTGTTGGACGGGAAAGCCGTCGGTGTGGGTGAGGGTGATCTTCTGCCCGGGGATGCCCACCCTGTAGGCGGTGTCCCCCGCCGCATTGATGATGCGCAGGCGAATCCGATTGCCGGGTCGACTGTCGAACACTTCGGCCGTTTGCGGTGCTTGGCCGTTGAACAGATGGGCAGGGAATGGCACGTCGCCGGCGTCACCGCCCAAGTATGGGCTGGTAAAGCGTGACCCCATTCCCCTCATCCCCGAATCCATCCCGCTCATGCCCGAGCCCTCGGCCAAGCTGTTGAGAGCGTCGTCGGGGGTGCCGGGGAGTCCGTCGAGCCAGTCGTCGAGGAGGATGACCCATTCCTGGTCGTAAGCCATCGGTTCATTGGGGTCGTCGATGATGAGCGCACCCGACAGGGCACGTTCTCGCTGCATGTCCACGTGAGAGTGGTACCAGTAGGTGCCGGGTTGGTTGAGCAGGAACTGGTATCCGTAGTCGCTGCCTGGAGCAATGGCCTTTTGGGTGACGCCTGGGACACCATCGGCGTCGTTTCGCAGGGCCAGGCCGTGCCAGTGGATGCTCGTGGGCTCGGCCAGAGTGTTCGTCACCGGCACGTTCAGGAGGTCGCCCGTTTTTGCGCGGATGAGAGGCCCGTTGAGTGTCCCGTTGTATCCCCACGTGGTCAGAGCGGTGCCGGCGACTAGGGCATCGAAGGCGCCGATGGTGAGGTTTTGGGTGACGGTGGCGCCGTTGGCCGCACGCCGCGCCTCGTATTGGGCGACCAAAGGATCGGTCGACAGTATCCGGTCGACCCCAGCTCGAGCGCCGGGGCCCGTCGTGCAGGAGGCAAGGGCAACTGTCGCCGTCGCAGCCAGCGTCGCGCCGAGAAAAGTACGGCGGGTGAAGTGAGTGACCATTTCTTTGCTTCCGTTAGTTCTTTCTCGCGGGCATCGCTGTGGCGGGCCACTCCAGCTTGGAGAGGTGGCGGCGCAGTTTCTTTTCGGACAGGCGGCCGTAACTGAACAGCTCACCGTCGATCAAGATGCCCGGGGCGAAAACAATACCGACCCGGTTCGCAAGGCCTTTGCCTTCAGTTGACGCCAACGGGATCTCTCTGACGTCGATGGGGTACTCGTCCGCGAGCTGCGCCAGGGTGTTTTTCGCGTTCACGCAGGATGGGCATGATTCCTGGGTCAGGACGGTGATCATCATGATCCGCTCACCCCGGCAGCCTTCATGTCGGCGAGCAGGTCGGTCATGGACACATACATTGTGTAATCCGGGGCGCCGCCGTAGTCCGCGCGCCACTGGATCGTGCCGTCAGGCCCGACGAGGATGAAGCTGTGTCCGGCGCGGGAGTCGCCCATCATGCCGTAGTCATTCGCACCGTACTCCGTGATGACGTCCATCTTCGTGTCCGCCAGGGCGATGGAGGCGAGTTCGTCGTCGTCCATTTTTTGCGCGATCAGGTCTACCGGTCCGCTGGTGATCGTGAGCACATCGTCGACTCCGGCGGCGGTGAGCTGGTCAGATGCGGCGTCCAGGTCACGCATCTGGTCCCAGCAGGGCTGGCAACCCAGTCCCTCATGGAAGTACAAGAGCACCGATTTGCCCGAGTAGTCACTCAGATCCACGGTGTCTCCCGTGGTGGACTCCATGGCGAATCCCGGGGCCATCTCTCCCACCCCCGGAGATCCCACCGCGTAGTCGGCCGCATCGGCGCTCCTGCCCATAGGAGCGGACTGAGCCGTCTGGGCGGGTGCGGAGGGCTGCTGGGCGAGAACGAGGAAAAAGGCGCCGAAAATGGCCACGACCACGCCGGCACCGATCAGCACGGCAAGGCGGTTGGTGTTCTTCCTCAGCGGCCGCATCCTAGCGGCGGGCTTCTTGTTGCGTGATGCCATTACTTGGATTCCTTTGCATTGTCGTGACAGGCCGGAGTGGTCGAACCGGCCGCGACCTGCTCCGCCGTATCTGGCTCTGTCGCGGAAACGATCTGACCGGCCTGTGTGCGTCGGGCGCGCAGCGCCTTCCACACCAGAGTCGCGAGGCCGGCGAAGACCACGAGCGCCGAGAGCCAGCCGGGGATGAACCCGACGGACTGCTGAATAACCACAGCTGCGTGGTTCAGCCAGGCGGTAACTCGCACCTGCCAACCGTCGGGCGCCATGCCGATGCCTCGAACCGCGATGATCATGGTCACTATGCCCATCCCGAGCATCAAGCCGCCGGACAACAGGCTCGACAGCGGCAGCCGTCGCCCGCCGGG
>NZ_SOFL01000027.1 GCF_004402695.1 Cryobacterium adonitolivorans | reverse complement strand
GGAATGATCGGCCTGGTCTCTTACGTGAGATGACGCCAGACGCCCCGCGAGCCCGCTGGCCGACGTCAACGCTCATCGCGCCCCAACGTCCGCTGTCCATCCGGGTTGCTCAGGAGCGCGCGTTGCACGGTCACGGTGTCGACGCCGAGTGGTCGCGATCGTGTCAATCGTTGCGGCCCTTCGCGCATAGCGCCTGTGCACCTGGATCGCCTCAACACACAACTGAGCAAACACGGGAATGATGTCAAAAAAGGCACGGCCCGAGGGGTAAGTCGACGGGTCGCTGGGAGTAGCCGTTGTGCTCGGCGGCGGCAGTGCGGGTGTTTCTCGGCCAGGCGCAATTGTTTGCTTCATGACATCAATCTCGGTGGTCTGGCTGTCCACGATATTCGTGGCCAGGTCCACCGCGTCCGGGTTTTGACCCTCGTCGATCTCGGTCTGAGCCATCGCAATGGCGCCCTGGTGACGCCGACTTGAGGGCGTTCATGTCGTCGTCGGACATCATGCCGTCCGTGCCGTGATCCATCTCGGACATGTCCATCTCGCTGGAGCTGGTGTCATCCATGTTCCATGCTGTGAGCCAGGATTCGAGCTGCTTGATTTCGGGCTCCTGGGCGGCCTTGATCTCGGTGGCCAGATCCACGATGCACTGGTCGATGCCGTCCTTCTCAAGGAGGTCGTCGCTGATTTCAACGGCCTGTTCGTGATGGGGGATCATCATCTAGGCGAACTCGATGTCTGCGTCGGCGAAGTCGACCGAGGCGGCGGACGAATCGGGGGAGCTGGGGGCGGCGGATGAACCGGTATCGGTTGTTCCGCCGGAGCAGGCGCTGAGAGTGAGTGCGGCTGCGATGGCCGCGGCAGCGAGGAGGTAGGTACGTGGCTTGGGCATTGTTAATCCATTCAGAGTCAGACGTGAGAAACCGGTTCGCCATACGGCGTAGTGAAGGCCGGCGTCGAGTGACGCTAAGGCCGACGCCGGTTTACGAGCGACTGATGGACAGAGCGACCAAGCTAGGTCGGAAAAGATGAAGCGCGGGGCCCTGGAAGCGAGAGGCGACGCGCCCGCCCGCCTCGAGCAAGCGCCGATACGTGGCCGGCGAGCGGGCAAGAATAATGAGAGCCGCTACGACCGACACCAGGGCGCAGGTCATCGCCCACACGGCGCAGTCGAGCACGCAGTCGGCGCGACCGAAAAGGCCAACTTCGGCGTGCGCCACTAGTGATATCGTCGCCGCTGTCGCCGCGACCGCCACGTCAGTTCCGAAGTCAGCGCCGCTTGGGATGGCGTCGGAATGTGCGGTGGACTCGGCTGCCCCCGACGCTACGCCGTGCTCGCCGATCATGGAGTGCATGGCCAGCATGGCTGCCATGACCAGAACCGCCGTGAACGCGTATGCGATAACGAGCCTTTGGCGGTGGCCGGCGACGGGATTGCCGTGCGGGTTCATGTCACCTCCAGTGTCGATCAAGCCAGGTTGCAAACGCGGATACGCCGAATCCGTATCGGCACTTGACAAAGTTCAGCTGGCAATACCGCGGGCGCAGTTCAGCTGATCACGACCGGGTCAGCGAGGAGGCTTTGCGAAGTCGGATTTTCCTCGCATGGGCAACAAGCCCAGCGGTCAGCGAAATCCACTGAATGCGCTTTTGACAAAGATTGACTGAGGATATGGGCTGCAGTCGCTCGTCAGAGCGGTCCGGGGTGAACGCGGAGGGACAATGAGAGCATGATGTCAACCGCCTTCGGGCCACAAACTACTGCGGGGCCGCGGCCGCGAGTGTTGGTGGTCGACGACGAGTTGCCGCT
>NZ_SOFL01000004.1 GCF_004402695.1 Cryobacterium adonitolivorans | reverse complement strand
CTTAGAAACACACACAATGGCCACCCTCCGGGGTGGCCATTGTGCGTTAACCCCCCACCCCGGGTCCCGCGAACCGTGAGCAAAGCACCACAACGCGCGAGACTTCGGGCCTAACTCACAGCTCGCGGGGGGAGAGGTCAGCGTTCGGGGAAGTCGTGGGCACGCCCGGTCAGGACCGAAGACCCATGCCATTTAGGCGCGGGGAGTACCGCCGGCCGCACAGACATTCTGCACGTCTTCACGGAAAGTGCCTGGCCCACCTGTAACCAGCGAGTCTTCAGAGACAAGCTTGACCAGGACGAGGCCCCGCGTCGCCGGTACGGAGAGCTGAGGATCATGCTGGCCGCCTCTGGGCTGATCGGCAGGGCCTACACCGCCGCCAAGCTCGACCTCATCCAAGAGCTCCTCGATGAGGAACGAGCCTCACGTGGCCTCGCGCCGGTTCCTCCTGGGAGAAGTAGGGCCTGATCTCGCGAGATGCCTTTCACGGGGTCTCGACAGGCTCGACCAGCGATCGGAGTGCGACCCAGCGCATCCGCTTCGCGAGCTGTGAGCTGAGCACCAGGATGCGCGACTTTTCAGGGCTTAACTCACAGCTCGCGGAGGTGGGCACGCGCGATGTCCTGTAGACTGGAGCAATCGAAGCTTGATGGTTCGAAACGACTTGATGGCCGGCACCTCGGTGCTGGGGCATCGCACATTGTTTCGGCGGCCATAGCAAGAGGGAAACGCCCGGTCACATTCCGAACCCGGAAGCTAAGACTCTTTGCGCCGATGGTACTGCAGGGGGGACCCTGTGGGAGAGTAGGACACCGCCGGACTTAACTTAGTCAAAATGGCCACCCATTCGGGTGGCCATTTTGCCGTTAACGTACGCTGGAGAAGTAGTCCGGTACGTATAGCCACACCTACAGGAGATAAACAGTGACCCCCACGGAACGCAACGGGAACGACGCACGCGACAACGGGAGCGGCGATCGTCGCACCGGCGGCTACCAGGGTGGTCGCGGATGGTCGGACCGACCCAGCCAGGACGGCGCTCGACCGCCGTACCGCGGCAACTCCGGCGGCAATGACCGTCCGCAGCGCGACGGTGACCGTCCGCCGTACCGGGGCGACTCCGATCGTCCCCAGGGCGGGGAGCGTGCGCCGTACCGGGGCAACAGCGACCGTCCGCAGCGCGACGGCGACCGTCCTCCCTACCGGGGCAACAGCGACCGTCCGGCGTACCAGGGCAACTCCGATCGCCCGCAGCGCGACGGCGACCGTCCTCCCTACCGTGGCAACTCCGACCGTCCGCAGGGCGGGGAGCGTGCACCGTATCGGGGCAATTCCGACCGTCCCGCGTACCAGGGTAACTCCGACCGTCCGCAGCGCGACGGCGATCGCCCTCCTTACCGGGGCAACGGCGACCGCCCGGCGTACCAGGGCAACTCCGATCGCCCGCAGCGCGACGGCGATCGTCCTCCCTACCG
>NZ_SOFL01000017.1 GCF_004402695.1 Cryobacterium adonitolivorans | reverse complement strand
GGCCTGCCCGGGATGGATGGCATTGAGGTTTGTCGTACCGTGCGCACCTTCACTGATTGTTACATCATCATGCTGACCGCGCGGGTGGACGAGATCGACAAGCTGGTCGGCCTCTCTGTCGGAGCAGACGACTACCTGACCAAACCTTTCAGCCCGCGAGAGCTTGTGGCTCGAGTGCGCGCTATGCTCCGCCGACCGCGCCCCAGCGAACAGGCCGACGCTGTCGGCACACCGCCTCTTGTCTTTGGGTCCCTCCAAATCGACGTCGCCGGCCGCGAAGTCCACCGCGACGGTGAACCCGTGGACCTGACCCGCACGGAGTTCGAGGTGTTGGCGGCGTTGGCCGGGCAACCTCGCATTGTTTTCTCGCGGCAGCTACTTATTGAGGCCGTATGGGGTGACGGCTGGATGAGCGATCCGCATCTTGTGGATGTGCATATCGGGCACGTGCGGCGCAAGATCGGTGATGATCCGTCCTCACCGGTCTTCATTCGGACTGTGCGCGGGGTCGGCTACCAGATGGGCGTCGGCGAGTGAGCAGAACAGGCACTCGGGTTCCTGGCCCGAGGGATCTCAGCGCGCGCCTACTCGGTGCCATCCTCGTCGTTGTGCTCGTTGGAGTAGCAACTGCCTGGGTCGTGGTCGTAGGGATCGGCCCAGCCATTTTCCACGTTCACATGATGCGCATGGGTGGTTCCGGGGCTGACTCGACGGCGCATGCCGAGGAGGCATTCCGGACGGCATCCATGCTTTCCCTGGCCGTGGCCCTCATCGCTGCTCTGGCAGCGTCGGTCGGGGTGAGCCTGTTCCTCTCCCGCCGGATTACACGGTCCCTGGCGCCCGTCACTGAAGCGGCTGGCCGGGTGGCGGACGGGGACTACACGGCGCGCATACCCGCTGTGGGCCTGGGCAGTGAGTTCGACGACCTCACTTCGGCCTTCAACTCGATGGCCACCGACCTCGGCCGGATCGAAGCGACCAGAACGAGAATGCTGGGCGACCTGGCGCACGAAATGCGTACCCCCATCACCACGATCGGCGCCTACCTTGAGGCCATCGCCGACGGCGTCCAGGAAGCGGATCCGGCAACGCTCACCATGCTGGGGGACCAGGTCACCCGTCTGGCACGGCTTAGCGAGGACGTGTCCATCGTGACGACTGCCGAGGAAGGCCGGCTCACCATGCACCGACGACGCTTGTCCGTTGCCCAGGTAGTCGCGGATGCTGTGGCCCAGGCCACGGCGCAATACGCTGCCCAGAGCGTGACACTGACGGTCACCATGACCCCAGCTGCC
>NZ_SOFL01000054.1 GCF_004402695.1 Cryobacterium adonitolivorans | reverse complement strand
GGGCGGCTTCAAGGGGTCGTAGCAACACCGTATGAGTGAGGTGTTGTTGATGGCGTCGAGAGTGGTGTTGAAGGATCGCGAGAACTTGTTCTGGGTTCGGGTCCGTGGAGGGATGTCGGCGGCGGCCGCGTGTGAATCTGTGGGAGTGAATCGCAGACAGGGATACCGGTGGATCAAGGCCGCTGGCGGGCGAATACCCGTTCCGGCCGTGGCGTCTTCGGGGCGCTACTTGGGCCAGGAGGAACGTCTGCGCATCGCGGATCTGCGGCTGGACGGTGCCGGCGTTCGCGCGATCGCACGGGATCTGGGGCGCTCCGCGTCGACGATCAGCCGTGAGCTGCGCCGCAATTCCCACCCGACAACGCGCAGCTACCGGCCTTATGCCGCGCAGAAACGCTGCGTGATCAGAGCGGGCCGGCCCAAGCCGAGCAAGCTCGAGGACCGGCTACTTGCCGCTGTCGTAGAGGAGCGGTTGCGGAAGAACTGGAGTCCGCAGCAGATCAGTGACGACCTCGCGGTCGTGTTCGCCGGCCAGGCCGAGCTGCAGGTCTCGCACGAGTCGATCTATCAGAGCCTCTACGTTCAAGGCCGCGGTTACGTCGGAGTTCATTTGCATCGGCACCTGCGACGGGGCCGATCGGCGCGGAAACCGCGGGCCACGCAGCTGAACGCGGCGGGCAAGATCCGCGACAAGGTGATGTTGAGCGAGCGGCCCAAAGAGGCCAACGACAGACTGGTGGCCGGTCACTGGGAGGGCGATCTGATCGTCGGATCCGCGTCAGGATCGGCAATCGCGACCTTGGTTGAACGCACGACCCGGTTTGTCGTCCTGGTGCATCTACCCAACGGCCACAGCTCAACTGAACTCCACGACGGACTCATCGGCGCCCTGGACGCATTGCCCGTGCTTCTGCGGCGGTCGTTGACCTGGGATCAGGGAACCGAGCTGGCCCGGCACGTGGAGATCAGCAAAGCCACCGGGGTTCCGATCTTCTTCTGTGACCCGGCCTCGCCCTGGCAGCGCGGCTCGAACGAGAACACCAACGGCCTACTGCGCCAGTATTTCCCGAAAGGCACCGATCTGAACGCCCACAGCGCGCAACGCCTCCTTGAGGTCGCCACTGAACTGAACGAGCGGCCCCGCAAAACCCTCAAACGCCGCACCCCAGCCGATTTGCTCAGCGAGCTAGTCTCGGGGAAGGAATTAGCCCCTGTTGCTTCCACCGTTTGAATTCGCCC
>NZ_SOFL01000011.1 GCF_004402695.1 Cryobacterium adonitolivorans | reverse complement strand
TCCACGGACCCGAACCCAGAACAAGTTCTCGCGATCCTTCAACACCACTCTCGACGCCATCAACAACACCTCACTCATACGGTGTTGCTACGACCCCTTGAAGCCGCCCTAGGGTTTGGAGACACGTCAGTGCGTTGCCAGCGCCGGCCCCTGGAACTTCCGCAGGACGGGAGATGCTGGCGTCCGGATTTGAACAATCAGGATTCCGCGTTATGCCGAGGACTGATTGGGACTCTATAGAGCGCTTCTTTCATTCCTTCCGTTGAGAGGTTGTGGTGGCGGACATTCCGAAGGTTCAGTTGGAGGCGGTTGTTGCGGTGCGCTGTCGTGAGTTCGAGATCGATCGCCGGGTGACCACGGTACCCGTCACTGACCTGACCTACTGCGGCGGATTTGATATCAGAGGAAGCTAACGTCAGAGTCGGTCCCTCTGCACCGGCCTCCCAGAAGGTGACGTCGGCCGGACCGAAACGGACTCCAATCGTGGGTATCGATAGATAGGCCGACCCGTGTAGTCGCCAGCCGAGCTTGCCCAGCTGGCTCCTGACGGACGGATAAACGAAAGCTATGAAAAGCGCAGCGTCTGGATCATCCAGGGTCATCAAGGCCCACGTCCTGCTCGACTTCCTGCGACGTAGCCAGGCAAGCACTGCCATGAAGACAAATCCAACCACCAAGACGGGCATCCCACCACTCATCCACAGCAAGAGTGGGTTCGATGCGCGGGAAAGTCGCCAAACAGCAAGCCACCCAAGCAGCACCCCAATCAAAACGATCGGTAGCACTACTGGCCAATTGACTTTCTTCATCTGGTCATCCTCCCGCAAACGTGCGTATCCGGCGTTGCCGACGCGATGATGGTCGACGCTGATGGTGTCGCCACCGGATCTGGCGCTAAGCATGAATACGTCGATTGTGGCCAAAGGCCGCCTTGTTGTTCGAGTGTCATGGACGGCCCGCCTTGGGCCATTGCCCGACATCGAATCATCTCTCGTTGAGGCCGGCACTTGCGCCCACAACGCGCCCCACCCCACTAGCGTGCGACTGTTTGATAACTCACGAGGCTCATAACCCATGGGCGAATTCAAACGGTGGAAGCAACAGGGGCTAATTCCTTCCCCGAGACTAGCTCGCTGAGCAAATCGGCTGGGGTGCGGCGTTTGAGGGTTTTGCGGGGCCGCT
>NZ_SOFL01000031.1 GCF_004402695.1 Cryobacterium adonitolivorans | reverse complement strand
GTTATCCACAAGTTGATATTTGCTCACACAAAGCTTCGTAATCGGGCTAGATTCGGGGCATGACAAACCAGTCGAGTATCGTAGACACCTTCGCCGCTCACAGCGGTGATGCGCTGGTGGATGCCGCGGAGAATGTGGCCCGGTTGGGGTCGTGCAGCGTTGACTACGACGCGTTGTCGGATGCCGCTGTGTTGGCCGGTCAGCGCACTCTGGCGCAGGCGCAGCGCGAGCTGGATACCCGCAAGACCTGGATGGCGAAGACCCTCGCCCAGCGTTCCCGGTGGGAGCTGGGCCAGTCCGGTCTGGCCCAGCAGCAGGGTTTCCTCAACCCCGAGGCCCTGATCCAGGAGCTGACCGGCACGAGCAAGGTCGAGTCGCGAAAGCTCGTGGAGGTGGGCCGGATGCTCGCCGAGACCGAAGATGCCGCAGCGCAGGCGGCCGCGTTCCTGGCTGCCGAGGACGAGGCGGCCCGCCGGTTGCTCGACGGTGCGCTGGATGGTGCGCTCGACCCGGACGCCCCCGACGCCCTCGACCCTGACGCCCTGGACTTTGCGGTTCCGCTGCTGCCGCCGGCACCGGCACCGTGGCATGCGCCGATCTCGCACGCCGTGACCGGAGGCACCCTCTCGATCGATGCAGCACACGCCCTGCGCACCGGCCTGGGCGACATCGACACCGTCGTCACCGGTCCGGTCCTCGCCGACGCCCTGGCCGGGCTGCTCGTCGACGCCGCGTCGATGAACGTGGACCAGCTGCTCAAACGGGCCCGCCAGGTGCGCGACAGCCTCGACGAGGCCGGCATCCGGGTGCGGGAACAGAAGGCCTGGGACGACCGCTACCTGCGCATCTGGACCCTGAACACCGGCCAGGTCCGCGTCGACGGACTGTTTCCGCCGGAACAGGGCGAGTTCATCAAGTCCACCTTCGACAGCTTCACCAGCCCCCGCCGCGGCGGCGTGCGCTTCGTCGACACCAAACGCGCCGCCTGGGCCAAAACGGTCAAA